>JABTBR010000099.1 GCA_013284265.1 Oxalobacteraceae bacterium | reverse complement strand
TTGCCGTGGGTTCTAAAGACGTCCCCGGCTCTTTGCCCTGGGTTTCAAAACGCGTCAGCGGCCCGCCTCAGCCTGCCCATCAATGGCCGGCTCGCCCAATTGCGCCAACAGCCAGGTGAGCAGGCTCAATATCATGCCGGCCATGACGCCGTAGGCCAGCTTCAGTGCGCTGTCGAACAGCAGCGGCGCCACCAGCCCGGACACCAGCGCGAAAATCAGCATCTGGATAAAGGACTGCATCGACGCGGCCAGCCCGTTATTGTTCGGGAAGTAGTTCAGCGCGATCAGGGTCATCGGCGGCATGGCCAGCGCCAGGCCGAAGGTGTAGACGAACAGTGGCAGTACCGCCCACGGTATCTCGGCCACAAAATAATAGTTGTAGGCGATGTTGACCGCGGCCGCGCCTATCATCAGCACGTAGCTGATTTTGATCAGCGCCATCTGCGAAAAACGGTCGGACAACTTGCCGAGCAGCGCGGAGCCGACCACCATGCCGCTGATCAGCGGAATGAACAGCCAGGCAAATGCGGTTTCCGGCAGGTGCAGGATGTTGATGACGAAGTAGGCGGCCGAGCCGATATACAGCGCCAGTCCGCCAAAGGTCATGCCGACGGCGATCGATAGCAGCGCGAAATGGCGGTGGCTCAGCACTTTCCAGTAATTGGCGGCGATCACGCCCAAATGGAGCGCTTGCCTGTCCTTGACGGCCAGGCTTTCCGGCAGCGCGCGCTGCACCGAGACGATCATCAGCACGGCGAAGGCGGCCAGGAACCAGAAGATCGAGCGCCAGCCGAAACTGACCTGCAGCCAGCCGCCCAGCACCGGCGCGATGGCCGGTGCCAGGCCAAACACCATCATAATATTCGACAAGATCTTTTGCGCTTCGACGCCGCTGAAGCGGTCCTGCACGATCGCGCGGCCCACCACCGAGCCGGCGCCGGCGGCCAGTCCCTGCAAAATGCGGCAGGCCAGCAGTACGCCGAAGGAGGGCGCCAGCGCGGCGCCGACCGAGGCGGCGACATACACCAGCAGCGAAACCAAGATCACCGGACGGCGGCCGAAAGAGTCGGACAGGGTGCCGTAAAACAGCATCATGAAGGCAAAGCAGAACAGGAAGGCGCTCAGGGTTTGCTGGACCAGCAGCGCGCTGGCGTCGAAATCCTTGGCGATCGCGGGGAAGGCGGGCAGATAGGTGTCAATGGCCAAAGGCCCGACCATGGAGAGGCCGGCCAAGAGCAGTGTCAGCAAAATATTCATGAAAGGTTTATTGTTCGTTAGAGCGATATTCTACGTCAGCCGGATCCAGCTCGTATTTGATTGGAAAACATATTTCCATACGGTAAAGGTATAAGAATATGCGGATTTAAGCCGGCGGGCCGCGGCGGATTTCTTTATCATGAGCGCCCCGGTTAGGAGGCAGCGGCCACGGTGGCCCTGACCAAGACCAAGAACAGTGAGACAAGCAGACCTCGACATATTATGACGATCGATACTTTTGATGGAACCGGCTTCAAGCCGGCGCACTGGAATTTGGGTAACGTGATCGAGCAGTTGCGCGTATCGCGCGAAGCGACCCATAACATCCGCCACCAGGGCAGGGTGCGCGAACTGCCCTCGCGCGAGGCTTTGACGACCATCGTCAACGGCCTGTCGGCGGTGCTGTTCCCGACCCACTACGGACGCCCCAACCTGACCGACGAGAGCATCGACTATTTCGTCGGCGATACCCTCAACACCACGCTGAACCGCCTGTGCGAGCAGGTGCGGCGCGGCCTGCAATTTTCCAGCGGGGTGGACGAGGGCAACGAGGAGGCGCTGACCAAGCAGGCCCACGCGATCACGCGCGAGTTCGCCGCCGGCCTGCCCGCCATCCGTGGACTGCTGGTGTCCGACGTGCTGGCCGCATTCTCGGGCGACCCGGCCGCGACCTCGGTGGCCGAGATCATGCTGTGCTACCCGGGCACCATCGCGATCCTGTATTACCGGCTGGCGCACAAGTTGCACCGGCTCGGCTCGCCGTTCCTGGCGCGCCTGATCTCCGACATCGGCCACTCGCTGACCGGCATCGACATCCACCCGGGCGCCCAGATCGGCGGCAGCTTCTTCATCGACCATGGCACCGGCGTGGTGATCGGCGAGACCGCGATCCTGGGCCAGGGCGTGCGCCTCTACCAGCACGTGACCCTGGGCGCGAAGCGCTTCCCTGCCGACGAGAAGGGCGTGCTGATCAAGGGCGTGCCGCGCCATCCTATCGTGGAGGACGATGTGGTCATCTATGCGGGCGCGACCATCCTGGGCCGTATCACCATCGGCGCCGGCTCCACCATCGGCGGCAATGTGTGGCTGACCCAGAGCGTGCCGGCCGGCAGCAATGTCTCGCAGGCCCAGATGCGCAACGATTGCAGCGTGCTCAGCGGAGGCCGCTGAGGCGGGTCGCTTGCAAGAGCAACAGTGAATTCGTTTGTTGCAGGGTTTTATGATCGATTTTATCGATGCTAAGCCGGCATATTTTCCGTTTTACTTATGAAATGTCGGTAGGCATAATCGATCCCACTTGCCAGTAGTGCCGCAAGCGCAAACGGCCCGGAGATTCACGGGCCGCTTGGCGCGGCGCCTGGTGTCTTTCTTACCCAGCCTGGAGTGTCACTATGAAGAAAATTGTTGCCCTGTTGATCGCCGCCGGTATCTCGATGAGCGCCTTTGCCGCCCCCGAGACCTATGGCCTCGATGCTAACCACACCTTCGCCCGTTTTTCCTATAGCCACCTCGGTTTCTCGGTGCAGGAAAGCCGCTTCGACAAAACCAGCGGCAAGATCGTGCTCGACCGCGCGGCCAAGACCGGTTCGGTGGATGTGACGATCGATACCAAGAGCGTCAACACCGGCTCTTCCCTGTTCAACAGCCACATCCAGGGCGAAGATTTCCTCGACACGGCCAAGTTCCCGACCATCACCTACAAGTCGACCAAGTTCAACTTCGACGGCGACAAGCTGGCGACCGTGGACGGCAATCTGACCATCAAGGGCGTAACCAAGCCAGTGACGCTGAGCATCACGCATTTCCAGTGCGCGCCGCACCCGATGATGAAGAAAGATGCTTGCGGCGCCAACGCGACGGCCAAGATCAAGCGCACGGAATTTAACGCCGGCAAATACGCACCGAACGTCGGCGACGACGTGACGCTGACCTTCTCGGTGGAATCGGTCAAAGAGTAAGCGTTAGCAATCGTTGTTGCAAACGGACGCCGCCTGGTGCGGCGCCCGTGTCACACCAGCTGGAACCAGCCCAGCACGGCGCCCACGGCAAGTAGCCAGAGCAGGTGAATGCGGGTGCGCCAGATCAGGATGCCCGCGCCTATCGACAGCAGCCAGAGCGACCAGTCCAGTGCCAGTTGGCCATGCGCCGTGCCCAGAATGATCCCGATCGAAATCATCAGCGCCACCACCACCGGCGCCATCCCTTGCTTGAAGGCGCGCACGCCGCGCAGTTCGCGGTTGTCGTGGCCCCAGCGCGCGGCCAGATAAGTCAGCGTGGTGCTGGGCAGCATGATGCCGAACATCGTCACAAGCACTCCCAGCACCGCGGCCAGCGTGCTGCCCGCGTTCAAGCCCACATTCCAGCCCATCAGCGCGACAAACAGCACATTCGGTCCCGGTGCCGCCTGGGCGATGGCGATGCAATCGTTGAACTGCGACTGCGTCAGCCAATGCTGCTCCTGCACCAGGAAGCGGTGCATTTCCGAGGTGGTGGAGATGGCGCCGCCCACCGACATCAAGGACAGCATCAGGTAGTGGCCGAACAGATTCAGCCAGTCATGCCATGCCAGCACAATATGCAAGGGCGGGGTCATGGTGCCAGGCGCCGGTAGGTCAGCACACAGCCAAGTCCGCCAACGAGGGCGAGGGTATAGGGCAGGGGCCAGCGCAGCACGACCACGAACAGCAGGCCGAAGGCCACCAGCGCCAGGCTCCAGGCCAGCGGCAGCGGATGGCGTTTCAGCGCGGCGCCCAGCTTCAGGCCGGTGGCCGCGATCATGCCGGCCGACACGGCGGCCATGCCGCGCAGCGCGCCGGCCACGCCGGGATGGCTGGAATAATGTGCGTGCAGCAGGGCCAGTATCAGCACCACGATCAGCGGCACCGCCAGCATGCCGGCCAGCGCGGTCATGGCGCCGGCCAGGCCAAAGTAGCGTCCGCCTATCATCAGCGACAGATTGACGACATTGGGGCCGGGCATGATCTGGGCGACCGCCCATTCTTCGATGAATTCTTCCTGCGTCAGCCAGCGCTTGCGTTCGACCATTTCGCGCTGCACCACGGCCAGGACGCCGCCGAAGCCTTGCAATGCCAGCAAGGTAAAGGAGATGAACAGGTCGGTCAATGATGACGGGCGGGGGCGGTCGGCGCTGGTGGCAGGGGTCATGGCAACATTATGGACGGGCCAAAGCGGGCTGTCCATTGCTGCAAAGAAGCAAAATTCCCGCTCCACGCCGGAAACTGCGAGGTGTTTTGTTTTGGCGCAATACGGTTTTATGGGGGAGTGGGACGGAAATGCGAATTTTTTCTGATAGATATGAGCCTGACATTGACTTTGAGCCACGTTGGCCGATACTCCCTATCTCATATCGCAGCGCAGCAAGCGGAATTTCCAGGCAAAGGAAGATGACGATGAATGCTCACATGTTGGATGTGCTACCGCAGTCAGGCGCGTTGGAGATGGTACGCCAGCGCCTCGATGTTGAATCGAGCAACATCGTCAATCAGGCGATCACGCTGCAAAACGATTCGGGCACGCTGCGCGCGCTGGAATACTTGAAATCGTTCAATGTGGCGCCCGCCATCATCGAACGGGTACTGACCAGCCCTCATTTGCGCCGATCGGTTAAACATTAGCGCAGCAGCGCATTTGCCTGCATCGGCTGCTAATTCCTAGCTTATTGCAAGCAAGTGCCGCCACGCCAGCGGTTTCGGCCGCCTGGCCGCACACAATTCCCGTTAGCCAAATTTTGTTTGGCACCGCGCCACCGCCTTACGCGCCTGGCGCGATTAGTTATGCACAAATTATGTTGGCAAGAATTTCTTTGACATTTTTTCGCCATATAAATTGTGGCTTTGTAAGTCATTGATTTTATTCAGATTTGATTTTGCCTTTTGGATGAGCAGTTTGTAGTAAACCGCATAGCTACGGGCTTCCCGGCCTGTCAATAGGGCATTATCCACAAAGATATCCACAGGCATTGTGGATATCCGAAAAAACGCTTAACAATCCGCAACTTAGCGCGCTTGTGCCGGTCAGAAGATGGCAGATGTCGCAGTTTACCGGGGGAGAAGGCGGAATTTGGCGGAAGATAACTACTGTACATATAGACAGTAGTTATTCGGTCCGATTCAGAGTTGGGTGGCCACCACGATGTATTGCAGCGGCTTGCCGTTCGTGTCCAGCGTCGGCGTGACGGTGGCGCGCAGGCGCACCGCCTTGCCGTCGCTGCTGATGGCGTCGATCACATCGGTCCAGGCCGCACCTTCGCCCAGGGTGCGCAGGGCATCGGCCAACTGGTCGGCCGGGTAGGGGGCGGGATGCAGCAGGCTGGGGTCGCGTCCGACCAGCTGTTCGCGCGGCTGCAGCAGCAGCTGGCACAGACGGTCGTTGACTTCCACGATCTTGCCCTTGTTATTTAGCGTCATCGTCAGCGCGTGCTGGTTGACGGCCGCCAGCAACTGGCGTTCGTGCGCCAGCGCCTGGCTCAGCGCCTGGATGCGGCGCTGCGCCGCGTCCAGATCGGCATAGCTGCGCAGCGAAGAGATCACCGTCGTAAACAGCTTGCGCGTGGTCAGGTCGGTCTTGCACCAGAAGTCGTTGATGTCGTAATCGAGGATGATGCTGTGCTCCAGCGCCTGGCCGGGCTGGCCGGTACGCAGGACGATGCGCACCAGCCGATTGTCCAGTTGCTCGCGGATCTGGCGCGCCACGCGCAGGCCGGCGTCGCTGGTCTCCATGATCACGTCGAGCAGCACCAGCGCCACGTCGGGCGAGTTGCGCAAGGTGGTCAAGGCTTCTTCGCCGCTATAGGCGTGCAGGAAGCAGAGCCGGCGGCCCAGATAGCAGGCATTGCTGAGTGAAAATTTCGTGACGACGTGTACATCGACATCGTCATCCACGATGAGCACCTTCCAGGGCGGCGGTGGCGCCGCCTGTGCGTCGTCGCCGGCATTGGCCGCCGACTCGTCGTCTATCATCCAGTCCGTACTGCTGTCGTCGTCTTGTACGTCCATGCATCTTCCCGCAGCGAGTGGTGGGACGGTGGGCCGATTCTCTGGTGCACCGGAAATACTTGCTCTGTAGGGTGACACTATTCCTCGCCCGCCCATTTGTCAAAGGATTCCCGGCCCCGCTATGGGGCCGTGACTTATGCACAGAAATTTCATATTTCCAAGCTCAGAAAATTTTTTACCGGTTCCCCATCGCTATTTATAAGTGTTTGATTTAATTGAGTAAAATAATTGCCTGTCGTTTGGGCATTTTATTGAAACCCGCATCAATGCTGGCGTTCCGCCCTGTCAAGTGCTAGTTACCCACAACGTTATCCACAGTTGGTGTGGATATCTCCAAAAAGCGCTTTAAAAACGCCTGCTTACGCTGCGCGCTTGAGAAAAAGGATGACAAGTGATGCGTGAAACCAACGCCGGCTGCGCTTCAGGTCCATGCCCGGCTGACGCTCAGGCCGCCAGTATTACCGGTAGCGCTTTGCGCAAGCGGGCGAATTCTGCCAGAAATTGCTCCTTCGCGTGCGCCGGCCCCATCGCCACGATCGCCTCGGGCAGGGGAGCGATATCGTCCAGGTAGGCCCAGCGCTCGGTTGAGTGCGGCATCAGGTCGCGTTTTTCCGTGGCCAGCGCCACCAGATCGGCCCGTTTGATGGGGGCGTAGTCGGAAAAGTCGATCTGGAAAGCCTGGGCGATCAGCTCCGTCACCTGTTCTTCCAGACGGGCAAACTCGGGCAGCAGCACCTTGAGCGGCTTGACCATATCGCCGAGGTAAGCCTCGGCCGCGTCGTGCAGCAGGGCGGCCAGCCGCAGCGGTGGCGGCACCAGTGCCGCCACGATCAGGCTGTGCTGGGCAATCGAATAGAACTCGCGGGTCTGGCCGTTGAAGCGGCACTGGTAAGCCAGGCCGTGGGCGATGTCCTCAATGGCCACCTGGTCGATCTGCGGCCGCAGCGGATAGAAGCGGTTGCCCAGATAAGTGGAAACATAATCGGTGGTAATCATAGGCGGCTGGCGCACAAAGGCTAGGGTGGGCGACTGCTCCATCCTACACCTGCCGCCGCGATTCTGTGCGCGCGGGCGGCAACGCGGCGCCGCCTGGCCTGGGGATGCTAAATACTGACCGGAGTCCAGTTCAGTCTAATTGGCGCTATTCGCGTCTAATCCAGTCTGAACTGGGCAAGCCATAGTCTAGAAAGGTCCATGAACTGGCCGTGCAAGTCTAAACTGGTCCAGTTCCAGAGGCTGAAAATCTAAAGGGATCTATTTTTCTGTTCCACGATCCAATCTTTAGACCGCTTTCGAACCGTTCTTGCGTCGCATTAACGCGCCCACCATCGCAAGCCCGCCCAGCAGCATGCCGTAGGTAGCCGGCTCGGGAACCGCAGGCGCTTGCGTGAACACCACGTTGTCGAGACCGATGCCCGCGTTATTGCTCAGGCTTCCATTCTCCGCACCCAGAAAGGTGATGCTCGCCGAGCTGCTATCGGCGACCCAGCTCAGGGTTTGACGCTTCCAATCCATGACGCCGGCTTCGTAAATATTGGTGAACAGCGTTTGCGAACCATTGTTAATGCTCACGCCGATGGTTGCCGTTTGAAAGCCCGGTACGTAGTAATCACCAATGTCAAACGACAGCGTGTAGCGCTGGCCAACCGTGGTGGCGACGGCATCCGAACGCAGGCCCTTGTTGTAGCCGTAGATACCGGTCAAATCAATCCATTGCGAGCCTTCGGAGGCGGCCAGGAACTCGGCACGGGTCAGTTGCGTATCGTCACCAACCACGGTCCAGCCCGTGATCGCCGTCGAGCCCTGTCCGTACAACACATAACTGGTGCCGGCAATGCTAGGCGTTTCGAACGAGCCGTTGGTCAGCAAATTGGTTTCCGCATGTGCGGCGGCGGCGGACAAAATCAGGGTCGAGGCGAGAACGAAGTGATGTATGCGGGACATAGTAGGCTTTCAGAAATTAAATATTTTAAAGATAACATTGAAATTTAATGCTGTCAAAAATTACAATTTCCGGAACTGCCATTTATTGCGTAACGCCACCGCACTCCTTGACCCGTCTTTCAAAATCACTGAAGTACTGGGCTGGTATTCCGAAGAATTGTTCCATGTGCTCCAGAGGAACGGAAAAAACGACGCGAAACGATAAGGGTGGCAGTTCCGTTTTGTCTCCATACCTGCCGGAGGTGCCCATCTGCGTTTCCCCCACGATGCTCACCGTCATTTCCGACTCAGTGAATTTCGACAGCAGTTCGAAACGGCGGATGACATGCACGTCGTATTCCCCATCCCAGGATGGCCAAGCGGCCCGCGTGAAGCTACCCCGAGATGCGTTCCCTCCATCGCGTAGCGGATACCCTCCGCCATTGTTTGACTATCCTGTGCACGCAACATGCCGACCGTGAGCGGGGACAGGCACAGTTCCTTGCGCGTGCAGCCCGGTATGGATGGCGCTCCATCGCGGATCACTACACTGGATTGCTCATTGAAAAAAGAGATGTAGATCAGTTTCGTGTCGATGATGCCGCCGATGTCGAGCGTACCTTCATAAATGTTTTCGGTCAGTTGGGATTGAGGCATGGGTACAATCTGTTGATGGGGGCTGTGGAGTAAAACAAGTGTATGTGTCTACTCGCGGTAGGGAAGAAATGCATCGAACACCTCCGCCAGAATCTTCAAAGGCTGAGTCTGTGAGTATTCTCATCAATCCGGACAGCGATTCTACCGCCAAGTCGGACAACCAGTGGCGGGTCAAGTCGGACATCTGTTCTCCGATCCGGACGTCTGATTGCAACGGGGAGTAACCGAATCGAAGGTCCGCTTCCGCCACAAAGCGGAAGCTCACTTGCTGCGGTCAAAAGCAAACTGCCGACTCTTGAAGGTGCAATTCCCTACACCGGCGTTTGCATGGTTGCCGTCGTGTCAGAAATCTCTCTGTATCCTCTTTCATCGCGAATTGCAAACACATTTTCATACTGAAAAGAAAGAGCAAAGTAAGCAGGGCTCTGGCTCGCAAGTGCTCGAGAAAACTTCATCGTCTCAAATTCGCTGGCCTGATAGTTATCTTTTGAAAAGCGGAAAGTCATGCGGAATGTGCACTTCCATTTCGGAGGTATGAGTCCTTCCGCCAGTACTGCCTCGGGTTCCTCCTTCATGTAGAAATAGGCATCCAATCGGGATTCTGCGTGAAATGCACAGAAGCCACTATCTAGCTGTTCGTACTCCACAAACCCATTGGCCTTCAAAATTTCCAAAACTCGCTTCGAACTCAACTGACCATCGATCTCGAACGTCATCTCGATACCCATTTATAGCTCTCAAAAGTGATTCTTAAATTACAAAGTCTAGAACTCCGGCTTGAAAAGACGAGTGTCCGATTCTGGCCGAAAACGGCGGTGGTCAGTGCGAGTGTACCGTCCAGCATCGCACTCTTGGCGAATAACTTAACATTGGCCGAGCTTCTGCATTTTCTGGCGTTACATCCGCAGGCAGTTCTAATCCAAGTGCTAGCTGCTCAATGAAGTCCAAAACAGCATCATGCTCAGCATTCCCGAGAATTTCTCTAGGTGAGATATCTAGCTCCAATTGCGACTCGACGAAAAAATGGCAATTAACACTCACTTGTCCAAGCATCACCGACAGCAGATGACCCCCTTCGCGATTGCTGAAAATCGCTCGGCTGCCAGGGAAGCAAGCTGGCTTTCCATCGAAGCTGTATGCCAGCTCATGATGACGCAGCAGCGAATCGAAGCGGTCCCAGTTCTGAAGCTGCATATCTTGAATGTACACGTCTCGAAGCGACCCGTCATCAGCCCATAAATCACTATGTGTATTAAATTCTGGTCTCATTAATCTGTAGCTTTTGTATTTCACAGGTCCGCTGTTGGCCGAACTGCGTCAGTCTGATGTTACACGTACTGGGGCAGTCAATGCGCGCAAGACACTTGACCGAATGAAGAAAACGGCAGCAACGACCGAGAATATACTAAAGCACCAGAACAGAGCGATAAATGCTGGCGTCTCGCCTGACCGGACGGCCGACAAGACGGCTAAGAACGCACTCAGCGAATACACGATACTCAACGTGTAGCGCGCAAAGCGAGATCCCTTGAGCAACCACAAAAACAATCCAGTTAAGAATATCAGCCGGACTATACTCTTCTCTGGAGGCGCACCCATTGCCCAAGTCAGAATCTCGACTAAAATCGTAATGCCGAATATTAACCCAAGCAGTTTAATTGACGTATTTTTATTCAAAAAATTCTTCCTCTACAGCTTCAATTGCGTGAATTGCCAACGTCGGCCCCTGGCCGGATCGAGTCGCTCGCCTCAGCGGCCTATTCATCGATATGCCGAACCACATTGACTGATATGCCAACTTCGGCACGTGGGTTGGAATTTCCCAAGTCGATACCTACATGCAATGGCAAATTCCTGGCTTGCGCGATGTCGAGCTCAGCTGCCGTTGCCAGCAGAAATTCGCCAATCACACGCAACTCTTCTGGTGTTCCTTGAAAATCAACATCAACGATAGTCACAGGTAGGATTGCCCCATCTTCGTCGCATTTTTCCGGCCAGCCAATGATACGCATTCGAATTCCTAGGTTAGTACTATGACTGGTTTTGGCCGTTCTCGGCCGGTCGGGCTAGCATAGGATATTGCCGTTGCGAAAACATCACGGCCTGAGCCGACACGCCGTTGTCGCCCCGTAGCGGACGATGGCGGTACAGGCGCGAGCGAACTAGACGTTTGAGCTCAGGCTGCGGCTCGCCGGGGTCATCGCCCTGCAGCGAGTGGTTGGTATCGCCCGGTCATGCTACGAAAATTTTGTTATCTTCTTTGTAGACGGAAATCCCACCGTCCTCTGATATTTTGATGCCGAGTCCTAAGCTACTACCCTTCTTAGCGGCAGCGGTCCGCCCCCCACCTTCACTACCCGCTGATACACTTATGATTGCGCCAGCTGCAACTATATTGCCTACGTGGTCCAGTACCATT
>JABTBR010000098.1 GCA_013284265.1 Oxalobacteraceae bacterium | reverse complement strand
GGGCCGGGCACGGCAAGGCAGTTGCATAATCCACGCAAACACCACGCTGGCAAAGCTGCAGGCATGGGCGTCGGCGATGGCCTGGATCACCGGGCGCAGGCGCGCGCTTTGCACGTCATCGCCGGCGAACAGGCGGCCGCCGCCCAGCGGCGACCAGATCATCGGCGCCACACCCAGATCCTGCAGGCCATCGAAGGTTTCATCGAACAGCGGCGCCACCTGCAGCGGCGAGAACTCGACCTGGTTGGTGGCCAGCGCAATGCGCCGGTGCAGGCTCTCGAACTGGTGGCGGCTGAAGTTGGACACGCCGAAATGCAGCACCTTGCCGTCCTGGCGCAGGCGCGCGAAGGTGGCGGCCACCGCGTCGAAATCCATCAGCGGATCGGGCCGGTGAATCAGCAGCAGGTCGAGGCGGTCGGTGCCGAGCGCGCGCAGCGATTGCTCGACCGAGGCGGTGATATGGCTGGCGCTGGTGTCGTAATGCTGGATCGTATGCGCGGGCCGCTGGTCCGACAGCAGCTTGATGCCGCACTTGCTCACCAGTTGCATCCGTTCGCGCAGCCCCGGCCGCAGCGCCAGCGCCTCGCCGAACAGGGCTTCAACGCTGTAATTTCCATAGATATCGGCGTGGTCGAAGCTGCTCACGCCCATCGCCATGCATTCCTCGATGAAGGCCAGGCGCTGCTGCGCCGACATCTGCCATTCATTCATGCGCCACATGCCTGCCACCACACGCGACAAGGTGAGGCCTTGCGCGCCGGTGCCGGGCGCGGGACAGGACAGGGACGGGGAAACGGTGGACATGGGCTGCTTTCTCGGTCGCTGAACCGGGCTGATCGGACTGCCTCCGTGCCGGAGGGGAAGGGCAGATTATACCGAACAAACTGTAGTAAAGTTACATGGCGCTTCGTCTCCCGGCATCGGAATTTTCCGACAGAGAACGTTTTTTCGCCCGGTTTTGGCGGTATGATTTGATCAGGTCAGCACCCTGTTCTAGCCGATGGAGGGATCCCGTGGGATTACTATCTTTCTTGCACCTCAAGGACGGCGACGCGCCCGCGCCCGCCCCTGTCCCGGAAGCCGCCCCCGCCAGCAAGGCGGCCGCGCCCGCCGCGCCCGCCCATGCCATCCTGTGCCGCACCGAGATTGTCGACGAGCGCCACCGCCTGTGCGGCTACCGCTTCAGCCCGCCTGCCAGCGGCAAGCACCCGCCCATGGCCGAAGCCCAGTTCTTCGAGGCCCTGGCCGCCGACGATATTGTCGAGTTCGCCCAGCGCCGGCTGGCCCTGATTCCCATCCATCTGGAAGGCGTGGTGTTCCAGCGCCATCTGCCGCTGATCGCGCCGCACACGGTGTTCCTGATCGACCGCGCCCAGGCGAACCTGCCGGTGGACCAGATCGCCGCCAGGGTGGCGGGCATGCGCGATGCCGGCTGCAAGGTGGCGCTGCGCGGCGTGACGCTGGACCCGGCCGACGCGCCGCTGCTGGCGCTCTGCCACAGCGTGCTGCTGAACCTGACCCAGCATACGCTGGCCGAATTCCAGCAGATCACGCGCGAGTTGCGCGCCCTGTATCCGGAGCTGCGCCTGGCCGTCGAAGGGGTGGAGAGCTGGGATGAGCAGCGCATGTGCCTGTCGCTGGGCTGCGGCTATTTCATGGGCCATTTCCTGACCACCAGCGACCGCATCGACCCGAATGCCAAGGTCGACCAGAGCCGCCTGACCTCGATCGAGCTGCTCAACCTGCTGCGCGGCGATGCCGAATTGCCCGCGATGATAGAGGTGGCCAAGCGCGATCCCGGCATGACTTTCCAGGTGCTGCAATGGGCGAATGCGCCCAGCAATGGCCAGACCACCAAGGTCACCAGTCTGAACCAGGCGTTCATGGTGCTGGGCCGTAACCAGTTATACCGTGGGCTGACGGTGTCGATGTTCCGTCTGGGCAGCGCCAACAAGGAGCGTGACGAATCGCTGCTGGAAGTGGCGCTGACGCGCGCGCGCTTCATGGAGACCGTCGCCCCTGGCTTGCCCCAGTCCAAGCGCGACGAGCTGTTCCTGGTCGGTCTGCTGTCGCTGTTCGATGTGCTGATGGGGGCGCCGATGGCGTCCATCCTCGCCAAGATGCATCTGGCCGACGATATCCGCGACGTGCTGCTGAACAATGAGGGACCGTACGGCCCCTATCTGATGATGGTGATGCTGCTTGAACGCGACAAGGTGGAGCGCGCCATCGAGGTGGCGGCCAATGTCGGCGTCACGCCCGAGGAATTGGGACCGACTGGCGCGGCGGCCTTCCAGTGGGCCCAGGAGTCGCTGAAGCATCTGGGAGCGTGAAAAAACCCACGGCTGAACCCCGGGGTCAGACCCAGGGTCCGGGCAGGGGCTGCGCCCCGCCTGTCCCTGCGGGACAGGCCCCCGGCTCTTTGCCGTGGGTTTTAAAGCGGCCCCCGGCGCTTTGCCGTGGGTTTTAAGGGCCTTACTTCAGCCACAGACGGATCGAATCCCAGGCACGGCCGAAGATCGAGGCCTGATCGACCGCTTCCAGCGCCACCACCGGCAACTCCAGCAGCGGCTTGCCATCGACCATCATCTTCAGCGCGCCCACGCGGCTGTTTTCGGCCAGCGGCGCGACCAGCGGGTCCTTGCGCTCGAGCAGCGGCTTCATCTTGGCGGCCACGCCCTTCGGCACGGTCACCAGCACATCGCTGGTAAAGCCGATCTTCACATTGTTCTTGGCACCCTTCCATACTTCCGGCGTGGCGATGGCCTGGCCCTTGGAGTACAGCTTGACGGTGTCGAAGTTCTGGAAGCCCCAGTTCAGCAGCTTCTGGCTTTCCTGGGTGCGGGCCTGGTCCGAGGAGGTGCCCAGCACCACCGAGATCAGGCGGCGCTCGGAGGCGCCATTCGGACGGTGCGCCGAGGCGATCATGCAGTAGCCGGCCGCTTCGGTGTGGCCGGTCTTCATGCCGTCGACGGTCGGGTCCAGCCACAGCAGGCGGTTGCGGTTGGGCTGGGTGATCTTGTTATAGGTGAAGCTCTTGACCGAGTCGATCTTGTAGAACTCCGGGTAATCGAGGATCACGCGCTTGGCCAGCACCGACAGATCTTGCGCGGTGGAATAGTTGTCCGGGCTGGGCAGGCCGTGCGGATTGGCGAAACGGGTCGATTTCAGGCCCATGCGCTCGGCTTCGCGGTTCATCAGCACCACGAAGGCGGCTTCGTCGCCGGCCACCGCTTCGGCCAGGGCGACGGCGGCGTCGTTACCGGATTGCACCATCAGGCCGTACAGCAGGTCGTTGATCTTGACCGGGGTGGCCGGGTCGATGAACATCTTCGAGCTGCTCGCGTCGACCTTCCAGGCCTTGGCCGAGACGTTGACCATCTGGTCGACGCTGAGCTTTTTGTCGCGGATGGCGGCAAAGGTCAGGTAGGCGGTCATGATCTTGGTCAGCGAAGCCGGTTCGATGCGGGCGTTGGGATCTTGCGAGGCGATGATCTGGCCGCTGGTGGCGTCGAGCAGCAACCAGGATTTGGCGGCGATGGTCGGCGCGGGCAGGGTCTGCGCCACGGCGGACGAGAGCAACAGGACACTGGTGGCCAGTGCCGCGAATAATTTTTTCATGGGATAGGCGGTTGAGTGAATAAAGCTTGCGGCCAGGCTACATGCTGGCCGTGTGAAAAAAAACAGCGCTAATTATAGAGCCTTAGTCCGTACCAGCGGCGTCCGCTTCCCCCGGGCGCAGCCACAGCTGGGTGACCCAGCGCTTGATATGCTGCAGCTTGCGGTGGAAGAAATGGTCGGCGCCGGGGATGACGATGACGGGGATATCCTGGGGGCGCGCCCAGTCGAGCACGGCGCTGAGCGGGATCGTGTCGTCCAGTTCGCCATGGATCAGGATGGTGTCGGCCGGGACCTGGGCCATCTCCCATTTGCCGGCCGCGCTGCCGACCAGCACCAGGCGTTCGGCCGGAGTGCCGGCCGCGGCCATGCGCTGGCCCAGCTGGGATTGCACATAGGTGCCGAAGGAAAAGCCCGACAGCGTCACCGGCAGGCCCGGAAAGCGCGCCTGCATATGGGCCAGCAGCTGGCCCATGTCGTCGGTTTCGCCCAGGCCATGGTCGTGCACGCCTTCGGAGGCGCCGACCCCGCGGAAGTTGATGCGCGCCACCACGTAGCCGAGGCCGACGAAGGTGCGCGCCAGGGTGACGGCCACTTTATTGTCCATGGTGCCGCCGTACAGCGGATGCGGGTGGGCCACCAGGGCGATGCCGCGCGGGGCCTCGGCCGGGTGGTCGATCAAGCCTTCGATCTGGCCGGCGGCGCCGGCCAGGGTGAATTTTTCTGCGTGTTTGTTCATGGGACCGGGCGTCAGATTTTCAGGCGGTCGACGACTTTGCCGTTGACCAGGTGGCTGTCGACGATTTCGTCGATATCGCTGGTGTCGACATAGGTGTACCAGGTGCCTTCCGGGTAGACCACCAGTACCGGGCCTTCGTCGCAGCGGTCCAGGCAGCCGGCCTGGTTGATGCGGACCTTGCCCGGGCCGTTCAGATTGAGTTCCTTGCAGCGCTTCTTGGCGTGCTTTTGCGCCGTTTCGGCGCCGTGGTCGCCGCAACTGTTGCGGCCGTCGTCACGCTTGTTCATGCAGAAGAACACGTGGCGCTGGAAGAACTGCTTGTTGGGGGTGTCGGGGGTGTCGGGGGTATCTGGGGTATCGCTCATGGGGGTTCTCGCTTGGTTCGCTTACTTGAGTCACTTAATCAGCCGTAATGATACGCTGCTACAGCTTGTTCAGCTTGTGGGAGGGCAGCCACAGGAACCAGACCGCGAAGAAGGGCCAGAGCAGCGACAGGAATTGGGCTGCGCCATTGAAGTTAAGAAACTTGCCCTGCACCCAGGTTTGCAGGGTGGCGACAAAATACGGGTTGGCCGGTGTGGTGTTGACGATGAGCAAACTCAGGATCAGGGTCAGCGCGGCCAGCCGGCGCTGCGCCACATGGGGCGCGAAGGCCAGTCCGGCCAGCATGATGGCGCCGATCACGAAGCCGCCCTGGGCGCCGGGGGTGACCCAGACGAAGGCGTTTTCGGGCGAGAACAGCAGCGCCGAGGCCAGCGCCTTGACCGCGACCGCCGCGCCGATGAGGGCGAGCACCAGCGTGGCGCGCGGGGCCGGACGGCGCATCAGGCACAGCAGGGTCAGGGCCGCGCCGACCATGCCGCAGGCGGTGATGATGGTTTCGGACAGCCAGTACTGCTCCACCGTCAGCACCGCATCGGGCCGCACATAGCTGGCCAGGTCGATCTCGCTATCGAGCAGCAGCGACAGCCAGTCCGACAGGATGGGCAGCAGCTGGCCGTGGCCGAACAAAAAGCTTTGCGGATAGATCTGGGCGAAGGGCCAGAGCGCCAGCAGCACCAGCCCCTGGCTGGCATGCTGGGCGAACCAGCGCTGGCGCAGGCGGTACAAATGGCTCTGGTCGAGCAGCTTGTGCACCGTCAGCGCGCCGAGCGCCGCGCCGATGCAGCTGCCGGCCGCATTGGTGAAGAAATCCAGGTTCGACGAGACCCGGCTGGGCAGATAGGTCTGCACCGCCTCCATCAGGCCCGAGGTCAGCACGCCCAGCACGCAGGCGAGCAGGAAGCCGCCCAGCCCCTTCACGCGCGGGTACAGCGAGTAGACGATCAGTACGCCGAAGGGCACATAGCCGACCACATTGATGATGGCGTCGAACTTGGTCCAGTAGCGCGGCATGCTGACATGTTCGAGGAAGATCAGCGGCGACAGGCCCTGGTTGTGCCAGCCCGAAAAGGGATACCAGCTGGCGTAGACGATCAGCAGCAGATAGGCCAGCAGCGCCGCGCGCGAGACCGGCGAGGCTTTCGGGACGGTGGCGACCGTTTCCGTCATTCTTGCGCGAGGGGCAGGCTGGCCAGCCAGGCCAGCAGGTCGGCGCTGAGCGCATCGCTGGCCTCGGCCAGGGCCTGGGCGCCGCCGGCGGCGTCGGCGCTCGGGGCCGGCCGGCTGCGGCTAAAGCTCCTCTGGTCGAGCAGGAGGTGGCCGCGGAACAGCGAGGCGCGCACGCTGATGCGGCCATGGCTGCTGCTGGCGCTGTCGAATTCCTGGCTGAAGTCCTCGGCCTCGATGCGCAGCAGCGGCAGGCTGGCGGCGGCGTCGGTCACGGCCAGCACTTTCACGCCGGCCTGGGCGAAGCGGCCCTTGAGGCGCTGGGTCAGCAGCTGCAGCGGGGTGCCGCTCCAGTGATTGTAGGCATAGGGGCGGGCCTGGCGGGCGTCGGCGTACAGCAGACGGTATTGCATGCGCTCGCTGTCGAGCGCGGCCGGGCCGCTGACGTCGGCCACCACGATGGCGGCCAGCGGATGGGCCGGCGCCGGGGTGGTGTGCGCGCTGGCCGGCATCGGGCCGAAGTCGAAATGGGCGGGCGTGGGGCCTTTGCTGGCGCAGGCGCCCAGCAGCATGACGGCGCAGGCGGCCAGGGTACGGGTCAGGAGAGTGATCATGGAATTCCTTATTTGCTCGGTGCGGCGAAGCCGGCTTCGCCCGGACCGGGCGGAACGTCCGGTGCCCCGAACAGGATGCTCTGCGGGCTGTCGCCCAGTTTGTTGACGGTCTTTTTCAGCGCGCGCATCGAGGAGCGGGTTTCATCGCTCAGCGCCACCACATGCGGCAGCGTCTCCAGCTGTACGCCGCTGCTGACCGCTTCGAGCGAACGCCCGGCCCGCTCCACCGTGCCGCTGATGCGGTCCAGCGTGCCGCCCGGCGCCTGGATCGCGCTGGTCATCTGCTTGGCGTCGGCCGCCAGCACGGACACGGACTTGAGGGTCGACTGCAGCTGGTCGCTCAGCGCGGGCAGGCGCGCGATCACTGGTTCCAGTTTTTCCGGCAGCGCCTTGTAGGCCTTGGCCGTGTCGCTGACGTCGGCGAAGGCGGCCAGCATGGTCTTCTGGTTGTCGGGGCTGAGCAGGGTGCTCAGGCGCGCGGTGACTTCCTCGGTGTTGGCCAGGATCTTCTTGCCGCGCTTTTCCAGCTGGTCCAGCAGGCCGGGACGCAGCGGGATGCGGCTGGGCTGGTCGGCGCGCGTGGCCAGCGGCGGCGAGCCGGATTCGTCGTCGTCGAGCTGGATGAAGGCGATCCCCGTCACGCCCTGGTAAGCCAGCGTGGCGAAGGTGGTCTTGGTGATGGGGGCGTCGGTGTCGACGCTCAGGTCGATCAGGATCTGGCCGGTGACCTTGGGATCGAAGTCGATATTCGACACCTTGCCCACTTCCAGGCCGCGGTAGCGCACCACCGCCTGGCGGTTCAGGCCCAGCACGGGTTCTTCGGTGGCCAGCTGATAGGGATTGCGTTCGACCCGGTCGCGGTTGAACCAGAGGCCGAACAGCACCGCCGCGATCAACAGGGTGATCGTGAAGAAGCCGGTCATGAGTGCATGCGATCTGTTTTCCATCAGTGCTCCGGTGCGGCTGTGTCTTGGGGGGGATCGAGCGCTTCCAGCGCGCGCTTGCCGCGCTCACCGTGGAAGAATTCCTGGATAAAGGGGTGCTGAATGTCGAGCAGCTCGCGCAGCGGGCCGACGGCGATCACGTGTTTTTCGGCCAGCACGGCGATCCGGGTCGACAGCGCGAACAGGGTGTCGAGGTCGTGGGTGACCATCACCACCGTCAGTCCCAGCTCGCGGTGCAGCGATTTGATCAGCGCGACGAAGCTCTCGGACAGGTCGGGGTCGAGGCCGGCGGTCGGCTCATCGAGGAACAGCAACTGCGGTTCGAGCGCCAGCGCGCGCGCCAGTGCCACCCGCTTGACCATGCCGCCGGACAGGTCGGACGGCATCTTGCCGGCGTGCTCGGGGCCGAGTCCCACCATATTCATTTTCAGCAGCACCGCGTCGAGGATCAGGTCCTCGGGCAGGGTGTGCAGCTCGCGCATCGGCTGGGCGATGTTGTCGAACACGTTCAGCGCTGAATACAGCGCGCCCTGCTGGAACAGCATGCCCCAGTGGTTGCGCAGGCCTTGCAGCTGCTCCGCGTCCACGGCGCTGATATCCTCGCCGAAGATGCGCACGCTGCCGCGCGCCGGCCGTTCCAGTCCCAGCATCTGGCGCAGCAGCACGGTCTTGCCGGTGCCGGAGCCGCCGACGATGGACATGATCTCGCCCTGCCTGATCGACAGGCTCAGGTCCTGGTGCACCACGGTGCGGCCGAATTTGGTCCACAGGCCTTCGATCTCCACCACCGGCACACTGCCGTCCAGCGTCAGGCCGCCGCTACTGTTACGGTCGCCGCTGTCGCCACGCGGGCCGCCGCCGTTTGCTCCGCTCAGCGTGTTCAGGAGTTCGCTCATCGGAACCCCACGCCGCTAAAGACGATGGCGAACAGGGCATCGGCCAGGATCACCACGGTGATGGCGGTGACCACCGAGGTGGTGGTGCCGTGGCCCAGGCTCTCGGTATTCGGTTTGATGCGCAGGCCGAAGTGGCAGGACACCAGCGCGATCAGCATGCCGAACACGGCACCCTTGCCCAGGCCGATCTGGTAATTGGCCAGCGGGACGGCGGCCGGCAGCTTCTGGATGAAGTACAGCGGCGACAGATTGAGTTCGATCTTGGCCGAGACCATGCCGCCGATCAGGGCCATCGTGTCGGTCCAGATCACCAGCAGCGGCATCGAGATGGCCAGCGCGAGCACCTTGGGCATGATCAGCCGGAAGCCGTGCGAAATACCCATCACCAGCATCGCATCGAGTTCTTCGGTCACCCGCATCACCCCCAGCTGCGCGGTGATCGAGGAACCGGAGCGCCCGGCCACCAGGATCGCCGCCAGCAGCGGCCCCAGCTCGCGGATCACGCTCATGCCCAGCAGATTGACCAGGTACATATCGCCGCCGAAGGCGCGCAACTGCTGGGCCGACAGATAGGACAGCACCACCCCGATCAGGAAGCCCACCAGCGCGGTGATACCGAGCGCCTGGAAACCGGCATGGTAGACATTGGCGGAGATTTCGCGCCACGGCCCGCGCAGCGGATGGCGCGCGAAGCGCCACAGATCCTGCACCACCTGGCCGACCAGTACGGTCACGCCGCGCAGATGCTCCACAAAGGACAGCATCGCGAAGCCGAGCAGCATCACCGAGGTCAGGCGCTGCTTGCGCGGACGCTGCAGTTCCAGATTGCCGGCCGCTTCCAGCCGCTTGAAGAATTCTTCCTGTGCGGGCGCCAGCCGCAGCGTGGCGGGGCGCGCCTTGCCCCAGGCGTTCCAGAATACCTGGGCGCCGATGTGGTCCATGCTGTCGATGGCCGTCAGATCCCAGGCCACGTCGCGCTTGTCTTTGAAGGGTTTGAGCAGGCCGGTGATGGTCTGCATGGCGCTGCCCTGCGCCAGCGCATGCACCTGCCAGGTGCCGGCGGCGCTGACCGATGCCCCCTGGGCTGTGCCAGGGCTGACTGTAAGGGAGGGCTCTTGGGCTGTAGGCATGCCGCCAGTTTAAGGGAGATTGGCCCGGGCCGCCACCGCTGATCTGCGGCGCGGCCGGGCCTTCAGGTGTTCATCCGGCTCGACGAGGGCCGGCTTGGCGGCAGCGAAGCGGAGCTTCAGGCGGCCAGATGGCGGGCCTGACGTTGCGGCGCCGCCGTTTCGGCGCGTGCGGCCGGCGCGGGAACCGAGGCCGGCTTGACCTTGGAGCCGGACTCGTTGCGGCCCGCATAGTCGCTGGCCAGCAGCTGGTCGGCCGCCGATTTGCTCATGCCGCGGGTCTGCAGCCAGCGCGATACCATGGCCGCGAGACGGTCCAGCGCGATGCGGTGGGTGGCGTCCGTGTTCGTATACAGCCAGTCGGCGAAGGCCATGAAGTTCTCGAACGGCGTCTCGCCCAGCAGTACCGGCACGGTATTGCCGAAGCGGCCGGAGTTGGCCACCAGATCCCAGTAGCGAGCAAAACGCACCAGCCGCTGCATGGTGGGGAAGTCGATATGCTTGTTCGCCAGGATGGTATAGGGCGCATAGGGTTCGAACACCAGGCCGAATTCTTCGGTGTGGCGGATGATCGGCGTGCCGCGCAGGCGCTTCAGGATGCCGAACTGGATCTCGTGCGGCTGCAGGGCCCACAACTGGTTGAAGCCGCGCGCGAAGCTTTCCACGGTCTCGCCGGGCAGGCCTGCGATCAGGTCCACGTGCATATGGGCGTGCGACTGGGTGGTGAGCCAGCGGATATTGTCGGCCGCCTTCTGATTGTCCTGTTTGCGGCTGACCAGTGCCTGCACTTCCGGATTGAAGCTCTGGATGCCGATTTCGAATTGCAGCGCGCCGGGCGGGAACTTGCTGATGCCTTCTTTCAGTGCATCCGGCAGATGGTCGGGCACCAGTTCGAAGTGGGCGTAGACCGGGTCGTCCGGGTTGGCTTCCAGCTTATCGAGGAAGAACTGCATGATCTTCAGGCTGGTCTTGATGTTCAGATTGAAGGTGCGGTCGACAAACTTGAACAGGCGCGCACCGCGTGCGTGCAGCGACTCCATCTCCGCCAGGAAGTTCTCCAGCGCGAAGGGCCAGGCCGTCTTGTCCAGCGCGGACAGGCAGAATTCGCACTTGAACGGACAGCCGCGCGAAGCTTCTACATATAAGGTGCGGTTTTTGATGTCGTCATCGGTGTAGAGCGAGTAGGGCAGCGTGAGTTCGGCCAGCGGCGCCTGCCCGCCCGCATGGATCTTCATCAGCGGCTTCGGACCATTGAGGATTTCGCCGCACAGCTTGGGGAAGGTGACGTCGCCCCAGCCGGTAATCAGATAGTCGGCCAGCTTCACGATCTCCTGTTCGCCAGGCTCATACGATACTTCCGGTCCGCCCAGCACCACAGTCACCTGCGGCGCCACGCGCTTCAGCATGGCCACGACCTTGGTGGTTTCTTCGACGTTCCATATATATACACCGAAGCCGACGATGCGCGGCGCATGCGCCAGGATGCGTTCGACGATTTCAGTGGTCTTCGCACCGATAACGAATTCCTGCAGGCGCGTCTGCTCCTGCAGCTCGCCCATATTCGCTAATAGATAGCGCAAGCCCAGCGAGGCATGGGTGTAACGGGCGTTGAGAGTGGTGAGCAGGATGGTCATGACGCGCTTTTAAATCGGGGAAACCGCTATTTTACGCTGCCCGGTGTATTTACCCTGAATAAGCCTTGCCAGTAGCCTGGAGGCTTTGCTATAGTTCGCCCCCTTGCAGAACGGAGCACGCAAAACAGCGCGGCGCAGAGTGAAGCGAGAAAAGCAGGGGGTTGACGAAATGGCCGAAACGCTGCATACTCTTCCTTCTTCGCAGCTGACAAACAAAACGCTTTGTCAGGGGTTGAAAGCCCAGC
>JABTBR010000097.1 GCA_013284265.1 Oxalobacteraceae bacterium | reverse complement strand
CCCCCCCCGGCTCTTTGCCATGGGTTCTAAATGCGTAACGGCGCGCTTGCTTTCAAGCTCAAGAGCGGGTGCCAACCGCTTCGAGCTTGTGGCGCCGTTCGACTGCGCGCACCACCAGCCCGCGCAGGTCGTTGAGCAAGCCGAACTCGGTCTGGCTCAATTGAATCGGCGGGAAGGTGTCGTCCCAGTCTCCGTACAAAAAGCCGGCCGGCTGGCCATTGGCCGACAGCGGCAGGATGACGAAGCTGCGCGCGTCCGAGAGGCTGCCTTTCCACCATTGCGGCAGCTTGGCGGCGAACTTGGGATCGCGCGCGTTCTCGATGAAGATCACGCGGTCGCTATTGAGGGCGGCGTGGAACACATTCGGTTCATAGGCGTCGTCAAACGACATATTAACCAGCAGCTCCTTGATGCCATCGCCGAAGCCGACCTTGGCGGAGTAGCGGTTCTCCTTGCGGCTGCGCACAAAGGCCAGCGCGCGCGAGAAGTCCAGGCCCTGGAACAGGGTTTCGAGCGCGATCGATACCATCTGGCCGGGACTGGCGCTATCGAGCACATCGCGCATATCGGACAGGCCGCTGAGCAAAATCTTGTTGCCGGCCGCGCGCATGCGCGTCTTGGCCAGTGCCTTGGCGCGCCGTTCGGCCGGTTTCGACAGCGGCGCGATCGACAGGTCGGCGGCGGCGACCACCTTGGCCTGGTCGAAGGCCGCCATCAGGTTGGCCGTTTCCACGCCGAGCATGCCGGAATAGCGTTCGGCCAGCGCGGCGACGGCGGCGGCGCCGTCTTCGTCGTCGTGCCACAGCGAGTCGGCGCACAGGGCCGACATGGTCGACAGGCCGGCGATCCAGTCGGCGCTGCTCACTTCGGCGCCCGCCTCGGGCGGATCGACGCGGCGCATGCCGTTGATCAGATTGGCCGGCAAGCCCCATTGCGTGGCGGCGGCGCAGCCGATGTCTTCCAGCGTCAGGCCCAGCAAGGCCGCCGCCGCCTCATCGAGCGAACTGGCTTCGGCCATCTGCTGCAACTGCTGCCAGCGCTCCGGCATGTAATAGGTCAGCATCATGCGGCCCAGCGAATGCAGCATCGAGCAGACCACGGCTTCTTCCGCGTGGCGGCTTTCGGCGCTGCTGGCCACCTGCTGGGCCACGATCCCGGCCAGCACGGCTTTTTCCATTTCGACGTGGGCCACGCCGGCGTCGCTGGAGGCGACCGACAGTTCCTCGATCAGTTTCAGGCCCAGCGCAAGGTGCCCGATCGCCTCGGTGCCCAGCACCAGCACGGCCTTGCTGACCGTGTTGACGTGCTGGCCGAAGGCCGAGTACATGCCGCTGTTGGCCAGCCGCAGCACCTTTTGCGTCAGCACCGGGTCCGACAGCACCGTCTGCGACAGGTTGAACTGCTGGTCATCCTCGCCGCGCATGGCGCCCAGGATGGCGCTGATGGCCTTGGCGAAGCCGGGCATGTCGCCCTGCTTGCGGGTACAGTCCCACAACTGGCTCAGCGTCTTGCTGCCGAGCGGGGTGGCGGCCTTGACGGCGGCGCTCATGGATGCACCTGGCGCAGATCGTTGGTCACCACCTTGGCGTAGGTGCGCTCCTTGAGCGCGGCCATCGCCACATGGGCCGGCATCGGTTTGCCGGTCAGGTAGCCCTGGATGTACTGGCAGCTGCGCTGCTCCATATACTGCAGCTGTGCCTCCGTCTCCACCCCCTCGGCCACCACCGACAGGCCCAGGTGCTTGGCCAGGTCGAGCACCGCGTTGCAGATGGCGCCGTCCTTCTGCGAACCGGGCAAGTCGCGCACGAAGGTGCGGTCGATCTTGAGCACGGAAATGGGGAAGCGCTTCAGGTAGGCCAGCGAGGAATAGCCGGTGCCGAAATCGTCGATGGCGATGCGGGCCTTTCGCTCGGCCATCTTGGACAGGATGGACTCGGCATGCACCGGGTCGATCATCAGCGTGCCTTCGGTAATTTCCAGCACCAGCTGCTCGCCGAGCAGGCCGGAGAAGGCGATCGCGTCGTCCAGCACGTCGAGGAATTTATCGTTGCGGAACTGGCGCGGGCTGATATTGACCGAGATGTACAGATTGCGCTTGGCCACTTCCTGGAACTGTTTGAGCTGCACGCAGGCCGCTTTGAGCGACCAGGCGCCCAGCAGATTGATCAGGCCATTGGTCTCGGCGATGGGGATGAAACGGGCTGGCGGCACCATGCCCAGCGTCGGGTGCTTCCAGCGCATCAGCGCTTCGAAGCCCTGGATTTCGCGCGTGTGCGCGTCGACGATGGGCTGGTAATACAGCAGGAATTCGCCTTCGCGCACGGCCTGGAACATGGCCGCTTCGAGCGAGATATCGTGTTCCGGCGGGCCGCTCTGGCTCTGGCTGTAGACCACGCAGCGCGCCTTGCCGGTTTCCTTGGCGCGCGACATGGCGGCATCGGCCAGCGCCACCAGCCGCACCTCGTCCTCGGCGTGCTCGGGGTAGAGCGCCACGCCAACCGAGGCGCCCATATAGATGGTGTGGCTGTCGATCTCGAACGGCGACTGCAGCGTGGCGATCAGGCGGCCGGTGACCAGCTTGATCTGGGCTTCGGTGTAGGTGCCGGGCAGGACGGCGACGAATTCATCGCCGCCGACGCGGGCCAGGGTGTCGCTGTCGCGCAGGGTCTTGCGCAAACGTTCGGCGGCCATGCGCAGCACCGCGTCGCCGATCGGGTGGCCCAGGCCATCGTTGACCTTCTTGAAACCGTCCAGGCCCACGGTGGCCACCGAGAAGCCCTGGCCGGAGCGGCGCGCGCTGGCGATCACCATGCGGATACGGTCCGACAGCAGCAGGCGGTTGGGCAGTTCGGTCAGCGCGTCGTGGGTGGCCATGTGGCGCAGGCGTTCTTCGGTCGCGTGCTGGACCGACATGTCGCGGCCCACCACCAGCAGTTCGAACTGGTCGGCGCGGTTGGTAAAACCGGAGACGCGCAGCTCAAACCAGAGCAGCTGCTCGGGCGTCTTCAGGCGCAGTTCCACCCGGCCCGGCAAGCGCGTCGCGGCCACATCGGCCAGTACGGCGCGCAGGGCTGGCTGGTCTTCCTCGGGCAGATGGTCGGCCAAAGCCTGTCCGGCCAGCGCATTTTTGCTGGCAAGCAGGGTGCTGGCACGGGCGCTGGCGAACAGGATCTGTCCCTGTAGATCGACACGGAAGACGGCGTCTCCCGCCTCTTCCATCAGGTTGTCGAATTCGTCGCGCAATTCGGGCGCAGGCATGGCGGTTGAACTGGAAAGCATCGTGAAGACTAAATCTTTCTATTTTTGCATGTCACAAAATCTATAACGGCTGCCGGCAGGGGCGCGAACACGCCGCGACGCCCGCCAAACTTGCAAAACCAGAACGAAATGTATCACTGAAAGCGCGGCAATTACATGAAAAAGGACAACATTCATGCATGTTTGCGAAATTTCTGCTGCGCAACAACGCAAACCGGGCTGTCATAGGGAAAAGCCGGTGGCGCCGCCGCCACTTTGCCCTTATTTATTCAATAAGTTTCTCCCAGCCAGACGGTAGTGCGAAGCGCTCGCCGAGGGCATTGGCCCGTTTGGCGAAAGCGCCGTTCTGGTGGATGAAGCGCAGTACCCCTCCAGTATGGTCCGGGAAGCCGCCATGTTCAACCGAAGCCAGGTCGGCCTGGCCGGCGGACAGCGGGTCTTGCACCAGCGCGCGCAGGGCGGCGACGGCGGGCGCGAACAGCAGGCGGTCGCGCACGGTGTCGAAGGGCAGGGCGCTGGCCTGCGCCGTCAGCGGCGCCGGGCTGGCCGCCGCGCCTGCCGGGCCAGTGGCGCCGGCGCCGGCGGACGCGCTGCCGTCCGGCGGGAGCGGCGCCAGGCCGGCCGCCAGGGCAGCATTGCCTAGCAGCGCGGCGGGTACGCCCTCGGCGCGCAGCGCGGCCACTTCCTCCGTGCGGGCCTCGTTGAGCAGGGCGGCAAAGCGCAGCGCGGCCGCCGAAGGGGGCGCGGATGCGCCGCCTCTGAGCTGGTTCAGGCGCATCAGATTTTTTGCCACGGCGCCGGTGGCCATCGCGCAGAAGTAGCGGCTCTCCACCAGCAGCGCATTGTCCAGGTCGAGCTGCAGGCCCTCGGCCAGCGCGCACAGTATCGCTTCCGGCGCGGGATAGTGGCCGCCGGTCTTCTGGCGCAGCATGGCCGGGGCCAGCTGCAGCAGCGTTTGCAGCGCGGGGGAGCTGAGCGCGCCGCCGGGCAGGCGGAAGCCCTTGCTGTCCCATGGTTGCAGCGGTGCCGGATTGGCCTCGATGGCCTCGCGTACCTGCTCGGCCAGTTCGACTGCGCTGGCGGCCACGCTGAGCAGCAGGCCCGCTTCATGCGCCTGGGCGGCGTCGATAGTGCGGCCTTCGGTCAGCAGTTGTAATGCCGTTTGCAGCCCGGTCAGGCGCACCAGCCGCGCACTGACGCCGCCCACCGGCGTCAGTCCCAGCTTCACTTGCGGCAGGCTGAAAGTGGCGTCGGCCAGGCTGACGCGCTGATGGCAGGCCAGCGCCAGGCCGAGTGCGTGGCCACAGAGTTTGCCGGTCAGCGCGCCGATCACCGGCTTGCCCAGCCGCTCCAGGCGGCGCAGCAGCGCGTTATACGATGCCAGCATGTGCAGGCTTGCGCCGGCTTGCGCCTGGGTCAGTTCCAGCAGGTGGGTAATCTCGTGTTCGCACCAGTCGGAATCGGCGTCGAAGCCAATGACGATGCCATTGAGCTGCGCGCTGTCGGCTTCGAGGCGGCTCAGGGTCTCGCCCAGCACCTGCTGGAAGGCACGGCTGAAAGGGTTGACGGCGCCGGTGGCAAACATCAGCGAGACGGTGTTGCGGTTCAGGTGATAAGTAATCATATAGATGCTCCGGTGCCGCGCTTAGACGCGCTCGATGATGGTGGCGATGCCCATGCCGCCGCCCACGCACAGCGTGACCAGGCCGCGCCGCAGCTCGCGCCGTTCCAGCTCGTCGAGCAGGGAACCGAGCAGCATGCAGCCGGTCGCGCCCAGCGGATGGCCCAGCGCGATGGCCCCGCCGTTGACGTTGACTTTTTCTTCGGGCACGTTCAGTTCGCGCATGAAGCGCATCACCACGGCGGCGAAGGCTTCATTGACTTCGAACAGGTCGATATCGTCTATCGTCAGGCCGGCCTTGAGCAGCGCCTTGCGGGTGGCGGGGGCGGGGCCGGTCAGCATGATGGTGGGATCGGTGCCGGTGACGGCGGTGGCCAGGATGCGGGCGCGCGGGCGCAGGCCCATGCGCTCGCCGGCGGCGGCGCTGCCGATCAGCGCGAGCGCCGCGCCGTCCACGATGCCGGACGAGCTGCCGGCCGTGTGCACGTGCTGGACCTGGGCCAGTTGCGGATATTTGCGCAGGGCCAGGCTGTCGAAGCCCATCTTGCCGGCGCCTTCAAAGGCCGGTTTCAGGCCGGCCAGCGTGGCCAGCGTGGTGTTCGGCTTGATGAATTCGTCCTCGGCCAGGATGATCACGCCGTTCTGGTCGCGCACCGGCACCACGCCGGTGAAATAGCCGGCCGCGCGCGCGGCGGCGGCCTTTTGCTGCGAGCGCAGGGCGAAGGCGTCGGTGTCGGCGCGGCTGTAGCCGTCCAGCGTGGCGATCAGGTCGGCGCCTATGCCCTGCGGCAGAAAGTCGATGGCCAGACTGGTGGCCGGATCGAGCGACCACGCGCCGCCGTCCGAGCCCATGGGCACGCGCGACATCGATTCGACCCCGCCCGCGACCACCAGATCTTCCCAGCCGGAGCGCACTTTTTGCGCGGCCAGGTTGACCGCTTCCAGGCCGGACGCGCAGAAGCGGTTCAGCTGCACGCCCGCCACCTTCCAGTCCCAGCCCGCGACCAGCGCGGCGGTCTTGGCGATGTCGGCGCCCTGGTCGCCCACCGGGGTGACGCAGCCCAGCACCACGTCGTCGATCAGGCCGGTGTCGATCTGATGGCGGCCTTGCAGTTCGCGCATCAGGCCCGCGAGCAGGGAAATCGGCTTCACGCTATGCAGGCTGCCATCGTGCTTGCCTTTGCCGCGCGGTGTGCGGATCGCTTCGTATATATATGCTTCGCTCATGTCGTCTCCGGATTGGTGGCTTGGGCGAGATTATCGCCGCCCTGATCGCACAATCATAATGTCAGTTGATCAACAAAGCAACTGCTTGCTTCGTGCTTGGGTTTGCGTTAGTCTTCTGTCAAAACGCAGTTACAGAATGGGAGACGCCATGTTTGACAGTCACGAGCATCAGGAACTGCAGCGCACCCTGAAACGGTTTATCGACAGCGAAATCAACCCGCATGTGGACGAATGGGAGGAGGCGGGCAGTTTCCCCGCCCACGAAGTGTTCCGCAAACTGGGCCAGCTTGGTCTCCTGGGCCTGACCAAGCCGCCCGAATATGGCGGACTGGGGCTCGATTACTCGTATTCGATGGCGATGGCCGAAACCCTGGGCCATATCGACTGCGGCGGCATTCCCATGGCGATTGGCGTGCATACCGATATGTGTACGCCCGCGCTGGCGCGCTTCGGGTCCGACGCGCTGCGGCGCCAGTTTCTGGCGCCGGCGATCAGCGGCGAGATGGTGGGCTGCGTCGGCGTGTCGGAGTCGCAGGCCGGCTCCGACGTGGCCGCGATCCGCACCAGCGCGCGCAAGGATGGAGGCGACTACATCATCAACGGCCATAAAATGTGGATCACCAACAGCCTGCAGGCCGACTGGATGTGCGTGCTGGCCAACACCTCGGACGCCGGGCCGCACCGCAACAAGACCCTGATCATGGTGCCGATGGATACGCCCGGCGTCAGCGCCGGCAAGAAGATCCGCAAGATCGGCATGAACAGTTCCGACACCGGCCTGTTTCATTTCGACGAGGTGCGCGTGCCTATCCATTACGCCATCGGTGAGGAAGGAATGGGCTTTAGCTATCAGATGCAGCAGTTTCAGGAAGAGCGCCTGTGGGCTGCCGCGAATGCGATCCAGACGCTGGTCAATTGCATCGACGTGACGGTGGAGTGGGCGCGCGAGCGCAGCCTGTTCGGCGGCCAGCTGCTCGACAAGCAGCATGTGCAGTTCAAGCTGGCGGAGCTGAAAACCGAAGTGGAAAGCCTGCGCGCGCTGACCTACCGCGCCGGCGCCCAGTATGTGGCCGGCGGCGACGTGACGGAGCTGGCGTCGATGGCCAAGCTAAAAGCGGGCCGGCTGCTGCGCGTGGTGCCCGACGCCTGCCTGCAGTTCTGGGGCGGCATGGGCTACAGCTGGGAGAACCGGGTGGCGCGCTTGTTCCGTGACGGCCGGCTCGCTTCGATCGCCGGCGGCGCCGATGAGATCATGCTGGGCATCATTGCGCGCCAGATGGGATTGCAGTCACGCGGCGGAAATACGCGTAGCGCATCATAGGCGAAGTTTAAAAAAGATACCCGGCTGGCGGGCCGCCGGCGCATTTTATAACCCACGGCTGAACCCTGGGGTCTGACCCGGGGTCCGGGCAGGGGCTGCGCCCCGCCTGTCCCTGCGGGACAGGCCCCCGGCTCTTTGCCGTGGGTTCTAAGCGCGTCGTGGCACGCTGTAGCCAGGATAAGACTCCGGCTCACTGCCTTAGATTTCAAAAATATTAGCCGAGGCGCAGCCCGGCATGGAGACAGGAACATATATATGAACCCCTTCGATACCCACGAAGTACACAACACCGTAGCGCCGTTTGAAAACATCAACCTGTTCGCCTGCGACCTGCCGCTGCGCGAAGCGCTGGACCGCGAAGGCGCCGGCGCGGACGCCGACTCCCTGCACGCGCTGGGCGAACTGCTGGGCCGCGCCGCGACGCTGGAACTGGGCCGCCTGGCCAATCTGCATTCGCCCAAGCTGCACAATTTCGACCGCACCGGCTCCCGCATCGACGAAGTGGAATTCCACCCCGCCTGGCACGAGCTGATGGCGCTGCTGATCAGCCACGGCACCCATGCCTCGCCCTGGGATGCCGGCACGCCCGGCGCACAGGTGGCGCGCGCGGCGCGCTACATCCTGTTCGGCCAGGTGGAAAACGGTTCGCAATGTCCGGTGACGATGACCTATGCGTCCGTGCCCGCGCTGCGCCAGTCGCCCACGCTGGCCGCGCGCTGGCTGCCCAAGATCCTGTCGCGCGAATACGATCCGCGTTCGCTGCCGATCGAACAGAAGCGCGGCGCCTTGCTGGGCATGGGCATGACGGAAAAGCAGGGCGGCTCCGACGTGCGCGCCAACACCACCATGGCCACGGCGCTGACGCAGGCCGAGGGCAGGGCGCTGTTCGGCGCCGAGGGCGAGGACTGTTTCCGTATCGTCGGCCACAAATGGTTCTTCTCCGCGCCGCAAAGCGATGCCCACCTGGTGCTGGCCCAGACCGAGCCGGAAGGCAGCGCCGGCCTGACCTGCTTCCTGGTGCCGCGCTTCCTGCCGGATGGCAGCCGCAACCAGATCCGCGTACAGCGTCTGAAAGATAAGCTGGGCAACCGCTCCAACGCCTCGTCGGAGGTGGAGTTCACCGGGGCCTATGGCTGGCTGCTGGGCAAGCTGGGACGCGGCATTCCGACGATCCTGGAAATGGGCAGCCATACCCGGCTCGATTGCGTGGTCGGCACCGCTGGTATCATGCGCGCCGCGCTGACGCATGCGCTGCACCACGCGCGCCGGCGCGCCGCCTTTGGCCGCAAGCTGAGCGAGCAGCCGCTGATGCAGAACGTGCTGGCCGACCTGGCGCTGGAATCGGAGGCGGCCACCGCCTTCGCGATGCGGCTGGCGCGCTGCTTCGACGACAGCGCCGATCCGGCGCAGGCGCTGCTGGCGCGCATCCTGACGCCGGCCGGCAAGTACTGGATTTGCAAGCGAGGTCCCACCTTTGGCGCGGAAGCGATGGAAGTCATTGGCGGCAGCGGCTATGTGGAAGACGGCCCGCTGGCGCGGCTGTATCGCGAGTTTCCGGTCAATTCGATCTGGGAAGGGTCGGGCAATGTGATGTGTCTGGACCTGCTGCGCGCCTTCGGGAAAACGCCTGCGGCGCGCGAGGCGCTGGCGGCCGAACTGGCGCTGGCGGGCCGCAAATGTCCCGAGTATGTGGTATACACCCAGTCGCTGCTGGGAGACCTCGGGCAGGCGCAGTCGGACGAATACGGCGCGCGCCGCCTGGCCGAGCGGGTTGTGCTGGCGGTGCAGGCGGGGCTGTTGCTGCGCCATGCGCCGGCTTGCGTGTCCGATGCCTTCGTGGCGTCGCGGCTGGCCGGTGATCCGGGCGGCGCCTTCGGTTGCCTGCCGGCCGGTGTGGACTGTGAAGCGATCCTGGCGCGCGCGCTGGTGGAGTAGGGTATCGTCAGAAAGTAAGGGAACTGAAAGCAAGTGAGCCGTCGGCAGCCGCCGAAAACCCACGGCAAAGAGCCGGGGGCCGTCCCGCCGGGACGGGCGGGGCGCAGCCCCTCCCCGGACCCTGGGTCTGACCCCAGGGTTACACCGTGGGTTTCTGCATGCGTAACAACCTATCAGATGGACAGTTATGAGTAAAGCAGCTCCAAGCGCGCCTCCCGGCGCGATCGACAACAACCGCCGCGCCGATCTGGTGCGGGTCTCCGCGCGCCTGTTCCGCGAGCGCGGCTTCGACGGCACCACCATCCGCGACATCGCCGACGCGGTGGGCATGCGTTCGGGCAGTCCCTTCTACCACTTCAAAAGTAAACAGGAAATCCTCGCGGCGGTCATGGAGGAAGGCCTGACGGCCGGCCTGCCCGCGGCCGAAGCCATCGTCGCCAGTGATCTGCCTCCGCGCGCCAAATTCGAGGCACTGGTGCGGGCCCACCTGGAAACGGTGCTCGGCGCCGGCCACGACTTTATCCCGGTGCTGCTATATGACTGGCGCTGCCTGACCCCGGAGTTGCAGGAGCGCGTAAAAATCCTGCGCGACCGCTACGACCAGTTATGGCAGGACGTGGTCACCGAACTGCATCGCGCCGGCCTGATCGCCAGCGACGGCACGGTGGCACGGCTGCTGCTAATGGGGGCGATCAACTACAGCGTGCTGTGGTACAAGGATGGCCAGGGCGCCGATCTGGACCAGTTGGCCAGCGAAGCGGCAGCGCTGTTCCTACGCTAAAGCATCGCTACTCTGTGGCAAATTATTTTGCAAAAGCGCGCCACGGCGCACCGATGGCTGGGATAATGCCACTTATATCATCGCAAGGCTGACCGCCAGTGATTCCCATTGCAGGCGCCGCCCGTATCCCGGTGCGCGGCAGCCGACCAGACAAAAGTGAGCCCATCCGACCATGAAACAAGATCCGCGCTTCCCCAATCTCTTCATCACCGACCACCCGCTGATCCAGCATAAACTGAGCCATATGCGCGAAAAGGATACGTCCACCCGGACCTTCCGCGAACTGCTCAAGGAAATCACGCTGCTGATGGGCTATGAGATCACGCGCGACCTGCCGCTGACCACCCGCACCATCGAAACCCCGCTGATGACCTTGGAAGCGCCCGTGATCGCCGGTAAGAAACTGGCGATCGTTCCCATCCTGCGCGCCGGCATCGGCATGAGCGATGGCCTGCTGAACCTGGTGCCATCGGCCCGCGTCGGCCACATAGGCGTGTTCCGCGATCCCGAGACCCACCAGCCGGTGGAGTATCTGGTGCGACTGCCTGATCTGAACGAACGCACCTTCATCCTGTGCGACCCGATGGTGGCGACCGGTAACTCGGCCGTGCACGCGGTCGATGTGCTGAAGAACCGCGGCGTGACCGACGAGCAGATCATCTTCCTGGCGCTGGTGGCGGCGCCTGAAGGGATCACCGTGTTCCAGAATGCGCATCCGGGCGTAAAGATCTATTGCGCCTCGCTCGATTCGCACCTGAACGACCACGCTTACATCGTGCCTGGCCTGGGCGATGCGGGTGACCGTATCTTCGGTACCAAGTAAGTCATGGCCACGCTGGTCGATCCGGAGTACCGCGCGCGCCTGCAGGCGCTGAACGACCGGTTCGCGGCCGGCCTGCCCTTGACGCTCGATAGAATCGAGGCGGCCTTGCTGGCCTGCCTGGCCCAGGGCGGTGACAAACCGGCTGACACGGAGCTCAATCTGCTGCACGACCTGCTGCATGGTGTCGCCGGCAGCGCCGGAACCTTCGGTTTTGCGGTGCTGGGGCGGGAATGCCGGCGTCTGGAACAGCAGTTGCGCTCGGTCCTGGCGGGGGAGGCTGGCTGGCCTGCCGCCGCCGACGACATCACCGCCTTGCTGCGCTGGGCGCGCATCGACACTGGCGCCGCTTCCTACGAGCCGCCTGCCGTCGCCGGGCCGCCGTCCATTTGATCTAGCGCAAACAGCCTTCGCTTTTGTGGACTATAGTGGACTGTATGCCGTGCGAAACGGGGGCAAAAAAGGTGGTGTTTCCACCATCACTTTCCGCCCTTTGCATTTATTTTCGCCGAAACGTGTTTTTCTCGTTTTATTCGGTATAATGCGGGATCGTTTAGATTCAAGAGTAGTGCAGTTTGTCTGTCATGTCTTTCTTGCTTCAAACGATATCACGGGCGCAAGCCCAACTTAACTGAAATAGGAATTGTAATGGCAACTGGTATCGTAAAATGGTTTAATGATTCGAAGGGTTTCGGCTTTATCACCCCTGACGAAGGCGGCGAAGATCTGTTCGCTCACTTCTCGGCGATTCAGTCCGCAGGCTTCAAGTCGCTGCAAGAGAACCAACGCGTTTCTTTTGAAGTGACCGCTGGTCCTAAGGGCAAGCAAGCTTCGAACATTCAGCCACTGTAATACGCTGAGTCAAACGAAATAAAGAAATCCTCGGTATCCGAGGATTTTTTTTCGCCTGTTGCTTTTGCAGAGGGTGAAAATGCTGTGAAAATGACAAGAATTTATGGGCTGTTGCGCCTCTGTGCGGTCGCGCTGCAGCCAAGCGTGGGAAATGCGCCTTAGCGTGCCGCCGGCCCGCTTAAAACCCAAGGCAAAGAGCCGGGGTCTGACC
>JABTBR010000096.1 GCA_013284265.1 Oxalobacteraceae bacterium | reverse complement strand
CTATAAATGGGTCGACGACAAGGGCGTGACGCATTACGGCGACGCGCCGCCGCAGAACGCCCCGGCCAAGACCAAGGTCGAGGTCAAATCCTTCGACACCGGCGGCGGCAGCGTGGACCTGCCCTTCACGCTGGCCGAGGCGGTACGCAACCGTCCGGTGACGCTGTACACCACCGGCCAGTGCGAGAGCTGCGACCAGGCGCGCGCCATGCTGATGGCGCGCGGCATTCCCTTCCGCGAGAAAACCGTCAACAGCAACGACGACCAGGCGGCACTGAAAAAGGCCGGCAGCAAAGGCCAGCTGCCTTTGCTGCTGGTGGGCCGCACACGCCAGATCGGCTTTGAGCAGGGTGCCTGGGAGGTGCTGCTGAGCGACGCCGGTTATCCGCAACAGAAGATGCTGCCTGCCAATTATCAATACCCGCCAGCCAGCCCGGCCGCGCCGCCGGCCCAGCCTGCCGCCGACGAGCAGGGCAAGGCCGCCGCCAAGGCCGCGGCCGACGAGGAAGCGCGCCGCCGCCGTTTGCCGCCGCTCAATGCGCCACCGGACTTCCAGTTCTAATCCGCCCTACTTACCGCAGCCCTCTTGCCTATGACCCGTATCGACTTTCACAGCAACGTTCCCGACAAGCTGGCCTATGCCTGCCGTCTGGTGCGCAAGGCCTTTGCCGCCAACAACCGGGTCGTGCTGATGACGGACGATGCGGCCCAGCTGGCCGCGCTCGACGCGCTGATGTGGACCTTCTCCGCCACCGACTACCTGCCCCATGTGGCGGCGGGCGACGCGCTGGCGGCCAGCACGCCCATCATCCTGGCCGACAGCGATGCCACCGAGCTGCCCGACTACGAACTGCTGGTCAATCTGTCGCGCCGCATGCCGGCCCGGCTGGGCCAGTTCGCGCGCATGATCGAAGTCATTTCCTCCGATGAAGAAGATGCCGCCGCCGGGCGCCAGCGCTATGTCGCCTACAAGCAGCAGGACTATCCCCTGACCCACTTCGTGGCGGGTAATTCATGACTACGCCACCTTTCGACACCAGCATTCCCGTCCTGACCGAAGTGCTGCAGGAGAACCCGGCGCCAAACCCGCCACAGCCGCCCCAGCAGCAGCCGGACAGCGCGGCGAGCACCGAGGCCGCCCTGCCCGAAACAGCCGGCCTGGACGGCTGGGACCAGGCCCAGTGGGCCGCGCTGGAACAGCGCCTGGCCGAAAGAGTGCTGCTGCAACTACAGGGGCGCATCGACTTCGTGCTCGAGCAGCGCATCAAGGACAGCATGGCCGACGTGCTCAGCCACGCGCTGCAGGGCCTGACCAGCGACATCCGCAGCGGCCTGCAGGACACGCTGGAACAAGTGGTGGCGCGCGCCATCGCCCAGGAGCTGACGCACCTGCGCACCAAGAAGTCGCCATGATTTGCGGCGCATTTCCAAAAAACCACGCTTTCCCGCTTTGCGCGGCAATTAATTTGTTGTACCTTCTGGCCTTGTACAAAAAGTCCGCGTTCATGAGACGCAGCTGTTTTTAAATCCCACTGGAGAATGCATATGCTGTTCAAGACTAAGTTCATTCCACTTGCCATCGCCCTGGCGTTCGCCGGAAGTGCCGGTGCGCAAGAAGTGGTCAAGATCGGCCACGTCGGACCGATCTCGGGCGCCTCCGCGCACCTGGGCAAGGACAATGAAAACGGCGCCAAGATGGCCGTCGAGGAATTGAACGCCAAAGGCTTCAAGATCAACGGCAAGGCCGTGAAATTTGTCCTGGTGTTCGAAGATGACGGTGCCGACCCGAAACAGGGCACGGCCGTCGCGCAGAAACTGGTCGACGCCAAAGTCAACGGCGTGATCGGCCACTTGAATTCCGGCACCACCGTTCCCGCCTCGAAGATCTACTTCGACGCCGGCATCCCGCAGATCTCGCCATCGGCCACCACGCCGCAGTACACCAAGCAGAACTTCAACACCGCCTTCCGCGTCGTCGCCAATGACAACAAGCTGGGCGGTACGCTGGGCCAGTACGCCGTGAGCAAGCTGGGCGCCAAGAAAATCGCCATCATCGACGACCGCACCGCCTACGGCCAGGGCGTAGCGGAAGAGTTCGTCAAAGGCGCCAAGAAAGGCGCGCCGTCGGTGCAAATCGTCGGCAAGGAATTCACCAACGCCAACGCGACCGACTTCAACGCGATCCTGACCACCATCAAGGCCAAGAATCCCGACCTGATCTTCTTCGGCGGCATGGATTCCGTTGGCGGCCCGATGCTGCGCCAGATCAAGGCACTGGGCATCAAGGCCAAGTTCATGGGCGGCGACGGCGTCTGCACCGAAGCGTTGCCGAAGCTGGCGGGCGAAGGCGCGGTCGAAGAAGTCACCTGCGCCGAAGCGGGTGGCGTCTCCGCCGATCAGCAAAAAGGCATGGACGATTTCGTCGCGCGCTACAAGAAGAAATACAACGCCGACGTGCAGCTGTACGCGCCGTATGTGTATGACGCGGTCATGACCATGGCCACCGCCATGGCCGATGCCAAATCGGCCGAGCCGGCCAAGTACCTGCCTTTCCTGTCGAAAGTGAAATACCAGGGCGTGACCGGCCTGATCACCTTCGATCCCAAGGGCGACATCAAGGATGGCGCGCTGACCTTGTTTAACTACAAGACTGGCAAGAAGACCAAGATGGAAGTGGTGAAGTAAGCAGCGCTAGCGGGCCGCAGGCGCTCTTAAAACCCACGGCGTAACCCTGGGGTCTGACCCGGCGGGTCAGACCCCAGCTCTTTGCCGTGGGTTTAAAGAAATTCCCCGGCTCTTTGCCGTGGGTTTAAACGCAAATTACAAACAAAAAAAGCCCCCCGGCACTGAGCGCGCTCTTGAGCGCGTCCAGGCCGGGGGGCTTTTTCACGTCCGCCGCAGAATTACTTCTGCGCCAGCACCCATTTCACCAGCGTGCGGGCTTCGGCCTCGCTCACCTGTGGATTGGCTGGCATCGGGATCGCGCCCCAGCTGCCGGAACCGCCCTTGATGACCTTGGAGGCCAGCTTGGCTTCCGCATCTTTCTGACCGGCGTATTTAGCGGCCACATCCTTGAACGCAGGACCGACCACCTTGTTCGCCACCGCATGGCAAGCCATGCAGTTTTTTGCTTTCGCCAGGTCCGCATTGGCCATCGCGGCCTGCGAAGCGAAGGCAGCTACCAGTGCAACACCAGCCATCATTAATGTACGTTTCATCTTTATCTCCAAAGAAAATTCTGCCGCAATTCTACCGCCTTTTGCCAAAGCACAAGATAGGCTTGGGATATACAACGCACTACCGGCCGCTATAGTTGACCAGGACAAGAATATTGCCCCCAGTAAAGCGTAAAACTTTGTAAGATGGAAGGATACTGACTAGGGGATTGCCATGCCGCTGATATTACTGATACTGGCCCTGTGCGGGCTGCGCTACTTCGAGGTCTGGCGCTTCGCCGACGTGTCCTGGTACTGGATCATCGGCCTGATGGTGTTCGCCTTCTGCTGGTTCGAGTTCCTGGAACCGATGCTGGGCCTGAACAAGAAGAAGGCCCACAACGAAGACGAGAAACGGCGCCAGGACAGAGTCAAGCACAACTTCGGCAAGAAGAAATAAAAAAACGCGCACCCGGCGTCGGCCGGATGCGCGTTTTGCGTCGGATCACAGCTGCATTAACGCTTGAGCTGGGACAGATCGCGTACCGCGCCACGGTCGGCCGAGGTGGTCAGCGCGGCATAGGCCTGCAGCGCCTGCGACACATAGCGCTCGCGATTGACCGGCTGCCAGGCATCGGCGCCCTTGGCTTCCATCGCCGCACGGCGTGCCGCCAGCGTGGCCGCATCGATGCGCAGATTGATGGTACGGTCAGGGATGTTGATGTCGATCATATCGCCCTCTTCCACCAGGCCAATGGCGCCGCCTTCGGCCGCTTCCGGCGAAGCGTGGCCGATCACCAGACCCGAGGAACCGCCCGAGAAACGGCCGTCGGTGAACAGCGCGCAAGCCTTGCCCAGCCCCTTGGACTTGATGTACGAGGTCGGGTACAGCATCTCCTGCATGCCAGGACCGCCTTTCGGACCTTCGTAGCGGATGATGACGACGTCGCCTTCGTGCACGGTGTCGCCCAGGATCGCTTCAACGGCCGCGTCCTGGCTTTCGAACACGCGCGCCTTGCCGCTGAACTTCAGGATGCTTTCATCCACGCCAGCGGTCTTGACGATGCAGCCCTTCTCGGCCAGGTTACCGTACAACACGGCCAGGCCGCCGTCCTGCGAGTAGGCGTGCGCCTTGTCGCGGATGCAGCCGGTGCTGCGGTCGGTGTCCAGGCTGGCGAAGCGTTCCGACTGCGAGAACGCGGTCTGGGTCGGTACGCCGCCCGGCGCCGCGCGGAACAGCTGGTGCACGGCAGGGTCGTCGCTGCGCTTGATGTCGTTATGTTCGATCGCCTCGCCCATGGTCGGTGCGTGGATGGTCGGCAGCGTGGTGTCGAGCAGGCCGGCGCGCGCCAGTTCGCCCAGGATGCTGAAAATGCCGCCGGCGCGGTGCACGTCTTCGATATGGTATTTGTCGGTCATCGGCGCGACCTTGCACAGGCAAGGCACTTTGCGCGAGATGCGGTCGATGTCGGCCATGTCGAAAGCCACGCCGGCTTCGTGGGCGGCGGCCAGCAGGTGCAGCACGGTGTTGGTGGAGCCACCCATGGAGACGTCCAGCGCCATCGCGTTCTCGAACGCGGCCTTGGTGGCGATATTGCGCGGCAGGACAGAGGCGTCGTCCTGCTCGTAGTAGCGCTTGGCCAGTTCCACCACCAGGCGGCCGGCGCGCAGGAACAGTTCCTTGCGGTCCGAGTGCGTGGCCAGGACGGTGCCGTTGCCCGGCAGGGCCAGGCCCAGCGCTTCGGTCAGGCAGTTCATCGAGTTGGCGGTGAACATGCCCGAGCAGGAACCGCAGGTCGGGCAGGCCGACCGTTCGATCTCGGCCACGTCGGCGTCGCTGACGCTCGAATCGCCGGCCTTGATCATGGCGTCGACCAGATCGAGCTTGATGATTTTCTGCGCGCCGTCGACCACCTTGATGACCTTGCCCGCTTCCATCGGGCCGCCGGAAATGAAGACCACCGGAATGTTCAGGCGCATCGCGGCCATCAGCATGCCCGGGGTGATCTTGTCGCAGTTGGAGATACAGACCATCGCATCGGCGCAGTGGGCGTTGACCATGTACTCGACCGAGTCGGCGATCAGGTCGCGCGACGGCAGCGAGTACAGCATGCCGCCGTGACCCATGGCGATACCGTCATCGACGGCGATGGTGTTGAATTCCTTGGCCACGCCGCCGGCCGCTTCGATCTCGCGCGCGACCAGCTGGCCCAGGTCCTTCAGGTGCACGTGGCCGGGCACGAACTGGGTGAAGGAATTGACCACGGCCACGATAGGCTTGTCGAAGTCGCCATCTTTCATGCCGGTGGCGCGCCACAGGGCGCGGGCGCCGGCCATATTGCGGCCGTGAGTGGTGGTACGTGAGCGGTAAGTAGGCATGACAAGGTCTCCAGAGTAAGCTGCCAGATGAAACAGGTGGCACAGTACCGGCCAGAATGCCTTGCGCGGGGGCGGGTGTCAAATATAAGATTCGCCCTTCTGTGAGATGATATACATATCACAGTAACGAATTTTAATGGAATTGCATATCGATGAACCTGGAACTGCGCCAACTGCGCTACTTTGTCACCGTGGCCGAGGAATTGCACTTCGGCAAGGCCGCGCTGCGCCTGCATATGACCCAGCCGCCGCTGTCCCAGACCATCCTGGCGCTGGAGGAGTTGCTGGGCGCCGCCCTATTCGAGCGCAACCGCCGCGGCGTGGCCCTGACGCCCGCCGGCCTGGCCCTGCTGCCGGAGGCGCGCCGCCTGCTGGCCCAGGCCCAGGAATTGCCGCAACTGGTGCAGCGCGCCGCCGCCGGCGAGGTGGGACGGATCTCGCTGGCCTTCGTGTCCTCGGCCGACTACAGCGTGCTGCCGCCCTTCCTGCGCGCCTACCGCGCGGCCTTCCCGCAAGTGCAGATCAGCCTGCAGGAAGCCACTTCAGACCTGCAGCTCGACAGCCTGCTGAACGGGCGCATCGATGCCGGCCTCTTGATCCCTCCCTTGCCCGACCGCGCCCGCGTCGAACTCGATTACCTGCCGGTGCTCAAGGAAAGCCTGATGCTGGCCGCCCCGGCCGGACTCGAAGTCTTGCAAACGCCCGGCCCGCTGCGGCTGGACCAACTGCCGCCGCTACCGCTGATCATCTTCCCGCGCGCCATCGCGCCCGGCCTGCATGACGCCATCCTGGCCATGTTCCGCGCCGCCGGCATCACGCCCGAGATCGGCCAGCAGGCAATCCAGATGCAGACCATCGTGGGCCTGGTATCGGCCGGCATGGGCCTGGCCCTGGTGCCACAATCGGTCTCGAACCTGATGCGACCCGGAGTAGAATACCGGGCCCTGGCGCAAGCCACGCCGCTGGTCGAGACCGGCCTGGCCTGGCGCCGCGACAATGACTCGCCGGTGCTGCAGGGCTTTTTGGAATTACTGAGAAAGAACACCCTATGCTGATACACCCGATGCCCAACCCGGTCGCCTTCGCGCTCGGCCCGGTTCAAATCCACTGGTACGGCCTGATGTATGTGCTCGCCTTCGCCCTGTTCATCGCGCTGGGACGGGTGCGCATCCGCCAGCCCCATATCGCGGCCCAGGGATGGAAGAACGAGGATCTGGACGATATGCTGTTCTATGGCATGCTCGGCGTGGTACTGGGCGGGCGCATGGGCGAGGTGCTGTTCTACCGCTGGGACTACTTCAGCGTGCATCCGCTGGAAATTTTCCAGATCTGGCGCGGCGGCATGTCCTTCCACGGTGGCTTTATCGGCGTGATACTGGCCATGGCCCTGTGGGCCCGCAAGGCGCGCCGCAATGTCTTCGACGTCTACGACTTCATCACCCCGCTGGTGCCGCTAGGCTATGCCTGCGGGCGTCTGGGCAACTTCATCAACGCCGAACTGCCGGGCCGCGTGGCCGACGCCACCCTGCCCTGGGCCATGATCTGGCCCAATGTCGACCTGCTGCCGCGCCACCCCTCGCCGATCTACCAGTTGCTGGTCGACGGCATCATGGTCTTCCTGATCCTGTGGCCCTACGCCCGCAAGGCCAGACCGCGCCTGGCGGTCGGCGCCATGTACACCCTGCTGTATGGCTGCGCCCGTTTCTTCACCGAATACTTCCGCACCCCCGACTGGCAAGTGGAAGTCGCCGGCCTGCCCATCACCTCCGGCCAGATGCTGTCGCTGCCGATGATCGCCGGCGCCCTGCTGATGCTGGCCTGGGCTTACAAGAAACCGGGCGCCGTTTGATCATATGGCTCAAGGTAAATTGCAGCAACGACAACAGAAACGCCGCCTTTGCCAGCCGCATGCTGCACAAAATTCCTTGAAAAATGGGCGCCCCAGCCCGGAAAGGCGGCAGCGGGCAGCTAGCACATTCGGCCTGCCCCGTTGTACAGACGGCCATTCTAGGGGATAATCCCAGCCCATGAACGACACCACTACTCTCCCCCCATTGCCTGACCGCCTGTCTGTTGACCCGCGCAGCCCTTTCCACGTCGCCGCCGTGTTCCAGCACGACATCGGCATCAAGTTCAACGATAAAGACCGTTCGGACGTCGAAGAATACTGCGTCAGCGAAGGCTGGATCAAAGTTGCTGCCGGCAAAACGCTGGACCGCAAAGGCAAACCCATGATGCTGACCCTCAAAGGCAAGGTCGAAGCGTTCTACCGCTAAGCCTGCCCCGTCCGCCCCCCCCTGGCATGGCGCCAGTCCGGGGCGCGGACTGTATTTCCCCTCAATGCGCCGCCTTCCAGAACATGTATGCCGCCAGGCAGTACAGGATGACGGCGAACACCTTGCGTAAAGTTGGCACCGGCAAGCGATGCGCCGTGCGCGCCCCCAGCGGCGCCATGCTCATGCTGGCAGTGGCAATCACCAGCAGCGCGGGCAGATAGATAAAGCCCAGCGAATATTCGGGCAGTCCCGCCACGTCCCAGCCAAAATAAATATTCGACAAGGTCCCCGCCAGCGCGATCGGAAAGCCGAGCGCGGCACTGGTGGCCACGGCATTGTGAATTTTCACGCTGCACCAGTTCATGAAGGGGATCGACACAAAGCCGCCGCCCGCGCCCACCAGGCCCGCCAGCAAGCCGATCACGGCGCCGGCGCCGAACATGCCGGCCGTGCCCGGCAACTGTCGGCTGCCTTCGCTCTGCTTCTTGAACAGCATCTGCGTGGCGGAAAAAGAAATGAACAAGGCGAAACAGAGCGCCAGCACGCCGGCAGGCATCTGCTTGGCGATCCACGGCCCCACCCAGGAACCGAGCAGGATGCCCGGCGCCAGCAGCGCGACGATGCGCCAGCGCACCGCGCCATGGCGGTGATGCGCGCGCACCGAGGATAAAGAGGTAAACAATATGGTGGCCAGCGAGGTGGCAATGGCCATGTGCACGATCACGCCCGGCGGAAAGCCGCGCGCGCTGAAGATCATCGTGATGAAGGGCACCAGCACCATGCCCCCGCCTATGCCCAGCAGGCCGGCCGAGAAGCCGCCCGCCATGCCCATCAGCAGCAGGATCAGCACCAGGCCGAGATCCATCAGCGCGCTTTCTTCGCGTCCGCTTTCAGCAGGCCGGTGATGGTCTTCCATTGCGCGGCGGTCACCGGCGTGATCGACAGGCGGCTGCCTTTTTGCAGCAGCACCATCTCTTCCAGCGCGGGCATGGTGCGCATCTCCGACAGCGGCAGCAGCCGCGTCTTGGCGGTGGCGCGCACATCGACGCACACCCAGCGCGGCTGTTCGCGCGTGGCCTTGGCGTCGAAGTATTTACTGTCCTGCTCGAACTGGCTGTCGTCGGGATAGGGAGTGCTGGCCACCTCGGCCAGCCCCGCCACGCCGGGCACGGCGCAGCTGGAGTGATAGAACAGTACGCCGTCGCCAGGCTGCATACCGTCGCGCATGAAATTGCGCGCCTGGTAGTTGCGCACACCGAACCACGGTATGGTCTGCTTGGGCGCGGCCAGCACATCGTCGATACTGATTTCGTCGGGTTCGGACTTCATCAACCAATAGCGCATCGCAGCTCCTGGACATAAAAAAAGCGGCCGCGCATCTCATATGCACGCCGCTCTTTCAGATATAAGGTACCCCGCCTGTGCCGCTATGCCGGCATCCCGAACCAAGAGGTTCAAGGTGGTCACAGTTAGTTCAATTTCGGGTTCGTCGGACTAGCGACGCTCACTCCCATCAAACAAAATTCCGCAACCGGTGCGCATAAATGGTTCAAGGAATATATGACAATCGCGAACACTGCAGGGTGACACGAAGTTTACTCTTTTAGCCGGTTCAGGGGAAGGTCTTTGGCAAATTAAAAAAGTGCTTCCTGCGGTGTCAGCGCGGAATCGAGCACCTTGTGCATCGCTTGTATCTTCTGCTGCACTTCCAGTATAGACAGGTCCGACAGCGGTCCCTGCGGTGCCTTGACCGACAGGAACTCGGCCGCCATGCCCAGCGCGGCCATCACGGCGATGCGGTCATTGCCCTTGATCTTGCCGGCATCGCGGATCGCGCACATCTTCTTGTCCAGGAAGGCGGCGGCCTGCTGCAGCGCGCGCTCCTCACCCTCCTTGCACACCAGCCGATAGGTCTGGCCCATGATGACGATATCGAGCTGTATCATTGTGCATCCTTGACGTCGGGCGCGGCGCCGTCGGCGCCGTCCGGAACAGCCGCCGCGCTTTCAAGCGCAGGAATCTTTTCCAGCAGGGCAGTCACGCGATAGTGGGCCTCGCCCAGGCGGCGCTGAAAGGCGATGTTTTCCACCACCAGGGCGGAATTCGCCTGGCGCAACTGAGCGTTCTCGCGGCGCAAAGCATGGGTCATTTCGGCCAGCTGGTCGATTTTTTGGGATAGGTCTTGGAATTCTGAAATCATCCCGCCACTATAGGGCGGCGGACAAAGCCGCGTCAATCGAATCGCGGTTTTGTCACACTTATTTACCACTGGGCCGCAGGTGGCCGGGCCGGCCACTTTTGCCTATGAGCATACCTTTGCGGTACGTCAACTTTTATACGCTTTCTGGCCACGCATATATTGGTTGATATGAAATAAGTGATAGTGCGCCTTGAAATACCGCATAAGCGTCCCTATAATTAGCACTCGTTAGTAGAGAGTGCTAACAACTCTTTCTCGCCGGGTCAGCTTGCTGGAACGGCAACTTGACTGAAAACGGAGTATGGCAGCATTGCCGCTCCAGTGATCACACGCACTACAACCATTGAATAAGGAGTTTTGTATGAACCTTCGCCCTTTGAACGATCGCGTTATCGTCAAACGTCTCGACCAGGAAACCAAAACCGCGTCCGGCCTGATCATCCCTGATGCAGCCGCTGAAAAACCGGACCAAGGCGAAGTGCTCGCCGTAGGCAATGGCAAGATCCTGGAAGATGGCAAAGTCCGTCCTCTGGATGTGAAAGTAGGCGACCGCGTCCTGTTCGGCAAATACGCCGGCCAGACCGTCAAAGTTGACGGCCAGGAACTGATGGTCATGCGCGAAGAAGACATCATGGCGATCGTCGAGAAGTAATCGACCCTCGTTGCCGGCCCAAGGGCCGGCTGCACCACCCTATTCCACGAATATCAGGAGAAACAACATGGCAGCTAAAGAAGTAATTTTCGGCGACGCAGCGCGCGCCAAGATGGTTGAAGGCGTCAACATTCTGGCCAACGCAGTCAAAGTGACCCTGGGTCCTAAAGGCCGCAACGTTGTGCTGGAGCGCTCCTTCGGCGCCCCGACCGTCACCAAGGACGGCGTATCGGTCGCCAAAGAGATCGAGCTGAAAGACAAGCTGCAGAACATGGGCGCGCAAATGGTCAAGGAAGTTGCTTCCCGCACCAGCGACAACGCCGGCGATGGCACCACCACCGCCACCGTGCTGGCACAAGCCATCGTGCGCGAAGGCATGAAGTTCGTTGCCGCCGGCATGAACCCAATGGACCTGAAACGCGGCATCGACAAGGCAGTTGCTGCCACCGTGGAACAGATCGCGATCATCGCGCGTCCATGCACCACCACCAAGGAAATCGCCCAGGTTGGCGCGATCTCGGCCAACTCGGACTACTCGATCGGCGAGCGTATCGCTGAAGCGATGGAAAAAGTCGGTAAAGAAGGCGTCATCACCGTGGAAGACGGCAAGTCGCTGAACGACGAGCTCGACATCGTTGAAGGTATGCAGTTCGACCGCGGCTACCTGTCGCCATACTTCATCAACAACCAAGAGAAGCAAGTCGCGATCCTGGACAATCCATTCGTCCTGCTGTGCGACAAAAAAATCTCGAACATCCGTGATCTGCTGCCGGTACTGGAACAAGTCGCTAAAGCCGGCCGTCCACTGCTGATCATCGCAGAAGACATCGAAGGCGAAGCACTGGCCACCCTGGTTGTGAACAACATCCGCGGCATCCTGAAAACCTGCGCAGTCAAAGCCCCAGGCTTCGGCGACCGTCGCAAGGCCATGCTGGAAGACATCGCGATCCTGACCGGCGGTCAAGTGGTTGCTGAAGAAGTCGGCCTGACCCTGGAAAAAATCTCGCTGGCCGAACTAGGCCAGGCGAAACGCATCGAAATCGGCAAAGAAAACACCATCGTTATCGATGGCGCCGGCGATGCTCCAGCGATCGAAGCGCGCGTCAAACAGATCCGCGTTCAGATCGAAGAAGCGACCTCGGACTACGACCGCGAAAAACTGCAAGAGCGCGTTGCCAAACTGGCAGGCGGCGTTGCAGTGATCAAGGTTGGCGCAGCCACCGAAGTCGAAATGAAAGAGAAAAAAGCCCGCGTTGAAGATGCACTGCACGCTACCCGCGCTGCTGTGGAAGAAGGCATTGTTCCTGGCGGTGGCGTTGCCCTGCTGCGCGCACGCGCTTCGATCAAAGTCAAAGGCGACAACCCGGACCAGGACGCAGGTATCAAGATCGTTCTGCGCGCCATGGAAGAGCCACTGCGCATGATCGTGCAAAACGCCGGCGAAGAAGCTTCGGTTGTTGTTGCAGCGGTTCTGGCAGGCACGGGTAACTACGGTTACAACGCAGCCAACGGCACCTACGGCGACATGGTCGAAATGGGCGTTCTGGATCCAGCTAAAGTCACCCGTTCGGCACTGCAAAACGCAGCGTCGATCGCTGGCCTGATGCTGACCACCGACTGCATGGTTGCTGAAGTGTCGGAAGACAAAGCAGCTGGCGGCATGGGCGGCATGGGTGGTATGGGCGGCATGGGTGGTATGGACGGCATGATGTAATTTGCCGGCTGCACCCATCCGGTTCGCCGGGTGGGTACGCCGAAAAACGGCCCGCCAGCACTGAGTGCTGGCGGGCCGTTTTCATTATTAAAACCCACGGCAAAGAGCTGGGGGGGCTCAGTGCCTGCGGGCCGTCTTCCTATTAGAACCCACGGCAAAGAGCCGGGGGGGGGGCC
>JABTBR010000095.1 GCA_013284265.1 Oxalobacteraceae bacterium | reverse complement strand
AATCTCTTCGCCGACCTTGATGATGCCGCGCTCGATACGACCGGTCACCACGGTACCGCGGCCCGAGATCGAGAACACGTCTTCAACTGGCATCAGGAAGGCGCCATCGACTGCGCGCTCTGGCGTAGGGATGTAGCTGTCGAGTGCATCGGCCAGGGCCATGATGGCCACTTCGCCCAGAGGACCGGTGTCGCCGTCCAGTGCTTTACGTGCCGAACCTTTGATGATAGGCAGGTCGTCGCCTGGGAATTCGTACTTCGACAACAACTCGCGCACTTCCATTTCGACCAGTTCCAGCAGCTCTTCGTCATCGACCAGATCGCACTTGTTCAGGAACACGACGATGTAAGGAACGCCAACCTGACGGGCCAGCAGGATGTGCTCGCGGGTCTGTGGCATTGGGCCGTCGGCCGCGGAGCATACCAGGATCGCGCCGTCCATCTGCGCTGCGCCGGTAATCATGTTTTTGATGTAATCGGCGTGGCCTGGGCAGTCAACGTGGGCGTAGTGACGGGTAGCGGTTTCGTACTCGACGTGAGCGGTGTTGATGGTAATGCCGCGCGCTTTTTCTTCTGGTGCTGCATCGATCTGGTCGTAAGCTTTAGCTTCGCCGCCGAATTTTTTCGACAGTACGGTTGCGATCGCAGCGGTCAGGGTGGTCTTGCCGTGGTCGACGTGACCAATGGTGCCGACGTTGACGTGCGGCTTGGTCCGCTCGAATTTCTCTTTTGCCATTTTAGACTCCTAACTGATTTGATGTGATTGCCCGGGCTCGCGCCCGACTGTCTTTGATAGTGATGCTGCTGCGATACTGCGAATTCTGGTGCCCTTTACGTGGATTGAACACGTGGCCTCTCCCTTACCAAGGGAGTGCTCTACCACTGAGCTAAAAGGGCTGATTTTTGCGATACATTCCGCATTGCAGAGATACTGGAGCGGGTGAAGGGAATCGAACCCTCGTCGTAAGCTTGGAAGGCTTCTGCTCTACCATTGAGCTACACCCGCGAGGTTTGCTTCAATTCTTACTTCTTTTATTACTCACTCAGTCGTTCTGCAACAACTTGGTGGAGGGGGCTGGATTCGAACCAGCGTACTCGAAAGAACAGATTTACAGTCTGTCGCCTTTAACCACTCGGCCACCCCTCCGCGAGGAACCGCAGAGTATGAAGCAACTTGTTTCACCTGTCAACCCCTGCTTTACCGCTTGCTGGAGTGAAGATTAACCGTGCGCTTCGGGGCGAGATTGTAACTGCACCTCCGGCAAAAGTGCAAGTGTTGTTTTTCAGGTTTTTTGCACATTGCCTTTACAATCGCTAACAGCAACCCTGACAGGAGGTTTCGCCTTGAATATGCGTAGCGCTTCGCGGCGCCGTTGGACCGGCCTGCTGATGGCCAACCTGGCCCTGTGCCTCGCCTATTTCGTCAGCGGACGGGCCGGCCTGATGCTGGCGCTGCCGCCGGGCTATTCCTCGCCGCTGTTCCTGCCGGCCGGCCTGGCGCTGGCCGCCTGCACCGTGGGCGGGGCGCGCCTGCTGCCCGGCATCGCCGGCGCCTCGCTGTTGATCAACCTGAGCTTCCCCTACGACCCGCTGACCGGCACCACCCTGCCCGACCTGCTGGGCGCCTTCGGCTCGGGCGCCGGCGCGGCGCTGCAAGCCTGGGCCGGCGCCTGCCTGCTGCGCCGCCTGGTCGACCCGGCGCTCGGTTGCGGGCGCGACGTGGCGCGCTTCCTGCTGCTCGTGCCCGTCATCGCCCTGATCAGCGCCAGCGTGTCGCTGGCCGCGATGGCCGCCGCCGGCGTGGCCGAAATGGCCAGCCTGGCCACCGACTGGGCCGCCTGGTGGATAGGCGACAGCATCGGCATCCTGCTCGGCGCGCCGCTGCTGTGGATACTGTTCGGGCGCCCGCGCGCGCTGTGGTGGCGGCGCCGCTTCGTGGTCGGCCTGCCATTGTTGCTGGCCATGGCCGCCTTCATCGCCATCTTCCTGCAGGCCGACCGCTGGGAATCGACCCAGCAGATGCAAGCCTTCCGGCTCAAGGCCCAGCAGACCGGCGACCTGCTGCAAGCCCAGTTCAGCGAACACGAACGGTTTATCTACGCCATGTCCAAGGCCCTCAACGACCCGCAGCGCACGCTCACGGCCGAGGATTTCGCCAACCTGGCGCACGGCTATCTGGACCAGCGCCCGGAGCTGCTGTCGATGGCCTGGCTGCGCCCGGTGCCCGGCCATGCGCGCGCCGAGTTCGAGCAGTGGGCGCGCCAGAACGTGGCCCCGGACTTCACCATCCGCCAGCCCGGCGCCGGCGGCGCGCTCGAGCCGGCGCCGCCGCGCGAGCGCTATATGGTGGCCACCTACATCGAGCCGGCGGCCAGCCGCCACTTCGCAGGCCTGGACTTCCTGTCCGAGCCGGTGCGCGCCAACACCCTGGCCTATGCGCTGCGCTCGGGCAAGCCCACCGCCAGCGCCCCGCTGCTGCTGTACCGCGATCGCCAGCGCCCCGGCCTGCTGCTGATGCAGACCACCTATGCCGGCAAGTCGCATGACCGGCCGCTGGGCATCCTGCTGATCGGCATGCAGACCGAAACCTATCTGGACCAGGCCCTGCGCCAGGCCGACTTCCCCCATTTCCTGGTGCGCTTCGAGGACGACGACGCCACCGAACAGCTGCGCATGATCCGCGACCAGCTGGGCCGCCCCTTCCATGCGGGCGACTTCCGGCGCCAGCTGCATTTCGGCGGACGCAGCTACCAGCTGACGCTGGTGCCAACGACGGACTATCTGCGCCAGCAGCGCGGCTGGCAGAGCTGGACCGTGTTTGCCGGCGGGCTGGTGCTGACCGGCCTGCTGGGCGCCCTGCTGCTGCTGATCAGCGGCGAACGGGCGCGCATCCAGGCCCAGGTCAAGCACAGCACGGCCCAGTTGCGCGAACGCGAGGCGCGCCTGCAAGCCATCCTGGACAAGGCCGCCGACGCCATCCTGACCATCGACAGCGACGGCCAGCTGGTGTCGGCCAACGCCGCCGCCGGCCGCCTGTTCGGCTACACGCCCGAGCAGATGAGCGGACTGGCGCTGGGCCGGCTGCTGCCGGTGCCCGAGGGCGAGGGGGCCGCCGCGCTGCTGCGCCGGGTCGCCAACGGCGCCAGCCACGGCTACGAGGCCAGCGGCTGGCGCAGCGACGCCAGCGCATTCCCGCTGGCGCTGTCGGTGAGCGAGGTCGAACTGCCCGACGAGACGCTGTTCGTGGCCATCCTGCACGACCTGACCGAGCAGCACCGTTCGCAGGAACATATCCAGCAGCTGGCCCACCACGATCCGCTGACCGGGCTGGACAACCGGCTCTCGCTGAACCTGCGGCTGGAACTGCTGCTGGCCCAGACCCGGCGCGCCGGCAGCAAGGCGGCGGTGCTGTTCATCGACCTCGACCACTTCAAGAAAATCAATGATTCGCATGGCCACCAGACCGGCGACCTGCTGCTGGTGGCGGTGGCCCAGCGCCTGCAGGAACTGCTGCGCGCGGTCGACACCATCGCCCGCCTGGGCGGCGACGAATTCATCGTGCTCACCGGCGGCGGCGCCACCCCGGCCGACACCAGCACGATCGCGGTGCGCATCGTCGACGCCCTGAGCGCGCCCTACCTGCTGCAGGGCAAGACCGTGCACAGCGGCGCCAGCGTCGGCGTGGCCATGTTCCCCGACGATGGCGACGACCCCAGCACCCTGCTGCGCCACGCCGACACGGCCATGTACGCGGCCAAGGCCAGGGGGCGCGGCAACTTCCAGTTCTTCTCGGCCGCGATGAACGCCGCCACCCACGAACGCCTGCTGCTGGAAAACCGCCTGTGGCAGGCGCTCGAGCAGCATGAGTTCGAGCTCTACCTGCAGCCCCAGGTCAGCCTGGCGGACCGGCGCATCATCGGCGCCGAGGCGCTGCTGCGCTGGCACCATCCGCAGCTGGGCATGGTGGGGCCGGACCGCTTCATCCCGATCGCCGAAGAGTCCGGCCTGATCCTGCCGCTGGGCGACTGGGTGCTGCAGCGCGCCGTCGCCATCCTGGCCGGCTGGCGCTCGCGCGGCCTGGGCGGGCTGCGGCTGGCCGTCAACCTGTCGGCGCGCCAGTGCAACGGGGTCGGTCTGCTGCCCCAGTTGGACCGGCTGGTGGCCGAGCACGGCATCGACCCGGCGCTGCTGGAACTGGAAATCACCGAATCGGCCGCGATGCAAGACCCGGAGCGCAGCCGTACCCTGCTGCGTTCCTTGCGCGAGCGCGGCTTCAAGGTCGCCATTGACGACTTCGGCACCGGTTATTCCTCGCTGAGCTACCTGAAGCTGTTCGCCATCGACCGCATCAAGATCGACCGCGGCTTCGTCAAGGATATCGAGACCGATCCGAACGACGCGGTGATCGTCACGGCCACCATCGGCCTGGCCCATGCGCTGGGACTGACGGTGGTGGCCGAAGGGGTGGAGACGGCGGCCCAGTGCGAGTTCCTGCGCAAGGGCCACTGCGACGAGGCCCAGGGCTATCTGTTCGCCAGGCCGATGCCGCTGGCCGATTTCGAGCTGCTGCTGGCCAGCCGCAAGGAGGCCGCGGTGCTGTAGTACCTGCAACAAGCCAAGGCCTAACCCTGGGAGCCGGCACAGTATGCGGGCCGCCGGCGCCCCTAAAACCCAAGGCTGACATCTGGGGTCTGACCCGGCGGGTCAGACCCCGGCTCTTTGCCGTGGGTTTTTTAATGGCGCCGCCGGCCCTCGGGCTGTAAAAAAAACGCAGCGGCTACGACCCCGGCGACAAGGCCACCAGCACCTGCCCCTTGAGCGCGCGGATCAGCGAAGTCTCGTCGGGCGGCACGCCCTCCGGCGCCGGCTGCACCCGGTCGGCATAGAACAGCCCCAGTTGCACCGACTGCACCACCAGCGGCAGCACGATGAAGCTGCGCGCGTCGGGCAGCAGCTCGCGGTGCCAGGCCGGCAACAGGGCGCGGATCTTGGGCGCGAAGGCGTCGGCGATCATCAGGTCGGCATCGTTTTCCATCGCCAGATGGAACAGGTCGCCATCGCCGTGCAGCGGAAAGGCGAAGCCCACCTGGCGCGCCGCGTGCTTTTCGCCAAAGGCGATGCGGGCCCGGTACTGGCCGCTGCGCACATCCTTCAGGCACACGGTGGCGAAGCGGAAACCCATGCTGCGGTACAGGGTTTCGAGCACCGCCTGGATCACCTCGTTGACCTTGCTGCCGCTGGAGGCGCGCATCTGCGTCACCTCCTGCACCCCGGCCAGCAGCAGCTCGCGCGCATTGAAGGGCTTGCCGCTGGGGAAATGCCCTTCCTGCTCGTGGGTGCCGGCATCCATCGTGGCCAGCAGCAGCACGTTGGGCAAGCCTTCCGGGCTGATCTCCTCGGGTTCGACCTGGGGGCCCAGGTGCATGCTGTCGAGCAGGCTGGTCATTTCGCGCCTGACCGTGCCGAACAGGGCGGTGAGCTTGTCCATGTCCAGGTTCAGGGCCTGGCCGTAGCGCTGTTCCAGCGCCTGGCCTTCCGCGCTGCCCTCGGGCGCAATTTTGCGCGCCAGCATGCGCGCCACCTCGGCGCTGAAGGACACCACCTGGCGTACCCATTCGGCGCGGTTGACGGCGGGACGCTGGCGCCCCGGCGGCAGCGCGCTGAGCGAGCGGACGATGGCGTCGGGAATCTTCCATTCATGCAAGATCGCCGCCGACAGGGTGTCATAGGTGCTGCCCAGTATCAGTTGCGACGCTTGCGCCACCGTGTGCTTGCCGCCCGCCACCAGGGTGCCGATCTCGCGGAAGCGCTCATGTTCCTGCGAGGCGATCACCAGCGCGCCGATGTTGCGGAACAGCGCCCCGATCGAGGCTTCCTCGGCGCCCTGGTAGGCGCTCTGGCGCGCCATCTCGCGTCCCACCAGGCTGGCGCACAGGGCCGCCTCCAGCTCCACCCGCACGCTCTGCGCATGTTTGCTGTTGGACAGGGTGTCGACCAGCAGCATGGCCAGCGCGGTGGTCTTGACGTTGTCGAAACCGAGCAGGGAAATCGCGCGCGAAATGGTGGTGACGGCGCTGCCGCCGGCGGTGCGGTAGCCGGGCGTATTGGCCAGGCGCAGGATTTTCTGCGTCAGCGCCACATCGGACAGCACGTAATAGGCCAGGCTCTGGGTGCCCTGGTCTTCCGAATCGGCCAGTTGCACCACCCGCGCCACCGAGGCGCCGAGCGCGAACAGGCCCTCGTCGCTGCACAGCTTCTTGAGCAGGATGCCGCGCACGGGGCGCGGTTCGCCTTCCGGCGGCAAATTTGAGGCCAGTTCCATCGCATTCCCGTCTTTGTGCTCAAGCGTTCATTGTAGCGCCGCTGGCGCACGCGGAGCACCACGCAGGCGCTAGTGCAGCGCCATCTTGGGCAACAGGCTGTGGCGCGGGGGCCGGACGTTGTATTTTTTCAATATCTGCTGATACATCGCGGCCAGCGCCGGCAATTGCGCATTGACCGGATCGAGCCGGCGCACGCTGGCGATCAGGCGCGGGCCGCACTGGCCCAGATGCTCGTCCCAGCCGCCGTGCTCGAGGCATTTGAGCACCGCCACGGCGGCGTTGAACACCACCTGGGCATTGTCGGGCAGGCGCGTCTCGGCCGCCAGCATCAGGTCGACGGCGGCGCGGTAATCGCCCTCGCGGGCGCGGGCCGCGCCCAGCGCCACCATGTCGACCACCAGCTGGCGTCCCTCCTGGGCCAGGCGCTGGGCCAGCGCGGCATGGCCGCCCTGCTCCAGCACGGCCATCGCGCGCCCGGCCGCGCGCGCGCTGGCGGCGTTGCACAGCGCATCGCGTAGCAATTCCTCGCCCTCGCCGCCGCGGCCATGTTCGATGCAGCTGCGCGCCAGCTCGATCTTCAGTTCGTTCGACAGATGGGCGCCGCCGCGGCAGCCTGCCAGCGCCGCGTCCAGTGCCGTGTCCAGGCGCGCCGTATTGCCCGTGTATTCGTGCAGCATGGCGGCCGCCAGCGCCCCGCAGGCCGGGCCATTGCGCTGGCCGGCCCCGGCCTTCTCCAGGTCGCGCAGCACCGCGGCCGCCTGCACCGGATCGCCCAGTTGCACCAGCGCCTGCACCAGCCGCGCATGGTCTTGCGGATCGCGGAATTCGGAATAGCGGGTCTTGGCCAGCACCTGGCGGAAGGCCCATTCGGCGGTCGCGGCATCGCCCGCCTGCAGCGCCACCTCGCCCAGCCGGCGCAGCCGGCGCACCGCGTGCGGCGACAGCGTGGCCGCCTTGAGCAGCACCTGCTGGGCTGCGTCGAGCTGGTCCTGGGCCTCATGGCAGCGCGCCAGCCAGTCGTAGGCATCGAGGAAGTGATGCTGCTGCACCAGCAGCGCTTCGAGCATGGCCTGGGCCTCGGCATGGCGCCCGCGCAGCGCCAGCGTCTTGGCCTGGCCCAGCCGCGCCCACGGAATCGCGCGCTGCTGGTACAGATGCTGGTAGATCGGTTCGGCTTCGGCGGCCTGGCCCAGCAGAAGATGCTGCTCGGCGCGCAGGCGCAGGAAGTCCACCTCGTAGCGCGGCAGCCGCGCCGCCCCGCTGACGCAGGCGGCGATCGCGCCGCGCTGGTCGCCCTGGTCGACCAGCTGGTAGACCGGCATCAGGGCATTGCGGCGCTCGAGCGCGCGGCCGATGCGCTCGAGGATGCGGTCGGCCGCGAACGGTTTCAGGATGTAGTCGGTGGGGGCGAGCTCGGCGGCGCTGATCACCTTGTTGAACTGGCCCTCGCCGGTGACCATGAAGAACATGGTGGAGGCGTGCATCAGGCGGTGGTGGCGCAGGTCTTCGAGCATCTGCTGGCCATCCTGGCCCCCTTCGAGCTCGTATTCGCACAGGATCAGGTCATAGCTCTGGCTGCCCAGCTGGCGGATCGCCTGGCCCGAATTGGGCGCGTCGTCGATGCGCGCCAGGCCGCACAGATTGAGCATATTGTGCAGACTGGCGCGCATGCCCTGGTGCGGCTCGATCAGCAGCGCGGACTGCCCCTTCAGTTCATTCATCTCGGTATTGCGGGCCACGGCGGCGCCGCTGCCGCGGGAGGCGGCGGCCGGCGCGAGGGTAGCCCAGCAAGAACTCCTTCTTTCCCCAAAGTATATTACGAGGCCATGGGGAAAGACTGGAAAAGCGTGAGAATTGGAGAGATTCGGAGAGAATTACGTGTGCGAATTGCGACACTGATTGACAGGGCGGCAAGGATGGCAAAACGACCGCAGGGCTGGCGGCCAGCTCTACACGGTAGCGTGCCGCAACGCCTCGCTAACACCCACGGCGTAACCCTGGGGTCTGACCCCAGGGTCCGGTGAGGGGCTGCGCCCCGCCGGTCCCGTTGGGACCGGCCCCCGGCTCTTTGCCGTGGGTTCAAACTGCCGCCGCCGGCCCGCTTTTTTTAATCCGGCGTATGCCCGATGCTGGGATCGTTCTCGATCAACTGCAGCAGGGCCGCGACGATTTCCGGATCGAACTGCTTGCCGGCCCGTTCGGTGATGTAGCTCATCACCTCCGGATGCGGCCAGGGTTCCTTGTAGGGGCGCTGGTGCAGCAGCGAGTCGAACACGTCGACCACGGCGACGATGCGCGCCGAGATCGGGATGGCCCGTCCCGCCAGCGCGTTCGGATAGCCGGCTCCGTCGAAATGCTCGTGGTGGCCGCCGGCGATCTCGGCGCCATAGGTCAGGTAGCTGACGCCGTCGACCATATTGGCGGCGCGCTCCAGGATGGTCTGGCCAACCTGGGCATGCTGCTGCATCAGGACGCGCTCGTCGGGCGTGTGCAGGCCCGGCTTGAGCAGGATGTGGTCGGGCGTGGCGACCTTGCCGACATCGTGCAGGATGCTGGCCAGGCCTATCATGTCGAGCAACTGGGGCGTGATCTCGTCGGGATAGACGCCGCGCTTGTCGAGCTGGGCCGCCAGCTGCGAGGACAGTTGCTGCACCCGCCGCACATGGCCGCCGGTGCCGCTGTCGCGGAACTCGGCCAGATCGGCCAGCGCCACCACGGTCGCTTCCTGGGCCTTGCGCAGCTGGCCGAACATGTACAGATTGTCGAAGGCGGCGGCGATGCGCTGGCAAAACACTTCGAGCAGGTCGCGCTGGATCTGGGCCAGCGGCCACGGCGGCGTGACCGAGATGGCCACTTCGCGGTTTTCCTGGGTGTGGATGAACAGCACATTGGCCGGATGCTCGAACTGGCTGCGCTTTTCGGCGAAGGCCTTGGCGATGGTCGGCCACAGCGGATGGCCGGTGGGCATCAGCTCGGCCTCGTTGAGGCTGGAATAGCCGCCGGTGGCGGCCACCACGGTGGTCACGCCGGTATCGCCCTGCATCAGGCAGAGCACGCCGTCGGAACCGACATCGAGGATGGCCGAGACCTGGTTCAGCACGCCGGAGGCAAATTCGCGCAGCGAGTGGATCTGGTACAGATTGGTCGCGCCGGCCAGGATCTTGCCCAGGCCGATGCGGCTGCGCTCGAGCATATTCAGGCTCTCGTAGGCGCGCAGCGCCGAAATGACCGTGGTAAACAGCTTCTGCGTGGTCAGCTCGGTCTTGGCCTTGTAGTCATTGATATCGTATTCGATGATCACGCGCTGCTCGGGCGCCTGGCCTGGCTGGCCGGTGCGCAGCACCACCCGCACTATCGAATTGTGCAATTCCTCGCGGATGCGGCGCGCCAAAATTAAACCGGCGTCGTCCGTTTCCATCACCACATCGAGCAGCACCAGGGCGATGTCGGGCGTGTCGCGCAGGATATCGTAGGCTTCGCGCCCGCTGTGGGCCGAGAACAGCTCCAGCTCGCGCCCCTTGAAACTGACATTGCGCAGCGCCAGCCGGGTCACCGCATGCACATCGACATCGTCGTCGACGATCAGTACCCGCCACAGCCGCTGGTCGGGCGCGGCCGGGCCTACCGGCGCTGGTTCCTCGTCATCTTCGTCGAGCAGCCAGTTGTCGTCGGTGGCATTCGGATCGGTCATACGGTCTCCTAGCTGGCACGGTTCTGAATGACCGGCCTGTGACCTAGCATAATCAGATTCTTCCAGTGTGACAACCCCCCTTGCTCGGTGGCGTGCGGCCCCGCTCCAATTTCGCAAAAGCGCCGTCCCCGCACTCGTATTCCGGCCCCGACTCTGCTACTCTTTGACGACCGCCCGCGCGGCCCCGCCATCGCCTGTTTTAGGGACTACCTACAAGGACTAGCACCATGCAAGAGAACGCAAGCAGCAGTGCCGGCGTCAGCCAGCATGTCTCCGGCAAGGAAATCGCCGGCCATGAATACCTGGCCTTCACCCTCGGCTCCGAGGAATACGGCATCGACATCCTCAAGGTGCAGGAGATCCGCGGCTACGAAGCGGTCACCCGCATCGCCAATGCGCCCGATTTCATCAAGGGCGTGATCAATCTGCGCGGCATCATCATTCCGGTGGTGGACATGCGCATCAAATTCCAGCTCGGCGAGCCCGTGTACGACCAGTTCACCGTCGTCATCATCCTCAACATCAATGGCCGGGTGGTCGGCATGGTGGTCGATTCGGTGTCCGACGTGACCACGCTCACGCCCGAGCAGGTCAAGCCGGCGCCCGAAATGGGCAGCAATTTCAACACCGAGCACGTCATCGGCCTGGGCACCATCGACGAACGCATGCTGATCCTGGTCGATATCGACAAGCTGATGTCGAGCGCCGACATGGGCTTGAACGAAACCATCGCCGCCTGAGCGATCCGCGCCCGTTCCCGCCGCCATCGCTGTGCCAGCGCCCTACCGTTTTCCTCCCGGACCGCCCATGAATCTTGCGAACCTGAAAATCAAAACCCGTCTGAACGCAGGCTTCGGCCTGCTCGTCGTCCTGATGCTGCTGATGATCGCCACCGCCATCGGCCGCTTCGGCTCGATCAGCACCAGCACCAAGGCCATTGTCGAGCGCGACTGGCCCAGCGCCTCGGCCGCCGAGACCATCGACTCGGCCGCGCGCGAGGATGCGCGCCGCACGCTGGCCCTGTTCATCGTCAGCGACAAGGCCCTGCGCGCCAAGAGCTACGAAAAGATTGACCAGGACAAGAAGGCCATCGACGCCGCCATGGCCCTGCTGGAAAAGCAGACCGATTCGCCGTCCGAGAAGGCGTTGCTGGCCAAGATCGCCGCCGCGCGCGCGGTCTACACCACGTCCTTCCTGAAAGTGGCCGACATGGTCGAGGCCGACGACAAGGAAAAAGCCTCGGCGCTGATGAACAGCGACACCTTCCCCGCGCTCGACACCTTGCTGGAACTGACCCAGGCCATGGTGGCGCAGCAGAAAAACGACATCGAGGCGGGCGGGCGCCAGGCCACCGAGGACATCGATTTTTCGCGCCTGATGATGCTGGTGATGGGCGCCATCGCCTTCCTGCTGTCGGCCTGGCTGGCCTGGTGGATCACCGGCTCGATCACCCGGCCGCTGAACGAGGCGGTCAGCGTGGCCAAATCGGTGGCCGCCGGCGACCTGACCACGCATATCGAAGTCCAGTCCAGCGACGAAACGGGCGAGCTGCTCGACGCCCTCAAGCACATGAATGCAAGCCTGGCGCGCACCGTCGGCGAAGTGCGCCACAGCACCGCCACCATCGGCACCGCCTCGGGCGAGATCGCCTCGGGCAATCTGGACCTGTCGGGCCGCACCGAATCGCAGGCCAGCTCGCTCGAGCAGACCGCCAGTACCATGGAAGAGCTGACCAGCACCGTGCGCCAGAACGCCGACAATGCGCGCCAGGCCAACCAGCTGGTGATCAGCGCCTCGACCGTGGCGCTGCGCGGCGGCGAGGTGGTGACCCAGGTGGTCCAGACCATGGGCTCGATCAAGGCCAGCTCCAGCAAGATCGTCGACATCATCGCCGTGATCGACGGCATCGCCTTTCAAACCAATATCCTCGCGCTGAACGCCGCCGTGGAAGCGGCCCGGGCCGGCGAACAGGGGCGCGGCTTCGCCGTGGTCGCCTCCGAAGTGCGCGGGCTGGCGCAGCGCTCGGCCACGGCCGCCCGGGAGATCAAGGGCTTGATCGAGGACTCGGTGGAAAAAATCGACGGCGGCAGCGCCCTGGTCGACGAAGCCGGCCAGACCATGGGCCAGATCGTCACCTCGGTCAAGCAGGTGGCCGACATCATGGCCGAGATCACCTCGGCCAGCCAGGAACAGAGCATGGGGATCGAGCAGGTCAACGAAGCGATCAGCCAGATGGACGAGATGACCCAGCAGAATGCCGCCCTGGTCGAGCAGGCCGCCGCGGCGGCCCAGAGCATGCAGGACGAGGCGGCCACGCTGTCGCGTTCGGTGAGCATCTTCAAGCTGGCCGGTACGCCGCCGCTGACGGGCGCCGCGGCGCGGGTCAGCGCGCCCGCCCCGGCGCCACGTCCGACGCTGGCGGCGGTGTCGGCACCGGCTGCGGCGCCGCAGCGGGCGCCCGTCCCGGCCGCGCGCAAGCCCTCGGCCACGCCGAACCGGCCCAAGGCCCCGGCGCGCGCCAGCGCCAACGACAGTTCGGAATGGGAAGAGTTCTGATGAAGTAACAGGTGTCGGGCCGCCGGCCTTCCTTAAAACCCACGGCAAAGAGCCGGGGGGGGGGCCCCC
>JABTBR010000094.1 GCA_013284265.1 Oxalobacteraceae bacterium | reverse complement strand
AGACAGCCACCGCCGGGCAGCATAACCGTCGTTAAGTGCGACAACTAGCTTGACACTGACCGACCTTGGGTCAGACCCCAGGGTTACGCCGTGGGTTTTAAAAGCCAGCTTACGCCGTAGGCTTAAAGACACCTGCGCCGCTCAAGCAGCGGACAGCATCGCCGCCATCCCGCGCAAGGCCGGATAATCGTCGGTAATGACATAGGTAGGAATCTGTCGCAAATAATCGGACAGCCGACCCTTGTGCTCAAACCGGGCGCGGAAACCCGACCGGTCGAAGAAGCCGCCCAGCCTCGGCACAATCCCACCACCAATATAAATCCCCCCCTTGGCCCCCAAGGTCAGCGCGACATTCCCCGCCACGGTGCCCAGCATCTCGCAAAACACCTCCAGCGTCGCCGCGCAAACGGGACACTCCCCGCTCAATCCCTGCGCCACGATTTGCGGCACATCGATCGTCCGCGCCGCCACGCCCGCCTGCTCGGCCAATCCACGGTAGACCAGCGCCAGCCCGATCCCCGACACCAGCCGCTCGTTCGACACATGCTCGAACTCGCGCCGCGCAAAATCGAGCAGATCGCTCTCGCGCCGGTTCATCGGCGCAAAGCTGCTATGCCCGCCCTCGCTTTCGATCACCATCCAGCGTCCGCCAGCCGGCAGCAAGCCGCCCACGCCCAGCCCCGTGCCAGGACCGACGAGTCCAATCGCGCTGCCTACGCGCGCGCTGCCGCCCCCAACCTGGCGCAGATGCTGCGCTTCCAGATGCGGCAAGGCGCTGGCCAGCGCGGCGAAGTCGTTCACCACCACCAGCGATTTCAGGCTGAACTGCGAACACACCGCCTCGATCGAAAACGACCAGTGATGATTGGTCATGCGCACCCAGTCGCCGTCGATGGGATTGGCGATCGCGATGCCGGCCAGCCGGGCCTGATAGCCGCCCGCCGCCACCGTTGCCGGCTGCGACAGGTATTGCACCAGCGCCGCCCCCAGCGTCGGATAGGCCGCGCATTCGGCGACCCAGATGGCCTCCAGCTGATTGGGCGCGGTTTCCAGCGCGAAACGGGCATTGGTGCCGCCGATATCGGCCAGCAGACGCGGGCAGCTGGTGCTGGGCATGTCGGTGGCGCCGGGAAGATGGGTATCGCTGTTCATGTCGAATTCCTTCAAATGCGGACAGCGCGGGAATGCCCGCACCGCAATAGCGTATCACGCCGGAAGCGGCCGCGGCCAGCCGCCAGAGATGGCGGCCGCCCGCGGCCCAGGCCCGCTTAGAACTTCATCGACAGCCGCGCGCCGAAGGTGCGCGGTGCGTTGTAGAAGGCGCCATAGATCTGCTGCGTCGGCTGGCAAGGCATGCCGGTGTCGGTGCACAGTTCCGTCACGTCCAGCTTGACCGCCTTGTCGGTGGCATTCTGGACAAACAGCTCAGCCGTGTAGGCCTTGTTGTTCGGCTGGTAGCGCACGCTCAGGTCGAGGGTGCTGTAGGCATCCTGGCGTTTGACGCCGGCATGGCCGGGAACGTCGCCGTTGAAGGCGCCGCTGCCGATGAAGGACTCGGCTTCATAATGCAGCGAAGCGCGTGGCGTGACGACGCCGCTGCCGGTGGCGAAGTCATGCTCGTACTGGATCGTGGTGGCGAACTTCGGCGCGTGCTTCATGGTGGCGCCACCGACGTTGACGGTCGGCGCGGTCGAGCCGCAGGACTGGCCGTTGGCGCGGGCCGAGTCCACATCGCAGGACAGGAAGTCGTCGTACACGGCTTTCAGATAGGTAGCATTGCCGGTCAGGCGGTCAGCCTTGCTCGGACGCCAGGTCCATTCCGCTTCCACGCCCTTGACGGTGGCACCGGCGGCATTGAAGTTGGCCAGCACGCTGTTGACGACTTGCGACTCCAGCTTGTCCTTGTACTTCATCAGGAAGGCGTCCAGATTCAGGGTCAGCTCGCGGTTGAACAGGTCGGACTTGAAGCCGATCTCATAGCTGGTCAGTTTCTCTGGCTTGGTAGTCGCGCCACCATCGCCAATCGCCGGCGAGTGAAAGCCGGTGGTGATGGAACCGAACAGCAGCATGTCGGGCGCGAGCTTGTACTCGACCCGGCCCAGCCAGGTGGCCTGGCCGTATTTCAGGTCGGCCGTGTTGTCGCCCGCGGTATTGCCGCAACCGGCGGCGGTGACGGCGCCGCCAGGGCCGATGTTATGGCTATTGATCAGGCCCGAACCCGGCGTGACCAATTGGCGAATCTGATCCGGCGTCAGCGTGGCGGTGCCCAGCGGGACATTGGCAGGCCAGTTCGGGCAGGCCCAGTTCTGGCCACCGATATCGAACTTGTGATCCTTGGTATAGCGCGCACCGGCCGTCACCTTGATCTGGTCGGTGAACTGCTCGCTCACCTGCGCGAACACGGCTTTCGATTTCAGCTGGCGGTTGCCCTGGATGAAGGACATCGCCGAGGCGTACTGGCCCACGGTCGGCTGCACGAAGATCACCGAACCGTTCGCCAGATCCTGCTCCACCGTCGCCTGCGAGATCTGGCTGCGGTCGATATCGAAGCGCACCTTGTTCTTCTCGCCGAACAGGAATACGCCGCCTACCCACTGGAACGGCGCGTCGCTGTCGGAGCGCGCCTGGAACTCATGCGAGTAGCTGTCGAACTGCGCCCACTCGGTACGGTTTTCCGACTTAAAGCCGGGGAACATGCCGGCATCGGCATCGTTGGCGTTGTTACGCTGGTAGCGGCTCCAGCTGCCCAGATAGGTCAGGTCCAGCGCATCGGTCGGCTTGTAGTTCAGGCGGCCCTTGTAGGTCATGATCGACTGGTCCAGCGTACCCGGGGTATCGATCAGCGCCGAGCGCAGCGCCTGACCGGCCTTCGGTTCGGCCGCCAGATAGACATTGCCCGAACCCTGATCGTGGAAGTAGTCGGCGATGAAGGTGCCGCGCAGTTCCGGTGTGATTTTCCACAGCAGCGAAGCGCGCGCGCCCATCTGGTCGGTGGCGCCATATTTCTTCGCACCCGGCAGCACATTCGAGCCACTGCGGAAGGCCACGGTGCCGTCCTGGCTGTCCTTGATGGCGGCCACGCGCAGGGCCACATCGTCGCTCAGCGGGATGTTGATCATGCCCTGGGTCTGGATATGCTTGCGGTCGCCCAGCGTGATGCCGGCGGTGCCGAAGGTCTTGGTCGTGGTCGGCGCGCCCGATACCAGATTGACCGCGCCTGCGGTGGAGTTACGGCCGTTCAGCGTGCCTTGCGGGCCGCGTGCGACTTCGACGTGGCTCAGGTCATACATCAGCGCGGTGGCGCCCTGCGGACGCGGAGAGTAGATGCCATCGACATAGAAGGCAACGGCCGGATCGCCCAGTTCCGTATGGTTGGCCGAGCCGACGCCGCGCATGTAGACGTGCACGCCGCCCGAGTCGCCGTGCTGCTCGACCACCAGGCTAGGCACCATGGTGGTCAGCGAAGCGAGATCCTTGACCTGGTTGTTGGCCAGCGTGTCCTGGTTGTAGGCGGTGACGGCCAGCGGCGTTTCCTGCACAAAGGTGTTGCGGCGGGTAGCCGTGATGACGATCTTTTCCACGTTGTCGCCAAACGCCGGGGCGGCGGCCGGCGCAGCGGCGGCGGCTGGCGCGGCGGCCTGCTGCGCATGTACGTTCGACAGCAATGGCATGGCCAGCGCGAGCGCCAGGGCGAGTTTGGTTTTCTTAGGGTAGTTCATTATGTCGTTCCTCTATTTCCGTTGATTGAATGATGTCACGCGGCTCTCTGGCCGCTGCCGCACATTGCCTCGCTGTGCTCAAGTTGAATTCATTTCGCGCCCCCGTCTTGCGTGTTTTTGGATTGATTTTTTCAATGCGTCGCCACCGAGCGGCCAGCCTGGTCGAACAGGAATGCCCTGCCCCGTTCCGGCACGAAACCGATCAGTTGTTCCGCTTGCAGTCCGCGCGCCTGATCCCCGTGCAGCTTGATGGCGATGCTGTTGGCGCTGTCGCGCAAGGTGGCGTGCACGATCTGCGCATCGCCCAGCTGTTCGATCAGGCTGATGCGCGCCGGGCAGCCCTGATCCGGCGCGACGATGTTCAGGTGCTCGGGACGTATGCCCAGGGTCAGGCCGTCGGCCGCGCTGATGCCGCCATCGGTGCCAGGCAGCGGCAGCCGTCCTGCCACGTCCACGCAAGGCAGGAAATTCATGCGCATGGCGCCGATGAAGCCCGCCACGAAGCGGCTGGCAGGGCGCTGGTACAGCTCCAGCGGCGCGCCCACCTGCTCCATATAGCCGCCGTTGAACACGGCCACACGGTCGCCCAGGGTCATCGCCTCCACCTGATCGTGGGTCACGTAGATCATCGTGGTGCCCAATTCCTTGTGCAGCTTGGCCAGTTCGACGCGGGTCTGCACCCGCAGCGAGGCGTCCAGATTCGACAGCGGCTCATCGAACAGAAACACCTTGGGCTGGCGCACGATGGCGCGGCCGATCGCCACGCGCTGGCGCTCGCCGCCGGACAGCGCCTTCGGCTTGTGGTCCAGGTGGTGGCTGATCTGCAAAATCTCGGCCACCTTGCCCACCGCCGCGCGCACTTCCGCTTCCGGCACCTTGGCCAGCTTCAGCGCAAAGCCCATGTTGTCGCGCACCGTCATGTGCGGATACAGCGCATAGCTCTGGAACACCATCGCGATGCCACGGTCGGCCGGCGCGATATCGTTGGCCAGCGTGTCACCGATCAGCAGCTGACCGGCGCTGATGTCTTCCAGGCCGGCGATCATGCGCAGCAAGGTGGACTTGCCGCAGCCGGAAGGACCGACGAAGACCATGAATTCGCCATTGGCGATCTCCAGATCCAGCCCCTTCACCACTTCGGGACCGCCGCCATACGATTTGCGGATGCCGCGTAAGGAAATGCTGGCCATGTCTACTCCTCTGCAATGGTGGAAGTGGCCAGTGCCGGCGGCAGGCCAAGGGTGCTGGTGGCGGCGCGCTGCAGGCCGCGCTGCTGCGCCACCAGTCCGGCGTACCAGAGCGCACTGTCTTTCAGGGTGCGGCGCTGGGTCGCATAGTCCACATACAGCAGGCCAAAACGCTTGGCGTAGCCCGAGTTCCACTCGAAGTTATCCATCAGGCTCCAGTAGAAATAGCCGCGCACGTCCACGCCCTGCTCCATCGCGCTCTGGACCGCCAGCAAGTGGCTGCGCACATACTCGGTGCGGCGCGAATCGTGTACCCGCCCGCCCTCGATCCGGTCCGCTTCGGCCATGCCGTTTTCGGTGATGTAGATCGGCGGCAGTTCGTACTCCGCCTTCAGCGCCAGCAGCAGCTCGGTCAAGCCTTGCGGATAGATCTCCCAGCCCATGTCGCTCACGCCCAGCTGGGCCGGTGCCGGCACCGGCGGCGTCGCGGTACTGACGAAGGCGCGGAAGTAGTAGTTCACGCCGAGGAAGTCGAGCGGCTGCTGGATATCGTTGAAATCGTTTTCAAACACAGTGAAACGAGATTGGTCGATGGCTTTCAGGGCCAGCTCCGGATAGCGGCCCTTGAAGATCGGGTCCATGAACCACTGCACCGAACGGGCATATTCATGGGCGGCGGCGGCGATATCCTCGGGCGAATCGCTGGCCGGAGTGGCGGTCCACTGATTGAGCACGATGCCCAGCTTGGCCGGCGCCTTGACGGCGCGCATGGCCTGCATGGCCAGGCCGTGCGACAGCAGCAGATGGTGCGATACCTGCAAGGCGGCGACCGGATCGGCCACGCCCGGCGCGAACTGACCGTTGCCGTAGCCCAGATTGGCGCTGCACCAGGGTTCGTTGTGGGTGGCGATGGTGGCCACGCGGGCACCGAAGCGGCGCGCCACTTCGGCGGCGTAGGCGGCGAAATGGGTGGCGGTGTCGCGATTGAGCCAGCCGCCCTGGTCCTGCAAGGCTTGCGGCAGGTCCCAGTGGTACAGCGTCAGGTGGGCGGTGATGTTCTTTTCGCGCAGCTTGTCCAGCAGGCGCGAGTAAAAATCGAAGCCCAGTTCATTCCAGGCGCCCTGCCCGTCCGGCTGGACCCGCGACCAGGCCACCGAGAAGCGGTAGGCGTTCACGTTCAGCGAGGCGATCAGATCGACGTCTTCGGCGTAGCGGTGGTAGTGGTCGCAGGCGACGTCGCCGTTGCTGGCGTCGATGACCTTGCCCGGCGTGTGGCTGAAGGTGTCCCAGATCGACGGCCCTTTGCCGTCGATGGCGGCGGCGCCCTCAATCTGGAAGGCGCTGGTGGCCACGCCCCAGGTGAACGATGGCGGGAATTGCAGTGTGGTGTTGTTCATGCTCATGGTGTAGTGGTTTAAAAGTTTAAACGTCAGATTCGTCACAGCTTTTGCGGAGGTGCCGGGGGCCTCATTAAAACCCACGGCTAAGATCTGGGGTACGACCCGGCGGGTCGTACCCCGGCTCTATGCCGTGGGTTTAAAACATCAGCCTTTCACGGCCCCTTGAGTAAGCCCCTCAATCAGGCGTCGCGACGCAATGAAGAACATAATCAGCAGCGGCAGCACCGCGATGGCCGCGCCCACCATCAGCGCGCCCCACTCCGTATTGTTTGGCGCCTGAATGCTGCGCAGCGCCAGCGGAATGGTGTAGTTCTCGACGGAGCGCATCACCACCAGCGGCGTGATGAAGTTGTTCCACGAGTTGATGAAGGTGATCAGCCCCAGCGTCCCCATGGCCGGCCCAATCAGCGGCAACACGATGCGCCAGTAAATGGCGAACTCGCCGCAACCATCGATGCGCGCCGCCTCGATCAGATCGCGCGGAATCGCCGAACCAATGTACTGGCGCATCATGAAAATCCCCAGCGCTCCGGCGGCGCCCGGCACATACAGGGCACGCGGCTGATCGAGCCAGCCGATGAAGTCCATCAGCATGAAGGTCGGCACCATGCCCATGAAGGCCGGAATGATCATCGACCCCATCACCAGCGCAAACAGCGGCTGCTTGAAGCGGAAGTCATAGGTGGCAAAGGTATAGCCGCCCAGCGAGCAAAAGAACAGCGTCAGCCCGGTCTGCATCAGCGCCACATACAGGCTCACGCCGATGTTGCGCCAGAACGGCAGCCGCTCCTCCAGCAGCTTGAGATTGTCCAGCGCCGACCAGCCGAACCAGCCCGGCGGCGGGAAGCTGAAAATCTCCGCGCTGGTATGGGTGGCGAACACGAACATGAAGTAGAACGGCGTGAACATGATCAGCGCGCCGGCGCCGACGATGACGTAGGCACCCAGCTTGACCGCCAGATTCTCCTTGCGCAGTGCGCGCGGCTTGGCCGCCGGCAGCGGCGCGCGCGCCATGGTTTGTGCAGTACTCATCGTGCGCCCCTTTCATTGCGGCTGAAGATGCGGTTATTGATCCAGGTGCTGCTGGCGATCAGCAGGAACAGCAGCCAGGAGATGGCCGATGCGGTGCCGAAGTCGCCCGACGAGAACGCGGTCTTGTAGACGAACATCGCGGTGGTCAGCGCGGCCTGCCCCGCGCCACCGGCCTCGCCCACCAGAATGAAGGGTTCCTCGAAGATCTGCAGATTGCCCATGATCGTCATCGTCACCGCCAGGTACATCATCGGCCGCAGCTGGGGCAAGGTGATGTACCAGAACTGCTGGCGCTTGCTGGCGCCGTCGATGGTGGCCGCCTCGTACAGATCCTTCGGAATCACCTGCAGGGCCGACAGATACAGCACCAGATTCCAGCCCAGGTAGCGCCAGAAGATCACGAAGGCCACCGCCGGCTTGATGAACTGGGAGTTGTTCAGCCAGTCGATCGGCTCGGCCGGCAGCAGGCCGCCGATCAGCGGCAGGTCCGCCAGCGATTTGATCAGCAGGTTGATCTCGCCGTACTCCCGCGAAAACAGGGTGTTGAACACCATCGCGATCGCCACGCTGCTGGTGATGAAGGGCAGGAAGTAGGCGCCGATCACCGCGTTGCGGGAACGCTTGAAGGTGTTATGGATATACGCGGCCAGTGGAATCGCCACCAGATGCTGCGGCACGCCGGAGGCCAGCGCCAGCCACAGGGTATTGCCCAGCGACTTCCACAGCCACGGATCTTCCAGCGCAAAGCGGTAGTTATCCAGTCCCACCCACTGCATGGCGGTGATGCCGCTGGCCGCGTCCCACTGGTTAAACGACAGGTAGATCGAGAACAGCAGCGGGAACAGGCTGAAGCAGCCGAACAGAATAAAGAATGGGCTGATGAACAGATACGGCGCCCACTTCTTGCTGTCGAAACGGCGCTTGCGCGCGCGCAGCGGCAGCGCGTCCGCCTGACCCTGGGCCGGCGGAGCTGGCGAGGGCGATGTTGGCATGGTCACGTCCATGTCGGCTCCTTGTGCATAATCGTCATCCCCCATCAGCGGCGCGCGCGCCGTTCGATCAGCTTCTTGGCGTCGGCCAGCGCGGTCTTGATGTCCTTGTTCTGCTCCAGGACATTTTCCAGTTCGCTGTTGATCACTTCATTGGCCATGGAATCGTATTTATCCACGCGGATGACCGGAATCCTGACGGCGGTATCGCGCGCCAGCAGACGGGTTTTCTGGCCACCGAAGTAAGGCTGCGGTTCGTCCATCGTCGGATCGGAGTGGGCCGCGATCAGCGCGGGGAAGGCGCTGATCTCGCGCAGGGTATTGAGCTGCACCTCTTTATTGGTGCTCATGAACTTGATGAACTCCCAGGCCTGCTCCTTGTTCGCGGCCTTCTTGGGAATCGCGTAGAACGAGCCGCCGTAGGAAGCCAGCGCGCCCGCGGGCAGGCCGGTGGTGCGCCACTGGCCCTTGAAGTCGGGCGCCAGCCATTTGGCCAGATGGCCGCTGAGCCAGGAGCCGGTCATCTGGCTGGCCACCTTGCCGCGCTTGAAGCCTTCCGACCATTCGCTGGTCCAGGCCACGGTCTTGCTGTCGATGCCGGCCACGCGCGCGGCCTTGGCCAGTTCGAAGGCGCGCACAAAGCGCGGCGTATCGACCAGCACCTTGCCCTTGTCGCCAAAGTAGATGCCCTCGCCGTCCTTCAGGTTGGCGCGGATATAGATGTCTTTCAGGTCGCCGGCACGCGCCAGCAGCGAGGCGCCGGTGGCGGCCTTGAGCTTCTTGCCCGCTTCGATATACGACTCCCACGAGGCGGTCAGGTCGGCCTCCCTGATGCCGGCCTTGTCCATCAGGTCCTTGCGGTAGAACAGCGTGCCGGGGCCGATGTCGGCCGGCATGGCGGCCAGGTTGCCGCGCGAGTTGGTGGCCTGCGCATAGGTGTAGGAGACGAACTGCTTGCGGTACTGCTCGGCCGAATACGGTGGCTGGAACAGGTCTTCCAGTCCCTTGGACTCGGCGAAGATGCCGATATAGCCGAAATCGACCGCCATCACATCGGGCAGGTGGGCACCGGCGGCCAGCGCCGTCGTCATGGAATTGTGGTGATCCTCGATTTGCAGGCTGACCAGCTTGACCTTGATTTCCGGATGCAGCTTTTCCCACATTGGTAGCGCTACCTTCACAGCCCGGTCGAGATCGGGGAAAGACGCGACCGTAATCGTGACGGGTGTCGCCTGCGCTGCGAAGGTGCTGCTGGCCAGGACCGCCGCAGCGGCCAGGATAGTTAACTTCATTACTTTGTCTCCATCACTTGTTTTTTCAACTTTTGCGTTGCGGCTTATGCTTACCGCCTCACGTGAAAACGTTTTCACAACATGAGTGCATTAAATCCTTGTTTGAAAACGTTGTCAATCGCTGAAATATGGCGTTTTGACGTAAAGCGATAAGATTTTGGATAGCTGCCATGACGCCATGCCTGCTGCATCAGATCGGCAAATCGCCGCTCTTCCCCTATGAAAATGGGATTCTCCAGGGAACTTGCCAAGCGCCTTCCTTGCGCAAACGTGGCGGAAAGAAAATTTTTGGCATGCGTATAAAATTCGCCACATTTTTATGAAAACGATGTCACACTGGCGTCATCGCTTGAAATTCATGCGCAGGTCCAGGCGGGCTTTGCCCATGCAAACATGCAAAATGGCCAGCGGCGATAGGTTTTATGCTAATCTTCGGCTGAAAAGGTTTTCAGACGTGGCGCTGAGGACCGCACATACAGACTGGAACTGCCTTGATTCAAGACGACAACACAAGCCCGCCCTCTACCCTGCTGGACGTGGCACGCGAAGCGGGCGTCTCGCCCAGCACCGTTTCGCGCATCCTGAATGGCACCGCCAAGGTATCGGACGACAAGCGCCTGGCCGTCATGGCAGCCATCGCCCGCACCCATTTCGCGCCCAACCAGATGGCCCAGGCCCTCAAGAAGGGCCGCTCGAACACCATCGGCATCATCGTCCAGGATATCTCCAGCCCCTTCTTCGACGAGAGCTTGCGCGGCGTGGACGATGGCCTCAAGGGCACCGGCTACGCCTCGGTGATCGTCAGCGGCCACTGGAACGCCGACGAGGAGGCCGACCGCATCCGCCTGCTGCTGGCGCGCAAAGTGGACGGCATCATCCTGCTGTCGGGCCGCATGTCGGATGAAACGGTGCTGCAGTTCTCCACCCACAAACCGATCGTCTCCACCGGCCGCTCGCTGCATACCCGCAGCGCGCTGGGCTTTAAACTGGACAATGAGGACGGGGCCTACCGCGCGGTGCGCCACCTGATCGAACTGGGGCACCGCCGCATCGCCTTCATCTCCGGACCGGAAAACAATATCGATGCGGACGAACGCCTGGCCGGCTACACCCGCGCACTGCGCGAGGCCGACCTGGAACTCGATCCCAAGCTGATCGTCGGCGGTAATTTCATCGAGAGCGGCGGCCTGCTGGCGATGAACCACCTGTTCGAGACCCACCAGCAGTTTTCCGCCGTATTCGCCGCCAATGACCAGAGCGCCTATGGCGCGCGCCTGTGCCTGTACCGCAAGGGCATCCGCGTGCCGGACGACATTTCCCTGGTCGGTTTCGATGATTTGCCGGGCTCGTCCTATACGACACCACCGCTCACGACTATACGCCAGCCCTTATATGAGATCGGTCTGATCAGCACCAATGCCCTGCTGCGCCTGATCAATGGCGAGCCGGTGGAAAACCAGGTCCCGCCGCTGGAACTGATCGTGCGCGAGACCACCCGGCGGGTACGCTAAATTCGTAGCGAAGCCTGCACCTTTCACGCTTCCGCTTTACAATGGTGGTCGTTTCGGCAAAAATAATCTTCTGTCTTCACACCACCAAGGAACAACAAATGGAACATACTCTGCCACCTCTGCCGTATGCAATGGACGCCCTGGCGCCACACATCTCGCAAGAAACCCTGGAATACCACTACAGCAAGCATCACCAGGCTTACGCCACCAACCTGAACAACCTGATCAAGGGTACCGAGTTCGAAAACCTGTCCCTGGAAGAGATCATCAAAAAATCCTCCGGCGGCATCTTCAACAACTCCGCTCAGGTATGGAACCACTCCTTCTACTGGGCTGGCCTGACGCCAAACGGCAAAGGTGCTCCAGAAGGCGCGCTGGCTGAAGCCATCAACGCCAAATGGGGTTCGTTCGACAAGTTCAAGGAAGAATTCACCAAGTCCTGCATCGGCAACTTCGGTTCGAGCTGGACCTGGCTGGTGAAAAAGGCCGACGGTTCGGTTGACATCGTCAACACCTCCAACGCCGCCACCCCGCTGACCACCGCCGACAAAGCGCTGATCACCTGCGATCTGTGGGAACACGCTTACTACATCGACTACCGCAACCTGCGTGCGAAATACGTCGAAACCTTCTTCAAACTGGCAAACTGGGACTTCGCGGCGGCTAACTTCGCCTGAGTCTGATAGTTGTCTCCGGTGGCGGCTTAGCGGCCGCCCCTTTAGGTGGTCAAGACTTATAGTTGCAAAGTCTTGACCACCTTGTTTTCATCGCGCTCTCCGGCTCCGGAAGCCTTGTTTTTGTTCTCCCTGCGCAGCGCCACCAGGCGGTCGCCCACCAATCCATACACATTCTGTTCCTCGTTGTGCGCCTCGAAGGTGATCACGATGAATGCCCGTCCCGACGCGTTCTGCACCATGCGGCTGGCCAGCGGCGTGCCGTCCTGCCCTATCCATACGTGCAGCGCACCGTCGAAGTCCTTGATGTACTTGCGGTCACGGTCGCTCAGCGTCTCGATCGAAGTTTCGAAGGTCAGCACGCGGGCCGGCTTGCCGCCGTAGCTGTCTGGCTTTTCGCTTTTGAACGTGGCCTTATCGAGGATGCGCTGCAGTTCGCCCGCGGCCGAAATCATCGGCCGCAGATCGTTCGGTGCGAACTCGCGCGCGGCCATCAGCGTGGGGGTTTTGGCGTTGGGATTTTTGGCCACGGCACGCGCCTCGGCATCCATGCGCGCCAGGATCTCGCGCCCGTAGGAGAGCTGCATGCCTTGCGGGCCGTCTTCGATGGCGACGCTGGCCTGGCCGCTGGTTTCCTCGCTATCCTTGCCTTCGCCAGCGCGGCGCCAAGTCTTCGTTTCCAGTTGCGCCTTGAGCGGCGCATGGCCCTGCAGGCGCTCAAGCGCGGCTTTCAGGTCGCTGTGGCCGTCGGCGTGGGCAAGCTGGCTGCCCACGCCGAGGATGGTGGCCAGCATTGCGCGGCGCAGGTGTACGTTTGCTTGCATCGTGATCCTTATTGGTTTTCGCGCAGACGGCCGGCGCTCATCGTCAGGGTGCGGCCGCAACGCGCGGCGATGTTCAGGTCATGCGTGACCAGTACCAGCGTGGAGCCGCGCTCGCGGTTCAGCGCGAACATCAGCGCGATCACCGCTTCACCGGTGGCGGCGTCCAGGCTGCCGGTGGGCTCGTCGGCCAGCAGCAGCGGCGGCTCGGTGACAAAGGCGCGTGCCAGCGCCACCCGCTGCTGCTCGCCGCCGGATAGAAACTTGGGATAGTGGCGCAGGCGGCTGGAAAGGCCGACCCGCTCCAGCATCGCCTCGGCCCTGGCACGCGCATTGCGGTCGCCGCGCAGTTCCAGCGGCAGCATCACGTTTTCCAGCGCCGTCAGATGCGCCAGCAGCTGGAAGGACTGGAACACAAAACCCACGTTCTGCTGGCGGAACACGGCGCGGCCATCTTCGTCCAGTTTGAAGATGTCCACATTGTCCAGTTCCACCGTACCGCTGCTGGGCAGATCCAGCCCGGCCAGAATGCCCAGCAAGGTGGATTTGCCGGAGCCGGAGGCGCCGACAATGGCCAGCGTTTCGCCGGCTTGCACGGCGAAGTCGACCTCCTGCAGGATGGCCAACTCGCCGGAGGCATCGGCCACCCGCTTGTTCAGCTGGCGTACCGCAATCGCAGGCCGCAGCGCCGCGCGTTCTATCGTCATATCTGTCATTGGTTTCCTTGTTCTGTTGTTTACTCAAAGCGCCGCGCATGCATGCGAAAAACCCAAGGCCTACCCCTGGGGT
>JABTBR010000093.1 GCA_013284265.1 Oxalobacteraceae bacterium | reverse complement strand
TGGCCACGTTCCGCCGCCTTTTAAAGTAGGGCAGGAAATCTTTGAGCAGGTGCTGCATTCAATCCGCCTTCGTCCTGGTGCGATTGCCGGACAAGGTGCTTCGTCTGCGGTAGCGTTGCCAGTTCAAAAGTAATTTATTTGCAGTTGCGCGCTTCAATGCCAGGATAGGCGCCGCGCAGTTTGTCGAGGCGATTCTTGAGCGCGGCGTCGACGTCGCGGAACTGGAATGACGCCAGTTTGCCGCCGCTCATGCGTGGTGCCACCTTGGCACTGTGCACGCCTTGCTTGACCAGGCTAGCCAGCAGCGACTGCGCGGCGGCCTCGGTTTTGAAGACGCCCAGCGAAATGGCCCAGCGCATCGCCGGTGGGTCCGGCATGATGAAGTAATTGCTCACGTCCAGCTGGCGCAGTTCGCTGGCTTTCTTTTCCGCGCCTTCCTTACTGCCTTGCGGCGGAATAAACACGATGTAGCTGGAAATCTCGGTGCCCGGCTGTTGGCGGCGCGCCTGGCGCTCGCCCAGATCGAGCGGCTGCAACTGGGTCTCGAAGCGGCGCGCGTCGGCCAGCGCGAAATTGCCGATTTCGTAGCAGGCCAGCGCTTCGACGGCTTTGACGACGGGTTTGGCCGGGGCGGGAGCCGAGGCGGCGACTGGCGCCGAAGCGGCCGTGGATGCGGCGGCGGCGGCGGCCGAAGGCGCACTGGCCGCTGCCGCCGAAGCCTGTGCGCTGGCAGCGGCCGGGGCCGAAGCACTGGCGCGCGCTGGACTGACGATGCGCAGCTGCTCGGCATTGAGCTGGCCTTGCAGGCGTTCAGGTTCATGCTCGCTGCCGCTGAAATGGCCGAGGTAGCCCTGGCCATAGGCGAACAGGGCGCCATTCACAGCAAGCAGGGACCAGAAGATCAGTTTGAGCACGGCAGATTCCAGTGAGTATTCGGGACAGCTTGGTATTCGGGGCGGCGCATGGCGGCTGACGCTGCGGCTCAGGTGCTGGCGGCCGTTACCTGCAGGCCGATCAGCACGATATTGTCCACCATGCGGTGCGGCACCTTGAGCGTGGGCGCGATGTATTGCGCCGCGCCGCCCGAGATGATGCACTCGGCCGCGCCATGCAGGGCCACGGCATGTTCGATGGCGCCGCTCTGCGCCGCCAGGCAGCCGCTCAGGATGGCGTCGTCGGTATTATCCGCAAAGCCTGCCGGCAGCTTACCGTCTTGCGCAATTTGGGGCAACTGCGCCGTATTGCGCGCCAGCGAAGTGGCCATCAAGCCCAGTCCGGGCAGGATCATGCCGCCCAAGAAGAGGCCGTCGGCGGTGATCGCGTCGATGGTGGTGGCGGTGCCGCAGTTGGCGACGATGACGGCGCGTCCGGGCGCCAGCGCATGGCCGGCGATGGCGGCGGCGAAGCGGTCGCAACCGAGCTGGGCCGGATTGCGGTAGCCGTTCCGCACGCCCGCCAGCGCGGGCACCGAGGCGAACCAGCCGATCGCTTCCGGCGCCAGCCCGGCCGGCAGTTGCCGCTCCAGTTGGGCGCGCAGCGCGGCGCCGGCCACATTGGCCAGCAGGACGCGGCTGACGCTGCGCCCGTTCAGCGCGGCCTGCCAGGCAGGCGCCAACTGATCCAGGTCGGCGTGCGCGAATGCGCCGCCCGCTTCCCACGCGCCCAGCGCGGCGCCGGGCGCGGCCAGCGCCCATTTAACCCGGGTATTGCCGGCGTCGAACAGCAGGATCATGGCGCCGCCAGTTTCAGGGAGACGTCGCCGGACAGGATCGCGACGCGGCCGCTGGCGGTATCGAGCAGCAGGCAGCCGCTGTCGTCCACGCCCATGGCGCGGCCTTGCCGCAGGCTTTGGTCGCGGTCATGAATCGCCACGTCCAGTCCCTGCCAGGCGTGCAGCGCGTTCCAGCGCTCGCTGAAGGCGGCAAAGCCGGTGTCGTCGAATTCGGCCAGCACGGCGGCCAGACGGCTGAGCAGGGCGGCCATCAGTTCATTGCGGTCCATCTGGGCCAGCCAGGGCGCGGCGGCCACCGCGCGGCCGATCTGCGCTTCCAGCGCATCGGGCATCAGCAGATTGATGCCGGCGCCGATCACGGCCCATATCGTGCCGTCGGCCGCGCTCTGGGTTTCGACCAGGATGCCGGCCAGCTTGCTGCCGTCGCGCAGCAGGTCGTTGGGCCACTTCAGCCGTACCGGCACGCCCAGCGAGTTAATGGTTTCGGCCAGCGCCACGCCGACGGCCAGCGGCAGGCCGGCCATGCGCTGCAAGGGGCCACGGCAGGGCCAGGCCAGCGAGAAGGTCAGGGTGGCACCGGGCTCGGACAGCCAGCTGCGGCCGGCGCGGCCACGGCCGGCGGTCTGGCGCTCGGCGATCAGGAGCAGCGGGCTGCGCAGGCTGTCGACGCGGGCCAGCAGGTCGGCATTGGTGGAGCCGGTTTCGGCCACCACCTCGACGGCGATGTGGCTGGCGCTGCTGGCGCAGCGCGCCGCGATGGCGGCGCAGGAAAGCGTGGTCGTCATGTCAGGGGCTTGCGGGGTTTGCGTATCGCCTTGCCGAAGGCCAGATCGTAGACGGGATTGGGCAGCATGCGCAGCAGCTTGGCGACGCAGCCCATCTGCCATGGGATCACCGCATAGCTGGAACCGGCCGCGATGCGGCGCACGGCGGCGGCGGCGAAGCGCTCGGGCGCCATCAGGAAGGGCATGGGGTAGGGATTGGCTGCGGTCATCGGCGTGTCGATATAGCCGGGGCAGATCGTGACGACCTGGATGCCGTAGGGCTTGAGTTCGAGCCGCAGCGATTCGCAGTAGCTGATCACGGCGGCCTTGGAGGCGCTGTAGGCTTCGGCGCCGGGCAGGCCACGGATTCCGGCCACGCTGCCGATGCCGACCAGCCGGGTGGGCGTGGACTGCTGCTTCATCGCGGCGATGAAGGGCGAGAACGTGGCCACGGTCGCCACCACATTGGTGGCGAAGATGGTCTCGAAGGCAGGCAGGTCTTCCGGGAATTCGGTCAGCGTGCCGGTGGAGACGCCGGCGTTGGCGATCACCACATCGGCGCCGCCCGCATAGGCCAGGAAGGCGCGCGCGGCGGCGGCGATCGCGGCGTGGTCGCGCACATCGACCGCGTAGGCGCGGTGGCGTTCGGGGTGGGGCAGGGTGGCGATCAGTGCGTCGAGCGCGCCCTGGCGCCGCGACAGCAGGCCGAGGGTGGCACCCTCGGCCGCATAGTGCGCGGCCAGTGCGGCGCCGATGCCGCTGGAGGCGCCGGTGATGAAAACGCGCTGCGCCGTCATGCCGATGCCGCTGAACTTGTTGGCGTACCGGCGTCGCTGCGATGCATGCTTATTTCTTTTCCGCTTTGGCTTTGGCCAGCACGGCATCCATCACCTGCAGCGCCTGCGCGTGCAGCTGGGCTTCGGTGTTGGCGGCCTTGCTGCCCTCGTTGGCCATGGATGGCGAGGTGATGAAGCGGCCATCGATGGCGATCATCGGCCAGGAGTCGATGCGGTAGCCTTCCATCATCGCGCTGGCCTTGCGCAAGCGCGCGGCCACGCCGAAGGAACGGTAGGTGTCGATGAATTTCTGGCGGTCGATGCCCTGCTTGGCGATGAAGTCGAACACCATCTCGTCGCGGTTCAGGCGGTTGTGCGCCAGGTGCATTTCGGCGAAGACCTTGTTGTGCATCTGTTCCACCAGGCCCATCGCTTCGAGCGTGAAGAACAGCTTTTGCTGCGGCAGCACGCTCTCGTCGCGCGATACGTGGACGCGCTTGTAGACGATGTTGTCGCCCTGTTTTTTGACCCAGGCATCGAGCAGCGGCTCGAAGGCGTAGCAGTGCGGGCAGTAATAGGCGAAGAACTCGGTCACTTCGATTTTCTTGCCCGCTTCCACCGGCTGGGCGGCCGGCAGGGTACGGTATTCGACGCCATTGACCGGTTCGGCCGGCGAGGCGGCGGCGGACAGGGCGATGGCGGACAGGGCCAGGGTGCTGACAAGGTGTTTCAGGAAACGCATCAAAGCTCCTTCGGATTATTTTTGATTGCGTACGACTGCGACGTCGACGCCGTTTTCGGACAGTTTGCTGCGCACGCGGTTCATCACTTCCACCTGGTTGTAAGGCCCCATGCGCACCCGGTGCAGCACGCCGGTATCGGTGCTGCGGTCCGAGATGGCCGCTTCGAAGCCCAGCAGGGCCAGCTTGGCGCGCGTGCTTTCGGCGTCCGCCACTTCGCGGAAGGCGCCAGCCTGCAGATAATATACAAACTTGTCTTCGCCCGCATCGGCGGCCTTGGCGGCGACCGCTGGTGCCGCCGCTGGCGGCGCGGCAGCCGGCGCTGCTGCCGCAGGCGCCGTTTTAGGCACGGCTACGCGCGAATCGGCCGGCGGCGTGATCTTGTTGACCAGCTGCTGCAGCTGGTCGGACGCCGGTGGCGCAGGCACGGCCGGCGCCGGCGCGGCCGGGGTGGCCGGGGCCGCGGGTTTCTGCTCGTGGGCGAAATCCTTGGCTGCCTCGCGCGCCGCTTCCTTGTTGCCGTACATAGGCTTGTTCGGATCGGCGACCTGGCCGGCGGTCGGTTCGGTATTGCGCGATTTGCCGGACTTGTCGGTGAACGGACTCGCTCCCTTGGTGATCGCCAGCGCGACGATGACGGCGATACCCAGGCCGATGACCAGGCCAATGATGATGCCAACGAGGGTATTGCCCCGTTGGTAGCGTTGCTGGTACTGGCGAGGGCTGAGACGGGAGCGTAAATTCATTGTGCGGGAAGTCCTTCGCAATTACATTTTGTTGGGAGCGGAGACGCCGATCAGCGCCAGGCCGTTGCGCAGCACCTGGCGGGTGGCGACCATCAATGCCAGGCGGGCCAGTTTCAGCGCCTCGTCGTCGACCAGCACGCGTTCGGCGAAGTAGAAGCTGTGCAGATTGGCGGCCAGGTCGCGCAGGTAGAAGGCGATCTGGTGCGGGCCCAGTTCGCTCTGGGCGCGCGCCAGCGTTTCCGGATAGGCCGCCAGGGTGGCCAGCAGGGTCGCTTCGCTAGGCGCGGTCAGCGGGCTCAGGTCGACATTGGCCAGCGCGGCCTCGTCACCGGCCCACTGTTCCAGCATGCGGCAGATGCGCGCGTGGGCGTACTGCACGTAATACACCGGATTTTCGTCCGAGGTTTTCAGCGCGACGTCGACGTCGAACACGAATTCGGTATCGGCCTTGCGCGAGATCAGGAAGAAGCGCACCGCGTCGCGGCCCTTGGCGATGTCGCCGCCGCCGGACCATTCGATCAGGTCGCGCACGGTCACGTAGGAGCCGGCGCGCTTGGAGATCTTGACCTCCTCGCCGTCCTTCATGACGGTGACCATCTTGTGCAGCACGTAGTCGGGGTAGCCCTGCGGGATGCCCAGGTCGACCGCCTGCAGGCCGGCGCGCACGCGCGCGATGGTGCCGTGGTGGTCGGAACCCTGGATGTTGATGGCCTGGCCGAAACCGCGCTGGAACTTGACCAGGTGGTAGGCCACGTCCGGCACGAAGTAGGTGTAGCTGCCGTCGGTCTTGCGCATCACGCGGTCCTTGTCGTCGCCGTATTCGGTGGTGCGCAGCCACAGCGCGCCATCGAGCTCATAGGTCTTGCCGGCCATGATCAGGGTCTCGACGGCGGTGTTGACCTTGCCGTCGGCGTACAGCGAGGATTCGAGGTAGTAGTTGTCGAACTTGACGCCGAAGGCTTGCAGGTCGATGTCCTGCTCGTTGCGCAGATAGGTCACGGCGAAGGCGCGGATAGACTCGAAGTCTTCCACGTCGCCGGAGGCGGTGGCCGGCGCGCCATCGCTGGCCGAGACGGTTTTCTTGGCCAGGAAGTCGTTGGCGATGTCCTGGATGTAGTCGCCGTTATAGGCCGATTCCGGCCAGGCGGCGTCGCCCGGCTTGATGCCGCGCGCGCGCGCCTGCACCGAGGTGGCCAGGGTCTGGATCTGGACGCCGGCGTCGTTGTAGTAGAACTCGCGGGTGACCGCGTAGCCTTGCGAACCGAACAGCGAGGACAGGGCGTCGCCCAGCGCGGCCTGGCGGCCGTGGCCCACGTGCAGCGGACCGGTCGGGTTGGCCGAGACGAATTCGATGATGACTTTCTTGCCGGCGCCGGCCGTGCTCTGGCCGTAATCGGCGCCCTGGGCCAGCACCGCGCTGACCACGGCCTGCTTGGCGGCGGCCGACACGCGCAGATTGATGAAGCCGGGACCGGCGATATCGGCCGATTCGATCAGGCCCTTGCCGGCCGGGTTGGCCAGCAGGTCGGCCACCACGCGGGTGGCCAGCTCGCGCGGGTTCATTTTCAGCTGTTTGGCCAGCTGCATGGCAATATTGCAGGCCACGTCGCCGTGCGCGGGGTCGCGCGGGCGTTCCAGCACGACGTTGGCGGCCAGGTCGGTGCCAGCCAGGACGGGAGCGAGGGCGGCCTGGAACAGGGCGATGATTTCTTGTTTTTGGTGGGCGAGCATGAGCGAGTTGGCGGCGGGCCGCGCTAAATAAACTTCGGAAAGCGGAAACGGCCGGCACGGGGCACAGCCAAACAGCGGTAATTATACTGGTTTGGCGTGTCCCGGGGAGGTCGGCGCGGCCCGCTGCGGTGCCGAGCGGAATGCTAAGATAGAATCGACTTTGATCGCATTGGCATATTCCCTGCTGTATACTGCGCGATCGCAGCCGCCGGCCCGTTTTGGGCGCGCGCGGGCCAGAATCTACCAGGACCGAGAATATGAACAAGCGCCCGACGCTCAAACTGAACACCGCCGCCGCGGCCGCCGAGAAGCCGAAGCTGCGTGCCAGCCATGCGAAGGTGTTCAAGCCGGCGCCCCAGACGGCCTTCAAGACCGGCCTGAAACCCGATTCCCTGGCCTTTTGCCTGCTCGGCGCGGCCCACGCCGTGTCCCAGGTGCGCACCGGCACCGCGCTGCCGCAGGCGCTGGCCACCGTGTTCGCCCAGCACGACGCCACCCCGCAGGCGCGCGGCGCGATGCAGGACATCGCCTACCGCTGCATGCGCCAGCTGGGCCAGAGCGAGACCCTGATCGGCCTGATGGCCCCGAAAGCGCCGGAACCGCTGGCCGCGGCCCTGCTCAGCTGCGCGCTGGCGCTGCTGACCGCGCCCGACGCGGTGGCGCCGTATGAGGAATTCACCGTGGTCGACCAGACCGTGACGGCGGCCGACGCCCACCCGGACACGGCGCGCGCCAAGGGCATGGTCAACGCCCTGCTGCGCCGTTTCCAGCGCGAGCGCAAGGACTTGCTGGCGACCGCGCTGCTGCAGCCGCTGGCCAAGTGGAATTACCCGCAATGGTGGATAGACGCGGCGCGCGCCGCCTGGCCGCAGGACTGGCAAGCCATCCTGACGGCCGGCAATGCCGCGCCGCCGCTGACCTTGCGCGTCAATGCGCGCCAGACCACGGTGGCGGATTACCTGGCCAAACTGGCCGAAGCCGGCATGGGCGCGTCCCGGATCGGCCCTTACGCGGTACGGCTGGACAAGGCCGTGGGCGTGGCCCACATCCCCGGTTTCGCCGAGGGACTGGTCTCGGTGCAGGATGCCGGCGCCCAGCTGGCCGCGCCGCTGCTCGATGTGCAGGACGGTATGCGCGTGCTCGACGCCTGCGCCGCGCCGGGCGGCAAGACCTGCCACATCCTGGAGCTGGCCGCGGCCGACGTGACGGCGCTGGACTCGGACGCGCGCCGCCTGCAGCGGGTCGGCGAGAACCTGGAAAGGCTGAATCTGCGCGCCACCTTGCAGACGGCCGAGGCCCAGGCGGCCGGCTGGTGGGACGGCCAGCAGTACGACCGCATCCTGGCCGATGTGCCGTGCACGGCCTCCGGCATCGTGCGGCGCCACCCGGATATTCGCTGGTTGCGGCGCAAGGGCGACTCGCTCCAACTTGCAACACTTTCGGGCAAAATTCTCGACAATCTTTGGCAGATGCTTCGCCCCAATGGTAAATTGCTGTTCGTGACATGCTCCTTGTGGCCGCAGGAATCGGAAGCCCAGGCCGCCGCTTTTGCGCTGCGCAACGGGGCTACGCGCCTGGCCGCACCCGGCCAGCTGTTGCCTACCGGTGGGCTTGAACAGGATCACGATGGACTGTTCTACGCGTTGTTCCAGAAAAATGCGTGATCGTTTTGCCTGTTTTTTTGCTATCCCTTTACTGCGCACCGGCCCACTCGTGACAAGACGTTTTTTTCGACTCCTCGCCTGCCAGCTCCTGCTTTTGCTGGCCTGCGCGCTGCCCCAGGCGGCCCGCGCGGCCGACGGCGTCGAAATCAAGCGTGCCTACGTGGAAGCGGCCGAGGAGGGCTACCGGCTGGCGGCCGTGTATTCCTTCGACCTGAACCACGGCCTGGAGGACGCGATCCAGCATGGCGTCCAGCTCTACTTCACCACCGAAATTGAATTTACCCGGCCGCGCTGGTACTGGTTCGACGAAAAGTCGATCGTGGCGCGCCAGACTTCCCGCATTTCCTACAATGTGCTCACGCGCCAGTACCATGTGTCCATCATCGGCAGCGTGCAGCAGAGCTTTGCCTCGCTGGACGATGCCCTGTTTCTGATCCGCCGGCCCAGCCGCTGGCTGGTGGCCCCGCGCGGCGCGCTCAAGGTGGGCGAGGTGTACAACGTGACGCTGCGCATGGGCATGGACCGCGACTACCTGCCCAAGCCTATCCAGGTCAATGCCTTCAACAACAGTGAATGGCGCCTGGCGTCAGACAAGAAAACCTTCCAGTACAGGGCGGAGTAAGTGACCAAGGCCCTGCGGTATCTGTTAGTCGTTGGCGGCGCTATCGTCAGCATTTTGCTGTTCCTGCTGGCCTCCGCCTCCGACAATTCCGGCTTTTTCGACCGCTACTATGGCTGGCTGCTGGGCCTGAACGCGGCCGTGGCCGTGGCCCTGCTGGTGCTGGTGGCCGTGTCGCTGTTCCGCCTGTATGCGCGCTTCAAGAGCGGCAAGTTCGGCTCGCGCCTGATGACCCGGCTGGTACTGCTGTTCGCCGCCATCGGCGTGCTGCCCGGGCTGGTGATCTTCCTGGTGTCGGTGCAGTTCGTCTCCCATTCGATCGAATCCTGGTTCAATGTCCACGTGGAAGAGGCCCTGGAATCGGGCATCAACCTGGGCCGCGCCGGGCTGGACACGGCGCTGGCCGAACTGGACGCGACCGCGCGCCGCACCGTGCAAAACCTGGCCGACCAGCCCTTCGGCACCGAGCCGGCCACCCTGGCGCGGCTGGTCAAGCAAAATCCCGGCATGCAGAACGCCATGATCCTGGACGCCGACGGCGGCCTGATCGTCAGCGCCCGCGCCAAGCAGAGCGGCAATCTGTCGGCCGACCTGCCCACCAGCGCGATGGTGGCCCAGGCCAAGAGCGAAGCCTCATATGGCGCCGCCGAGGGCGGCAGCGAGCTGCGCAGCGATATGGTCAACGCCCCCAGCAATCCCCAGGATGCGATCAACAATCTGCGCCTGCGCGTGCTGATCGCCATTCCCGACCATGTGCAGCCCAATGGCACCCATCTGGCGCCGCGTTTCCTGCAGCTGATCCGGCTGGCGCCGGCCCTGCTGGCCAGCAATGGCGAAACCATCCGCACCGCCTACAGCGAATACAAGGAGCGCTTCGTGGCCCGGGTCGGCCTGCGCAAGATGTATATCGAAACGCTGACCTTGACCCTGCTGCTGGCCGTGTTCGGCGCCATCGCCAGCGCCTTCCTGATCGCCAACGACCTGGCCCAGCCGCTGCTGCTGCTGGCCGAGGGCACCCGCGCCGTGGCCGAGGGCGACCTGTCGCCGCGCCCCATCGTGGCCACCTCGGACGAACTGGGCACCCTGACCCAGTCCTTCAACACCATGACGCGCCAGTTGTCGGACGCGCGCAGCGCCGTCGAGCGCAACCGCGCCGCGCTGCAGCATGCCAAGGCCCACCTGGAATCGGTGCTGGCCAATATGTCGGCCGGGGTGATGGTGTTCGACGCCGAATTCCACCTGGTCAGCTGCAACGACTCGGTCGAGCGCATCCTGCAGCAGTCCGGCATGTCGCTGATCGGCCTGCGCCTGACCGAGGTCGAGGGCTTGCAGGAGTTCGGCACCGCCATCGAGGCGGCGTTCTCGGCCTTGTCGGCGCAGTCGGCGGCCGGGCGCAATGTGCAGCGCCAGCACTGGCAGCGCCAGATCGAGATCCCGCGCCGCCCCGGCAGCCAGGAAGAGCACGAGCTGACCCTGCTGACGCGCGGCTCGCGCCTGCCGATCGAGAGCGGCAGCAGCTATCTGGTGGTGTTCGACGATATCTCCGACGTGATTTCGGCGCAGCGCTCGATCGCCTGGGGCGAGGTGGCGCGCCGCCTGGCCCACGAGATCAAGAATCCGCTGACGCCTATCCAGCTGTCGGCCGAGCGCCTGCAGATGAAGCTAGAGGGCAAGCTGGAGCAGGCCGATATGGATCTGCTCAACAAGGGCACGGCCACCATCGTCAACCAGGTGGCGGCGATGAAGCGCATGGTCGACGACTTCCGCGACTACGCGCGCACGCCGCCGGCCGTGCTCGAGGCGCTGGACCTGAACGCCCTGGTCGAGGAGATCCTGCACCTGTACGAACGGGGCGACGGCAGCGATATCATCCACCCCGCGCTGACGCCCGGACTGCCTTTGGTGATGGGCGATCCGACCCAGTTACGCCAGGTCATCCACAACCTTTTGCAGAATTCCCAGGACGCCATGGCCGAGCTGCCGGCCGGCAGTCCGACGCCGCACATTGACGTCGTCACAGAAGCCATTCATTATCAGGGCGCGGACGGTGGCACGCGTATTGCAGTTCGGCTGGCCATCGTCGACAATGGGCCCGGATTCGCGCCAAAAATCCTGGCGCGGGCCTTCGAACCGTATGTCACGTCGAAGGCGCGCGGTACCGGTCTGGGCCTGGCGATGGTGAAAAAGATTATCGATGAACATGGGGGCCGGATAGATATCCAGAACCATGTCGATAGAAGTGGCGCGTCGGTCTTGATTTTGCTGTTAAAGTTAGCACCGGCGACGCAAAATACCTAAAAAGTGTGTCATGCGGCTCAGGCGCGGGCGGAGTAGGCCGGCGCGGGAGAAGCGGGAGACAGTTCCGGTTTCAATGACAAATAAAATCATTGCCGCGGTAACCGGCGAAATGAGGAAGGCAGGGATAGATGGCAAACATTCTGGTAGTGGACGATGAAATGGGTATACGCGAGTTGCTCTCGGAAATCCTGAGCGACGAGGGCCATGCGATACAACTGGCCGAGAATGCGCAGCAAGCGCGGGAAGCCAGGGCCGGCGGCGCGCCGGATCTGGTGCTGCTCGATATCTGGATGCCCGATACCGACGGCGTCACCCTGCTCAAGGAGTGGCAGCGCGATGGCCTGCTGACGATGCCGGTCATCATGATGTCGGGTCACGCGACCATCGATACGGCGGTCGAGGCGACCCGCATCGGCGCACTGAACTTCCTGGAAAAACCGATCGCCCTGCAAAAACTGCTGAAGGCAGTCCAGCAAGGCCTGACCCGGGCCCAGGAAACCGTGCGTGCGCCGGCGCTGGCGCCGCGTCCGGTGGTGACCACCCAGCCCGAGGAAAGCACGCCAGGCGGCTTCAGCAGCCAGCCTACGCCCGCGCTGGCGGCCGCCCGCGGCGCCGGCCAGATCGTGGCCAGCGGCGACAACCACCTGTTCAATCTGTCCTTCGACCTGCCGCTGCGCGAGGCGCGCGACGCCTTCGAACGCATGTATTTCGAGCATCATCTGGGCCGTGAAGGCGGCAGCATGACGCGCGTGGCGGAAAAAACCGGGCTCGAACGCACCCACTTGTACCGCAAGCTCAAGCAACTGGGCGTGGAACCGGGCAAGCTGGCCAAGAAAAACGCATGAGTGCAGCCGGCAGCGACGCCGCCCGGCCCGTGCCGGCGGCGGCGCCGCGCCGGCCCGCGCAACTGACCCTCACCACCCTGGTCACCGGCCCCGGCGCCGGTGCGCGCGAGGCGGCCATCTCGGCCGCGCTCACGCCAGGGATCCCCACCGCGATCATCCTCGAAGGCTTGTCCGACGGCAGCGCCGCGCTGGCGTTCGAACCGGGCGCAACACCCCATTCTGTGCCGCAAGTACACAGAATCGCGCCAGGCTGCCTGTGCTGTAGCGGGAATCTGGTTTTGCGCGTAACATTAAACCGTCTGCTGCGCCAGCCTCCGGCCCAGTTGTACATCAGCCTGGCCACCGCCACCCACCTCGAACAATTGCGTTTGTGGTTGTCCGAGGCGCCTTACGGCGAGTTGCTCAGTTTGCAAACCGACATCGCGGCCTGATGCCCCGGCCGCCTGCCAGCATGCGGGGTGATAGGCAACCCCCTTGAAATCGGCCGCCGCGTTCCCACTTCAGTCAGGAGCCGGCGGGAATGTTTCGTCGATGAGCAAAGGAGGCAATATGAATCTTATCTACAATAGCGAGCAGTACAGTGTTGTCGAGTTCGGTGCTGAGCGCGAATTGGAAGTCTTGCGCTTTGGCGGTTACGAAATCGTCGACAAGGGCGGCAAGCGCGAAACCTTCATTGCAGGGGAGCTGGCCCGTACTTTCCGGCGCGACGTGACCGAGCTGATCGCGGGGGAACCCACGATGGCCGAAATCGACGAATTCCTTGGCAGTTACGATGCCATCATGAGCCAGCCGGTGTTGCTGCACTGAGCCGGCAGCCTCGCTGTTGTCTGTAAAAGGGGGCGGCCTTGCCGCCCGGACATGGTAAGGTTCTGCTGTTCAACGTCCCATCGCTTGCAGAGCAAACCTGACCATGTTTCAGTATCAATGCCATAGTTGCTAACATTTTGGAAATGACTTGGCTGCCATTTAGCGTTGGCTTCACTCGTCACTCTTGAAACCAAGACTTTTCTTGATTGCCTTCATTACTTTTGCTGCTTGTTCGTACTCAGAAGTGTTTGAGTAACTTATCAGATGAGATGTCGCTCTTTCCGGTGATTGACCTTTCCTTTTTAGCCACCAGAGATACCAAAAAGGTAGTTCAGTGAGGCAAGCCGCAAGGTCTGCGGAATTCCGTCGGTTGGACGAAATACGGTTTTCGTAAAGTTCCTTCATCTGGTCATTTAGTCCTTCCGCATTCACAACCTGAGCGTAATAGATAAAGTCAGCAAAGACTTTTATGCGAAGTTCGCGGTATTGAAGTATTGGTTTCATCCAGAATGTGGTGAACCAGTAACCTATGGCACCTGACAGGACACCAATTAGTACGGCAAAGAGCTTGTCCATATCTTCAACTTCGCTGAAAAACATGATGGGAATTTTCATTGTAACTGCCGACTGTTCTGATTGTCTTCCTAACATTCCCCATTCAGTGACAACCATCTTGTCATTAACTCTTTGTGACTTTGAGGGGCGGCTT
>JABTBR010000092.1 GCA_013284265.1 Oxalobacteraceae bacterium | reverse complement strand
CCCCCCCCCGGCTCTTTGCCATGGATTCTAAGCGCATTGCGGCACGCTGAAGCAAGCAGCATCGGCAAACCGGTCGCATCGCCATCCCGCTGCCCGGCGCCCTAGTACGGCGCCGCCAGCACCTGAGTCGTACCAGCCGCACGCACTATCTCGCGCTCGGTGAACGGGAAGCGCAGCCAATCCTTGCGCGCATAGCGCCGGATCGCCGCACCGCCCGCCCCACCTGCCAGCGCCGTCTCGCCCTGCCCGTGCGCCAGCAGCGTATGCGCGCGCACGCCGTCCGCATCGAAATACACCACCTGCAAATAGCTGTTGCCGTGCGCATCAGGGCTCATCGCGTAGCCGCCATGCGGCTGGCAGGCCACCGTGAAATAGCCCGCGCCATGGCAGCCGCCGAATAACGGCAGCGTGCGCGCACCGCTGCGCACCGTTAGCTGGCTGCGCAGCGGCGCATCGAGCGCCCAGCCTTTTTGCGCGAATATCGCCACCGCCGCCTGCAAGGCCTTGCCCACCCGCGCCTCGCCGGCCCGGATGCCGCTTGGCGTATCCAGCGGCGCAGCCGCGGCAAACGGCACGGCATACAGCTGCGCATCGGGAATCGCATCCAGCTCGGCCCAGAAATAATCCCACAGTAGCGCACCCCGGTCATCCGGATTGGCGCTGCCCGACCATTTCCGCAACACGCCGCAGGCCTGGCGCAGCTGGAGATCGCCGCAGGCCTGATCGAGCAAGGGCTGCTTGAACAGGCGGGCCGCCTCGTTGCGCGGTTCCAGCGCGGCATGCATCAGGCGTTGCGCCAGTACTGCCGGCCTACCGGCCTGCCCCTGCATCAGCGCAGCCGCCAGCGCATGGCCGTATCGGGCGCGGGGCGACAGCGCATGGCGCTCGCCGCCCAGCGTCAACGGATAGCCTTCCAGCGGCATGGCCGGCTGCGCCAGCCAGTAGCTGTCGTTCATATTCGCCACATAGCTTTCCACCAGCAGATGGGGCATGGCCGGCGCCGCCAGCGCACCGCTCTGGCGCGAACCCGCATCGCTGCGCCAGGCGCAGGCCGCGCGGCTGCCGTCGAGCAGCGGCGTCAGGGTATCGACCTTGGCAAAATACGGTGCCAGCGAACCGGCACAGTCGGCGCGCAGGGCATCGGGCACATTCGGCACATTGCCCATATCGGCATACCACACGCGCGCATCCCCGCGCCCGATGGCCGCCGTATTCACCCAGGGCGTGGCGGTGCCGCGCTGCTGGATCGCCATGAACTCGTCGAGCGAAGCAGCCTTGCCCCAGTCGAGGAAATTGCTGAAGATGCGGAAGTTCTCGCTATTGATGTCGCGCAGCGCCAGCGCGCGCTGGGCGCCCCAGCCGAAGGCCGGATGGTGCCCACCGAGATCGAGCAGCGGCCCGTAACGGCTGCGGTACTGCACTCGGCGCACGCTGCCGCCATCGGCCAAGGGCACCACAATCTCACGGGTCTGCATCGCTTCGGACTGGCCCTCGACCAGATAGCGGGTCGGGTCGGCCGGATCGAGTGTCAACTCGAACAGTCCGAAACGGCGCGCGGCCGACACCGTATGGCTCCACGCGATCTGCGCGTTAAAGCCTATCATCACCACCGGGATGCCAAGGAAGGCCACGCCGGCCACGTCGATCTGGCCGGGAATGGTCAGCTGCATCTGATAGAAGCGGTCCGGCCCGCCCCAGTACCAGTGGGGATTGCCCAGCAGGACGCCGTCGGCGCCACTGGCCTGGCGGCCGAAGGCCAGCATATTGCTCCCCAGGCCGGCGTGTTCGCCCAGCGGATGCGACAGGCGCTGCGCCAGTACCGGGGCGATCCGTCCCTGATCCGGCGCGGCCAGGATCTGGGCCGGGCCGGACGTAGAGGTGGAAGCCGGCGCCAGGGCCGGTGCGGCCCTGGCCATCTCCGGAATGAAGCGCGCGTAGCCGCCGGCGATGTTCGCAGCGTACATGCGCCGGTAGATATCGGCCGCCGTGATCTCGCGTATCCACGGCTGCGTCAGACAGGCCGGCGCGGCACGGGCCACGCGCCGCGTCGCAGGGGCACGTTCACGGCGCGCCTCGCTCAAATACCGGTTATATCCAGCCGCGTAACCGTCCACCATCTGCTGCAGCTGCTCGGGCTGACTGGTCCGGTAGCGCTTCACCAGGGCGTCGTCGGCCTCGCTGCGGAAAAACACATCCAGCTCCAGATTCGGAGCCCGTCCAAAGGTCGAATCGTGCTCCGGCCGGCCCTGTGGCCCGAAGAAATAGGAACGCTTGCCCTCGAAGGTGACGAAGGCGTCGGCCAGCGTGCACAGGGCATCCTGCGCCTGTGCATAGCCCGCGCCCAGCCCCAGGCCGCGCCAGTCGGGCGCGCGCACGTGGACGATGCCGTCGGCGGTGCGGCGCAGGCGCACCCCTGCCGGTGCACGCGCCGCCTCGATGGCCACTCCGGCACCGCGCTGCACAGCCACGGCATTGCCGCCACCCTGCGCGGTGCGCGCCTGCGCCGTGGTCCCCGCCAGCATCGCCAACGCCGTCAATAGCGCTACTTCATGTGCCGTTTTCCGCTTGTGCATCTGCATTCCCTGAGAGCTGTCGATCCCTGTAAGACGCGACAACGGAGCCGCCGTTTAGGGCGACCAGGGTGAATACAGCGTACCGATTAAACAAATGCCCGCGCCACCCGTCTAGCAAGCAGCAAGGCAAGATCCCCGCCACAAGCGTACATCCTCTGGCCCGCCCCAGTATTACTACCTAACGGAGAATCCTTATGTCCATCCAACCCGCACTGCATAACGCCAGCGCCGCATCCGGCCCGGAACTGGGGCGTGAACTCGCTCGCCGTCATAACGCCCTGACCCAGCCTTACACCTTCACCCGCAATGCCCTGCTGGAACGCCAGGACGCGCGCGAATCGAGCGCGCGCAGCTATCCGCGCCGCATTCCGCTGGCACTCAAGCGCGCCCACGGCATCTACGTCGAAGATGTGGAAGGCCGCGTCTTCATCGATTGCCTGGCCGGCGCCGGTACGCTGGCACTGGGCCATAACCATCCGGTGGTGGTCGAGGCGATCCAGCAGGTGCTGGCCAGCGACCTGCCGCTGCATACCCTGGACCTGACCACGCCGGTCAAGGACCGCTTTGTGCAGGACCTGTTCGACATCCTGCCGCCGGCCTTTGCGCGCAATGCGCGCATCCAGTTCTGCGGTCCGACCGGCTCCGATGCGGTGGAAGCGGCGCTCAAGCTGGTCAAGATCGCCAGCGGGCGCGGCACCATGCTGGCCTTCCATGGCGCCTACCACGGCATGACCCAGGGCGCACTGCAGCTGATGGGCAGCCAGGGACCGAAGAAACCGCTCAACAGCATCCAGCAGGGCGTGCAGTTCATGCCCTACCCATATGAATACCGCTGCCCATTCGGTCTGGGCGGCACGGCCGGCATCCAGGCCGGCCTGAGCTACCTTGAAACGGTGCTTACCGACCCCGAAGGCGGCGTACCCGCGCCGGCCGGGGTCATTTTCGAAGCGGTGCAAGGCGAAGGCGGCGTGATCCCCGCTCCCAAGGCCTGGCTGCAGGGCGTGCGCGCGCTTACCAGCGCCGCGCAGGTACCGCTGATGATCGATGAAGTGCAGACCGGCTTCGGCCGCACCGGCAAATGGTTCGCCTTCGAGCACGGCGACATCACGCCCGACGTGGTGGTGCTGTCCAAGGCCATCGGCGGCAGCCTGCCGCTGTCCGTGGTGGTGTATCAGGAAGAGCTGGACCTGTGGAAGCCCGGCGCCCACGCCGGCACCTTCCGCGGCAACCAGATGGCCATGGCGGCCGGTTCGGCCACCATCGGCCTGCTGCGCAAGGAAGCGATTCCCGAACATGCCGAGCGCATGGGCCAGCACCTGATGCGCGCGCTGCGCCAGCTGCAAACCGCACACCCGCAACTGGGCGATGTGCGCGGCCGCGGCCTGATGGTCGGCGTCGAAGTCATCGACCCGGACGCCGGCACCAACAGCATGGGCCACCCCGCTGCCGCCACCGCCATGGCCAAGGCCATCCAGGCCGAGTGCCTGCGCCACGGCTTGATCATCGAGCTGGGTGGCCGCCACGGCAGCGTGGTGCGCTTCCTGCCGCCGCTGATCATCACCGAGCAGCAGCTCAACCTGGTCATCGACATCTTCAGCGTGGCTGTGCGCGCAGCGCAGCGCAGCCACGGCCAGCGCCCCAGCGCCGGCAACGACACCGCCATCCGACCGGCGCCGCTTGCGGCCTGAGTCCCTGGCCTCCCGCATCACTAACCTCAGTACGGCATTTTTGCATCGCACATGAAAAAATTAACACCTTCGGGCCAGTCCCACCTCCTTCCACAGCGCAGCGTACTGTCGCTCTCCCTGCAGGCCGCCCTGCTGGGTGTCACGCTGACTGCCAGCCTGGCCCAGGCCCAGCAAGACGGCGCCTCCGGCGACAAAACGCTGGCGCCGGTGCTCGTCACCGGCGCGGCCATCGCTGAAACGGCGACCGGCCAGGTCACCGGCTACCTCGCCAAGCGCAGCGCCACCGCCACCAAGACCGACACCCCACTGATCGAAACACCGCAATCGGTGTCGGTGGTCACCGCCGACCAGATCGAAGCGCAAGGTGCCAAATCCCTACGCGACGTGGTCGGCTACACCCCCGGCGTTGGCGCGCAGGGCAATGGCTACCGCGATGCAGACAATCTGATCCTGCGCGGCTTCGCCGTCGACAACGGTAGCATCCGCCGCGACGGCCTGCTCTCACCGGGCAACACCTTCACCGGCAGCTCGGAGCCCTTCGGCCTGGAACGGGTCGACGTGCTGCGCGGCGCGGCCTCGCTGCTGTACGGCGCGGCCGAACCGGGCGGCATCATCAATCTGGTCACCAAACGCCCGACCACCGAGAGCCTGCATGACATCGGCTTGGAGACCGGCAGCTACAAGCGCAAGCAGATCACCGGCGACTTCGGTGGTGCGCTCAACGAAGATGGCAGCCTGGCCTTTCGCCTGACTGTCCTGAAACGCAACAGCGACACCTTCATCGACTTCGTGCCGGACAACCGCCTCTACATCGCGCCGGCGCTGACCTGGAAACCTTCGGCCGCCACCTCGGTAACGCTGCTGGCGCACTACCAGAAATCCAGATACAACCGCCAGTGGGGCGTGGCGCCGGAGGGCTCGCTGCTGTTCAACCCGCACGGCAAACTGCCGCGGGAACTGTATATCGGCGAACCGGGCGACAGCAAGCAGGACACCCACAAATCCTACGCCGTGCTGGTCGAGCAGAAGCTCAATGAGCAGAACCGCTTCAACTTCAGCCTGCGCCATTCGGACGTGAAGATGAACTGGGACTACGCCGGCCGCGACAGCCTGGCCGATGACCTGCGCACCCTGAACCGCTTCGGCGTCAAGCGCATGGAACAGGTCAAGGCCTGGACTATGGACAGCAATCTGCAATCATACTTCAGCACCGGCGCCCTGGCGCACCAGGTGGTGGTGGGTGTCGATGCCAGCGACGCCGACAACCAGCGCGTGCGCCGCTACCAGTTCATCGCCCCGCTCGACATCTTCGCGCCGGTCTATGGCTCCCAGCCTTACGGCGACGACGGAGCGGATGGCTACAAGCGCAAGCAGCGCGCCGTGGGCCTGTACGCACAGGACCAGATCAAGTTCGACCAGCGCTGGGTTGCCGTGCTGGGTGCGCGCCGCGATCAGGTCAAGATCAGCGGCAGCAGCTACTTCGCCGACAGCTGGAGCAGCGAGACCAACAAGGCCAATACCGGCCGCCTTGGGCTGGTCTACCTGGCCGACAACGGCCTGGCACCTTACCTGAGCTTCAGCCAGTCGTTCCAGCCGGAGGGCGACGTCGACCGCCTGGGCAAGCGTTTCAAACCGACCAAAGGCGACCAATACGAAGCCGGCGTGCGCTATCAGCCGAAGAACAGCAATACCATGCTGTCGGCCGCCGTGTATCAGCTCACCCAGAGCAATGTGCTCTCGCCCGACCCGGTCAATACCGACTACTCGGTACAACTGGGTGAAGTACGGGCACGCGGGCTGGAGCTGGAAGCTCACGCGGACCTGAGCCGCGCGCTGCGTCTGATCGCGTCGTACACCTATACCGACGCAGAGATCACCAAGGCCAGCGCGGCCGATCCTGGATCGCTTGGTCTGCGCCAGCCGAATACGCCGCGCAGCATGGCGTCCGCCTGGGCGGACTACCAGTTCAGCGCAGCCGGGCTGCCGGGCCTGCGCGCGGGCGGCGGTGTGCGCTATGTCGGCTCCACCGTGTCTGCGGGCGGAAGCTATAAGGTGCCGTCCTACACCGTGCTTGACGCAGGTGTGAACTTCCAGCAGGGCCATTGGAAATACGCGCTGACCGTGAAAAATCTGGGTGACCGCCATTACATCGCCGAATGCGGCGGTGGTTATTGCAACTACGGCGATCCGCGCCAGGTACTGCTGTCGGCTAACTACCGCTGGTAATTCCGGCTTGCGCCGGTGTGAACGTCCTTAAAAAGGCGGCCATGGCAAATGCCCTGGCCGCCCTTATTTTTTTAAAACCCACGGCTTAACCCTGGGGGCCTGTCCCATCGGGACAGGCGGGGCGCAGCCCCTCCCCGGACCCAAGGGTCAGATCCTAATGCCGCTAAGTTAAGGAAATTCGTCGTTGGCGGGCCGCCGGCTGCCGTCCAAAACCCAGGGCGTAACCCTGGGGTCAGACCCGACGGGTCTGACCCCGGCTCTTTGCCGTGGGTTTTAGGCCAATGCCGCCGGCCCCTTTAGTAAGCGGTAACGGTAGGTCGCGGGTCTACGTTCAACCGGTTCGCCGCTGCAGCTGCCACCGTCGGCCTTTGCATCAAATCCGCCAAGGTCAGTCCCAACTGCGGTAACCGCAGTTGCACCAACCTCGCCAAACGCAAAGCCAGCAGCGAATGCCCGCCCAGATCGAAGAAGCTTTCATGCCGGCCCACGCTATCGAGTTCCAGCACCTCCATCCACAGAGCCGCCAACGCCTGCTCGGTCTCGCCTTGCGGCGCCTCCCCACGCACGCCGACAGGATCGTCCTGCCCATCCAACTCCCTGCTGGCATTCATAGCCAAGTCAGGCCACGCTTCACCCCAGCCAAGCCCCAGCGCCGCATCAACCGTCCCATATTCCAGCGCCTGATCGACCCGTGCCAACCGGCGACCAGCCATCGCCATCAGCAGCATCCGCAACCTCAGCGCAATGATCCGCACCTGCGCCCCTTCCATCGCCGCCCCCTGAAAGGCATACTCGATATTTAGCGTACTGCCCAGATCCAGCGTCAGCGTCAGCGCATAACTGACCTCTTCGTAGCTGTTCATCGCCCCCGCACTCAATCCATCCATACTATCCTGGCGCAGGGCACGGTCGATCGGATAGTTTTCAAACACCAGCAGCGAATCGAACAGGCCTTGCCCGCTGGCGCCGGCCCAGCGCTGGATCTCGTACAGAGGCACATATTCATGCTCGCGCGAAGCCAGATTCTGCGCCTGCAACTGACGCAGAAAATCTCCCACAGCCTGCTGCGGCCGAGGCGCCGCCAGCACCGGCAAGGTGTTGATAAACAGCCCCAGCATCTGCTCCACGCCCGCCAGTTCAGCCGGACGACCCGCCGTGGTGGCGCCGAAGCACACATTATTCTGCCCCGTATAGCCCTGCAACAGCAGCGCCCACGCGCCCTGCACTACCGTGTTTACTGTCACGCGCTCGGCGCGCGCGAACTCCGCCAACTGCGCCGTAGCCGTCCGGTCCAGCGCATCGAAATGAAACTGGTAAGCGTCCTCCCGCCCCGTCTGCGGCAAGGCGGCGGACAACATGGTTGGCGTCTCAAGCCCTGCCAGCAGTTCGCTCCAATAAGCCCGCGCCGGCCCGGCCAGCAGCTGATCCAGCCAGCCGATATAGTCGCGATAGCGCGCCGGCACGCCGGCATCAGCCTTGCCGGCGTAGCGTCCCAACACCTCGGTCAGCAGACGCGAGCTGCTCCAGCCATCGAGCAGCAAATGGTGGCGGGTCCAGATCACGTGATGCCGGTTGGCGCCGGTACGGATCAGCGTCAGACGCATCAGCGGCGGTGCGCTCAGATCGAAACCGCGTGCATGGTCCTGCGCCGCCAGTTCGGCCAGCGCCCGCTCCTGGTCGGCGCGCTCGCGCCAGTCCAGCTCCAGCACCGGCAGCACGGCCGTGCGGCTGACCCATTGCAGCGCACCCCGATCGTGCTGCACGAAGCCGGTACGCAGGATCGCATGGCGCGCCACCGCCGCCTGCCAAGCCTGGCCGAAACGCGTACCGTCCAGGCCATCGATATCGACGCACAGCTGATTGACATAGGCTTTGCTGGTGGGCGTGAGCACGCTGTGGAACAGAATCCCCGCCTGCATCGGCGCCAGCGGATACAGGTCTTCCAGCTGGGCCGCAGGCAAGGCCAGCGCGTCCAGCTGCGGCTGCGTCAGCGCGGCCAGCGGGAAGTCCGACGGCGTGACACCGGCGGCGGCGCTGGTGCAATGCGCGATCAGCAGGTTCAGGTGATGGCGCAGCCGCTCCAGCAGCATGCCGACCACCGCTTCGCTGTGCAGCGCGCGGCTGAAAGTCCAGCTCAGCTGCAACTGGCCAGCGCGCACAATCGCACCGACATCGAACCAGCTGCGGCGGATGCTGCTGGCAGCGCGGCTCTGGCCAGCGCTTTCCGGCGCCAGCTGCCACAAGGCTTCCGGCGCCAGCGTCTGATCGGTCTGGCCCAGATAGTTAAACGTTACCTGCGGCTTGCCAGGCGCATTCGCCAATCCGGGGTCGCGCGCCACGTAGCGCAGCACTCCGTAGCCTAAACCACGCCCCGGCAGCTGGCGCAATTGCTCCTTGACGGCCTGGAGGCGCGCGCCCGGTGCCGCATCGGCGCCGCTCAGGCGCTGCGGATACAGAGCGGTGAACCAGCCCACACTGCGGCTCAAATCCACTGCCTCGAACAGATCTTCGCGGCCATGCCCCTCCAACTCCACCAGCACGCTGTCGCGCTGCGCCCATTCGCACAAGGTGCGCGCGAGCGCGGCTAGCAGCAGGTCGTTGACCTGGGTGCGGTAAGCCTTGTGAACCGGACCAAGCAGCTGGGCGGTGCTGCCCGCGTCCAGCTGCAAGCTCAAGGTCTGCGCGTCGGCCAGCGTGTTCGATCCAAGCGGATAATCAACTGGCAGCGAAGGCTCGGCCTGCGCAGTCAGTGCATGCCAGTACGGAAGCTGCGCAGCCAGCGACTCTCCGACTGCATGCTGTCGCAAGGATTCGACCCAGTCAAGCACGCTGCTGGCCGGCGTCGGCAGTGCCAGCGTTTCACCGCGTCCACCCTGGGCATACAGGGTTTGCATGTCATCGAGGATCACCCGCCAGGACACGCCATCAACCACCAGATGGTGAGCCACCAGCAGCAGGCGGCCGCCTTGGCCCTCACCCAGCGTCATCCAGGTCGCACGGAATGGCAGTTCCAGGGTGAGGCTGCGCTGAGCCGCATCGGCCACACGGGTGATCGCGGCGGCGGGATCGGACTCGCCGCTCAGGTCCACGCTGGCGAAGACCGCGCCTGCGCTGCCCACTTGCTGGCGCCAGCCATCGGTCTGATGTACGAAGCGCGTGCGCAACGCTTCATGCTGCGCCACCAGATGGCCAATCACAGCCTCCAGACGGGACGGATGGGGCGCCTCGGTGCAGGACAGCAGCATGGACTGGTTCCAATGGGTCGGGGTGTCGAAATTCTGCTCAAAGAACCATTGCTGCACTGGCAGCAATGGGAATGCGCTCCCCTCACGCGGCGCAATCACCTTGGCGGACGACGCGGCGGCATTCGAATTAGCCCCACCCTGCACCTTGGCCGAGCCAGCGGCTGCCGCCAGCGGCTGCGCCAGCACCGCGATGGCGGCAATGGTCTGGCGCTCCATCAAATGCTTTGGCGCTACCTTGTAGCCGCGCTTGCGGCTACGGGCCACAATCTGCAGGCTCAAAATCGAATCGCCACCCAGTTCAAAGAAATTGTCGTGCCGGCCAACCCGCTCCAGCCCCATGACATCGGCCCATACCTCGGCCAGGGCCTGTTCCACCTCGCCCTGCGGCGCTTCGAAGTCGCCGCTCAGATCCTGCACCGGCAGCGGTAAGGCCTTGCGGTCAAGCTTGCCGTTGGCATTGAGCGGCATCGCATCGAGCACCATCACGGCGGACGGCACCATATAGTCCGGCAGACTCACGCCCAGCTGTAGCGCCAGTGCCGCGCCGTCCAGCAGCGCACCGGCCTGCGCCACCACATAGCCATGCAGCTGGGTGCGGCCATCGTCGCTATCGCGCGCGATCACTTCGGCGGCGGCCACGCCGGCTTGCGCCAACAGGGCCTGCACCACTTCGCGCAGTTCCACGCGGTAGCCGCGCACCTTGACCTGATCGTCGACCCGGCCCAGGAATTCCAGCGCACCGTCGGCCAGCATGCGCACGCGGTCGCCGCTGCGGTACAGGCGTTGGCCATCGCCGAAGGGACTGGCCACAAAACGCTCGGCGCTCTGGCCGGCGCGCGCCTGATAGCCACGCGCCACGCCCGGCCCGCCCAGATACAGCTCGCCGGTCACGCCGGCCGCCACTGGTTCAAGCCTGTCGTCCAGCACCCAGGCGGCGCTGTTGCTCAGCGGCCGGCCCACCGGCAACGTGAATGCCGAGTAGGCGGCCGATTGCGCCGGCTGGGTCAGGATGCCGACCGTGGTTTCGGTCGGGCCATAGTGGTTCAATACCTGCATGCCGGGACGCAGCAGCTGCAGTTTTTCCAGCAGCGCCCAGCGGGTGGCTTCGCCGCCCACAATCAGGCGCTGGCGCGGCAGCACATTGGCCGGTACGGCGGCGCTCAGCAGCGCCCGCAGATGGCTAGGCACGATCTTCAACACATCGACCTGATGACGCGCCATGTATTCGGCAAAGCGGTCCGGGTCGAAGGCACGTTCGGCCGAGATCAGATGCAGCAGGCGTCCGGCGCACAGGGCGCCGAACAGCACCGTGTGACCCAGATCGGCCGCGACGGTCGAGACCATCGCCATGCTGCCTTCGCCAGCCGGCAGCGCGTCGAGTTCAAGCCGCGCCAGCACGCCCTGCACATAATTGGCCAGCGATCCACGGCTGATCACCACGCCCTTGGGCTGGCCGGTCGAGCCGGAAGTGTAGATCACATAGGCCGCCTGATCGGCAGATATGGCAGATGGCTTGAAGTCCGACGCGGCAAGCGGCGCCAATGTCAGCGCGAGCTGCGGCACACCGCTGTCCCAGGCCGGTTCGGCACTGCACAGCAGCAGCGCCACCTTGCTGTCCTGCGCCTGATAGCGCAGGCGTTCAGCCGGCAGGGCCGGGTCGAGTGGCACATATACGCCGCCCGCCTTGAATGTCGCCAGCAGTCCCAGCACCAGTTCGATCGAGCGCGGCGCATGCACGCCCACCCGCACTTCCGGACCTACGCCATGCTGCTGCAGGCGCAGTGCCAGCGCATCGCTCAGCTGATCGAGCTGGGCAAAGCTGAGCTCATCGTCCTCATAGCGCACCGCCGCCGCATCCGGCGTGGCCGCCACGGCACGATCCCAGCACGCCAGTACATCATCGGCATCGCTCAGCGCCCTGACTTCGCCGGTGCTATGGGCGCTGGCGCGTTGCGGCAGCAGCGTGGCCAGCGGCGCGCGTGCGTCCGCGCTGACGCGCAGGGCCAGCATGTCTAACAATTCGGCGATGCCGGCCACGGTGGCTTCATCAAAAATATCGCAGGCATACGACAGGCCGCAAACGATTTCGCCGCCCTGCGCGGCAAAGTCCAGGCTCAGGTCGAAGTGGGCCAGCTTGGCCGCACCGTGGTGAACGCCCACATCCAGACCACCGAAGCCGGCCACGCCGGCCACCGGCTGCTGTTCAGTGCATTTGACCTGGAACAGCGGATGCAATCCCACCTCGCGCCGGCCCACCAGCTGGCTCACCAGCAGGTCGAACGGGCAATCGGCATGCGACTGTGCATCGAGCACCGTGGCGCGCACCTGCTCCAGCAGGTTGTCGAAGCTGGCCTGCAGGTCGACGCGCGTGCGCAGCACCAGCACGTTCAGCAGATAGCCGACCAGCCCCTGTGTCTCGGCACGCTGGCGGTTCGCCACTGGCGAGCCAACCGCCACATGGCTGGCGCCGGACAGATGGGCCAATGCCAGCTTGAGCAGCGCCAGCATCACCATGAAGCGGGTGCAACCGTGTTTCTCGGCCAGTTGCGCGATACCGGCGGCGGCCCGGCCACGCAGCACAAAGCGGTGCTGGGCGGCGGCGTCGGAACGTTCGCGCGGGCGCGGGCGGTCCAGCGGCAGCGCCAGCGGCGTGTGATCCTCGCCCAGCTGGCCGCGCCAGTAGGCCAGTTGGCGATCCAGCTCGCCCGCCTCGGCCCAGTCGCGCTGCCATATCGCATAGTCGGCAAACTGGATCGGCAGCACCGGCAGCGCGGCGGGAACTCCGCTGGCATGGGCGGCGTACAGCGTGCCCAGCTCGCGCATCAGCACCGAGGCCGACCAGCCGTCGGCCACGATGTGATGCACCACGATCGACAGCCAATGGGTTTGTTCATCCAGCTTGACCAGCAGTACGCGCCATACCGGCCCGGCCTCCAGGTCGAATGGCGCGCCGGTGTGGGTCGCCACCTGCTCGGCGGCCCAGTCCTCGCGCTGTTCCACTGCCACGCCAGACAGATCGAGCAGTTCCAGCACGCCGCTAGCGGCGTCGCGCACCAGTTGTTCGGCATCCTGGCTATCGGCGCCATCGGCGGCCGCGCGGAACACCGTGCGTAGCACTTCGTGGCGCGCGGCCAGCGCGTCGACCGCGCTGGCCATCGCCGCCGCATCGACCGCGCCGCGCAGCACCAGCGTGCCTTCCATATTGTAGGCCGCGCTGTGCGGCGCCATGCGCCAGGTCAGCCACATTCCGCGCTGGGCATACGACAGCGGCAGCGGGCCGCCGCGGTTGGCCGCCACGATAGGCAGCGCGGCCACGTCGACGCCTTGTTCGCCCAGGCGCTGCAGCAGCAGCTTGCGTTTGGCGGCGGGCAAAGCGGCTATCCGCTGAGCCAGTTGGAGAGGATTAAATTGCATGGTTCAAGCTTCCAGTTCTGCGAGTATGGCGTCGATAGCCGCGAGATTGTCGGCCGCGCCCTGCCCGTTCAGGGCTTGCAGCGCGGCGGTATTGGCCAGTTCGGCGATGGTGGGCGCCTCGAACACGGCGCGCAGCGCAATGCTCACGCCATGGCGCTGGCGCAGCTGTCCCGCCAGCGACATCACGCCCAGCGAGTTCCCGCCCAGTTCAAAGAAATTGTCGTGCCGTCCCACCTGCGCCAGCCCCAGTACCTCGGCCCAGACCGCAGCCAGCGCCTGTTCGGCCTCGCCCTGCGGCGCGGCATACGCATGCGCGCCCAGGTCCGGCGCGGGCAGAGCCTTGCGA
>JABTBR010000091.1 GCA_013284265.1 Oxalobacteraceae bacterium | reverse complement strand
CCCAGGGTTACGCCGTGGGTTCTAAGTGATGCGGCGGCCCGCTCACTTGCTTAACCGGCGGCATCAGCCAACTGCAGCGGCGTGAACGCAGCGCCCGGCAAGACGATGGTGGCGCGGAAGCCGCCATCGGGATGGTTGGCCAGCAGCAGCTCGCCGCCATGCGCCTGGACGATGCCGCGCGCAATCCCCAACCCCAACCCCATGCCGCTACTGTTCTGGCGCCGCCCGTGCTCGAGCCGCACATACGGTTCGAACAGCTTGGCAAAGGCGCTCTCGGGCACGCCCGGTCCATGGTCGCGGATCGTGATCTCGATATTGTTGCCGTTGGCGCGCACCGCGATCTCGACCTGCTTGCCGTAATGCAGGGCGTTATTCAGCAGATTGCCGATCGCGCGCTTGAGCGCCAGCGGCTTGGCCGCCACGCTCAGGCCGGAATCGGCGAAGGACACTTCATGCCCGGCCAGCTGGGCGTCGCGCACCATGCGGCCCAGCAAGGCGTCGAGCCGGATCTCGGTCGGGTTTTCGTGGATGTCGCTGTCCTTGACCGTTTGCAGCGCGCCCTTGACCATCATGTCCAGCTCGTCCAGATCCTCGTGGAATTCATTGCGCAGCTGGTCGTCGTCGAGCAGCTCGGCGCGCAGCTTCAGGCGCATGATGGGTGTGCGCAAATCGTGCGAGATCGATACGAACAGCCGTTCCCGGTCTTCGATATAGCGCTGTATCCGTTCGCGCATGGCGCCAAAGGCCCGCGCCGTCTTGACGAATTCGCGGCTGCCCGTCTCCGGCAAGGCGGGCATGTGCTCGCCGTTACCAAAGGCGGTGGCCGCCTCGGACAGGGCCGCCAGCGGACGCGTGGTCCAGCGTACCACCAGGATGGACAGCATCAGCACGGCCGCCAGCGACAGCGCCTGCAGCAGCAGGCGGTCGCGCGTCAGCGGATTGGCGCTTTCCAGGAAATAGGGATTGGGCATCAGCGTGGCCAGGTAGAGCCAGTGGCCGGGGTCCATCTCGGCCTGGATCAGCAGGATGGGCGCGGGCGCGGGCTTGGTCAGCACGATGTGCTGAATCCAGCCGTCGGGCAGGTCGCCGATGGTGGTGCCATCATCGCTGACGGGCAGTTTATCCGGCCAGGCGAAGGCGATGCGCACCTGCGACACATTCGGCAAGTCCTCGCCCAAGGTGGCGCGCACCTGGCGCAAGGCGATGTCGGCCAGGTCCTGCTGGGCGATGCTGGTGATTTCCACCGGCGCCTTGTTGATGTTGACCAGGAAGCGGGTGCCGCCCATCTCGCGGAATTGCTGGATGATCAGGGGCCGGTAATTCGGCGGCAGGCTCAGGAAGAAACGCACGGCGCTGGCCGCGCTGTGGGCCAGGTGCTGGGACGCGGTGCTCACTTCCACCTCGGCCTCGGCGCGGCGCTGGGCCGCCCAGATCACATTGCCGGCCAGCTGGGTCAGCATGACGCCGGCCACCATCACGGCCGACAGCCGTCCCAGCAGGGAATTGGGCAGGATCAGCGCCAGCCAGCGTCCCGCCGTCATCGCGCGCCTAGACATTGCTGCTGCTGACGTCGGCCGAGAACACATAGCCGGCGCCACGCACGGTCTTGATCAGCAGCGGCTGCTTGCCGCCATCGTTCAGGCGCAGGCGCAGACGGCTGATCTGGACGTCGAGGAAGCGGTCCATCGGCCCGGCGTCGCGGCCGCGGGTTTCCTCGCACAGCACATTGCGGTCCAGGATGTCGCCCGCGTGTTCGACAAAATACTTGAGCAGCTGGAAGTCCAGGCCGGTCAGCGCGACGATCTCGCCGCGCGGATCGGTGACGGTGCGCTCGACCGTGTCGAGCGTGAAGCCGACGAAGCGGTAGAAGCGCGGCGCGGCGGCATTGTCCATGCCGGTGCGGCGGTGGATGGCCTTGATGCGCGCCAGCAGTTCGCGCGGGCTGTAGGGCTTGGAGATATAGTCGTCGGCGCCCAGCTCCAGCCCGACCACGCGGTCGGTCTCGTCGGAACTGGCGGTGAGCATGATGATGGGCACGTTGGAGCGGCGGCGCACGGTCTTGCACAGCGCGAAACCGTCCGTGTCGGGCAGCATCACGTCGAGGATCACCAGCGACAATTCGTCGGCGTAGCGGTTGAACTCGGCGAGGAAGGCTTCGCCATTGTGGGCCAGGCCCACTTCATACTGATTCTTTTCCAGATAGGTCTTGAGCAGGGTCCGGGTCTTTTGGTCGTCGTCGACGATCAGGATTTTTCGCATCGTGTTGCCTGTCTAAATAATTATTTTGTCTTGCCGAAGCTGCGGGCGATATTGCCCAGCCGGCGCTGGGTGTCGGCCACGCTGATGCCATCGTCCAGGAAGAAACGGTGCACCTCGGCCACGATCGCGTCGCGCACGATCTCGTCGGTGGCCATGCGGTGGACCAGGCTGGGCACCTGGACCGCCGGGCTGCTGGTGAACAGTTTATACGATGCGCGCGCGCAACTGTCCATTTTAGACAGCTGGGGCGAACGCAGCACCGGAATCGAGCCCTTGACCTGGCTGAAGTCGTTCTGCAGCGACGGCGACATGATCAGCGCGGCCAGCTTCTCCTGCTCGGGCCGGTGCGACTCGCGCGTGGCCAGCATGCTCAGGGTGTCGATGTTATATAAGTGGTAGGCGGCGGTGCCGGGCACGGCGGCGCAGCCGAAGGCCTCGTCCATGCTCAGGCCGCGCACGGTCAGCTCACCCTTGGCCCAGTCGCCCATGACCATCATGCCGGCCTCGCCGTCGGCCAACTGGCGGGTGGTGGCATCCCAGGTACGTTCGGGCACCGGCTGGTTCATCCATTTTTTCATCTGGCGCAGGCGCAGCAGGGCCGCGCCCAGGCGCGGGTCGGCGTAGGCGATGGCGGCGCGGCGCTGGAACAGGGCGCGGTAAAAATCGACGCCCTCGGACAGCACGATGGTTTCGAACAGGGTCGTCACCTGCCACGGCTCGCTGCTCTGGGCCAGCGGCACGATGCCGGCTTTGTGCAGCACGCTGGCCGCGTGCTCGAACTCGGCCCAGTTCAGCGGCGGGCTGAGGCGGTGCTCGGCGAACAGCTTGCGGTTATAGAACAGGGTATTGACGCGGTGAATGCCGACCGGGGCCGCATAGATATGGCCATCGAGTTCGATCGCGGCGGCCACGGCGGGCAGCAGCAGCTTGTCCCATTTGCCGGCGGCGGCCACCGCATCCAGGTCCAGCAGCAGGCCCAGCCTGGCCCAGTCGCGCAGCGCCACGCCATTGACCTGGGCCACTTCGGGGGCGTCCTTGGCCAGCATGCGGCTGCGCAGCACGATGCCGGCGCCGACCCCGGAACCGCTGGGGATCACGCCATCGTGCCAGATCACATTTTCATCGTTGAGGCGGGCCGCGATCAGATCGACGGCCTTGCGTTCACTGGCCGACTTCCACCAGTGCAGCACTTGTAAACCCTGGGCCTGGGCCGCGCAGCTGGCGGCCAGGCATAGCAGCGCCAGCAGGCTGCGCAGCGTATGGACCATGTCTCCTCACTCTTCTACGGCCGTCTTGAGCGGCGTTATTTGTTGGTGCCGGAACGCATGTTCCGGCCGCTGAACTATACCCGATGTGGCCCGCCAGCGGGCGTCCCATCACATTGGTAAGCAAGCTAAGCAATTTGCAATAAAGCGTATGGATTTGTTGCAAATTGTTTCAGCCAAAAGCGCGCCATGTAAATGCGATTCGCCCCGTCCGCAGAGGGCGCGTGCAAGTTTACCGTTCTGGCAATTGTAAAGAAATGTAAGCTCCAGGAAAGTTGAATTTTTGAAATACCCATATAAATCAACGATGTACGGAATTTAGCCACACTTTTTATGTGCTCGCTGGCATCACAATAGGGTGAATGTTACTGTCTGTTCGCCGTAGCAATAACTACAAGAAGCACCACCCGCAGTGTGGCCTGTATGCCGGCAACGACTTTGAGACAACAACGGGATCTTTAGCGTCGTGTCCAAGGGCCACACTTTTCAAACCAGAAGGAGACCTCAGCAATGAATAGTACCGTCCTCAAAACCCTCCCTGCAGCATTGGCCCTGGCCCTCGCCTGCGGCGCCGCTACCGCTGGCGACCATGAAACCGAAGGCTTCCACGGCTACTTCCGTGCCGGCGCCGGTTCGAGCTCCGCCAAAGGCCCACAAAGCTGCTTCGGCCTGGGCGGCAACACTCAGTCCTATCGTCTGGGCAACGAATGCGACAGCTACGCAGAATTCGGTTACACCAAAGAAATCGCCAAAGCACCTAACGGCGCCAGCTTCGTGGCCACCATCTGGGCCGATGCTTACAAGAACGGTTCCGATTTCGGCGACGCCAAACTGGGCATCGCCAAAGCCTACGTGGAAGCGAAGAACCTGCCATTCATGAATGGCGGTATCGTCTGGATGGGTAAGCGTCACTACTACCGTCCTGACATCCACATGCTGGATATGCAGTACATCAACATGAACGGCACCGGCGGCGGTATCGACGCCCTGCCTATGGGCGCCGGCAAGTTCAGCTACGCTATCTTCAAGGATAACGACCTGAACAACGTTGATCCAGCCACCGGCAAAATCACCTCCGGTTCGGCGCTGCGCCAGAACGTGGTCTACGAAGGCCTGCCGGTCAACCCGGACGGCGCGCTGGACTTCGCCGTGTCGCTGATCAGCGCATCGAGCAAGGACAATTCCGAGCAGACCCACGGCGGCTGGCAAACCTCGGTATTCCATCGCCAAAGCAAAGTGCTGGGCGGCGGCAATACCGTCGGCCTGCAGTACGGCGTCGGTCCTGGCACCGGCCTGAACGGCCCTTGCTGCGCACGTATGGGTCCATCGGGCAGCACCCTGCTCGGTTCGGACTACACCCGCGTGCGTGTCTTCGACGACCTGGTCATTCAGCCGACCCGCGACTTCAGCATGGAATTCGTCGCGCTGTGGCAGCGTGACAAGTCGGACAAAGCCGGTACCAGCACCTGGACCACCATCGGTACCCGTCCTGTCTACGCTCTGGCAGAGAATTTCAAGCTGCAAGCCGAACTGGGCGTAACCCGCGTCAAAAACGATGGCGCACCGGACACGATGCGTCTGACCAAGCTGACCATCGCGCCGACCATCACCCTGGGCCGCGACTACTGGGCACGTCCTGAGCTGCGCGCCTTTGTCTCCTACGGCAAATGGAACGACGCTGCCACCAAGGCTGTGAACGCGGCCAACAACCAAGGCCCTGTCTATGGCAGCAACACCAGCGGCACCTCGGTTGGTCTGCAACTGGAAGCCTGGTGGTAATCCACTGCTGAACCGGCTTTAGCCCTGCTTGAGCCCTGTTCTAGCATACCGCGCGCCGCTCCGGCGGCGCGCGGTTCCAGCGACGTTTCAAAATGGGCGTGGTCGCCGCTCCGGCTATAAAACCCCACCGCCATTTTGAGACGTCCGTTCCGCGCGAACCCGTCTTTAATGGCCTTATTAGAGCTACAATCATCCAATCACGGAGACTGATAACATGAAGTTGAAACCCCTCGTCCAAGCCGCCCTGGCGCTCTCCACTCTCGTCATCGCCGCTCCCGCGGTGAACGCTGCTGCCCAGGTCGAAGTACTGCACTACTGGACCTCTGGCGGTGAAGCGAAATCGATCGCGGAACTGAAAAAAATGATGGAAGCCAAAGGCGTGGCATGGAAAGATTTCGCCGTGGCCGGCGGTGCGGGCGAGAACGCCACCACCGCACTGAAAGCCCGCGTCATCGCCGGCAGCGCACCGACCGCCGCCCAGATCAAAGGCCCATCGATCCAGGAATGGGGCGGTGAAGGCGTGCTGGCGAACATCGACGCCGCCGCCACCGAAGGCAAGTGGGATTCCCTGCTGCCATCCGTGGTCACCAAGGTCATGAAATACCAGGGCCACTATGTTGCCGTGCCAGTCAATGTGCACCGCGTAAACTGGCTGTGGGTCAACCCTGAAGTGCTGGCCAAGGCCGGCGCCAAGGCACCGGGCAACTTCGACGAATTCTTCGCCGCCGCCGACAAGATCAAGAAAGCCGGCCTGGTAGCGATCGCCCACGGCGGCCAGCCATGGCAGGACACCACCGTGTTTGAGTCGGTGGTGCTGGGCGTGGGCGGCGCGGGCTTCTACGACAAGGCGCTGGTCAAACTGGATCAGGCTTCGCTGACCAGCCCGACCATGATCAAGTCCTTCGAGACTCTGGCCAAGATCAAGACCTACATCGACAAGGACGCCGCGGGCCGCGACTGGAACCTGGCCACCGCCATGGTTATCAATGGCAAGGCCGGCATGCAGTTCATGGGCGACTGGGCCAAGGGCGAGTTCACCGCCGCCGGCAAGGTTGCGGGCAAGGACTTCCTGTGCCTGCCAGCGCCTGGCACCGAAAAAGCCTTCACCTTCAACATCGATTCGCTGGCCATGTTCAAGGTCAAGAATCCTGAAGAGCAGAAAGCCCAGCTGACCCTGGCGTCGGCCGTGATGAGCCCTGAGTTCCAGGAAGTGTTCAACCTGAACAAGGGTTCGATCCCGGTACGCGCCGGTGTCTCGCGCGCCAAGTTCGACTCCTGCGCCACCCGTTCGATGGATGACATGGCGGCGGCCAGCAAAGCCGGCGGCCTGGAGCCTTCGATGGCGCACGGCATGGCAATCGATTCGGCCAAGGCCGGCGCGATCCAGGACGTGGTGGCCAAGTTCATGAACTCGACCATGACCCCGCAAGCGGCCGTTCAGGCGCTGGCAAAAGCAGCAAAAACCAAGTAATGCAGCAAAGGGGGCTCTCCCGCCTCCGGCAATTGCAGTAACCGCGCGCGCGGCCCTTTTCGGGGCCGGCGCGCCCGGGCGGTGCCCCCCTCCACCGCCCCCGCTCTGGAGAATGTGATGTCAGCTACACCCGTTTCCCCGGCTCGCCCGGCCGCCGTCATGGCGACCCGGCCCGCCCCGGCCTCCGGCAGCCGCCTCGCTGCCCTGGCCGATACCTGGCTCCCCCGCCTGGTCCTGTCGCCCACCATCATCGCTTCGCTCGTGTTCGTCTACGGCTTCATCGGCCTGACGGCCTGGCTGTCGCTGACCGAGTCGCGCCTGATGCCCAATTACGAGTATGCCGGCTTTGGCCAGTATGCCACCCTGTTCGAGATCGACCGCTGGTGGGTCGCCGCCAGCAACCTCGGCATTTTCGGCGGTCTGTTCATCCTGGTCTGCCTGTTCATCGGCCTGTCGATGGCGATCCTGCTGGACCAGCGCATCCGCCACGAAGGCGCGCTGCGCGCGATCTACCTGTACCCGATGGCGCTGTCCTTCATCGTCACCGGCGCGGCCTGGAAGTGGATCCTCAATCCCGGCCTGGGCCTGGAAAAGATGGTGCACGACTGGGGCTTCCCCAACTTCAGCTTCGACTGGCTGGTCAACTCGGACATGGCGATCTACACCGTCGTCATCGCCGGCGTCTGGCAGTCCTCCGGCTTTGTGATGGCCCTGTTCCTGGCCGGCCTGCGTGGCGTCGACGACGCCATCATCAAGGCTGCCATGGTCGACGGCGCCAGCCTGCCGACGATTTACCGCCGCATCGTGATCCCGTCCTTGCGTCCGGTCTTTTTCAGCGTGCTGCTGGTGCTGGCCCACATCGCCATCAAGAGCTTCGATCTGGTGATGGCGCTGACCGCGGGCGGACCGGGCACGTCCTCGGATGTGCCGGCGATCTTCATGTACCAGTTCTCCTTCACCCGCGGCCAGCTCGGCCTGGGCGCGGCCTCGGCCATGATGATGCTGGCCACCGTGCTCGCCGTGCTGGTGCCGCTGATGTATATGGAAACGAAAGGAGCGCGCAATGGCCGCTGATATGACCCACGAAGGCAGCCGCCTCACCATAGGCCGCTTCGCCATCTACACGCTGCTGGTGCTGGTCGCCCTGTACTACCTGGCGCCCCTGTATGTCATGCTGACCACCTCGGTCAAGACCCTGGACCAGATCCGCGCCGGCAATCTGCTGGACTTCCCCACCGCGCCCACCATGGACGCCTGGGGCAAGGCCTGGTCGACCGCCTGCACCGGCGTGCGCTGCGAAGGCTTGCAGCCCTACTTCTGGAACTCGGTCAAAATGGTGATCCCGGCCGTGCTGATTTCCAGCCTGATCGGTTCGCTCAACGGCTATGTGCTGGCGCACTGGCGCTTCCGCGGCTCCAACGTGCTGTTTACCGCGCTGATGGTCGGTTGCTTCATCCCCTTCCAGGTGGTGATCCTGCCGATGGCACGCCTGCTGGGCATGGCTGAACTGGCCAACACCACGGCCGGCCTGGTCATCGTGCACTGCATCTACGGCGTGGCCTTCACGACCCTGTTCTTCCGCAACTACTACGTGTCGGTACCCGAAGAACTGGTCAACGCCGCCCGCATCGATGGCGCCGACTTCTTCACCATCTATCGCCGCATCATCTTCCCGCTGTCGCTGCCCATCTTCATGGTCTGCTTCATCTGGCAGTTCACCCAGATCTGGAACGACTTCCTGTTCGGCGTGGTGTTCGGCGGTTCCGATGCGCAACCTGTGACGGTGGCCCTGAACAACCTGGTCAACACCTCGACCGGCGTGACCGAATACAACGTCAACATGGCCGCCGCGATCATCGCCGCGCTGCCTACCCTGGTGTTGTACATGGTGGCAGGCAAATACTTCGTGCGCGGCCTGACGGCTGGCGCGGTCAAAGGCTGATTCAAATTATTCCGGCGGCGGCCGATCCGGCCGCCGCCTCATGGAGATACACGTAATGGCAAGCTTATCTATTCGCAATGTGCGCAAGGTCTATCCGAACGGCGCAGAAATTCTCAAGGGCATCGATCTGGAAATCGAAGATGGCCAGTTCCTGATCCTGGTGGGCGGTTCCGGCTGCGGCAAGTCGACGCTGCTCAACATGATCGCCGGTCTGGAAACCATTTCCGAAGGCCAGATCCTGATCGGCGACCGCGTCGTCAACAACATCCCGCCGAAGTCGCGCGACATCGCGATGGTGTTCCAGTCGTATGCGCTGTACCCGACCATGTCGGTGCGCGAGAACATCTCCTTCGGCCTGGGCATCCGCAAGGTGCCCAAGGATGAGCAGGACAAGATCGTCAACCGCGTCGCCGAAACCCTGCAGATGACCCATCTGCTCGACCGCAAGCCAGCCATGCTGTCCGGCGGCCAGCGCCAGCGCGTGGCCATGGGCCGCGCGATCGCCCGCGATCCTTCGCTGTTCCTGTTCGATGAACCGCTGTCGAACCTGGACGCCAAGCTGCGCGTGGAAATGCGCGCCGAGATCAAGCTGCTGCATCAGCGCCTGGGCGCCACCATCGTCTACGTGACCCACGATCAGATCGAAGCGATGACCCTGGGCGACAAGATCGCCGTCATGCGCGACGGCGTGGTCCAGCAGTTCGGCAGCCCGCAGGAAATCTACGACCGTCCGGACAATCTGTATGTGGCCGGCTTCATCGGTTCCCCATCGATGAACTTCCTGCGCGGCAAGCTGGTGCAGGACGGTGCACGCGCCGCCTTCGCGCTGGAGCACGGCGGCCAGACCACGCTGCTGCCGGTGCCGGGCGACGCCACGATACTGCAGAAGCACCAGAACCGCGACATCATCCTGGGCATCCGTCCCGAGCACGTGACCGACGCCGAAAGCGCCCGCCGTGCCGCCACCAGCGATGGCTACCACCCGACCGAAGTCGATTGCCTGGTCGAGATGACCGAGCCGACCGGCCCGGACACCCTGGTGTTCGCCTGGTTCAACGGCATCCGCGCCACCTGCCGCACCCACCCGCGCGCCGCGGCCAATCCGGGCCAGCACACCCGCCTGGCCTTCGACCTGTCGAAAGCCGTGTTCTTCGACCCGGCCACCGAACAGCGCATCGACCTGAGCCTGTAAGGCCATCCCATCTGGCGCGGCCTCACCGCGCCCGAGATCGACTGCCCCGCTGTGCAAGCGGCGGGGCAATGCATGAGGTCACCATCCAGCCAGCCCCCCTCCCTTCCCCATCTGTCCGCCAGCCCATGAGCAATTGCTCTGCGCTGAAGCAAGCTGTACCGCATCATTCCACCACAAAAAGCTGGCGTTAGTCCGGCGACGAGGAGACGCACATGAAACTCAACAATATCAAGATCGGCTATCGCCTGATGCTCGGCTTCGGCCTGATGCTGGTGCTGATGGCTGGCATCACCGCGATTGCCGCCCTGTCGTCGCGGCACACGCGCGAGAACCTGACCCACTCGGTCGACGGCATCAACGCCAAGAGCGTGCACGTGGCGGCACTGCGCCAGAGCCTGTTCCAGCAAGGCTTGGCCGCCCGCAATATCGGCGCCACCACCGACCTGAACCAGATGCAGAAGGAGATGGCCAAGATCGGCGTCGAACAGAAGCGCTATCAGGACACCGAAGCCAAGCTGGTGGCCACGCGCCTGAATCCGGAAGAGCAAGCCATCATCACCGAGATGCATGAGTACGAAAAAGCCAGCCTGCCCTTCGTCAAGGAAGCGGAAGGCTATGTGGCCGGCTTCAACGCGGGCCAGGCGCTCAAAGTACTGACCACGCAAGTGGCGCCGCTGCAGGACAAATGGCTGGGCGCGATCGACCGTCTGGTGGGTCTGCAGAACAAGGACATCCAGCGCAGCCTGGAAGAGTTCCGCGCCGAAGGCGCACGCGCCACCGGCTTCATGGTGCTGATCTGCGCGCTGGCCATGACCCTGGCCATGTTCGTGGCCTGGCGCCTGAGCCGCAGCATCACCGTGCCGCTGCACGAGGCGCTGGAGCTGGCGCAGCGCGTCGCCGCCGGCGACCTGAGCCTGAACATCCAGTCCAGCTTTACCGACGAGACCGGCCAGTTGCTGGCGGCCCTGCACGAGATGAGCGACAGCCTGGTGCGCACCGTCAGTGCCGTGCGCAGCAGTACTGAAACCATCACCATCGCCTCGCGCGAAATCGCCAGCGGCAACGCCGACCTGTCCTCGCGCACCGAGTCGCAGGCCAGTGCGCTGGAGGAGACCGCCAGCTCGATGGAAGAGCTGACCGGCACCGTCAAGCAGAACGCCGAACATGCCCAGCAGGCGACCCAGCTGGCCACTTCCGCCGCCGGCGTGGCCGGCCAGGGCGGCAAGATCGTCTCCGACGTGGTGGGCACGATGGGCAATATCAAGCAGAGTTCCTACAAGATCGTCGACATCATCGGCGTGATCGATGGCATCGCCTTCCAGACCAACATCCTGGCGCTGAACGCGGCCGTGGAAGCGGCCCGGGCGGGTGAACAGGGCCGCGGCTTCGCCGTGGTGGCCTCCGAAGTGCGCAACCTGGCCCAGCGCAGCGCCAGCGCGGCCAAGGAGATCAAGACCCTGATCAGCAACTCGGTCGAACAGATCGACGCCGGCAGCAAGCTGGTCGACTCGGCCGGCCAGACCATGGGGCTGATCGTCAACTCGGTGCAACAAGTGGCCGACGTCATGCACGACATCACCTCGGCTAGCCAGGAGCAGAGCGTGGGCATCATGGAAGTGAACCGCGCCATCGGCCAGATGGACGAGATGACCCAGCAGAACGCGGCGCTGGTGGAACAGGCCGCCGCTGCGGCCGAGAGCATGCAGGAGCAGGCGCTGAAGCTGGCTGAAGCGGTTGCCATCTTCAAGCTGGGCGACGGCGTGGTGGTCGCTTCTGTGGCGCCGCTGCTAGGCCGCCCTGCCCCGCCGGCGCGTCCGCGTAAGCGCGAGCCGTTGAAGTATCTGGACTGACACAAAACGGGAGCTGCGGCTCCCGTTTTCATTGGTGCGGCCATGGGGCAAGCGTAAGATAAGGGAAATACTGCCGGGATCGATAATTTCGCGAACTGAGGAACTAGCTTGGGAGCCTCCATGAAAATCGCTGACCTGCTTGATGAGCTAGAGCTGTTCCGAGAGTTTTCCTTTCCGGAAATCGAAGTAATCGCGCGCTACCTGACCTTTGAAGAGGTCGACGCAAGCAAGACCATTTTTCACGAAGGCGATCCCGGCAATTTCATGCTGATCCTGATCGAAGGCCGCATCTCCATCTTCAAAGGCGGCGAGTACGGGCGCCAGCTGCTGTGCCATGAACAACGCGGACGGATCGTGGGAGAAATGGCGCTGCTGGACCAGGAACTGCGCTCCGCAAGCTGCGTTGCTGACACGCAATGCGAAATACTGGTTCTGACGTCGGATGGCCTGAAAAAGATGGCATCGGACAGTCCCGCCGTGGCTTATCACTTCATGCACAGTCTGGCAAGATTACTGTCACGCCGCCTGCGCCGGGCCTCGGGCTTGATGGCGGATTTCCTGAGTGGCATGGGTGCGCCGGAGTAAGCGCCATGCCGCATGGTAACGGGGGCAGTCGCCTTAGCTCACTTTCCGGGAATGCAATAAAATCTCGCGAACAGTTTGATACTCATCAACTCTCGCGAAGTCACGCTCAGTCGGATTTTCAATGCGAGTCAGATCCATGTTCTCCGCGTTGTCTGCCAGCTTCACTTCCGGCACCGACTAATCGACGCTAGCGTTGACCTTACCCATGAGCGTACAGCCACATTCAGTCTTGCAGCCATGGACAGCCACGGGAATACCGCCAGCGGTTAGCGTTTCGTGAGCAGTAATGATTTTATTGACGCCATGCGGTGCACCGCCCGGGTACAACTGGGGGCATGAAACCATGTCGCCCAGTCGCGCAATCGCCTTGCCGCCGATGTCATGTGTTGGCGAACCGCTGATGACTTTGCCGCCGTGGTCGGTTGCGTCACCGACGGTGATGATTTTCAAGGGCATGGCACTGCTCCTTCTATTGAATCCTGTCCGAGCCGGAATTGCCTTCTGATTCAGTCCAAGCGGGGCGCTTTTCTGTCTACCGCCACAATCGATAGCCACCTGAGCACCTTGCATATCAGTAAGTCGGCGGACCGTTCGATGTTGGTTCAACCGCATCGTCAACACCAGCCCAAGCAGGCAATTTAGCTGGAGGGAGCGGAAGAACGAAGTCGAGCCTACTCAATTTCAGGTCAGGATTGATTTGTAGTGCGTCGGAAATAGCTCTATAGCGGAGGCTGCGATCGTGGTCCTCAACTATGCCAAGTTCTCCCAATAGCTTTCGGTCTCGGTCACTGTTTGTTTCCCAATCAAACAATAGGTATAGTGAGTTTGCGCAGTCTTGATTTCCGAATTTCACACCGTCCTGAAACAGCCTCATCGCAGCGCGGAAATCTTTCTTTGATGCTTCCCTATCGATTCCAAGAGCATAAGCTGCCGCGCCGTGCCCCTGCTGGTATGCGCATTGGAGCATCGTTTCTTCATCATTCAATCGACCTGCATCGGCATACGCCTGGGCCAATGCCATCTGCGCCTCGGGACTGCCAAGCTCTGCAGCTTTCAGATAGTATGCCCAAGCTAAGTCGACATCGTAGTGCGCGCCGCCATAACCATGCTCATATGCGACACCAAGGTCATACAGTCCCCACGGCTGCATCGCCTTCGCTGCCATGCTTGCGATTTCGACCGCCTTATACGGGTCCGGCTCAAGAACACTATTGGATTCGAGCGGCCCCAATCCTTCAAGATAGAAGTGGGCGAGAAGAGCACGAGCCCCCCAATCACCAAGGTCGGCGGCCTTTCTTACATCCGTAAGTATCCGCGTGGCCTCATCGCGAGTGAGTTGCCACTCTATCTTGCTGCGCCAAAGCTTACGCGCCTCGAAATAGAGTTGGTACATCGTCGGCTCGCGAGTGGCCGGCATATGCTCTTTCCAGCGGGCGCATGCTGGTAGCGGGTCGCTCAAGCTAAATTTCTTAAATCCGTATGGCAAGGCGTGCAATGCTCTCTCCTGTAAGTAGTCGTTAAAAAGGAATGCGCCCGTCGCCAATGCCGTTATTAGAGCCAAAATATAGAGCGAACGAAATCGAAATATATTCATGGCTAGACGACCGGCGAACCGGGTTTTCGGTCGACGTAAAAAGGCAGCAATTGGTTTTCCAAAAGTTCTCCGCTTTTCATATGCTGTGCATTTCTTTTTGCGATATTTTCCCAAAATTGAAACGTCTTCTGCATATCTGCAAACTGTATAGGCCCCACATTTCCAGTGCATTGGCTGAACAAGTCACAGCGGAGTCGGAAGGCCACATCGTGTGCCTGGCTCAACACGTTGAGTTCACTGTCCATCGCCATGCTACGCAGGTTTAGGTTGGCCGAGCCAATCGTGAACGCGGCATCGTCCACAACCGCCACCTTGGTGTGGATATAGATTTCTTCATAGTCCGTGGTTCTTAACCGCCCATCGATATCCGCACACGTCCAAAGCGAACCCATGAAGACATTGATACCTTGCTTTCGCAGCTTCGCGGGAGTAATGGGCTCTGCCTCTTTTCCTTTACGTGCAAGCTCCAT
>JABTBR010000090.1 GCA_013284265.1 Oxalobacteraceae bacterium | reverse complement strand
AATCCGCGAAGGTGGCCGTACCGTCGGCGCGGGCGTGGTTGCTAAAATCATCGCCTAAGAAAGACTCTGCACTAGCGCCCGGGGCGTCCCGGGTGTTAAAATAGCAGACCTTTTCTCAAAAAGTTTTACGTAGGGACGTAGCTCAATTGGCAGAGCGTCGGTCTCCAAAACCGAAGGTTGGGGGTTCGATGCCCTCCGTCCCTGCCACCGATTCTGGTGCAGGGCACCGAAAGTAAAAATAGAATGTCTAATCAATCCGTGCAAACCGTTAGCACGTCAAACGACAAGATCAAAGTCGTATTGGCAGTGGTTGCAGCGATTGCAGGCGTAGTCGGGTTCTTCTACCTGGCAGGTCAACCATCCCTGGTGCGGGCAGCCGCGCTTGTGGGTGGTTTGCTTATTTCCGTCGCAATTGCCTACACCTCCAGTACCGGCCGTGAGTTCCTGAATTTCGCCAAAGAAGCCGTGCGCGAAACCAAGAAAGTCGTCTGGCCTACCCGTAAAGAAGCCACCCAGATCACGATGATCGTGTTCGCCTTTGTCCTGGTGATGGCAGTGTTCCTCTGGGGCACGGATAAGATTTTGGAATTCCTGTTGTACGACATCATTCTGGGTATACGAAAATAATGAGCGAAAATGTGCATGATGAAGCGGCCGGCGAATCGGCGGCCGACGCTTCGGTGCCGGACAGCGTTCCGGCACAAGATGCTGGCGCTGCGCCAATTAGCGTACCTGTAAGCAATAAGCGTTGGTACGTAGTACATGCCTACTCGGGCATGGAAAAAAGCGTCCAGCGCGCGCTGACCGAGCGCGTCGAACGCGCCGGTATGCAAGATCAGTTTGGCCAGATTCTGGTGCCGATCGAAGAAGTGGTCGAAGTCAAGAATGGCCAGAAGTCGGTCACCGAACGTCGTTTCTTCCCGGGCTATGTGCTGGTTGAAATGGAAATGACGGACGAAACCTGGCACCTGGTCAAGAACACCAGCAAGGTCACCGGTTTCATCGGCGGCAAATCGAACAAGCCGACCCCGATTCCTGCGCGCGAGATCGACAAGATCATGCAGCAGATGCAGGAAGGGATCGAGAAGCCCCGCCCGAAAGTGCTGTACGAAGTGGGCGAGCAGGTGCGTATCAAGGATGGTCCGTTCACCGATTTCAACGGCAATGTCGAAGAAGTCAATTACGAGAAATCCAAGGTCCGCGTCTCGGTCACCATCTTCGGTCGCGCCACCCCGGTGGAACTCGAATTCGGCCAGGTCGAAAAAGTATAAGCAGCGAGCGTCCGCCGGAACGCGCGAAGTTCAGCGAATCCGGTTCAGAGGAGCCCCGCCCGGCAAAACATCGCCGGGTGGGGCGCTACTACTCAATCCAAAGATAGGAGCCAATCATGGCAAAGAAAATCATTGGTTTTATCAAGCTGCAAGTTCCAGCTGGTAAAGCAAACCCATCCCCACCGATCGGTCCAGCACTGGGTCAGCGCGGTCTGAACATCATGGAATTCTGCAAGGCGTTCAACGCCCAGACCCAGGGTGTCGAGCCAGGCATGCCTATCCCTGTTGTGATCACCGCGTTCGCTGACAAGTCCTTCACCTTCGTGATGAAGACGCCTCCAGCGACCTACCTGATCAAAAAAGCAGCCGGGATCACCAAAGGTTCGCCGAAGCCACATACCGACAAAGTCGGTAAGCTGACCCGCACCCAGGCTGAAGAAATCGCTAAATTGAAAACCCCAGATCTGACCGCTGCCGACATGGATGCTGCTGTACGCACCATCGCTGGTTCCGCACGTTCGATGGGCATCACGGTAGAGGGTCTGTAATCATGGCTAAACTGTCCAAACGCGTTAAAGCAATCAAAGCTAAAGTTGATCGCACCAAGGCTTACCCATTCGACAACGCCGTCGCACTGATCAAAGAACTGGCCACCGCCAAGTTCAATGAATCGATCGACGTGTCGGTACAACTGGGTGTGGATCCTAAGAAATCGGATCAGGTCGTCCGTGGTTCCGTCGTGCTGCCAGCTGGCACCGGCAAGACCGTGCGCGTCGCTGTCTTCGCTTCGGGCGAAAAAGCCGAGCAGGCCAAAGCCGCCGGCGCCGACGTCGTTGGTATGGAAGACCTGGCCGAAATGGTCAAGGCCGGTAACATGCCTTTCGATATCGTCATCGCTTCGCCAGATACCATGCGTATCGTTGGTACCCTGGGTCAGATCCTGGGCCCACGCGGCCTGATGCCTAACCCGAAAGTCGGCACTGTTACCCCTGACGTCGCTACCGCCGTGAAAAACGCGAAAGCTGGTCAAGTACAGTACCGTACCGACAAGTCCGGTATCATCCACGCTACCATCGGCCGTAAATCGTTCAACGACGCTGACCTGAAGAGCAACCTGGTTGCCCTGATCGAAGCGCTGAACAAAGCCAAGCCGACCACCAGCAAGGGTGTATACCTGCGCAAGGTTTCCCTGTCGTCGACCATGGGCGCTGGCGTCCGTGTTGACCAGGCTAGCCTGGCTGCCTAAGTTTCCAGTATTAAGTCCCTGAGCCGCAAGGCTCGGGGCGTTTCTTTGGGCTGTTTGTTTCCTGGTAACAGGATGCAGGCAGACAATCAAAGACCGTTGGGCCGAATGCGATCGCATATGCAGGAGGATAAGCAGTGGACCAGGCAACTGGAAAGCGCCCAACGCAGATGGTGTACCCGAACAAGTTTTGTAGTCCATGCTGCGTGAATCCATCCGCTCAGTTCTGTACTTCTTAACTTCGGACGCCGTGTTCGAACCGATGCAAGGTCCATGGCCATTAGGGTCATGCAAGCCGAACATCATTTAAGGAGGTTGACCGTGGGTCTCAATCTGAATGACAAAAAGGCCGTCGTCGCCGAAGTTTCCGCAAAAGTAGCAACTGCGCAAACTATCGTCGTGGCCGAATATCGTGGCATCCAGGTTGCTCACTTGACGCAACTTCGTGCTAAAGCGCGCGCTCAAGGCGTGTACCTGCGAGTGTTGAAAAACACCCTCGCACGTCGCTCCGTTGAAGGCACGCAGTTCGCTAACCTGGCCGATAGCATGACCGGTCCGCTGATCTACTCGATCTCGGACGACGCCGTTGCAGCAGCTAAAGTCATCGCTGACTTCGCTAAAACCAACGACAAACTGGTCATCACCGCCGGTAACTACGCAGGCAAACAGCTGGATAAAGCTGCTGTTGCCGCGTTGGCGAGCATTCCTAGCCGTGAAGTCCTCATCGCGCAGTTGTTGGGCGTTATGCTGGCTCCGGTGTCGGGCTTTGCACGTGGTCTGGCTGCTCTGGCAGCGAAAAAATCCGAGGGCGAAGCTCCTGTGGCCGAAGTGGCCGCAGAAGAAGCCCCAGCAGCAGCTTAATAGCCGCTGTGCCGCGGGGTTCCCGCGGCGGTTTTTCTCAAGTAGTAATCTGATGTATTAACGAATCAAAAAATTATTGGAGTTTCAAATGGCAATTAGCAAAGACGACATCCTGGCAGCAGTTAGCGAAATGTCCGTAATGGACCTGAACGACCTGGTCAAAGCTTTCGAAGAAAAATTCGGCGTTTCGGCCGCAGCAATGTCGGCTCCTGCAGCCGGCGGCGCAGCTGCTGCTGTTGCTGAAGAGCAAACCGAATTCAACCTGATCCTGGCTGATTTCGGCGCGAACAAAGTTGGCGTGATTAAAGCTGTCCGCGAAATCACCGGTCTGGGCCTGAAAGAAGCCAAAGATCTGGTCGATGGCGCACCTAAAACCCTGAAAGAAGCGATCTCGAAAGCTGACGCAGAAGCCGGTAAGAAAAAACTGGAAGAAGCTGGCGCGAAAGCCGAAATCAAGTAATTCTGTTGTACGGCGGCTAGCTAGCGCCACGAGCCAAAGCTGCGGATTTCCTCTGTTAAAAGAGGAAATCCGGCTTTGGCTCCTTTGTCGTCTTTGTCGTATTTGTAGCGGTCAGCTCACGCTGCAGTTTTATCGAATCAGCTGGAAATGGTAGAGCTTTGAGGTTTCGTCTGTGTGACACGCAGCCGAATTGCTGCTGAAACGCACTCGCAAAACCTGAATTTTCTATCCTTTCTGTCACTCACGGAGTGTCCATGCACTACTCATTTACTGAGAAGAAACGCATTCGCAAATCATTCGCGAAGCGCGCCAACGTTCACCACGTTCCGTTCCTGCTGGCTACCCAGCTCGAGTCCTACCATAGCTTCCTGCAAGAGGACGTGCAAGCGTCCAACCGCAAGAACGACGGCCTGCAGTCGGCCTTTACCTCGATCTTCCCCATCGTGTCGCACAATGGCTTTGCGCGTCTCGAATTCCTGTCGTACGTTCTGGGCGATCCTGCCTTTGACGTCAAGGAATGCCAGCTGCGCGGCCTGACCTTCGCCTCGCCACTGCGCGCCAAAGTGCGCCTGGTGATCCTGGACAAGGAATCGCCGACCAAGCCGGTCGTCAAAGAAATGAAGGAACAGGAAGTCTACATGGGCGAACTGCCTTTGATGACGACCACCGGTTCGTTCGTCATCAATGGTACCGAGCGCGTCATCGTTTCGCAGCTGCATCGCTCCCCGGGTGTGTTCTTCGAGCACGACCGCGGCAAGACCCACTCCTCGGGCAAGCTGCTGTTCTCGGCACGTATCATTCCTTACCGCGGCTCCTGGCTGGACTTCGAGTTCGACCCGAAAGACATCCTGTTCTTCCGCGTCGACCGTCGCCGCAAGATGCCGGTCACGATCCTGCTCAAAGCCATCGGCATGTCGCACGAGCAGATCCTGGCGAACTTCTTCGTCTTCGACAACTTCAATCTGCGCTCCGAAGGCGCGGAAATGGAATTCGTCGCCGAGCGTCTGCGCGGTGAAGTCGCCCGTTTCGACATCGTCAGCAAAGAGGGCAAGACCCTGGTGCTGAAGGACAAGCGTATCAATGCCAAGCACGTGCGCGAAATCGAAGCGGCCGGCATCAAGCATATCTCGGTTCCCGAGGACTACCTGCTGGGCCGCGTCTTGGCCAAGAATATCGTTGATCCGGAAACCGGCGAAGTCGTCGCGTCCGCCAACGATGAGCTGACCGAAGACCTGCTGGGCCGCCTGCGCGAAGCGAGCATCGCCGAAATCCAGACCCTGTACACCAACGATCTGGACCAGGGTGCCTATATTTCGCAAACCCTGCGCATCGATGACACCGCCGACCAGATGGCCGCCCGTGTCGCGATCTACCGCATGATGCGTCCTGGCGAACCGCCAACGGAAGACTCGGTCGAAGCCCTGTTCAACGGCCTGTTCTACAGCGCCGACCGTTACGACCTGTCGGCCGTGGGCCGCATGAAGTTCAACCGCCGTATCGGCCGTGATGAACTGACCGGCGCCATGACGCTGTCGAACGAAGACGTGCTGGCCGTGATCAAGATCCTGGTGGAACTGCGCAATGGCCGCGGCGAAGTCGACGATATCGATCACCTGGGTAACCGTCGCGTACGTTGCGTCGGCGAACTGGCGGAGAATCAATTCCGTGCCGGCCTGGTGCGCGTTGAGCGCGCCGTCAAGGAACGCCTCGGCCAGGCCGAAGCGGACAACCTGATGCCGCACGATCTGATCAACTCCAAGCCGATTTCGGCCGCAATCCGCGAGTTCTTCGGTTCGTCCCAGCTGTCGCAGTTTATGGACCAGACCAACCCGCTGTCGGAAATCACGCACAAACGCCGCGTTTCCGCGCTGGGACCTGGCGGTCTGACGCGCGAACGTGCCGGCTTCGAGGTACGTGACGTACACCCGACCCACTACGGCCGCGTGTGCCCGATTGAAACGCCTGAGGGCCCGAACATCGGTCTGATCAACTCGCTGGCGCTGTACGCCCGCCTGAATGAATACGGCTTCCTGGAAACCCCGTACCGCAAGGTCGAAGGTTCCAAGATCACCGACCAGATCGACTACCTGTCCGCCATTGAAGAAGGCCGCTACATCATCGCCCAGGCGAATGCGACCATCGACAAGCAAGGCATGCTGAGCGACGAGCTGGTCTCGGCCCGTGAAGCCGGCGAAACCATTCTGGTCTCGCCAGAGCGCATCCAGTACATGGACGTGGCGCCTGGCCAGATCGTGTCGGTGGCGGCTTCGCTGATTCCCTTCCTGGAACACGATGATGCGAACCGCGCATTGATGGGTGCCAACATGCAGCGCCAGGCCGTTCCTTGCCTGCGCCCTGAAAAAGCCCTGGTCGGTACCGGTATCGAACGCACCGTGGCAGTCGACTCGGGTACCACCGTGCAGGCTCTGCGCGGCGGTATCGTCGACTACATCGATGCGGGCCGTGTCGTGATTCGCGTCAACGATGATGAAGCGACCGCCGGCGAAGTCGGTGTCGACATCTACAACCTGATCAAGTACACCCGTTCGAACCAGAACACCAATATCAACCAGCGTCCTATCGTCAAGGTAGGCGACCGTGTGGCCAAGCGCGACGTGATCGCCGATGGCGCATCGACCGATCTGGGCGAGCTGGCTCTGGGCCAGAACATGACCGTGGCCTTCATGCCATGGAATGGTCTGAACTTCGAAGATTCGATCCTGATCTCGGAAAACGTTGTCAAAGACGACCGCTATACCTCGATTCACATCGAAGAGCTGTCCGTGGTGGCACGCGATACCAAACTGGGCGCGGAAGAAATCACCCGCGACATCTCGAACCTGGCTGAGAACCAGCTGGCTCGTCTGGATGAGTCCGGTATCGTCTACATCGGTGCGGAAGTGCAAGCGGGCGACACCCTGGTCGGCAAGGTCACGCCTAAGGGCGAAACCCAGCTGACCCCGGAAGAGAAGCTGCTGCGCGCGATCTTCGGCGAAAAAGCATCGGACGTCAAAGACACCTCGCTGCGCGTGCCATCGGGCATGATCGGTACCGTCATCGACGTCCAGGTCTTCACCCGTGAAGGCATCGTTCGCGACAAGCGCGCGCAACAGATCATCGACGATGAACTGAAGCGTTTCCGCCTGGACTTGAACGACCAGATGCGTATTGTCGAAGGCGATGCCTTCCAGCGTCTGGAAAAAATGCTGATCGGTAAAGTCGTCAATGGCGGCCCGAAAAAGCTGGCCAAAGGCGTCAAGATCACCAAGGAATACCTGGCCGATCTGGACAAATACCACTGGTTCGACATCCGCCCTGCGGAAGACGACGCCGCGGTAGCGCTGGAAGCGATCAAGGAATCGATCAACGAGAAGCGCCACCAGTTCGATCTGGCCTTCGAAGAGAAGCGCAAGAAACTGACCCAGGGCGATGAACTGCAACCTGGCGTGCAGAAAATGGTCAAAGTGTATCTGGCCGTGAAGCGCCGCCTGCAGTCGGGCGACAAGATGGCGGGTCGTCACGGTAACAAGGGTGTGGTTTCCCGTATTGTTCCTGTGGAAGACATGCCATACATGGCGGACGGTACCCCGGCCGACGTGGTGCTGAACCCGCTGGGCGTTCCTTCGCGGATGAACGTGGGTCAGATTCTCGAGACCCACCTGGGTTGGGCGGCCAAGGGCCTGGGTATCCGTATCGGCGAAATGCTGGCCGCCCATACCAAGGCCGAGGAAATGCGCAAGTTCCTGACCGTGGTCTACAACGAGAACGGCAAGCCGGAAGATCTGGACCAGTTCGACGACGAAGAAATCATGAAGCTGGCGAACAACCTGAAAAAAGGTGTTCCATTCGCCACCCCAGTGTTCGACGGCGCGCACGAGTCGGAAATCCGCCGCATGCTCGATCTGGCCTACCCTGACGACATCGCCCACAAACTGGGTATGACGCCATCGAAGAACCAGGTCACGATGTACGACGGCCGCACCGGCGAAGCGTTCGAGCGCAAGGTCACCGTGGGCGTCATGCACATGCTGAAACTGCATCACCTGGTCGACGACAAGATGCACGCCCGTTCCACCGGTCCTTACTCGCTGGTCACGCAGCAACCACTGGGCGGTAAAGCCCAGTTCGGTGGCCAGCGCTTCGGTGAGATGGAGGTGTGGGCACTGGAAGCTTACGGTGCATCGTATGTGCTGCAAGAAATGCTGACCGTGAAGTCCGATGACGTCAACGGCCGTACCAAGGTGTACGAGAACCTGGTCAAAGGTGACCACGTGATCGACGCCGGTATGCCGGAATCGTTCAACGTACTGGTCAAGGAAATCCGTTCGCTGGGTATCGATATCGACCTCGAACGCAACTAAACGACAGACCATCGTCATTTGGTGTGAGAACGACAAAGCCCGGCAGGGAAACCTCGCCGGGCAATGTAGTCTCAGGAATATAGAAATTTAATCACCTCTGGAGTGATACATGAAAGCACTGCTCGATCTATTCAAGCAAGTTCAGCAAAACGAAACCTTTGACGCGATCAAGATCGGTCTGGCTTCGCCTGAAAAAATCCGCTCGTGGTCCTACGGCGAAGTCAAAAAGCCGGAAACCATCAACTACCGTACCTTCAAGCCAGAGCGCGACGGCCTGTTCTGCGCCAAGATCTTTGGCCCGATCAAGGATTACGAATGCCTGTGCGGTAAATACAAGCGTCTGAAACACCGCGGTGTGATCTGCGAAAAATGCGGCGTCGAAGTCACGCTGGCCAAGGTGCGCCGCGAGCGCATGGGCCACATCGAACTGGCTTCGCCTACCGCCCACATCTGGTTCCTGAAGTCGCTGCCATCGCGCCTGGGTATGGTGCTGGACATGACCCTGCGGGACATCGAACGCGTGCTGTACTTCGAAGCATACGTGGTGACCGATCCAGGCATGACCCCGCTGAAAAAATGCCAGATCATGTCGGAAGACGATTACGCCGCCAAGTACGAAGAGTACGGCGACGACTTCACCGCCTACATGGGCGCCGAAGGTATCCGTGAACTGCTGCGCTCGATCGACATCCACCGCGATGCCGAAACCCTGCGCGTGGAACTGAAGGAATCGAAATCCGAAGCCAAGATCAAGAAATACGCCAAGCGCCTGAAAGTGCTCGAGGCCTTCCAGCGTTCGGGCATCAAGCCTGACTGGATGATCATGGAAGTGCTGCCAGTGCTGCCGCCGGAACTGCGTCCGCTGGTACCGCTGGACGGTGGCCGCTTCGCGACCTCGGATCTGAACGATCTGTATCGCCGCGTCATCAACCGTAATAATCGCCTCAAGCGTTTGATGGAGCTGCGCGCTCCAGAGATCATCACGCGCAACGAAAAGCGCATGCTGCAAGAAGCGGTCGATTCGCTGCTGGACAATGGCCGTCGCGGTAAAGCGATGACCGGCGCCAACAAGCGTCCGCTCAAATCGCTGGCCGAGATGATCAAGGGTAAGGGCGGCCGTTTCCGTCAGAACTTGCTGGGTAAGCGCGTCGACTACTCGGGCCGTTCGGTCATCGTGGTGGGTCCACAGCTGAAACTGCACCAGTGCGGTCTGCCGAAGCTGATGGCGCTCGAGCTGTTCAAGCCCTTCATCTTCAACAAGCTCGAACTGATGGGTCTGGCGACCACGATCAAGGCCGCCAAGAAGCTGGTCGAGATCCAGGAACCAGTGGTCTGGGACATCCTGGAAGACGTGATCCGCGAACACCCGATCATGCTCAACCGTGCGCCTACGCTGCACCGTCTGGGTATCCAGGCTTTCGAGCCGGTCCTGATTGAAGGTAAAGCAATTCAACTGCACCCGCTGGTCTGCGCCGCATTCAATGCCGACTTCGACGGTGACCAGATGGCGGTTCACGTCCCACTGTCGATCGAAGCGCAGATGGAAGCGCGTACCTTGATGCTGGCGTCGAACAACATCCTGTTCCCGTCCAACGGCGAACCATCGATCGTTCCTTCGCAGGATATCGTGCTGGGTCTGTACTACGCGACCCGCGAAGCGATCAATGCGAAAAACGAAGGCATGCTGTTCCAGGACGTGTCGGAAGTCATCCGTGCCTACGACAACAAGGAAGTGGAACTGACGACCCGCATCACCGTGCGTATCGTTGAAAATCCAAAAGATCCAGTGACGGGCGAATTCGTCCGCACCGTGACGCGCTACGAGACCACGATCGGCCGCGCCATCCTGTCGGAAATCCTGCCGAAAGGTTTGCCTTTCTCGGTGCTGAACCGCGCGCTGAAAAAGAAAGAAATTTCCAAGCTGATCAACACCTCCTTCCGTAAGTGCGGCCTGCGCGCGACGGTGGTATTTGCCGATCAACTGATGCAGTCGGGCTTCCGCCTGGCGACCCGCGCCGGTATTTCGATCTGCGTGGACGACATGCTGGTACCGCCACAAAAAGTCACCCTGATCTCGGCTGCGGAATCCGAAGTCAAACAGATCGAGCAGCAATACGCTTCCGGTCTGGTGACCGCGGGCGAGCGTTACAACAAGGTCGTCGATATCTGGGGCAAGACCTCCGATGAAGTCGGCAAGGCCATGATGGACCAGCTGAAAGTGGAAGACGTCATCAAACGTGACGGCAGCAAGTCCACCCAGGAATCGTTCAACGCGATTTACATGATGGCCGACTCCGGCGCCCGCGGTTCCGCGGCCCAGATTCGCCAGCTGGCAGGTATGCGTGGTCTGATGGCGAAACCGGATGGTTCGATTATCGAAACGCCGATTACCGCGAACTTCCGCGAAGGCCTGAACGTGTTGCAGTACTTCATTTCGACCCACGGCGCTCGTAAAGGTCTGGCCGATACGGCACTGAAAACGGCGAACTCGGGTTACCTGACCCGCCGTCTGGTCGACGTGACGCAGGATCTGGTTGTCATCGCCGACGATTGCGGCACCACCAACGGCGCGCTGATGAAGGCGATGGTCGAAGGCGGTGAAGTCATCGAAGCGCTGCGCGACCGCGTGCTGGGCCGTGTGACCGTCAACGACGTCGTCAATCCTGAAACCCAGGAAACGCTGTACGAAGCCGGCACCCTGCTCGACGAAGACATGGTTGAAGAGATCGAGCGTCTGTCGATCGACGAAGTCAAGGTCCGTACTCCACTGACTTGCGACACGCGCTTCGGCCTGTGCGCCAAGTGCTATGGCCGCGATCTGGGCCGTGGCGTGCTGGTCAACTCCGGCGAAGCGGTCGGTGTGGTGGCGGCGCAGTCGATTGGTGAGCCAGGTACCCAGCTGACCATGCGTACCTTCCACATCGGTGGTGCGGCCTCGCGTGCGGCAGTGGCATCGTCGGTGGAAGCCAAATCGAACGGTACCATCCGCTTTACCTCGACCATGCGTTACGTTACCAACGGCAAGGGCGCGCAAATCGTCATTTCCCGTTCGGGCGAAGTGCTGATCACCGACGACCACGGCCGTGAGCGTGAGCGTCATAAAGTGCCGTACGGCGCGACCCTGATCGTCAAGGATGGCCTGGTCATCAAGGCCGGTACGGCCCTGGCGACCTGGGATCCGCTGACCCGTCCTATCATTACCGAGTACGCCGGTATCGTCCGCTTCGAGAATGTCGAAGAAGGCGTGACCGTGGCCCGTCAGGTCGATGAAGTAACCGGTCTGTCGACGCTGGTCGTGATCGATGCGAAACGTCGCGGTTCGCTGACCAAGACGCTGCGTCCACAGGTCAAACTGTTGAACGATGCCAACGAAGAAGTCAAGATCGCCGGTACCGAACACTCGGTGGCGATCGGCTTCCAGGTCGGCGCGCTGATCATGGTCAAAGACGGCCAGGCGGTATCGGTCGGTGAAGTGCTGGCACGTATCCCAACCGAATCGCAGAAAACGCGTGACATTACCGGTGGTCTGCCGCGTGTTGCCGAACTGTTCGAAGCGCGTTCGCCAAAAGACGCGGGTATGCTGGCGGAAGTCACCGGTACTGTTGCATTCGGTAAAGAAACCAAGGGCAAGCAGCGTCTGGAAATCACCGACATGGACGGCAACAAGCACGAGTTCCTGATCACCAAGGACAAGCAAGTGCTGGTACACGACGGCCAGGTAGTGAACAAGGGCGAGATGATCGTGGACGGCCCGGCCGATCCGCAAGACATCCTGCGTCTGCTGGGTATCGAAGCGCTGGCCCGTTACATCGTCGACGAAGTGCAGGACGTGTACCGTCTGCAGGGCGTGAAGATCAATGACAAGCACATCGAAGTGATCGTGCGTCAGATGCTGCGCCGTGTTCAGATCGTCAATGCCGGCGACACCAACTACATCGTTGGCGAGCAGGTCGAGCGTTCGGAACTGCTGGACGAGAACGACCGTATGGATGCCGAGAACAAGATCCCGGCCACCTACGAAAACGTTCTGCTGGGTATTACCAAGGCATCGCTGTCGACCGATTCGTTCATCTCGGCCGCATCGTTCCAGGAAACCACCCGCGTGCTGACCGAAGCGGCGATCATGGGCAAGCGCGATGGTCTGCGCGGCCTGAAAGAGAACGTCATCGTTGGTCGTCTGATTCCAGGCGGCACCGGTCTGGCCTTCCACCGCGCACGCAAAGAGAAGGAAGCGTGGGAAGTGGAAGAGCGTCAAGCTCTGCTGCAAGCGGAAAAAGCCAATATGGCCAGCGAACTGGAAGCAGCCGAAGCGGCTACCCAGCACAACGACGAAGCGTAATTGCGCTCTGTTAGCAAATGAAAACGGCACCTGCGGGTGCCGTTTTTTTATGGGCGCGCGTTTTGAATGGCGATGCGAAACGGCCGGGGAACTTGATGTCATTGGCCTGCCGCTGAAAGCCGGCCTGTTGTAAAAACCAGCGTGGGCCAATGTGGCGCGTGACGGAGAACTGTCAAAAGTATATGATCGCTATGCCAGTTATCCAGGTCCATCGTGCCAACATTGAGCTCATGATTGCCCAAGCCCTCTTCACTCCCGCCCAGCAAAAGCTGCTGGGTCTGCTGTTTGTGCGCATCAATCAGGGCTTCCACCTGAATGAGATCATGCGTTTGACCGGACTGGGCAGCGCGTCGGCGCAAAGGGAGTTGCGGCGCCTGCACGACTCGGGACTGATCGTCTCCGAACGCATCGGCAATGTGCGGCGCTTCCGTCCGAACCAGGATTGCATGGTGTTCGACGAACTCAATAGCCTGGTCAAAAAAACCTTCGGCCTGGTCAGCGTATTGAATTCGGCGCTGGCGCCACTGCAGAAAATGCTGAGCGTGGCCTTCGTCTACGGTGCCACCGCCAGGGAGCAGGAAGGCATGGACACGAATGTGGAGTTACTGCTGATCGGCGAGAATACCAGTTATGGCGAGCTATTATCCCGGCTGCCGGTGGCCGAGCGTATTCTGCGCCGCAAGATCAATCCCAATTTATATTCCGCCGCCGACTTCAAACGCCGCCTGCGCGAACAGCAGCCCTTTATTCTGAATGTGCTGTGCGAGGAAAAGATTTATGTGTGGGGCGATGAAAGCGATCTGGAAAAGATCAAACATGCCGAGACGGTGTTTGAAACGGATCTGAAAAACATCAAGTTTGTCTGATTGAACAAGGGGAATCAAGCATGGCTTCAGGCGCACCGGCGGAACGCTTCCAGACGTTCAAGGCGTTTTATCCCTTTTATCTGGGCGAGCACAGCAATGCCGTGTGCCGCCGCCTGCACTTTATCGGTTCCAGCCTGATTATCGGCTTGCTGGTCTTTGCCGTGCTGCGCGCCAGCTGGGGCGTGCTATGGCTGGTGCCGCTGATCGGCTATGGCTTCGCCTGGGTAGGCCATTTCTTCTTCGAACATAACCGTCCCGCGACCTTTGAATATCCGCTGTATAGCCTGCTGGGCGACTGGGTCATGTTCCGCGATATGCTCATTGGCCGGGTGCGCTGGTAATCGGCTGGGGCGGGAAGGATAGCGAGAAGGTCGTATAGTGCCCCGGCTGCGATTCGCAGCGGATCTTGCCGCCAAAGGCAGTCAGCACCCGCTGGCAAAATGCCAGGCCCATGCCGATCCCGCCGGCGTCGACGCGCGTCGTGTAAAACGGGTCGAACACATGGGGCAGCACATCGTCCGGAATGCCCGGGCCGGTATCGGTCACCACCAGTTGCTGGTCCCTTCCCACGGTAAAGAAGGCGATTTCCACTTCGCCGCGGCCCGCGCACTTGATGGCGTGCAGGGCGTTCTTGAACAGGTTGTACAGCACATAGACCAGTAGCACGTCCGAGCCGTAGAAATTGAAGTCATCCTGGACCCGCACGTTGACCTTGTCGCGCATGCAGCCGTCGAAGGGATAGCAGGCCAGCGCTTCGTCCACGCATTTCTTCACCGAATGGACCGCGAAATCGCTGCGGTTCAGCGAGCCCGCCTTGGCCGAGGCCAGCATCATGTCCACAATAAAGTTCGAGCGCGTCACTTCGGCCTCGATGTGCTGGCCCAGCGTGCACAGATAGCCGAGCTGGTCCGGCCGCAGCGCCGGCATATGCAAGCCATGGTCGACCGCGGTCTGATATCCCGCCAACAATTCCGGCAAGCTCTTGACGAGCACCCGCGACTGGCTGCGGATGGTGGCCAGCGGCGTGCGCATTTCGTGGGCGATCGTCGCGGCGACCTCGACCGGGTCGGCCAGCAGATTGTGGCGCACGATGGCCTGGGCGATCAGGCCCAGGCTGGCGGCGATGAAGATGACGCCGGGCGGATAGAACTCGATGCCGTAATTGCACAGATAGTCGACGGCGGCGAAGAAATAGATCAGCACGCTGACCATGCAATAGCGCAGCCTGGCCTTTTCAGTGGAAATGGCCAGTTGTTCGCGCCGGTACAGCAGGTACAGGCCGCGGCTGACGACAACCAGGGTTTGCAGCAGATGCAGGGGGTGGAGCCAGCCCGCCTTGGGGTAGAAGCCGAAGAAATAATGATTGAGACCGGCAATGATGTCGTCGCTGCTGAGCATGACGACGCCCAGCGCGCCGGCCAGCAGATAGGATAGCTCGACCCAGCGCCGTTCGGAACGGCGCGCGCTCAGTTCGGCGATGAAATGGTAGAGCGTGCTGGGCAGGAAAAGAATCAGCAGATAGCCGAATTTGGCCAGCGACAGGGCGGCGTGTTCATCTTGCATCTGGAACAGCAGCGCCCAGGTCGATTGCCAGCAGAAGGTGGTGGCGCAAATGACGAAGAAGGTGAGGCTGATGCGGCTGACCCCGCGCGAGTAAAACACATAGCCGCCGCAGCACAGAAACAGCAGCGATACGAGTGCGGGGAGGATGGAATACATGCCAGCTTTCTAACGGTAAACGTCTGTTTTTGTCCAATAGTTAAGACATGTTAGCAAGCGGTATTGAGCGTGTCGATGCGATGTGCGCCAGTATCCACACCCTTCTTGCGCTAAATCAAATGATCGTAAGGCAAACCCGCATTAAGTGGGAACAAGGCGTTATGTTTTCGCCTTCCGCAATGACCGCAAGTCATGGCGGCCACTTCCAAAACAGGGGATACCATGTTGTTACACGCTACCGCCGCAGAAATGTCCGAAGTGCAGGCCGTTGCCCAGGCCAATGCCAGCCAGACCTTTACCCATACCTTGACGATTTTCTTGAAGGACTCGAATGCCTACGGCAATACCTACTTCGCCAGGTATTTCGAATGGCAGGGAATCTGCCGCGAGCGCTGGTTTTATGAATGCATACAGCGCGATATGCTGCAAACGGAAGGCGTGTTCATCACCAAGCACGCGCAGCAGGACTACCTCCAGGAGACTTTCCCCTTCCAGGAGATTCACTGCGAGATGAATGCATATGACGTAAAGAAATGCTCGTTTTGGCTGGAGTTCCGTTTTTTTGCCGAGGGCAAGCCGGTCTCGGTGGGGCGTCAGCAAATCGTCTTTGCCAATCATGCCAAACAGATCACGGCCCTGCCGGAGATGGTCATCAAACGGATCAAGCGCTACGAGCGAGCCCGATAAAGTGGCGCAGGCA
>JABTBR010000009.1 GCA_013284265.1 Oxalobacteraceae bacterium | reverse complement strand
CCGGCTCTTTGCCCTGGGTTTTAACGGGCACGCCGCGCAAGCGACGCTTCTTTGTGAGGCCAGCACTATCCGAACGGCGAGCAAACTTGCTGTTTACGTTAAGCTGTCGCTTCTGTTCACTCCGCATCTTGCCTCAATGAATCAACTCCCCCTTGCCAATCTGCTGGCCGATCTGGCCAGCGACCTGAACGATCCCGGCCTGCTGTGGCAACTGGGCGCCATCGCCCTGTCCATCCTGCTGGGCTGGGGCTTAGGACGCCTGATGCGTGGGCGCCTTAGCCACAATCCCGATATCGACGGCGAGCAGGGCAGGGTGGCGCAGTTCGGCATGGAAAGTTTCGGCCGCGTGCTGGGACCGCTGGCCATCGTCGCCCTGCTGGCCCTGTCCAGGCTGGTGCTGGCGCATTGGCATCATGTGAACCTGTTCAAGGTGGTGCTGCCCATCTTCGGCGCGCTGGTGGTGATCCGCTTCACCTTCTACCTGCTGCGCCGCGTCTTCGCGCGCCAGGGCCAGGTGGGGGCGGCGATGCTGACCTTCGAGAAAATCTTCCAGCTGCTGGTCTGGCTCGCCTTCGTGCTCTATATCACGGGCTTGTGGGACGATATCTTTAAATATCTGGACGACACACTGCTGCCGCTGGGTAAGCACAAGGTCTCGATCGCGGCCATCCTGCAGGGTGCCGTGTCGGTGGTGCTGACCTTGATGCTGGCGCTGTGGGCCGGCGCGGCGCTGGAAGAGCGCCTGATGCACATCGACGGCATGCATTCGAACCTGCGCGTGGTGCTGGCGCGCATGGGCCGGGCGATCCTGATCGTGGTCGCGGTATTGGCCAGTCTGTCGCTGGTGGGGATCGATCTGACGGTACTTTCTGTGTTCGGTGGCGCACTGGGCGTTGGATTGGGGCTTGGTTTACAGAAAATCGCCAGCAACTATGTGTCTGGCTTCGTGATTCTGCTGGACCGCAGCCTGACCATAGGCGACATGATCACGGTGGATAAATACAGCGGTCGCGTGACCCAGATCAATACCCGCTACACGGTATTGCAGGGGCTGGACGGCGTCGAATCGATCGTGCCGAACGAGATGCTGGTGTCGGGCGCAGTGCAGAATTCCTCGCTGTCGAACAAGATGCTGTGGATTAGTACCAAGGTCTCGGTGGCGTATGAGACCGAACTCGATCCTGTGCTGCTGCTGCTGGAAGAGGCGGCCTTGTCGGTTGAGCGTGTTTCAAAGGAGAAACCACCATCGGCGCAGTTGCTCAGCTTTGGCGCGGACGGCCTGGACCTGCAGGTCGGCTTCTGGATCCACGATCCGGAAAACGGCCGCGGTGGGGTGATTTCCGATGTCAACCGGGCGATCTGGCGCGCCTTGAAGACCAACAATATTTCCGTGCCTTTCCCGCAGCGCGAGATGCGCATCGTCGGCACGGTCCCCGTGCCGGAGCAGGCCCAGCCTGTGTTCGGCCCGCCCGCTCCCGCCGCGCCGGCCCGTTCAGAATAATCGTTGCACTGCGGGAAAGCTTCCGCAAATCACTTTCAATTCAGCGTACAATGGCGCCCAATACCAATAATATCGGACCTCCTCGTCTGGGGAGCGACCGCAAGGGACATCCACTTTGGAGCAGTAATGACTTTTAGTGTAAATGCAGTTCTTGATTTTTTGGCAAACGGCGTCACCGGACTCACCGCTTGGCAAGTGTTCTTCTATACCCTGATCGTTACCCATATCACGATCGCCAGCGTCACCATCTATCTGCACCGCCATCAGGCCCACCGTGCGCTGGAGCTGCACGCCATCCCTAGCCATTTCTTCCGTTTCTGGCTGTGGCTGACCACCGGCCAGGTGACCAAGGAATGGGCCGCGATTCACCGCAAGCACCACGCCAAATGCGATACCGAGGAAGATCCGCATAGCCCGGTCACCCGCGGCATCAAAAAAGTGTTCTGGGAAGGCGCCGAGCTGTACCGCGCTGAATCGAAGAACATGGAAACCATGGACAAATACGGCCATGGCACCCCGACCGACTGGATCGAACGCAATCTGTACACCCGCTTCAGCTGGCAGGGCGTCGCCTCGCTGCTGGTGATCAATGTGCTGCTGTTCGGCGTGATCGGCGTGTCCGTGTGGGCCGTGCAGATGATGTGGATACCGATCACCGCCGCCGGCATCATCAACGGCATCGGCCACTACTGGGGCTACCGCAACTACGATTGCTCGGATGCCGCCACCAACATCATTCCTTTCGGCATCCTGATCGGTGGCGAAGAGTTGCACAACAACCATCACACCTTCGCGACCTCGGCCAAGCTGTCGTCCAAATGGTATGAATTCGATATCGGCTGGTTCTACATCCGCGTGCTGGAAACCCTGGGCCTGGCCAAGGTCAAGAAACGCGCGCCGGAGCCGAAATTCGCTCACGGTAAGATGCAAGCGGACTTCGACACCCTGCAATCGGTGATCGCCAACCGCTATGATGTGATGGCCAAGTATGCCAAGTCGGTCAAGCATGCCTGGAAAGAAGAGCTGGAACACCTGAAAGACAAGGCCCAGCTGGAATCGCGTTTCCTGAAATCGTCGCGCAAGCTGCTGCAGCGCGAGCCGGGCAAGCTGGGCGCGCCTCAGCAACAGCAACTGTCCGAGTTGTTCCAGCACAGCAAGGCGCTGGAAACCATGCACAATATGCGCGTGGAACTGGGCGTGATCTGGGAGCGTTCGCACTTCACCCGCGATCAGCTGCTGCACAAGCTGCAAGACTGGTGCGAGCGGGCCGAAGGCTCGGGCATCAAGTCCCTGCAAGACTTCTCGCTGCGCCTGCGCAGCTACGCTTGATACTGGCCGGCTCAGGCTGGCGAATGTAGGCAGATAAAACGGCTCCCGATGGAGCCGTTTTGCTTTTCTGGCAAAGGATTGTGCAATGAGCCCTGGAATGTTGGCCGCCACTGGGTGGTCGGGACGGGCTGTGCCCGACATGGCGTCGCCGGCGCAGGCCGGCCTTGCCGGACGGATGGTCGGCCTGCGTAAGCTGGGTAGGCTGTGCGCGCTGGCCTTGCCGCTGAGTTTGCCGCAGTCCGCGCAGGCGGCGGACTGGACCTTGCGTGTCGACGGTGCCGGACCCTTGCGGGTTGGAATGCGCTTTGAGTTGGTGCGGCGCCTGCTGGACGAGCCGCTGGCCCAACCCGCGCCGGCGCAATTCGGCCGCCATGGCTGTTTCCAGCTGTCCCCTATTGGTGAGCCCGGCATTGTGCTGACCTTCGCGGCCGGGCATTTGCAGCGGGTCGATGCGCAGGCCAGGGGCCTGGGTTCCGACCGTGGCGTGGACATCGACGATACGCTGGATAAACTGGCGCGCCTGTATGGCGAGGCGCTTCGGCCCTTGACGCTGGAGGGGGCAGCCGAAGCCATTGCCGAAGGGCAGGGCGCGGCGCTGGCGCTGCAGACCGGCGGCGGGCAGTACGGGATGCGCTTCGACAATGCGAACGGCCGCGTCACCGCGATCGTCTCCGGCGCCTGGGATTATGTGCAGCGCGACCAGGCTTGCGCCGGTGGCGCGGTGGTAAAGAAATTCACTGGCTGAGTGAGTCAGCCCCATTCGGGCGAAAAAAACAGGACGAAAAAAAACCCCGCCTGCACAGAGCGCGATCTTGATCGCGTTCAGGCTGGCGGGGTTTTTTGTAGAACGAAGATCGAATTACTTGATCTTGGTTTCTTTGTACGTTACGTGCTTGCGAGCTTTAGGATCGAACTTCATGATCTCCATTTTAGCTGGCGTAGTACGCTTGTTCTTGGTGGTGGTGTAGAAGTGACCCGTACCTGCGGTCGATTCCAGCTTGATTTTGTCGCGGCCAGATTTTGCCATGGTAGCTCCCTAATTAGACTTTTTCGCCACGAGCGCGCATATCGACCAGCACGGCGTCGATGCCGACTTTGTCGATCACGCGCAGACCGGCGTTGGACAGGCGCAGGGAGACCCAGCGATTTTCAGATTCAACAAAAATACGACGATTCTGCAAGTTAGGCAGGAAACGACGTTTGGTTTTGTTGTTTGCATGGGAAACATTGTTGCCGACCATCGGCTTCTTCCCAGTGACTTGGCAAACACGTGCCATGGTGCACTCCTTAAAGACATTCCAACATTGGAAAAACGAGAGTATATCTAAAAACCCCAGCTTTTTCAATGACTTGTGAAAAACAAGTGTGTCGCGTGCATATGAAAATATTTAACAATCTGTTTTTCACCCCGGGTTTGCGGGTTTACCTAGGGTAAACAAGGGTATACGCAGGGGGAAATAAGCTTTGGCCGGGGTATGCATGGGCAGGTATACCGTGGTATGTCGGCATCGGGTTTGCAATTGAATGCGAAATGTCACAATTGGCCGTGCTCGGCAAACGAATGCACGCGGTTCCCGGCCACCACAAAATGGTCGAGCACGCGCACATCGACCAGGGCCAGCGCCTGCATCAGCGCGCGCGTCAGTAATAAATCCGATTCGCTGGGCTCGGGCGTGCCGGACGGGTGGTTATGGGCCAGCATCACGCTGGCGGCGTTGCGCTGCAGCGCTTCCTTGACCACTTCGCGCGGGTAGACGCTGGTGTGGGTGAGGGTGCCGCGAAACAGTTCGCGCGCCTCGATCAGGCGATTCTTTACATCCAGGAACAGTACATGGAAGGATTCGCAGTGCTGGTTCTGGAAGATCAGGCGCAGGTATTCCTTGACCGCCGTGGGCGAGCTGAGGGTGGCGCCGTTCTTGAGTTCCTCGCCAATGGCGCGGCGCGCCAGTTCCATGACCGCCTGCAACTGGGCGAATTTGGCCGTGCCCATGCCGTGCAGGGCGCAAAACTGGGCCTGGCTGGCGCCGAACAGGCCCTGCAGCGAGCCGAAATGGCCCAGGGTGTCGCGCGCCAGGCTCACGGCGTCCTGGCCGGCCACGCCCACGCGCAGGAAGACGGCCAGCAATTCGGCGTCGGACAGTACTTGCGGCCCCTGGGCGATCAGGCGCTCGCGTGGGCGCAGATGCAAGGGCCAGTCGTGAATCGGCATATTTTCCTCCCCGTGCGCCTCTCAAGGCGCTGAAATGCGCATGCGGCTGGGGCCGGGACACCAAGGTGGCTTACAATATCGGTTTGCAAGCTCACTGAAATTGTCGCCATGTCCAACGCTCCAGCTGCCGCCGTCGTTACCCAATCGGCCTATCTCACTCTGCATTATCGTCTCGCCGCGCTCGACGGTACTGATATCGTCTCAACCTTTGCCGGAAATCCCGCCACCTTGATGCTGGGACAGGGCCAATTGGCCCCGGTGCTGGAAGAACTGCTGCTGGGCTTGCCGGAAGGCACGCACAAGACCTTCGAACTGGCCGCCGGCCAGGGCTTTGGCGAGCGCAATCCCGATCTGATCCAGAAAGTGTCGCGCGCGACCCTGGACGAGAATTCCGTGCCGGGCGCCGATTACAAGATCGGCGACCTGGTCGATTTCGCCGCACCGGGCGGCGGCCGTTTCGCGGGCATCCTGCGCGAGCTGGGCGAGGAGTCGGCTTTGTTCGACTTCAATCACCCGCTGGCCGGCCAGCCGCTGCGTTTCGAAGTGAACCTGATTTCCGTTCTGTAAAGGTAGACAGATGGACAAAGAACTCCTGCTGGCCCAGCCACGCGGCTTTTGCGCCGGCGTCGACCGTGCCATTGAAATCGTCGAACGCGCGCTGCAACAGTTCGGCGCGCCCATCTATGTGCGCCACGAGATCGTGCACAACGCCTATGTGGTGGCCGATCTGCGCAACAAGGGTGCGATCTTCATCGAAGACCTGGACGACGTCCCGGCCGGCAATACCCTGGTATTTTCGGCGCATGGCGTGTCCAAGGCCGTGCGCGCCGAGGCGGAATCGCGCGGCCTGAGCATTTTCGACGCGACCTGTCCGCTGGTGACCAAGGTGCACGTGGAAGTGGCCAAGATGCGCCGCCAGGGTTGCGAGATCGTCATGATCGGCCACGATGGCCACCCGGAAGTCGAGGGCACGATGGGCCAGACCGAAGAGGGCATGTATCTGGTGGAAACGGTGGCCGATGTGGCCACGCTGAACGTGACCAAGCCCGAGATGCTGGCCTATGTGTCGCAGACCACCTTGTCGGTGGACGACACCGCCGACATCATTGAGGCGCTGAAACTGAAGTATCCAGCCATCATCGAGCCGAAAAAAGGCGATATCTGCTATGCCACCACCAACCGCCAGGAAGCCGTCAAGTTCATGGCGCCCCAGGTGGAGTTGGTGATCGTCGTGGGCAGCCCGAACAGTTCGAATTCCAACCGCCTGCGCGAAGTGGCCGAGAAAATGGGCACGCAAGCCTATATGATCGACAATGCCACCCAGATCGAGCCGGCCTGGCTGGAAGGCAAGATCCGCGTGGGCGTCACGGCGGGCGCCTCGGCGCCGGAAGTGCTGGTGCATGCGGTCATCGAACGCCTGAAGGAACTGGGCGTGCGCAGTGTGCGGACGCTGGATGGGGTGGAGGAAGCAGTCACTTTCCCACTGCCAAAAGGTCTCGATGGCGTAAAAAACACTGCCAATGAGTGAAATTCTGAGAGAATTGCCCTACTGCTTAAATAATATTCGTGCAACTACCGATTTTTCCGATATTAGTTTTCATTAAACATGGCTATTATTGCGAACGCTTGGAAAAATTGACGTTAAGACTTCAGATCAAGAGCGGCACTCGAAGCTAACTTCGTGTGCCGCTTTTGCTAAGTAAGCTTGCTAAGTAAGCTTGCTAGGTAAGCCGCGTCAACAGGCGCCAGTCATTCAATACGAAAAAAGGGGCAATCTCAACCATGGATACTTTTATCCAACAAATTATCAATGGCCTGGTGCTGGGCAGCATGTATGCACTGGTCGCCCTCGGTTACACGATGGTGTATGGCGTGTTGAATCTGATTAACTTCGCCCACGGCGACGTGCTGATGATAGGCGCCATGGCGGGCCTGACCATCCTCAACCTGCTCAACTCCTACGCGCCGGATCTGCCCGGTTTCGTCAAGCTGGCCATCGCCATCGGTGGCGCGATTCCGGTCTGCATGCTGGTCAATATATTGATCGAACGCATAGCCTACCGCCGCCTGCGCAACGCGCCCCGGCTGGCGCCGCTGATCACCGCGATCGGCGTGTCCATCCTGCTGCAAACCTTCGCGATGATGATCTGGGGCCGCAATCCGCTGCCTTTCCCGACCCTGCTGTCGACCGAGCCTATCGCCATCGGCGGCGCCGTGATCTCGCAAACCCAGCTGCTGCTGCTGGTGCTGGCCGCGCTGTCGATGTTCGGCCTGGTGATGCTGGTGGAAAAAACCAAGATGGGCCGGGCCATGCGCGCCACGGCCGAAAACCCGCGCGTGGCCGGCCTGATGGGCGTGGACTCGAACAAGGTCATCGTCGCCACCTTCGCCATCGGCGCGGCGCTGGCCGCGGTGGCCGGCGTGATGTGGGGCGCCAACTATTCGTCCATCCAGTTCGCGATGGGCTTCGTGCCCGGCCTGAAAGCCTTCTCGGCCGCGGTGCTGGGCGGCATCGGCAATATCTATGGCGCCATGATAGGCGGCATCCTGCTGGGCATTATCGAAAGCCTGGGCGCCGGCTATATCGGCGACCTGACCGGCGGCTTCCTCGGCAGCCACTACCAGGACATCTTCGCCTTCGTCGTGTTGATCATCGTATTGACTATCCGTCCGTCCGGCATCATGGGCGAGCGCGTGGCGGACCGCGCCTAAGCCGGCCGCAACAGATAAAGGACACATCATGGCTCTCTTGAATTTCGACGTAGACCGCAATCCGCGCAAGGCCTACAGCAGCATGGCGGTCGTGCTGATCGGCCTGCTCATCTTCCCGTTCATCGCTTCCCAGTTCGGCAACTCCTGGGTGCGCATCATCGACATGGCGCTGCTGTACATCATGCTGGCGCTGGGCTTGAACATCGTGGTCGGCTTCGCCGGCCTGCTCGACCTGGGTTATATCGCCTTCTATGCGGTGGGCGCCTACATGACGGGGCTGCTCGCTTCGCCCCAGTTCGCCACGCTGGTGGAATCGATCATCAACCAGTATCCGGCATTGGGCGACACGCTGGTGGCCGTGCTGGGCGAGGATATCCGCACTAACGGCATCCACCTGTCGGTGTGGCTGATCGTGCCGATGGCGGCCGCGCTGGCCGGCCTGTTCGGCGCGCTGCTGGGTGCACCTACCCTGAAGCTGCGCGGCGACTACCTGGCCATCGTGACGCTGGGCTTCGGTGAGATCATCCGTATCTTCATGAATAATCTGAACGAGCCGATCAACTTTACCAATGGCCCGCAGGGGATCAACCTGATCGATCCGATCAAGGTGTTCGGCGTCAATCTGGCCGGCGAGGCCGGTTCGCGCGCGAATGTGATCGTGGGCGGCTTCTCGATGCCGTCGGTGAACGCCTATTACTTCCTGTTCCTGTTCCTGTGTATCGCCATCGTGTTCGTCACCTCGCGCCTGCAGCACTCGCGCCTGGGCCGTGCCTGGGTGGCGATCCGCGAAGATGAGATCGCCGCCAAGGCGATGGGCATCAATACCCGCAACGTCAAGCTGCTGGCCTTCACCATGGGCGCCTCCTTCGGCGGCGTGGCCGGGGCGATGTTCGCGTCCTTCCAGGGCTTCGTGTCGCCGGAATCGTTCTCGCTGACCGAGTCGATCGCGGTGCTGGCGATGGTGGTGCTGGGCGGCATCGGCCACATTCCCGGCGTGATCATGGGCGGCGCGCTGCTGGCGGCCCTGCCGGAAGTGCTGCGCCATGTGGTCGAACCGCTGCAACAGAAACTGTTCGGCCATGTGCTGATCGAAGCGGAAGTGCTGCGCCAACTGCTGTACGGTCTGGCCATGGTGCTGATCATGCTGAACCGCCCGGCCGGCCTGTGGCCCGCGCCCAAGCATGAAGACCGTCCCGACAGCGACACCGACAAACCTGAGCCGGCCTCCGGCCAGATGGCAGCATGAGGAACGTAACGATGAATCAGGATGTGATACTCCATATCGCCGGCGTCAACAAGCGCTTCGGCGGCCTGCAGGCGCTGACCGATGTCGGCATCAAGATCATGAAGGGCCAGATCTATGGCCTGATCGGTCCCAACGGCGCCGGCAAGACTACTTTCTTCAATGTGATCACCGGCCTGTACCAGCCCGATACCGGCACCTTCGAGCTGGCCGGCAAGCCGTATTCGCCGTCCGCGCCGCATGAGGTGGCCAAGGCCGGCATCGCCCGTACCTTCCAGAATATCCGCCTGTTCGGCGAGATGACGGCGCTGGAAAACGTCATGGTGGGGCGCCATGTGCGCTCGCACCAGGGCGTGTTCGGCGCGATCTTCCGCCACAAGGCGGCGCGCGAGGAAGAGGCGGCGATCCGCCGCCGCGCCCAGGAGCTGCTGGACTTCGTCGGCATTGGCCAGTTCGCCAGCCGCACCTCCAAATTCCTGTCGTATGGCGATCAGCGCCGCCTGGAAATCGCTCGCGCGCTGGCCACCGATCCGCAACTGCTGGCGCTCGACGAGCCGGCGGCCGGCATGAACGCCACCGAGAAGCTGGCGCTGCGTGAATTGCTGGTCAAGATCAAGAACGAAGGCAAGACCGTGCTGTTGATCGAGCACGACGTCAAGCTGATGATGGGCCTGTGCGACCGCCTGACGGTGCTGGAATACGGCAAGCCGATTGCCGAAGGCCTGCCGGCGGAAATTCAGAGTAACCAGGCCGTCATCGACGCCTATCTGGGAGGATCGCATTAATGAGCGACAATGTTCTTAAAGTATCGGGACTGAAAGTCGCATACGGCGGCATCAAGGCCGTCAAGGGTATCGATCTGGAAGTGAACAAGGGCGAGCTGATCGCGCTGATCGGCGCCAACGGCGCCGGCAAGACCACCACCCTGAAAGCCATCACCGGCACGCTGCCGCCTTGCCAGGTCGAGGGCACGGTCAATTATATGGGCGAGTCGCTCAAGGGCAGCAAGTCCTTCCATCTGGTGGAAAAGAAGCTGGCCATGGTGCCGGAAGGGCGGGGCGTGTTCACCCGCATGTCGATCCAGGAAAACCTGATGATGGGCGCCTACACGCGTGACGACAAGGCGGGCATCGATGCCGATATCGCCAAGTGGTTCGATGTGTTCCCGCGCTTGAAGGAGCGCGCGGCGCAGATGGCCGGTACGCTGTCGGGCGGCGAGCAGCAGATGCTGGCGATGGCGCGCGCGCTGATGTCGCATCCGAATCTGTTGCTGCTCGATGAGCCGTCGATGGGCTTGTCGCCTATCATGGTCGAGAAGATCTTTGAAGTGATACGGAATGTGTCGAAAGAGGGTATTACGGTGCTGCTGGTCGAGCAGAACGCCAAGCTGGCACTGCAGGCGGCGCATCGGGGCTATGTGATGGATTCGGGGCTGATCACCATGACGGGCAATGCGCGCGATATGCTGGATGATCCGCGCGTCAAGGCGGCGTATCTGGGCGAGTAAGGTCGGATTGGATGTCAATAGCCGGGCCGCTTTGCGGGCCCGGCTATTTTTTTGAACCCACGGCGTAACCCTGGGGTCTGACCCGGCGGGTCAGACCCCGGCTCTTTGCCGTGGGTTTTAATGAAGCCCCCGGCTCCTTGGCGTGGTTTTTAATCGCCCCGGCTCTTTGCCGCGGGTTTTCATCAAGCCCCCGGCTTCCTTGGCTTGGCTTAAGTCAGCCGTGGCTCTTTTACTCCGGCGCTTGCCATGGACGAAAAAAAGCCCCGGATGTGGCCGGGGCTTTCAAGGAGGGCGGCACCGTCAGGTGCCGCGAACTTCCCTTATTACTTCTTCGCAGGAGCGGCCTTGGCGGCAGCTTGCGAGAACTGGTTCACCGCGGTGGCCAGGTTGGTTTCGATCGACTCAACAGCTTGCTTGGCGGTCTTGGTGAACTGCTCGTAGCCAGCGTTGGCGTTGCCGATTGCCGACTTCAGCAGGGCGACAGCGTTTTCCGAACCGGCAGGTGCGTTTTTGCTCACTTCTTCAACCAGCGAAATGACTTTGCGGTTGGTTTCAGCGATCTGGGTTTCAGCGGCTTTGCTGAACTCAGCCTGGGTACCGGAAGCGATCGACGCCAGGTGACGGCCGTAAGCGATGGCTTTTTCAGCGTTTGGCTGAGCCTGGGCACCGGCCAGCGAGAAGAATTCTTGTGGATCTTTGGCCGACAGCAATTGCTTGGTGGTGGCCGACGACTCTTCCAGCGATGCCTTGGCAGCGGTCAGGTTCAGGTCAACCAGTTTTTCCACGCCTTCGAAAGCTTTGTTGGTCAGGGTCGAGAAAATAGCGAACTGGGCTTCAAAATTGGCCTTGGTCGCATTGGAAAATTGCTCAGGGATAGAAAACATATAACTCTCCAGGAAATAAATAGTTCGATGAATGCTGCTAGTAGCTACCGGTGGTACGAAGCAGATGAATCCATGTTTCAGACCGAACAACTAATTGTGCAACGCAACAAACCCGATTCTACGGTGTTCCAAAATTAAGTCAAGCGATTTTTGTGCGTTGCACCAAAGAACATAAAGTCGCTTATTGGAAGGATTTCTATTCAGAAAAATCAATTCCGCCGTAGCGCCCGCCAATGCTGAGACTTCGCTGAGAGTCAGGCCTGGTGCGACCTTGCAGGCACGACCGTGCTAAACTTGCAAGTACCGCTTGATGCTGTGCACAAAACGCAACGTGGCAAGCCTTTTATTACTTTTGGTATCTCTCCCATGCCCACATCGAGCGCCGCCGCCAGGCCGGCAATGTCTTTTTTGTCCCCTTTGCCAGTGTTTTTTGTGCTGCTGTGGAGTACCGGTTTCATCGTCGCCAAATTCGGCCTGCCGTATGCGCCGCCGCTGACCTTTTTGCTGTTGCGCTTTATCGGCGTGCTGCTGATCCTGGTGCCGCTGGTGCTGTTGCTGAAGGCGCCGTGGCCGTCGGGACGCCAGACCCGCCATATCGCGATCGCCGGGGTGCTGTTGCAGGCCGGCTACCTGAGCGGGGTGTGGGCGGCGATCAAACTGGGCATGCCGGCCGGCCTGTCGGCGCTGATCGTGGGCATGCAGCCCATCCTGACGGCTTTCGCGGCGCCGCTGCTGGGCGAACGGGTGCGTCCCGTGCAATGGCTGGGCCTGCTGTTCGGCCTGGGCGGGGTGGCGCTGGTGGTGGCCGCCAAGGTGCATCTGGTTGGCCTGTCCCCCGGCAGTATTGCCTTGAGCGTGATGGCGCTGCTGTCGATCACGGCCGGCACCCTGTATCAAAAACGCTACTGTCCGCATTTCGACCTGCGCACCGGCACCGCGATCCAGTTCACCGCCTCGCTGCTGGTGCTGATGCCGGCGGCGATCTGGTTCGAGGATTGGACCCCGGCGTTTGCCGCCGTGGCATGGACGCCGCGCTTCGTCGGCGCGCTGCTGTGGTCGGTGCTGGTGCTGTCGATCGGGGCGATCTTCCTGCTGTTTGTACTGATACGTCGCAGCAATGCGACCCAGGTGACCAGCCTGCTTTACCTGACGCCGCCCACCACGGCCGTGATGGCCTGGCTGATGTTCGGCGAAGCGTTTAATCTGATGGGTGTGGCGGGCATGTTGCTGGCCGTTATAGGTGTGATGTTTGTTGTTAGAAAATCCAATTAAATAAGTACAAATGAGCCAATCTCCCATGAGCGATTCCCCCGTCCAGCCGCTGCAGTCGGCCAGCCAGGCCGCCGTCGACGCGGCCATCACCTCGCGCCGTTCGATCCGTGCCTTTTTGCCCACCGCGGTGCCGCGCGCCGATATCGAGGCGCTGCTGGCGGTGGCCGCGCGCGCACCCTCGGGCACCAATACCCAACCCTGGAAAGTGTATGTGCTGACCGGCGAGCGGCGCAGCCGCCTGTCGGCGGCGATTCTGGCGGCGCACCGCGATCCGGCCGTGGCGGCCCAGCACACCGAGGAATACGCCTACTATCCGCGCCAATGGGTCTCGCCCTTCATCGACCGGCGCCGCAAGGTGGGCTGGGACCTGTATGCTCTGCTGGGCCTGACACGCGAAGACAAGGCCGGCATGGCGGCGCAGCACGGCCGTAATTACGCCTTCTTTGACGCACCCGTAGGGCTGATCTTCACCATCGACCGTATCATGGAAAAAGGCTCGTGGCTGGACTACGGCATGTTCCTGCAAAACATCATGGTGGCGGCGCGCGGACGCGGTCTCGACACCTGTCCGCAGGCGGCGTTTACGCAATACCACAAGATCATTGGCGCAGAGCTCGATTTGCCGGACAATGAAATCGTCGTGTGCGGCATGGCGCTGGGTTTTGCCGATCCATCCAGGATCGAAAACAGCCTGCTCACGGAGCGCGCGCCGGTGTCTGAATTTGTTAAATTTGTCGATTAATTATGGCGTGCGGGGCGGGGCGCCGCGCTGCAAGATAGGGCCAAGATTAACGTTGTCGGCAGGGTATTGCGACACCGCAATTAATGATGCGCACAATGTGAAATTTGCTTGCGCTCGCTCAGCGTTTTGCTACACTGCAACTATCAGTACTTTGTTGCTTAACCGGGGAAAGTCGCATGATTAAATTGGCCATGAGTGTATTCATCTCACTGTTGTTCGTGTCGGCGCCCGCGCTGGCGGCGGGCAGCCAGGATGGAGAGAGTGCCGCCCCACGCAAGCAGCAGCTCAAAAAAGGCAAGGTTTCCAAGCGCCAGTCCATGCGTCTGGCCGCGGCCGAATCGAACGAACACATGATCAAGCGCGTCGTCATGCACCGGGGCCACCGCAAGGTGGTGTACCAGCGCATGTACACGGCCGCCCCGCCCGTGCCCACGATGGGCGATCTGGCCGGCCTGAACCTGACGCAAGACCCGCTGGAACTCAAATCGAGCGTGGCGCTGGTGCTGGACCAGGCCAATTCCGAAGTGCTGTTCGAAAAAAATAGCAATGTGGCGCTGCCGATCGCCTCGATCACCAAGATGATGACGGGGCTGGTGGTGGTCGAAGCGGGTCAGGACATGGAAGAAGTGCTGACCGTGACCGAGGACGATGTCGACCGCGCCAAGTTCAGCAGCTCGCGCCTGAAGGTGGGCTCGCAGCTGACACGCGGCAATATGCTGCATATCGCCCTGATGAGTTCGGAGAACCGCGCCGCTTCCGCGCTGGGCCGCAACTATCCGGGCGGCCTGAATGCCTTCGTCGACGCGATGAACGCCAAGGCCCGTGCGCTGGGCATGAACGATACCCATTATGTCGATTCGAGCGGCCTGTCCAAGATGAATGTGGCCAGCGCGCGCGATCTGGCCAGGCTGGCCCAGGCGGCCTACCATCAGCCGCTGCTGCGCCAGTTCTCGACCGATCCGAAAGCCATCGTCGAGTCCAATGGCCGGCTGATGCAATTCGGTAACACCAACCATCTGGTGGCCAATCCGGGCTGGGCCATCGGCCTGCAAAAGACCGGTTTCATCAATGAAGCGGGGCGCTGCCTGCTGATGCAGGCCGTCATCGAAGGACGCGCCGTGATCATGGTCTTCCTCGATTCCAAGGGCAAGCAGTCGCGTACGGCCGATGCCGGCCGCATGCGCAAATGGCTGGAAGCGCTCAAGCCAGCTTCGCTGACGGGCACTTCGCCGGTTTATTCGACCGGGATGTAACCGAGGGTGGCGGAAATCTGGCCAGCGGTGCTGACCAGGTCTTCCAGCCATTCATCCTGCAGCCGGTCCGCCGGCGCCGAGATCGACAGGCCGGCGATCAATTTGCCGGAATCGTCGTGGATGCCGGCCGCCATACAGCGCACACCCAGTTCCAACTCCTCATTGTCGCGCGCATAGCCGCGCGCCCGTACCAGGCTCAGCTCGCGCTCGAGCTTGACCAGATCCGTGATCGAATTCTTGTTGTGGCCAGCCAGCCCGGTGCGGGTGGCATAGGCGCGGATCGCCTTCGGCTCGTCGACCGACAGGAACAGCTTGCCGGTGGAGGTCAGGTGCAGCGGGCCGCGGCCGCCGATGGCGCGCACCACCTGCATGCCGGAACGCTCCGAGAAGGCGCGGTCGATATAGACGATCTCGTCGCCCTGGCGCACCGACAGATTGATGGTCTGCTGGGTCTTCTTGTGCAGCGAGCGCATGAAGTCCAGCGCAGCTTCGCGCACCGACAGGCGGCTCTTGACCACATTGCCCAGTTCCAGCAGGCGCATGCCGAGGCGGTAGGTGCCCGGTTCGATACGGTCGACAAAGCGGGTCAGCACCATATCGTTGAGGATGCGGTGGGCCGTCGAAGGGTGCAGGCCGGAAACCTTGGACAACTCCTTCAGACTGACAGGGTCCGGGTACTTGGCCAAGGCATCGAGCAGCGCGACCATGCGCTCGATGACCTGGATCGTGGTTTTTTGCTCAGGAACGGTTTCGATTTTCATGATGTGGTTGGTGCAGTGCAGTATGTCGTACTGACTTTATACCATAATGTGAAAAGAATAGGAATTGTATGGAGCAAACCCTCGAATTTTGTGACCTGGCTTGCCGTCGGGGGCATAATCATGCCTCCTCCATAACAAAGCCTTCCCCATGGAACCTGTCAGCGAATTTAAGAGCAAGAGCGGCCTGAAGCGGATCTATTCCGCCTGCCTGTACTCGATCGACGGCCTGAAGTCGGCCTGGCGCCATGAGCACGCCTTCCGCCAGGAAATGATGCTGTTCATCGTGGGCAGCGTTGTTGCGCTGGCACTACGCATCTCCGCCTTCGAGAAACTGATGCTGATCGGCGTGCTGGTGCTGATACTGATCGTCGAACTGATCAACTCCTCGATCGAGGCGGTGGTCGACCGGGTGTCGCTGGAGCGCCATCCGCTGTCGAAAAACGCCAAGGACTTCGGCAGCGCCGCCGTGCTGCTGGCCTGCCTGCTGGCCGCCGCCGCCTGGGGCGTGGTGCTGTTCAACCGCTTCTACTGAAGCCAATCGGCTCTATATGAGTTTTTGGTATATGGAATTGATAAATGCTTAGTTCTCATTTATAAGGCGGCGCGATAATCTGGAGTCTCTGAAGTTCACTACACGGGGAATCCTGATGCTGTCCAAGAAAATTATCGCCGCCGCACTCGCTGTCACTGCTGTCCTGCCTGCCTTCGCAGCGGAAGTGTCCCTGTTAAACGTGTCCTACGACCCGACCCGGGAACTGTACCAGGACGTCAATGCGGCCTTCGCCAAGAACTGGCTGGCCAAGACTGGCGACACGGTCAAGATCAAGCAGTCGCATGGCGGCTCCGGCAAACAGGGCCGCGCCGTCATCGACGGCCTGGACGCCGACGTGGTGACGCTGGCGCTGGCCTATGACATCGACGCCATCGCCGAACGCGGCCTGCTGCACAAGGATTGGCAGAAACGCTTGCAGCACAATGCCTCGCCTTATACCTCGACCATCGTGTTCCTGGTACGCAAGGGCAATCCGAAAGGCATCAAGGACTGGAACGACCTGGTCAAGCCAGGCGTGGCCGTCATCACCCCGAATCCAAAAACCTCCGGCGGCGCCCGCTGGAACCACCTGGCGGCCTATGGCTACGCACTGCGCCAGCCGGGCGGCAGCGACGCCAAGGCGCGCGACTTCCTCAAAGCCCTGTACAAGAACGTGCCGGTGCTCGACTCCGGCGCGCGCGGCGCCACCACCACCTTCGTCGAACGCGGCATCGGCGATGTGCTGATCGCCTGGGAAAACGAAGCCCTGCTGGCGATCAAGGAGTTGGGACCGGACAAGGTCGACATCATCGCCCCGTCCGTCAGCATCCTGGCCGAGCCGCCAGTCTCGGTGGTCGACAAGGTGGCCGACAAACGCGGCACCCGCAAGGTGGCCGAGGCTTACCTGAACTTCCTGTACACCGACGAAGCCCAGGAAATCATCGCCAAGAACTACTACCGTCCGGCGGTCGAGAAGGAAGCGAAGAAATACGCGGCCCAGTTCCCGAAAATCAAGCTGTTCACCCTGGGCGATGTCGCCGGCGACTGGACCCGTGCCCAGAAGACCCACTTCGCCGATGGCGGCGTGTTCGATCAGATTTACCAGCCGAAATAATCGGTCCGGCTAACAGAGGAGGGCGTATGGCTGCCAGTGTGCTTTCGCAATACCGCGTGCTGATCGCGCCGGGCCTGCACAACAGCGGGGCCGAGCATTGGCAAAGCCGCTGGCAGCGCCTGTATGCGCGCTTCGAAAGAGTGGAGCAGGAGGATTGGGAGCAGCCCGATCTGGAGCGCTGGTCGGCGCGGGTCGACCGCCTGCGCGCCGAAGACCGGCGTCCGACGCTGATCGTGGCGCACAGCTTCGGCACCCTGGCCAGCGTGCACAGCGTGGCGCGTGATCCATCGAATGTGGCCGGCCTGCTGCTGGTGGCGCCGGCCGATCCCGACAAGTTCGGGGTGGCAACGCGCTTGCCGCAACTGCCCCTGCCTTGTCCGGCCATCGTCATCGGCAGCAGCAACGACCCGTGGATGCGGGTGGAGAAGGCGGCCGGCTGGGCCGCGCGCTGGGAGGCGGAATTCGTCAACGCCGGCGCGCTCGGCCATATCAATGCCGATTCCGGTTTGGGCGATTGGCAGGACGGTCAACGCCAGTTGCAATTACTGGCGGAATTGGCGCACAATCACCGTGTTATGGCGCATTTGGCATGACTTTTTAGAAGCTAGCTTGTGGCAGCACGACAGAGCGCAGCGCAATCCATTTCGGGCGCGGCCTTCCGGCCGCCCTTCAACATCACGGAGACCACCATGACTTTACGACTGGGCGATATTGCGCCTGATTTTTCACAAGACTCTTCCATCGGCACCATTCAATTCCATGAGTGGGCGGGCAATTCCTGGGTGGTGCTGTTCTCCCATCCGGCCGACTTCACCCCGGTCTGCACCACCGAACTGGGCCTGACGGCCAAGCTGAAACCGGAATTCGACAAGCGCAACGTCAAGGCGATCGCGCTGTCGGTCGACCCGGCCGAAGCCCACAAGAGCTGGATCAAGGATATCGAAGAAACCCAGAACACCGTGGTCGGTTTCCCCATCATCGCCGATGCCGACCGCAAAGTCGCCACGCTGTATGACATGATCCACCCGGAACAGTCGGCCACGGCCACCGTGCGTTCGCTGTTCGTCATCGACCCGAACAAGAAAATCCGCCTGAGCATCACCTACCCGATGAGCACCGGCCGCAACTTCGACGAAGTGCTGCGCGTCATCGATGCGCTGCAACTGACCGATGCCCATACCGTGGCCACGCCGGGCAACTGGAAAGACGGCGACGACGTCATCATTCCGCTGACCGTGCAAGACCCGGAAGTGCTCAAGCAGAAATATCCGAAAGGCTTTACCGCCGTGCGCCCGTATCTGCGCGTGACGCCCCAGCCTAACAAGTAAGAAAGCGCAGCAGGATTCAGTCTGTCGGCCGCCAAGCCCGACCCCTGAAGTGCCTAATTGACTATGTTTATTCGCATTACGCATAAGCAAATAAGCACTTCATCCTTTGGAATTGGTGCAAGAGTCATTACCCTAGCGGCTACTTTGGGGGAAATGTATGACCTTGTCGTTCGTGGTGTCGGGTTTTGCGGTTGGTTTACTGGTGGGTATGACGGGTGTCGGCGGCGGTTCGCTGATGACGCCGCTGTTGACCCTGCTGTTCGGTGTCCCGCCTTCGGTGGCGGTCGGCACCGATCTGGCGTTTGCGGCGCTGACCAAGGGCGTCGGCACCTTTACCCACCGCCTGCGCGGCACCGTGCACTGGGAAATCGTGCGCCGCCTGTGCCTGGGCGCCTTGCCCGCCGCCGTGCTGGCCAGCGTCGCGCTGAGCCAGTTTGGCGCCCTCGATAAAAACATCGGCCAGATCATCCGCTACGTCATCGCCGGCTCGGTCTGCCTGACCGTGGTCGCTCTCCTGTTCAAACGCAAAATGCTGGCCTGGATCAACGCTCACCCCGAGCGCCAGCTGCAAGGCCGCGCGCTGGTCATTGCCACCGTTGCCTCCGGCGCCGTGCTGGGTATCCTGGTCACGGTGTCCTCGATCGGCGCCGGCGCCATCGGCGCGACCCTGCTCGTCATGCTGTATCCCCGTCTGACCGCCGCCGAAGTGGCCGGCACCGATATCGCCTACGCGGTGCCGCTGACCGCGATCGCCGCCGTCGGCCACTGGTGGCTGGGCTCGATCAACTGGGAACTGCTGCTCACCTTGCTGGTCGGCTCGGTGCCGGGCATCACCATCGGCGCCTATGCCGCCCGTGCCGTGCCGGAGCGTTTCCTGCGTGGCCTGCTGGCCTTCACCCTGGTGGGCGTGGCCTTCAAACTGATTTCCTGAAGCATTCAGCCTTACCGCAGGCATATAGTATTACCGACTATGCTAATGAGAAATGCTTCGTTTGTATCATGTGTAATCGATGAGATTATGCAGCCCTCATAGAAGAATTAGTAATAAGGGGGCTAGTATGTCTGCAGTACTGACGGCGCCGGGCGCGGCGGCAAGCACGTCGCGCGGCGCACCATTCCGGGTGATGCCTGGCTTTAAGCTGTCGCTGGGTTTCACCATGTTCTACCTGACGCTGATCGTCCTGATCCCGCTGTCGGCGGTGTTCCTGAAGACCTTCACGCTGACGTGGGAAGCCTTCTGGGCCGCCGTCACCTCGCCCCGCGTCGTCGCCTCGTATAAGCTGACTTTCGGCGCCTCGCTGATCGGCGCCACCTTCAATGCCGTGTTCGGCGGCATCGTGGCCTGGGTGCTGGTGCGCTACCAGTTTCCCGGCAAGCGCATCATCGACGCCCTGGTCGACCTGCCTTTCGCGCTGCCGACCGCGGTGGCCGGCATCACCCTGACAGCCCTGTATTCGGCCAACGGCTGGTTCGGCCGCTTCCTCGAAGGCACGCTGGGCCTCAAAGTGGCGTTCACGCCTATCGGCGTCGTCATCGCGCTGACCTTCATCGGCCTGCCTTTCGTGGTGCGCACCGTCCAGCCCGTGCTGGAAGACGCCGAACGGGAACTGGAAGAAGCCGCCGCCAGCCTGGGCGCGAATTCCTGGCAGACCTTTACCCGCGTGATCTTCCCCACCATCCTGCCCTCGCTGATGACCGGCTTCGCGCTGGCCTTCGCGCGCGCCACCGGCGAATACGGTTCGGTGATCTTCATCGCCGGCAATATGCCGATGGTGTCGGAAATTACGCCGCTGTTCATCATTACCAAACTGGAGCAATACGACTACGCCGGCGCCACCGCCATCGCGGTGGTGATGCTGGTGGTGTCCTTCGCGATGCTGTTGACGATTAATCTGCTGCAAGCCTGGGCGCGCGGCAAGTCGGGGAAATAAGATGAATGCTGTTCTGCCTACTCCTGTCACAAGTGCTGCTACAGCCGCCGCGCCGGCGCGCCGCGGCGAACTGCCGTCGCCGCCGAGCGTGCTGGAACCGCGCTGGGTGCGCGGCGTGCTGATCGCCGTGGCGCTGACCTTCCTGACCCTGTTCCTGTTCGTGCCGCTGGTGGCGGTGTTCTTCGAGGCCTTCAAGAAGGGCTGGGAAGCTTATCTGGCCGCGATCATCGAAGCCGATGCGATCGCCGCCATCAAGCTGACCCTGATCACGGCCGTGATCGCCGTGCCGCTGAACCTGGTGTTCGGCGTGGCCGCGTCCTGGTGCATCGCCAAGTTCGAGTTCCGCGGCAAGAGCATTCTGCTGACCCTGATCGACCTGCCGTTCTCGGTCTCGCCGGTGATTTCCGGCCTGATCTATGTGCTGCTGTTCGGCGCCCAGGGCTGGTTCGGTCCCTGGTTGCGCGACCACGATATCAAGATCCTGTTCGCGGTGCCGGGCATCGTGCTGGCCACCATCTTCGTGACCTTCCCCTTCGTGGCGCGCGAGCTGATCCCGCTGATGCAGGCCCAGGGCAGCGAGGAAGAGGAGGCGGCCATCGTGCTGGGCGCCTCCGGCTGGGATACCTTCCGCCGCGTGACCTTGCCGAATATTAAATGGGGTCTGCTGTATGGCGTGATCCTGTGTAATGCCCGCGCCATGGGCGAGTTCGGCGCGGTGTCGGTGGTGTCCGGCCACATCCGTGGCGAGACCAATACCGTGCCGCTGCAGGTGGAGATTCTGTACAACGAGTACAACTTCGCCGCCGCCTTCGCCGTCGCTTCGCTGCTGGCCCTGCTGGCGCTGGTGACCCTGGCCCTGAAATCCTTTATTGCCTGGCGCTTGAACGAATCGATCGCTGATGATTCCGCAACACGTTCTACGGAGCACTGATATGACCATCGCAGTCAACAACATCAATAAACGGTTCGGCGATTTCGTCGCCCTGAACAATGTGTCGCTGGACTTTCCATCGGGCGAGCTGACCGCGCTGCTGGGGCCTTCGGGCTGTGGCAAGACCACCTTGCTGCGCATCATCGCCGGCCTCGAACATCCCGATTCCGGCCAGGTGCTGCTGGACTCGGAAGACGCGTCGGCGCGCCATGTGCGCGAGCGCCAGGTCGGTTTCGTGTTCCAGCACTATGCGCTGTTCAAGCACATGACCGTGTTCGAGAACGTGGCCTTCGGCCTGCGCGTCAAGCCGCGCGCCGAGCGTCCGTCGGAAGACCAGATCCGCCGCAAGGTCAAGGAGCTGCTGGAGCTGGTGCAACTGGACTGGCTGGCCGACCGTTACCCGCCGCAGTTGTCCGGCGGCCAGCGTCAGCGTATCGCGCTGGCGCGCGCGCTGGCGGTGGAACCGCGCGTGCTGCTGCTCGACGAACCGTTTGGCGCGCTCGACGCGAAGGTGCGCAAGGAATTGCGCCGCTGGCTGCGCCGCCTGCACGACGATCTGCATGTGACCAGTATTTTTGTGACCCACGACCAGGAAGAGGCGCTGGAAGTGGCCGACCAGGTGGTGCTGATGAACAAGGGTAATGTGGAACAGATAGGCTCGCCGCACGAGGTCTACAACCATCCCGCTTCGCCCTTCGTCTACGGCTTCCTGGGCAATGTGAATATGTTCCATGGCCGCGTGCATGACGGCGTACTGGCCAGCGGCGATGTGCAGCTCGACGTGCCCGGCCACGACAGCGTGCAGAACGGCAAGGGCACCGCCTATGTGCGTCCGCACGATCTGGACGTCGAGCGCTACACGGCCGGCGCCGAAGGCATCGTCGTCAAGCTGCGCCGCGCCCATGCGATCGGCCCGCTGGCCCAGCTCGATCTGGAACGGGCCGATAACGCCGAGCTGATCGAGGCGGTGATGTCGAATGAACGCTTCAGCGGTTTGCAGCTGAAGGAAGGTGAAACGCTGGTTGTGCGTCCCAAACGATTGCACGTGTTCGTCGATGCTGGAGCAGCTATATGAATTTTCAACAATTGCGCTCCATCCGCGAAGCGGCCCGCCGTGGCTACAACCTGACCGAAGTGGCCAACGCCCTGTTCACCTCCCAGCCTGGCGTGAGCCGCCAGATCCGCGAGCTCGAAGACGAGTTGGGCGTGGTCATCTTCGAACGCAACGGCAAGCGCCTGACCGGCATGACCGATCCGGGCAAGGGCATCTTAAAAATCATCGACCGCCTGCTGATCGAGGCGGAAAACCTGCAGCAGGCCAGCCTGGAATACACCGGCCAGAACAGTGGCACGCTCAGCGTGGCCGCCACCCACACCCAGGCCCGCTATGCGCTCCCCAAAGTGGTGCAATCGTTCCGCAACGCCTTCCCGGAAGTACGCATCGCCTTGCAGCAGAGCGCGCCCGAGCACATCGCCGAGTGGGTCTTGTCCGGTAAAACCGATATCGGCATCGCCACCGAGGGCCTGTCGCAGTTTCCCGACCTGGTGTCCTTCCCTTGCTACCGCTGGAGCCATTTGATCGTGGTGCCGGATGGCCATCCGCTGCTGGGCCGCTCGCCGATCCGCCTGGAAGACCTGGCCGAGTTCCCCTTGATTACCTACGACAAAGGCTTCACCGGGCGCGGCCATATCGACGACGCCTTCGCCAAGGCGGACGTGAAACCGGACATCGTGCTGACGGCGATGGATTCCGACGTGATTAAGCAATATGTCTCGCTAGGCATGGGCGTGGGCATCGTCGCCTCGATGGCCTTCGACCATGGGCGCGATCGCGGCTTGCGCGCGGTGGAAGCGTCGCATCTGTTCGCGGCCAACACCACGCGGCTGGCGGTGCGGCGCGGCGCCTATCTGCGTTCGTATGCCTACCAATTTATCCAGCAGTTCGCCCCCGACCTGACCCGCGCCGAGATCGACGCGGCCATGAACGGCGGTGAATCGTCCTGAACAAGAAAACGCGGCGGTTGCTGCGTTTTTTTTCGTTTGAAAATCGTTGTGGCGGCATGAAAACAGGCCCGAATTTTTCTTATCGTCATTTTATTTGGCCTCATATACTGATCGGATCGACTATAGATATTGTAGGTATGACCCAATAGAAACATCGTTCGCAAGCGAGGCAAGCAGGATTTCAGACAAGCGGTTGTTATTCTGGGGGAGTGAAAATGGGCATCGGTAACTGGAAGATAGGCAAGCGGCTCGCGGCCGGTTTGGGTGTGTCGATGGTGTTTATGATCGGCATTTCTGCCATCGGCGTAGGCAACCTGGGCAAGCTCAATGCCGGCACCAATGATTTGGCGACCGACAAGGTGCCCACGGTCATACTGGCGTACGAAGTCATCGGCGGCCTCAACGATGTGGCGTGGGCGATGCGCAATGCCATGCTGAGCAAAGATCCCGCCGTCATCAAGAAAGAGCTGGAGCGCATCGAACAGCGCAAGAACGACAATAAAAAATCCGGCACAGGTGCCGGGTTTTTTATTGCGTCATCGCCCTTCAGTTAAACGGCCGCCGGCGCGAACAGAACCCACGGCGTACCCCTGGGGTCAGCCCCGACGGGGCTCGGCGCCCCCGTCGCCCCCGGCTCTTTGCCGTGGGTTCTAAAAGCGCTGCGGCATGCTTACGTTAGCGCCATGCCGCCCCGGCGGCGCAAACAAAAGGTTTCCCTACCAGCTATACCCCGCCTTGGCGTAGTAGTAGCGGCCATTGAAGCCATTCGGCGCGAAGCCGCTGTACGGCGTGGTGCCGTTGACGTTCAGGTTGCCGTTGGACGTGACCTGGTCCGGATAACGGTCGGTGACGTTGTCGACGCCGGCGCTAATCTTCCAGTTCTTGCCCAGCTTGACGCTGGCCGACAGGTCCAGCACCCATTGCGGATGGTAGACTTGATCGAGCGCGGCGTTATTCTGCGGCACCGTGAAGCTGCCGTAGCGGGTGCCCACGGCACGCGCGCCCCAGATGCCGGCGCTATAGTCGCCGGCCAGGCTGAGCTTGTTGCTGGGTGAGCCGACCGTGGTGCGGTTGATGGTCTGGCGGTCGATCAGCAGCAGCTTGTTGGCCGTCAGGATGGCGGGATTGTCGGCCACTTTTTCCAGCGAGTTCTTGTTGTGGTTGTAGGCCAGCGTCAGGTCCAGGCGGCGCGCGGCGGCCAGGTCGAGGCGGTAGGTGCTGACCACGTCCACGCCGGTGGTGCGGGTGTCGACCGCGTTGGTGAAGTAGCGCGCCGCGCCGACCGGATAGCCTTGGGCGGCCAGGGTATTTTTAAGCGCGCTCGGCAGCACCAGATTGGCAGAGAATAGCACCCGGTCGTCGATGTCGATGCGGTAGGCGTCGATGGTGGTGTTCCAGTTCGGCAGCGGATCGAGTTGCAGGCCGAGGCTGTAGTTACGGGCTTTCTCGGCCTTCAGCGACTGCGCGCCCAGCGCCTGGGCGGCGGCGCTGTTGACGGCGAAGGTGCCGGTTTCGATCGCCGTGTTGCTGCCGTTGACCACCGAGAAATTGGTGGTGGTGATGGTGTAGTACTGCTGTTGCAGCGACGGCGCGCGGAAGCCGGACGAGGCCGTGCCGCGCAGCGAGACCGCCTTGTTGAAGGCGTAGCGGGCCGAGGCCTTGGCCGAGGTGGTGTTGCCGAAATCGCTGTAGCGTTCATGCCGCAACGCCGCCGAGGCCGACAGCTGTTTGCTGATGTCCGCTTCCAGATTCAGGTAGACCGATTTGCTGTGGCGGCTGTTGCTGCCCGCATTGACGGGGCGGAAGCCGGAGAAGCCCTGGGCGCCGCCGCCGCTGTAGGACGCCAGGTCGCCGGCGCCGATTTCGTATTCTTCATGGCGCGCTTCCAGGCCGGCGGCCAAGGTCAAGGGACCGGCCAGCGCTGGCAGCGGGAACTCGCGCGCCAGGTCCAGGTTGAACACGGTCTGGGTGTTGGTCAGATTGCCGGCATGGAAGTGGGTCGGGCTGGCCGCTTTCAGGTCCTGGTTGACGGTATTGTCCAGGTCCAGGCTGAATGCGTTCTGGCCGTAGTTCAGGCTGGCATCCCAGCGCCATCCGGCGGCGTCGCCGCGCAGTCCGGTGACCAGCGACTTGTCGATGGAGCGGCTGTTTTCCAGCGGCAGGAAGCCTTGCGGGAACAGCGGCGTGCGCTGTTCATAGCGGATGGTCGGCGGCGTGGTGCTGTTGTCGGTGACGGGGATCAGCGCGGTGCGCCAGGTGGCGGCGGCCGAGGTGTCGCGCTGGCCGTAGTTGCCGAAGGCGTACCAGTCGATATTGTCGTTGAGGCGGATCTGGCTGTTGAGGAACAGGCTGCGCGGATAGGTTTCCGGATCGCCGAAACGCTGCACCACCTGGCCGTAGCGCGGCTCCAGCGGATTGCGCGAGTCTGCGCCGGCGCGGTTGGTGGCGCCGCGGTCGGCCGCTTCGGCGGCGATACGCAGCCAGCCATTGTCGCCCAGGTCGAGGCCGAAGGAGCCGCGCAGCGATTTCTGCTTGCCGTCGCGTTCTTGATATTGGCCGACGCCGAATTCGACGTCGCCGCCCTTGCTGCCTTTTTTCAGGATGATGTTGATGACGCCGGCAATCGCGTCCGAGCCGTACTGGGCCGCCGCACCGTCGCGCAGCACTTCGATGTGGTCGATGGCCGACAGTGGAATCGCGTTCAGGTCCACCGGCGCCGAGCCGCGGCCCTGGGTACCGTTGACGTTGACCACGGCCGAGGTGTGGCGGCGCTTGCCGTTGACCAGCACCAGGGTCTGGTCGGGTGACAGGCCGCGCAGCTGGGCCGGACGCACGGCGTCGCTGGCGTCGGCGCCGGACGGACGGGGGAAGTTTACCGATGGCAGCAGGCGGGCCAGCACGGTGGCCAGTTCGGTCGAGCCGGTCGATTGCAGTTCGCGCGCACCGATGATGTCGACCGGCGACTCGGAGTCGGCGCTGCGGCGGTTCTTGGCATAGGTGCCGGTGACGACGACTTGCTGGATGGCTGGCTCGGCGTTGGCGGGGGCTTGCTGGGCGTGGGCGACCGGTAAGGTCAGGGTGGAAATCAGGCTGAGGATCAGCAACTGGCGCGAGGAATCGGGAACGGTATGGCGTGAACTCATGGAATGCGATCTCTTTCAGGCTGGGTGATTGAGGAAAGCTTACCAGTGAGCAAATGCGCTGCCCACGAATGCTTACGTGTAATGATATAGAAAAAACAAATATCGGGTGGGTGTGTATGTTACGAAACAACTATGTGGAGGGGCCGGTGGCTATTTTGTCAACCCACGGCAAAGAGCTGGGGCAGTCAAATGCCGCGAGCCGCCGGATATTTTTTAACCCACGGCAAAGAGCCGGGGGCCGGTCCCAACGGGACCGGCGGGGCGTAGCCCCTCTCCGGACCCTGGGTCAGACCCCAGATTTACGCCGTGGGTGGAAAAACAGCCGCGAGTCCCGGGACTGGCGGCTGTGCGGGCCATGCATGCCTGCGCTGGTATCAGCGCTTGCGCAATGCCTCCGCGCAATCGCGGATCAGGGCCGGACCTGCATAGATCAGGCCGCTATACAGCTGCACCAGCTGGGCGCCCGCATCCATCTTGACCTTGGCATCGGCGCCTCGCATGATGCCGCCCACGCCGATGATAGGCAGGGCATCGCCCAGCTCGGCCTTGAGCAGACGGATCACGGTGTTGGACAATTCAAACACCGGCGCCCCCGACAGGCCGCCCGCTTCGGCGCCGTGCTGCATGCCTTCGACGGCGCTGCGGCTCAGGGTGGTGTTGGTGGCGATCACGCCGTCGATCTTGTGGCGGATCAACGCGTCGGCGATGTTCTTGACCTGCTCGCCATCCATGTCCGGCGCGATCTTCAGGGCCAGCGGCACATAGCGCTTGTGCTGGTCGGCCAGGCGCAGCTGGCTGTCCTTGAGCGTGGCCAGCAGGCCATCGAGTTCGGAGCCGCCCTGCAGCTGGCGCAGGTTCTTGGTATTCGGCGAGGAAATATTGACCGTGACATAACTGGCGTAAGGGTAGACTTTTTGCAGGCAGTGCAGATAGTCGTCGGTGGCGCGTTCGATCGGGGTGTCGGCATTCTTGCCGATATTCAGGCCCAGCACGCCGGCTTTTTCCTGATAGAAGCGCGACGCTTGCACATTCGCCACGAAGGCGTCGACGCCGCCATTGTTAAAGCCCATGCGGTTGATGATGCCGTGCGCGGCCGGGATGCGGAACATGCGCGGCTTCGGGTTGCCGGGCTGGGCGCGCGGGGTCACGGTGCCCACTTCGATCGAGCCGAAGCCCAGGTCGTTGAGGGCGTCGATGAAGGCGCCATCCTTGTCCAGGCCTGCGGCCAGGCCGACCGGATTCTTGAAGGTGATGCCCATGACGGTGCGCGGATCGGCCTTGGGCTGGCGCACCAGCTTGGTCAAGCCGAAGGCGGCGGCGCGTTTCAGCGCGGGCAGGGTGAAGTGGTGGGCGGCTTCGGCGTCCATAGCGAACAGCAGGGGACGGGTCAGGGAGTACAGGAATTTTTCGGACATGGGGCGCTCTTAGGTAAGTGCCCGTATTTTACCGTGTCTGCGCAGGGCCGGGACCGGAGCGGTCCCGGCGCAGCGCCGCAGCCGGCGTCGGCGCGGCCCGGCGGCTGCCGCGGGATAGTCTTATTTGCCGGCATCGAGCACGGCCCACTGGCCCTTGATGCGCGCTTCCAGCGGTTTGAAATTGACCTTGTAGGACATCTTGGGACTCTCGGCGATCCAGTAGCCCAGGTAGACATAGGGCAGCTTCAGCTCGCGTGCCTGGGCGATCTGCCACAGCACGTTGAAGGTGCCGAAGGAAGCGCCTTCGACATCGGGATCGAAGAAAGTGTAGACCGAGGACAGGCCGTCGGACAGCACGTCGATGATGCTGACCATGCGCAAGGTGCCGCCGGGCTCGCGGAATTCCACCAGCCGGGTGTTGACGCGGCTTTGCAGCAGGAACTGGGCGTACTGGTCGCGGCTGTCCTGGTCCATGCCGCCGCCGGCGTGGCGCTGGCTCTGGTAGCGCAAATACAGTTCGTAGTGTTCGTCGGAGAAGGATAGCGTGGCCACGCCGGCGCTCAGGTTGCCATGCCTGGCCCAGGCGCGGCGCTGGCCTCGGCTGGGGCGGAACATGTCGGCCACCACGCGCACCGGGATGCAGGCCTGGCAGCCGTCGCAATAGGGACGGTAGGTGAAGATGCCGCTGCGGCGAAAGCCGTTCTTGACCAGTTCCGAATAGACGTCGGCGTTGATCAGGTGCGAAGGCGTAGCCACTTGCGAACGGGCCTGGCGCGTATCCAGATAGCTGCACGGATAGGGCGCGGTGGTATAGAACTGCAGCGTCGCAAAAGGGAGATCGTTTAAGTGCGTCATGCGGGTCCTGTCAGTGCAGTGGCAACAAATGGGGGCCGTTGCCATATCATAGCGCGTCGGTGGCGGCGCGCACTAGGGCCTGTGGTTTTATTGGCTTGTCGCAGCACTTGATCCGGCACCGCAAGGCTCAAGTCACTGGGGAAACAGGGGTCCACTCCTTGATCTGGGGCAGGGCGATACTGCTGCGCAAATGCGCCAGGAAGCGCGCGCGCGAAATCGGCGCCGCGCCCAGCGAGGCCAGGTGTCCCGTCTCCTGTTGGCAATCGATCATTGTTACGCCTTGACGGCGCAGGAAATGCACCAGGTACGCTAAGGCGATCTTGGAACCGTCCGAGACGCGCGCGAACATCGATTCGCCATAGAACATGCGCCCGATCGCCACGCCATAGGCGCCACCCACCAGTTCGCCATCGAGCCAGAGTTCCGAGGAGTGGGCGTAGCCGAGCTTGTGCAAGCCGGTGTAGCCGGCGATGATTTCTTCCGAGATCCAGGTGCCGGGACCGTCGCGCCGGGGCGCGGCGCAGGCCCGCATCACCTGTTCGAAGGCGCTGTCGAAGCGCACCTGCCAGCGCCCGTCGGTGGCGGCGCTGCGGTCGACCTTGCGCAAAGTCTTGCGCAGGCTGTCGGAGATGCGGAAGTGCTCGGTCATCAGCACCATGCGCGGATCGGTGCTCCACCACAGGATGGGCTGGCCTTCCGAGAACCAGGGAAAGATGCCGCGCTGGTAGGCCGCCAGCAGACGCTGCGGCGACAGGTCGGCGCCGGCCGCCAGCAGGCCGGGCGCGTCGGTGGTCAACGCTTCGGAGACGTCAGGGAAGGGACTGTGGGCGTCGAGCCAGGGAATCATCGGCGTGTCAGAGGTCCGAGCGCATGGGGCGGTTGATGTCCTGGGTGTGGAAGCCGTAGTTGCCGCCTTCGGCGATGCGCTTGCGGTCGGCGAAGAACAGTTCCAGCGTGGTGCGGATGGTGGGGAAGGCCAGCTCGTCCCAGGGGATCTGGGATTCACTGAACATCTGCACTTCCAGCGATTCTTCGCCGGGCGCGAATGCCAGGTCTTTCAGCGTGGCCAGGTAGAACATATGCACCTGATGCACGCGCGCCACATTGAGCAAGGTATAAAGAGGGCCGAGTTCGATGTTGGCGCCGGCTTCCTCGGCCGTTTCGCGCAGTGCCGCCTCGGCGGTGGTTTCATTGTTTTCCATGAAGCCGGCCGGCAGGGTCCAGAAGCCGTAGCGCGGTTCGATCGCGCGGCGGCACAGCAGGACCTGTGCTTCGTCGCCGCCTTCCCAGACGGGAACGGTGCCGAGGACCATTTTAGGATTCTGGTAATGGACGGTGGTGCAGTTGACGCAGACATAGCGCGGACGGTTGTCGCCTGCCGGGATAGCCAGTTCGACGGGGTGGGCACATTCGGAACAGAATTTCATAGAAAGAGTAGCGCAATCGCTCGTGTGTGTTTTCGCTTACTTTACACCGATTGCGGGGCGTGCGACATATCAGTATTGATTGTTCACTATCACTATGTTCTAGCGCAAGCGGATAAATCTGGTCTATCGCGGACCAATCTGGGATTAAGTTTGCCTAAAGCGCTGAACTGTCCTATAATACATGCATACAGACGCGGGGTGGAGCAGTCTGGCAGCTCGTCGGGCTCATAACCCGAAGGTCACAGGTTCAAATCCTGTCCCCGCAACCAAATATGCAAGCCGTTGATTCCGAAAGGGATCAGCGGCTTTTGTATTTTCCGGCTTGCTAATCTGTTTCCAAGTGTGTTTTCGGTAGATTATTCTAAAAATATCAACTATAAAGAGCGTGCTTCATACAAGGAGACGCCTGATGTTTACGAAAACAAGCAAGAACGCTATCGCCGCCCTGGCGCTGGCTGTGATTTCCACCGTTGCACTGGCCGAGGGCGATTCGATCGCGCCGCGTGCCTCGGACAAGATTTCTATCGGTACCCTGTCGATCATCGCTTCGCCGGTGGCCAGCGTGGTTGGTCTGAGCGATAGCCCGGCCGGGCCGCTGGGCGGCTCGGCGCTTGGTCTGACCGGCAGCGTGTATCTGGTGACGGGTATCGTGCAGGGAACCGGCGATATCGTCGAAGTACTGATCGCCGGCGTGGGATCGGCCGGCAAGTTCTCGGTCAAGCTGGCCGGCAAGGCGATTGAGGGTGTTGGCCTGTCGGTCGGCACCACGATCAACATCGTGGCCGAATCGACCGGTACGCTGTTGGTGGTATCGGGCAAGGTGCTGGCCTTCATTCCGAACACCCTGGGCGAAGCGCTGCTGTCGCAGTCGCGCCTGCCTGCCAATTGATGGCCGGCGCGCGGATGGCGCCGGCCCGCGCCATATGGCGCCCCTTGCCGCATCTGGCCGCCGCATTGCTGGCGCTGGCGGCCTATACGCCACTGGCCTATGCGGGCCAGTCCTGCGAGGAGCTTCCGCTGACGAGCAAGTCCTTCAGCGACGCCATGGCCACCGGCCTGGCGGTGCAGGAGGCGCTCAATGCCAGCGGACGCGATGTGGCGATCGTCGGACGGCAGGGGCAGGACCTGTCCAAGTACGGCTTGAAGTATTCACACGTGGGGCTGGCGTATCGTCCGGCGGCCGGCCAGCCATGGCGTATCTATGAGTTGCTGAATCAATGCGGCACGGCGCGCTCCGAGTTGTGGGTCGATGGGCTGGCCAATTTCTTCATGGACGATCCCTATTCGCTCGATGCGGTGCTGATCGTGCCGCCGGAAAAAGTGGCGGCCAAGCTGGGCGATGCCTTGCATCAGCCGGCTTTCCTGCGCGGCTTCCACGAGGCCAAATACAATATGGTCGCCTATCCCTTCTCGACCAAATATCAGAACTCGAACCAGTGGGTGCTGGAGATCCTGGCCGCGGCCGAGGCCAGCGATATCCGCATCCGCAACCGCGAGCAGGCGCAGGCCTGGTTGAAGATGGCCGGCTATGTGCCGACGGAAATGCATATCGGCCCGCTGACCCGGCTGGGTGGGCGCATGGTGAAAGCCAATGTGGCCTTCGACGATCATCCGTCCGCGCTGCGGTTTTCCGATCGTATCAATGCGGTGACGGTCGACTCGATCATGGCATTTGTTCGGCAGCGCGATGAGGGCTGGACAGTCCAGGAACTCAAAGGCCGGCGTTGAGCAGCGGTTCGGGGAAATAGTTGAGATCGAGAATTTGTTCTGATGTAAAAGGATTGGCCGACGGGAAAAATGCAACCGGTATTCGGGTCTGCTCGGCAGCTGATTCGCGTGCGTGGGGATAGCGCTTGCTGATATAACCATCGATAAATTGTGCCACGCTGGGCATATCTTCCACGATGCTACGAATCTGGGTGCGTTGCTCGCGGATAGTGTTACGCCAGCTTTTGGAGCGGCGGCTGGACTGATATCGGTATTTGAGAAGATGCGTCAACAACACCTGGATGCGGTTGGCAATTTCGCGTTTATCCCGTCGCGCCATCGAATCGAGCTCTTCAATGAGATTGTCCAGATCCAGCTGATCGAATTTTTTCTCACGAAGTAACGCGACCTGGGTATTTATCCAGATCAGGAAGTCCGCCTCGTAGTCGCTGTTGTCGGGCGTCGCCGCGCAGCACAGATCCGATTCACTCATTGGATACCCCCATTGACGGTCAAGTTGTGGCAATGCGCAACTCACTTCACTTTAGTACTTGATGGCGGTTCATGCAAATGCGCGGCGTCAAAAGGTGATGCTGGAAAGCGAACGCAGCCATAGCAATGGCCGCGTTCGCCGGTGCGGGGGCGCTTATGTTTGTCGCTGCTGTAGAGATGCCATCGCGTCGCGCATGAAGGTGATCATGGTGTCGTCCATCCAGGTACCGGTCAGCAGCACCGGTTCTTTTTCATGCGCGTGGCGGATCTTCTGCAGCGTGTCCGGCCCGTCGCCGACCAGGTCGCGGAACAGGCCGAACCATTGACGGCTCAGCTGCTGCGCCAAGGGATCGGTGGGCGCCGTGCCGGCATCCATCTGTTCGCGCACGGCTGCGATCAAAGCGGGCCATTCATGCGCACGGGTACTTTGATGCGCGCGCATGTGACGCAGTTCATCCGCATCCAGATAGTTGGCGTAGATCGCCAGCTTGAAGGCGCCGAAGGCGCGCATCACATACTCGCTCACTTCCGGCGTGATGCCGGTCTGCTGCTGTACCGAGGCTTCCTGCGCCAGCATGGCGTTGATGCGCAAAACGAAGCCGGGATTGGCGGCCGTATCGCGCTCCAGCATCACCATCCAGTGGTGCGCCAGCGTTTGCGCCTGTTCGCTGTCGGCGGGAATGGCGCCATCCATCAGCGCGCGCACCTGCGCCACCAGATCGGCCCATTCCTTGCTGTGGCGGGCGTTGTGCTGGTAGAAGGGCAGGCGTTGCAGTTCTTCCTTCGAAAAATATTTGTCGTACATGGTCATCAGCTCCAGAGTCGTTAGCCAGGAGGCCAGCTCGGGTTCCTCGCCGCTGGCGATGGTGCGCTGTAGTTGTTCCAGCTGGGCGCGCAGGCGGGTGGCCTGTTCGATCTGCTGGTCCAGTGCTGCGAGCTGCTGCGCCACCAAGGCTGCGATGGAGTTGTCCGGCTTGGCCAGAGTGGTTCCGATATCGGCCAGCGACATGCCAAAGCGGCGCAAGGCCTGGATCTGATGCAGGCGGGCGATGTCGTCGCGCTGGTAAAGCCGATAGCCGCTGTCGGAACGCGCCGAAGGCGTGAGCAGGCCAATGCTGTCGTAGTGATGCAGCGTGCGCACGGTCAGTCCTGTGCGCTGTGCCAGTTCGCCTACTTTTAACATCATTGAATCGCTCCTGTTCTTCATGCGTACACCCATGCTGAAGCCTGACGCCGCGTGAGGGTCAAGCGTTTTCGGCGCGCGGATGCAGGCTGGCCCACAGGTGGGCGGCGGCCATGGTGCGGTGGGGGCTGTACTGCCGGAGGATGGCTTCGGTGCGGCGCATATCGGGCTTTTCATCTTCGCCAAGCAGCGCTTGCAGCGCGGCGCGGATGGCGACGTCGCCGTGCAGCGAGCAGTCTTCGTAGCCATAGCCGCGCAGCAGACCGTAGTTGACGGTCCACGGGCCGATGCCTTTGATGGACAGCAGCGCGGCGGAAATGGCGGCGATATCGTTGCTTGCACTCTGCTCCAGCAGCAGCTCACCGCTGTCGACGGCCTGCGCCAGCCGCAGCAAGGTCTCGGCCTTGGCGCGCGAGAATTTGCGGGTGGTCAGATCGTCGATGGACAGGCGCGCCACATCGGCGGCGGCAGGGTAGCACCACAGGGCGCTGCTGTGCTGTCGGCCGGCCTGCAGGATGAAGGTGCGGCGCAGCGAGATGGCGAAGGACAGGTTGATCTGCTGGCCGATGATGGCCCAGGTCAGCGCTTCAAATACGCTGGCCGACTGCACGATGCGCAGGCCGGGCTGGCGCTGTGCCAACTCGCCCAGCAGGGCGTCGCCGGCGACGAAGTCGAGGAAGGGTTCGGGAGCGATGCGCAGGCCCAGTACGGACAGCGCCGCTTCGTGCATCCGCGCCTGGGCCACCGGTGTCAGTGCGCCGTCCGCATGGACCGTGCAGCTGGCACTGCCGGGCGGGTTGGCGCCGGCAGGCAGTTCGATGTCCAGCACCACCGGCACGCCGTCGATCAACATGCCTTTGCGCAGCCGTTCGGGGCTGACCTGCTCGGCCACACTCTCGGCGTCGCGGCTATGGAAGGCCAGTACGTCGTGTACGCGGTAGCCGGCGGGCAGCGGCAAGGTGAAGCTGAACGTCATGCGGTTTTGGCCTTGCGCAGCGCGCCGAAATCGGGTTTGAAACCCGTCACCAGCGCGGTGGCGGCGATGACGATGGCAGCGCCGGCGAAGGTGTACCAGCCCAGCGTCTCGTGCAGGAACAGCACGCCCCACAGGATGCCGAACAGCGGACTCAAGAACGTCACGGTCAATGTCGATGCGGCGCCGATGTCCTGCAGCAGCTTGAAGTAAATCAGGTAGGCCACACCGCTGCACAGCACACCGAGGGCGATCACCGCGCCCATGATGCCGATGGTCGGCTCGCCCGGCGAAGGGAAGAAGGGCAGGGCCGGCAGCACCAGCAAGGTGGAGGCCCACATACTGCCATGGGCGTTGGCGAAGGAGTCGACGCCCTGTGCGGCCTTGGCATTCTTGGCGTAGTTGCTGGCGATGCCGTAGTTGAGGGAGGCGAACAGCACGGCGGCGATCGCCAGGCCGGCGCCGGGACGCGAGCTGACATGGTCGAAGCCGACCAGCAGGGCCACGCCACAAGTGCCCAGCACGAGGCCGAGCAGCAGCTTGGCCGACACCATCTGGCGCGCCCAGATGGCGCCGATCAGCGCGCCCCACATCGGCGTGGTGGCGTTCAGCACGGCCAGCACCGAGGCGGACAGGGTGCGCGCGGCAAACGCGAACAACAGAAAGGGCAGGGCGGAATTGAACAGGCCGAGGATCAGGTAGTGCTTCCAATGCTGGCGCAGGGCCAGCGGCTTGCGCAGGTACAGCGCGATCGCGCCCAGGAACAGGGCGGCGAACAGCACACGGTAGCCAATCAGCACGGTGGCGCCCAGTACCGGCGCGGCGATGCGCATGAACAGGAAGGAGCCGCCCCAGATGGCGGCCAGGAAGATCAGTTTAAAGAGGTTTGCGCTGCTCATGCCGGATGTCCTGTTGTGCTGGAACGGTTGCGATAGCTAGTCGAACGATGGTGCCGTCCACGTCGAAAGCGCTATTGTCCCGCAGGCTGGCACGGGGCGATAGCCGGATCTTGCGATTGAATTGTCTGGACCTGCGTTTTGTTTCAGGAAACCTCGATCAGGCAGGCATTGGTGCCGGGCGGCGTCAACGCGGCGGCATGCTGGATCTGCATCGATGCGGGCACGCCGTTTTTCACCGCCGTCATTTCAGCCAGGATCGAGATGGCGATTTCGGCCGGGGTCTTGCTGCCGATGTAAAGGCCGATCGGTCCATGCAGGCGCGCCAGCTGTTCCTCCGTCACATCGAACTGTAGCAGACGTTCGCGGCGCTTGCTGTTGTTCAGGCGCGAGCCGATCGCACCGACGTAGAAGGCGTCGGACTTGAGCGCTTCCATCAGGGCCAGGTCGTCCAGCTTGGGGTCGTGGGTCAGGGCCACCACGGCGCTGCGGTGGTCCAGGCGCAGCTCCAGCACCAGGTCGTCCGGCATCGCGTGCACCAGCTCCACGCCGTCGACCTGCCAGCCGGCGCGGTATTCCTCGCGCGGGTCGCAGACGATGACGTGATAGTCCATCGCGCTGGCGATCTGCGCCAGGAAGCGCGAGAGCTGGCCGGCGCCGATGATCAGCAAGCGCCAGCGCGGGCCGTGCAGGGTGATCATCTGCTCGGGATCGACCGTCATGATGGCCCCGGCGGGGGCCTTGGACAGCGTCACGGCGCCGCTATGCAGGTCCAGCTGGCGCTGCACCAGCTCATGGCGTTCGAGCCGCTCCAGCAGTTCGTCGATGCGGCTGGCGGCGCTCAAGGGTTCGATGGCCAGCTCGATGGTGCCGCCGCAGGGCAGGCCGAAGCGGTGCGCCTCGTCGGCGCTGATGCCGTAGCTGACGATTTCGGGCAGGGTGCGCACGATGCCGTGGGTGCGTACCCGTTCGATCAGGTCGTCCTCGATGCAGCCGCCCGAGACCGAGCCGACCACGCGGCCGTCGTCGCAGATGGCCAGAGTGGCGCCGATCGGGCGCGGACTGGAGCCCCAGGTCTTGATGACGGTGACCAGTTCGCAGCGATGGCCGGCGGCGATCCAGCCGGCGCTGGTCTTGAGAACTTCGAGATCGATACTATCCATGGTGCTTGCTGCTCCGTGCCGCGTGTTGAGTTGATGTTTAGACTATACTGTGCGCTCTTCGACTGCCCACCCGCCCCATGAAACCCGATGCAAACAAGGAAGACGACGGTAATCCAAAATTTGGCCGTCTGCTGATCGTGCTGTTGATCGCCGTGCTGTTCTGCATGGGATTGACGTGGATTATGGGCGCGCTTTTACCAAACTTCGGTATTGGCTAGGCCGTCTCAACGCTTGCAGACGGCCGCTAGCGCATTATCGTACGGACTGTCGGGTACGATATCTTCAGGACTGAATTTCTCATATTTGAAATTGCCCACCGGTTCCCCCTTGCCCATGGCATCGGGGTAGTAGACCTGCGACTGCAGCGTGGTGGTGCGCTCGGTGCAGGAATACAGGTGGAGTTCCTTGATAGAACGATAAGTTTTTCCGTCCGGCGAGGTTTGCGGGCTGCCAAACGATTGCATCGACCAGACCTTGCGGTTCTGGTCGATCCTGGCGATGCTGCCTTTGTCGATATAGAAGGTACTGCCGCCATGCTTGCTGAGCCTGGCCCACTGGGCCGCCGTCGCCATCTGGGCGACGCCGGATGCCAGCAGGAACAGCAGGGACATCCGCCACAGACGATTCATCGCAACTCCCGGTCAGGGCACCAGCGGTTTCTTGGCCGCCTGTTTGGCCTTGATGTCGGCCACGGTCTTGTTGATGACCGCCAGGCGGTAATTCACGGACGGATGGGTATTGGTGTAGCCATTGAGCACGCTGGCCGGATACTGGTTGGCCAGGCGCTGCCAGAAACCGTGCGCGTGTTCCACATTGTAGCCTGCCCGGGCCAGCATGTAGAGCGCCAGATTGTCGGCCGCCGCATCCATCTCCTGGGGCACCGGTTTGACGCCGGCGCTGCCGATCAGCATGGACAGGTCGGGTTTGACCGCCACCAGGTTGTCGATGATGCTGCCGATGGTGGCCGAGGAACGCATGGTGCCGGCGTGGCCCAGTACATTGTGGGCGATGTCCTTGGCCAGCACGAAGGCGATCGCCTCGTCGGTCTGGGCGAAGTTGATCATGCCGCGGGTGATCATCACGCGCTGGCCGTCGGCATAGGAATTGATGTTGTCGGCGTTGCCCAGATCGACCTTGAAGGCGCAGGCGCGGGTGACGGGCACGCTCATGCTGCGCGTCGCGCCGTCGCGCCAGACCGACATGCTCAGCGCCGCGTTCTTGCTCGACAGCGGTCCGAGGATGGCGGCGGCCAGGGTTTCGGCATTTTGTCCGGTGGGCAGCTGCTTGCCTTCGACCGAGATCAGGCCATCGCCCTTGCGCAGGCCGGCGCGCGCGGCGCCACTGCCGGCCAGCACGCCCGACACCTGCAAGCGGTCGCCATAGCCCAGCACGGCGCGCGAGGCTTCCGCATAGTCGCCTGGATAGGAGAACTTGTTCTTGGCCGTGAAGCCGAGCAGATTGCGCGCCTGGGTCTTGCACAGGTCGGCATTGTTGATCAGCAGCGGGGCGGCCACCCGGTACAGGCGGTCCTGCAAATTGACCATCTGGCTCAGGGTGGCCTGCGCCTCGGCCATGCGCGCGCTAACGACCGGTGCGTCCTCGGCCGGTGCAGGACGCGCCGCTGGCGTTGCCGCAGGCGTGGTGGCGGCCGGCTGGAAGGTGGAACAGGCCGACAGCGCAAGCGCGCCGGCAAAGATGCTGCAAGCCTTGAGGCGGGCTGCGATGAGGGGGACCTGGCCGGACATGAGGGTGCTGTTTCCTTAGTGTTTGCCGGTGCTGCCGAAACCGCCAGCACCGCGTTCGCTGGTGTCGAACTCGTCGACGATGTCAAAGCCCACCTGCAGGACCGGCACGATAATGAGTTGCGCCAGGCGTTCCATCGGGTTGAGCGTGAAGGCGCTGTGGCCCCGGTTCCAGGTCGAGACCATCAGCTGACCCTGGTAGTCAGAGTCGATCAAGCCTACCAGATTCCCCAGAACAATGCCGTTCTTGTGGCCCATGCCGCTGCGCGGCAGGATCATGGCGGCGTAGCCGGGATCGGCCACGTGGATCGCCAGGCCGGTCGGGATCAGCACGGTCTGGCCGGCTTCGATGACGATGGGGGCATCGATGCAGGCGCGCAGATCGAGGCCGGCGCTGCCCGGGGTGGCGTAGGCGGGCAGTTGGTCTTTCATGCGCGGGTCGAGGATCTTGACGGCTATGTTCTTCATGGCGGTTCTTTAAGCTGGGGGTCTAGGTAAGTATTACTGGAACAGCGAGTGGCGGTTGATCCGCTTCGACACTTCCGAAATCAGCTGGCGTGCCAGCGTCAGTTTGTCGGCGCGCGGCAGGATGGTGTGGCCATGCTCGTCGAACAGGATGATGGTGTTGTCGTCCTGGCCGAAAGTGTGGTGGCCGATATTGCCCACCAACAGGGGAATGCCTTTCTTCTCGCGCTTGGCCGCGCCGAAGGCCAGCAGGTTTTCCGATTCGGCGGCAAAGCCCACGCAGTAGGGATGGCCGGCCAGGTTGGTGCGCGCGGCCACCGAGGCGAGGATGTCCGGGTTCTGCTCGAACTTGAGTTCGGGCGCGGCGCCGTCCGGGGTCTTCTTCAGTTTCTGTTCGCTGCTGTTGGTGACGCGCCAGTCGGCCACGGCCGCCACGGCGATGAAGATGTGCTGGCCGGCTATGGCCGCCATCACGGCGTCGTGCATCTGCTGGGCGCTTTGCACATTGATGCGCTGCACGCCGTGCGGGGTGGCCAGCGCGGTCGGGCCGGAAATGAGCACGACTTCGGCGCCGGCTTCACGGGCGGCGCGCGCCACCGCGTAACCCATCTTGCCGGAGGACAGATTGGTGATGCCGCGCACCGGATCGATGGCCTCGAAGGTTGGACCGGCGGTGATCAGGATGCGCTTGCCGGCCAGGACTTTCTGCTGGAAGGCGGCGATGATTTCTTCCAGCAGCTCCTGCGGTTCGAGCATGCGGCCCAGGCCCGTTTCGCCGCAGGCCTGGTCGCCGGCGCCCGGACCGAGGATGGCGATGCCGTCCTCGCGCAGCTGCTGCACGTTGCGGGCGGTGGCGGGGTTCTGCCACATTTCCACATTCATGGCCGGGGCCACCAGCAGCGGCACGCGGGCTGGCCTGGCCAGGCACATGGTCGAGAGCAGGTCGTCGCACACGCCATGGGCCAGCTTGTAGATGAAGTCGGCCGAGCAGGGGGCGATCAGGATCGCGTCGGCGTCGCGGGTGACGTCGATGTGGGCCATATTGTTGTCCACGCGCGGGTCCCACTGGCTGGAGAACACCGGCTGGCCCGACAGGGCTTGCATGGTCACGGCCGTGATGAAATGGGTGGCCGCGTCGGTCATCACCACCTGCACCGAGGCGCCGGCCTTGCCGAGCGCGCGGCACAGTTCGGCCGCCTTGTAACAGGCCACGCCGCCGGACAGGCCGAGGACGATTTTTTTACCAGTCAGATCCATGTTGATACTCCTGCGCGGGCGGCGGTCAGTTAACGATTAACGATTCACGCGGCGCAGTTCATCGAGGATGAACAGGCCGGCGCCGATGCAGATGGCCGAGTCGGCGATATTGAAGGCCGGGAAATGGCCGAAGGCGCGCAGGTGGAAATCGAGGAAGTCCACCACGTGGCCGTAGGCCAGGCGGTCGATCACGTTGCCGATGGCGCCGCCCAGGATCAGGGCCAGGGCCCAGCAGAACAGGCGCTGGCCGCCATGCTTTTTCAGCAGGAAGATGATGTAGACGGCCGCGCCGATGCCGATGGCGGTGAAGAAGTAGCGCTGCCAGCCGCTCTCGTTCTGCAGGAAGCTGAAGGCCGCGCCCTTGTTATAGGCCAGCGTCAGATTGAAGAAGGAGGTGATGAACTTCTCTTCGCCCAAATGGAACAGCTTGGTGATGGTGATCTTGCTGAGCTGGTCGAACAAAATGATGATCGCGGCAATGCCCAGCCAGGGAGTCAGGCTGGCTTGCGGTTTGGCGGAGAAACGGTTTTTATTGGTGGCCATGGAAATCGGAAAAAGTTCGTTGCCGCCGTCCCGTTTGTGGCGGCACGGCGGAAGGCTCTGAAGGCCGGCTCAATGCCGGCGCATCATCAGGCGTAAGTGCGGCGTTCGCCCGCGCCAAACAGATTGCTGTGGCAGCGGCCGCACAGGGTGGCGTGGTCGGCATGGCTGCCGACGTCGGCGCGGTAGTGCCAGCAGCGCTCGCACTTGGCGGCGGCCGAGGCGGCCACTTCGACGGTTTCTGCCGCTTCGTCGGCCACTTCCACGGCCTTGGCCTGGGAAGTGATGAAGACGAATTTCAGATCATCGGCCAGGCTGGCGAGCAGCTTGTACTTGGCCGGCGCGGCCTGGATGGTCAGTTCGGCCTGCAGCGAGGAACCGATCGCGCCCGAGGTGCGCAAGTCTTCCAGCTGCTTGGTCACTTCGGTGCGCACGGCGCGCAGGGCGGTGTATTTCTCCAGCAGCGCGGCGCCATCGGCCAGTTCCGGCAGGGTCCACCAGGTCTGGGTGAAGATGGTCTCGTCGCTGTCCTGGTAGGCTTGCTCGCCGGCGAACACGGCCCAGGCTTCTTCGGCCGTGAACGACAGCGCGGGGGCCATCAGGCGCAGCAGGCTCTGGGTGATGTGCCACAGCGCGGTCTGGGCCGAGCGGCGCGCCTGCGAATCGATGGCGCTGGTGTACAGGCGGTCCTTCAGGATGTCGAGGTAGAAGCCGCCCAGGTCTTCCGAGCAGTAGTTCTGCAGCTTGGAGACGACCGGATGGAATTCATACTGTTCGTAGTGCGCGGCGATGTCGGCCTGCAGCGCGCCCATGCTGGCGAGCGCGTAGCGGTCGATTTCCAGCAGCTCGGCCACCGGCACGGCATGCTTGGCATGGTCGAAGTCGGAGGTGTTGGCCAGCAGGAAGCGCAGCGTGTTGCGGATGCGGCGGTACGATTCGGTCACGCGCTTGAGGATCTCGTCGGAGATCGACAGCTCGCCGGTGTAATCGGTGGCGGCCACCCACAGGCGCAGGATGTCGGCGCCCAGCTTGTTCGACACGTCCTGCGGCGAGACGGTGTTGCCGACCGACTTGGACATTTTCTTGCCTTCGCCATCGACCACGAAGCCGTGGGTCAGCAGCGCCTTGTAGGGCGGCGCGCCGTTCAGCATCGACGAGGTCAGCAGCGAGGAGTGGAACCAGCCGCGGTGCTGGTCCGACCCTTCCAGGTACAGGTCGGCCGGGAAGGCCGATTGCTCTTTGTGCGAGCCGCGCAGCACGGTCTGGTGGGTGGTGCCGGAATCGAACCAGACGTCCAGTGTGTCCTTGTTCTTGATGTACATTTCCGCTTCGGCGCCGATCAGGTCTTTCAGTTCGAGCGCGAGCCAGGCATCGATGCCGCTCTTTTCGATCAGCTGGGCGATCTGCTCGATCAGCTCAGGGGTGCGCGGGTGCAGCTCGCCTGTTTCCTTGTGGACCACGAAGGCCATCGGCACGCCCCACTGGCGCTGGCGCGACAGGGTCCAGTCCGGACGGTTGGCGATCATGCCGTGCAGGCGTGCCTGGCCCCAGTCCGGGAAGAACTGGGTCGCTTCGATGCCTTTGAGGGCGGTCTGGCGCAGGGTAGGGCCGCCATCTTTCGGATGCACGTCCATGCCGGCGAACCACTGCGAGGTGGCGCGGTAGATGATCGGCGTCTTGTGGCGCCAGCAGTGCATATAGCTGTGGTCGAACATCTTGACTTCGAACAGGGCGCCGGCGGCCGTCAGCGCGGCGCAGATAGGCTTGGACGCTTCCCAGATGGTCTGGCCGCCGAACAGCGGCAGGGTCGAGGCGTATTTGCCGTCGCCCATGACCGGGGTCAGGATGGCGTCATCCTTCATGCCGTGCGCCTTGCAGGAGATAAAGTCGTCCTGGCCGTAGGCCGGAGCCGAGTGGACCACGCCGGTACCGCTTTCGGTGGTCACGTAGTCGGCCATATACATCGGCGACAGGCGGTCGAAGAAGGCGTCGGCCGCGTGCAGCGGGTGGCGGAAGTTCATGCCGGCCAGGGCCGCGCCCTCGCAGGTGCCGATGGTGGTGCCGTCGAGCTTGTAACGGGCCAGGCAGGATTCGACCAGGTCTTGCGCCAGGATCAGCAGCAGCGGCTGGCCGTCGCGCACGGTCTCGACCAGCGCGTACTTGATTTCCGGGTGCACGTTCAAGGCCTGGTTGGCCGGGATGGTCCACGGGGTGGTGGTCCAGATGACGATGAAGCCGTTTTCGGTCGGCAGCTTGTCCAGGCCGAAGGCGCTGGCCAGCTTGTCGAATTCGGCGAACTTGAAGCCGACGTCGATGGCCGGATCGCGCTTGTTCTGGTATTCCACTTCCGCTTCGGCCAGGGCCGAGCCGCAGTCGAAGCACCAGTTGACCGGCTTCAGGCCGCGGTAAACAAAGCCTTTTTCCAGCAACTGGCCGAGGGCGCGCAGCTCGTCGGCTTCATTGCTGTAGTTCATGGTCAGGTAAGGGTTTTCCCACTCGCCCAGCACGCCCAGGCGGATGAAGTCCTTGCGCTGGCGGTCGACCTGTTCGGTCGCGTAGGCGCGCGCCTTGGTCAGCACGTCGGCGGTCGGCAGGTTCTTGCCGTGCAGTTTTTCGATCTGGATCTCGATCGGCATGCCGTGGCAATCCCAGCCCGGCACGTAGGGCGCGTCGAAGCCGGACAGGCTGCGCGACTTGACGACCATGTCCTTGAGGATCTTGTTGACGGCGTGGCCGATGTGGATGTCGCCGTTGGCGTAGGGCGGGCCGTCATGCAGCACGAATTTCGGGCGGCCGGCGGCGGCCTTGCGGATGCGCTGGTAGATCTTCTTTTCCTGCCACTCCTTGACCCATTGCGGCTCGCGCTTGGCCATGTCGCCGCGCATGGGGAAAGGGGTCTCGGTCATATTGACCGGGTATTTGCTCTCCGGCTTCTTGCCCTGCTTAGGCTTGTCTTGATTCGGAGTGGCTGGTTTGCTGTTATCGGACATGTTTATCTTCTAGGTAAATTCTATGGTGTATTCAGGAATGCGGGGAGAGCCGGCGCGCGTGGCTGTCGCGCGGTCAAATTCGGTCGGTCGCGGTGATGGCGCCGGCCGCGCCGGTGGCACGGTCGGCAAACCATGCGCGGGCCATCTGCGCATCGCGCTCGATGGCGGCCGTGAGGGTGGGTAGGTCGATGTATTTCTCTTCGTCGCGCAGCTTGTGCAGGAATTCGACGCGCACCTGGCTGCCGTAGCAGGACCGGGCATAATCGAAGATATGCACTTCCAGCAGCACCCGGCCGCTGTCGTCCACGGTGGGGCGCACGCCCAGGCTGGCCACGGCCGGCAAGGGCTGCCCGGCCAGGCCATGGACCTGCACGATGAAGATGCCGGCCAGGGCGGGGCGGTGCGGCACGCGCAGGTTCAGCGTGGGGAAGCCGAGCGTGCGGCCCAGCTTCTGGCCGTGGATCACATGGCCGGAAATGGCGTAGGGGTGGCCCAGCAGTTCCTCGGCGTGGACAAAGTCGCCGTCGGCCAGCGCCAGACGCACGGCCGAGGACGAGACGCGGGTGCTGGTGCTGCCGTTCATGACGGTGGGCAGGGTTTCTACGTGGAAACCATACTGGCGGCCCGCTTCCTGCAGCATGGCCACATTGCCGGCGCGCTTGGCGCCGTAGCAGAAGTCGTCGCCGACCATCAGCCATTTGACGTGCAGGCCCTCGACCAGCACCTGTTCGGTGAACTGCTGGGGAGAGAGACCGGCGAAGGCGGCCGAGAAGTGTTCGACGATGACGCGGTCGATGCCATTGTCCGACAGCGATTGCAGCTTGTCGCGCAGATTGGCGATACGGGGCGGGGCCTTGGACAGGTCGCCGGCGCGCTGGGCGAAGAATTCGCGCGGGTGCGGCTCGAACGTCATCACGGCCGCTTCCAGGCCCAGCCCGGCCGCGGCGCCGCGCACGCGCGCCAGCAAGGCCTGGTGGCCCAGGTGCACCCCGTCAAAATTGCCGATCGTCAGAGCGCAGGGGGCGCGCGAAGCTGCATTGGGTAGACCGCGAAATACCTTCATGGGAATCTTGGTGGGAAACTGTCGCTAAATGCTGGATTATACGGTCTGTTGAGGCTAAGCACAGAGGGAATGGCCGGGAAGGGGGATTTGCCCGCCAATTTGGGGGCTTCCAGATGCAAAAAGCGCCGTTTGCGGAGGGGCAAACAGCGCTTTTTTAAAACCCAAGGCGTAAATCTGGGATCTGACCCGACGGGTCAGACCCCGGCTCTTTGCCGTGGGTTTTTTGCAAGCAGAAACCAGAAACCAGCCGATTACATCGGGTGGTTGATCTGCAAGGTCCAGTAGCGGGCCAGGTCGGCGGCGCCTTCCGTGCCCTTGACGGTCTTCAGCGTGGCCAGGGCGGCGGCTTTCTTGCCGGCCTGGGCCTGGGCGATACCCAGGTGCAGCTTCAGTTCTTCCGGACGGCGTGCGCTATCCATCTTGACTGCCTGGGTCATCAGTTCCAGACCCTTGTCGGTCTTGCCGTCGCTGACCAGACCGAAGCCCAGATTGCTCAAGCCATCGGCATCCTTGTTTTTCAGGTATTCGGCTTCCAGCTTGGCGGCGTTGGCGGTGTTTTCGGCACCGGTCTTGACGGCCAGGTCTTTCAGGCGCTGGTGACGCGCGGCATCGGCGCCCACGCCCAGTACGCCTTTTTTGTAGCCCTGATCGATGATTTTCAGCGATTCGGCGGCATTGCCGGCCTGCAGCGACAGCTGGCTCATTTCCATGTATTCGCCCGGCTTGGCCAGCAGGCCATTGGCCAGGCGCAGGCGCAGCACGTCCAGCGACAGCGAGCTGGCGAAGCCTGGCTTGCCCGACACGCGGTTCAGCAGGTCAGCCCAGTAGCTCGTTTTTGGGTAGGAACCGGCCAGCTTTTCCAGGGTCTGGACATAACCAGCCTTGTCGTTCTGCTTGAGCTGGATGTTGGCGAGCATTTGCAGCTGGCCTTCGGACGAACCTTTGGAATTTTGCAGTTCCTTGGCCGCTTCGTTGAACTTGCCGCTGATGTAGTAGGTCTGGATCAGCAGTTCATGCATCTGGCCGTCGCCCGGATTGTCCTTCAGGGCACGCTGGATCCAGGTGATGGCTTTCGGGTAGTCCTTGGCGCGGTAGTAGAGACCGGCCAGGGCCTGGGTGAATTTGGGGGCTTCCGCGGCCGACAGTTTGCCGGAGTTGATCACCGCTTCGAAAGCGCGCGCGGCGGTTTCGTTGTCGCCCGCGGCAGCCGCGGCCGAGGCGCGGGTGCGCTCGATCAGATAAGTTTCGTTGGCGGTCTTGCCACCGACGGCATCGGCGTCGCGCAGCTTGGCCAACGCTTCTTTGTTCTTGCCTGCCTGTGCCAGTTTCTGTGCTTCCTGCAGTGGTTTGCCCACTTCCGCGCGGACGGCGTCGGCGGCGTATGCGACCGAGCCAAGGCCCATCAGTGGGGCTGCGGCGGTGAATCCAATGGCGGCCATTGCCAGGCTGAGTTGCGCGAGACGAAACTTGAACATAGGTAAGTTATCTTTCATCAAAATGCGAAATAGGCAGGACGATCCTGCCTATTGTTCAAAATAAAGGTACTGGAACTTTACTGGAACTGTTCGTTGCCGACCAGGCCAATCTTGGTCACGCCCAGACGCTGGGCCGAAGCCATGACGCCAGCGACGACCTTGTACGATACCAGCTTGTTCGGACGCAAATGCACTTCCGGCTGGTCAGCTTGCGCTGCGACCGAGACCAGTTTCGCTTCCAGGGAAGCACGGTCAGGAATGACCGCATTGTCCCACAGAATGGTACCGTCAAAGTCGACGTCGATCGTGATCACAACCGGTTCCTTGGTCGGTGGCGGCGGAGTGCCGACCGGCATGTTCAAGTTCACCGAGTGATTCGCCTTCGGAATCGTAATGATCAGCATGATAATGAGCACCAGCATCACGTCGATGAGGGGCGTCATGTTCATTTCCATCATTGGTTCCGGATCCGCGCCTGCGGACGAAGAACCGACATTCATACTCATGGTGTTTCCTTTTAAGAAGGTAGCTGATCCCGCGCCGGCCCTGTTGCGATGGCCGGCGCGGGCGGGGGATTAACCCCGGTCAGGCGGTTCGGTGATGAAGCCGACCTTCTGAATACCAGCGCGCTGGGTGGTGTAAATGACCTTGCCGATTGCTTCGTAGCGGGTTTCCTGATCGCCACGTACATGTACTTCCGGCTGCGGCAGTTTGACCGCTTCCACCTTCAGAAAATCGAACAACTCATTCGTGTCCTTCATTTTCTTTTGATTCCAGTAGATGTCGCCATCCTTGTTTACAACGATGTTGACATCTTCCGGCTTGGTCTGAATAACCTGGTTGGTCTCTTCCGGCAGCTTGATTTTCTGCAGTTTGAGAACGACCGGGCTCGTGATCAGGAAGATAATCAGCAGAACCAACATGATGTCGACCAGCGGCGTCGTGTTGATTTCTGACATGACTTGATCTTCGCCTCCGTTATCGGAGCCTACGGACATCGACATGGTGATTATCCAATCTTTTTAGCGCCAGCGGCACGGCCAGCTTCGCTGGTCGACATCGCGCCGGAGATCAGGACCGAGTGCACGTCGGCGCTGAAGGAACGGACATCTTCCATGGCCGACTTGTTACGACGCACCAGCCAGTTGTAACCCAGCACGGCAGGAACGGCGACGAACAGACCGAAGGCGGTCATGATCAGCGCTTCACCGACTGGACCGGCGACTTTGTCGATCGACGCGTTACCGGTCATACCGATGTTGATCAGCGCATTGTAAATACCCCAAACGGTACCGAACAGACCGATGAACGGTGCGGTCGAACCGACGGTTGCCAGGAAGGACAGGCCATCTTGCAGACGCGACTGGACTTTTTCCACGGCGCGCTGGATCGACATGGTCACCCAGGTCGACAGATCGATTTGTTCCAGCAGGGCGCCGTCGTGGTGCACGGTGGCCTTGGTGCCGGTTTCAGCGATGAAGCGGAAAGGCGAACCGTCGGTCAGCGATGCCGAACCGGCAGCGATCGAAGGCGCTTTCCAGAATTTGGCGCTGGTTTCTTTCGACTGTTTGAAGATTTTCATCTGGTCGATCAGTTTGGTGACGATGATGTACCACGAACCCATGGACATCAGCGACAGGATGATCAGGGTGCCGCGGGAGACGAAGCCGCCGTTCCATACCGCTTCGAAACCGAATGGGTTTTCGACTTCTTCCTTCTCAGCCTTGGCGGCCGGGGCCGAAGCGACCGCTTCAGCAGCAGGAGCAGCTGCCGCATCCGCTGCCGGCGCAGCTGCTGGTGCCGAAGCGGCGGCCGAGGCAGGCGCATCAGCGAAGGCTGGAGCGCTGACCAGGGCGGTGGCTGCGGTTACCGAAAACAGCACAGCGGCCAGTACAGCGGACAAACGGGTATTCTTAAACATGCTTCCTCCAAATTGATAAAATAATCAGATCGCTGAATATATTGTTAACAACGAAATTTAAGTGAGACGGTGCTGCTGCCTCGGTTTAATCCAGCGTCCAGACGTACTGCACTGGCGCTACCGACTGTTCCGGTTTGCCGTCGACCATGCCTGGTTTGAAGCGGCATTTGCTCAGTGCTGCAACTGCTGCCCGGTCCAGATCACGGAAGCCGCTTGACTTCACGACATCGGCCTTGACCACGTGCCCATCGACCCCGATCAGGAACTGCAAGTTAACCGTACCGGTCTCCTCATTACGCAGCGACGATTTCGGATACTCCGGTTTGGCGCAAGTGCTCATGTCCACCACGGCGGCCACATTGGCCACCTTGGCCGTGCTTGGCGGCGCAGGCGGTGCTGCCGGTGCCGGCTTTTGCAGTTCGTTCGTCGCCGGTTTGACGTTGGTCGCGTTGGCGAGCACGTTTTGCGGTGGCGGCGGCTGCTGCACGTTCACTTCCACTGGCGGGATGAAAGGCGGCGGTGGCGCTTTCATTTCCGGCGGTGGCGGCGGTGGCGGGAGCTCTTTTGGTGGCGGCGGTTTGACTTCTTCAATGATCTTGGTCTCCACCGGTTCGATCATTTTGGTTACCAAACGTTTGCCCAAGCCCGACACGATTCCGTAGGCCACCAGCATGTGCAACAAAACGACAATGGTGATGCCTGTAAAGTTCTTCCCGGTGCTCTTCTCGTTGTGCGTGAAATTCATGCCTGCTTTCTCCAATACCAACTCTTTTTTTGTTGCTACTAAACCCCAAAATAACGACGCAAAACAACAGTCGCATCCGGGACGTCGGCGAATTATACCTACAGAATCTCGAAATTACATAGAATTTTCAAGCCTAAAACCGGTTAAATTTCATGCGCTTAGCTGCTGCCAGACCAATCTTCTTTTTCGACAAAGGCACCGAGTTAGCACAAAAAGCAAGTGATTTCGGCACTTTTTTGGGGAGAAAACTTCTATAGTCCTATTAAGTTCTCCGATATTGCAAATCACCGATTTTTATGTTCCTTAAATGAGGCTTAAGAACGTAAAATTTGGTGCATTCTGTTGCTTCGGTGGAATTAATTTCGACTGGACCGGTCGCATGCCTGAAAAATAATGTTGACACGCGGCGCAAGCCATGCATACCACTGCGGGCGCCTGAGCGCCCGCAGTGGAGGGTAGTGAGGGGATGGTGCCTGAAATCAGGCGTTACGGGCGCGCTTCTCGCGCTTGACTTCCAAAGTGCTGACCACTTCGCCGCTGGGGGACACCGTTTCGAGGTGGACGTCGAAGCCCCACAGGCGCGCCACGTGCTTGAGTACTTCGTTGGCCTGCTGGTTCAGGGGGCGGCGCTGGAACTGCGTGTGGCGCAGCGTCAGGGCGCGGTCGTCGCGGGTATTGACCGACCAGACCTGGATATTGGGCTCGCGGTTGCCCAAGTTGTACTGTTCGGCCAGTTGCTGGCGTACATAGCGGTAGCCCAGGTCGTCGTGGATCGCCGAGATGGCCAGCTTCTCGTTATTGTCGTCGTCGAGCACGGCAAAGAAGTGGAACTCGCGTATCAGCTTGGGCGACAGGTACTGGGCGATGAAGCTCTCGTCCTTGAAATTGCGCATCGCAAAGTCGAGCGTCTTGCGCCAGTCGCTGCCGGCGATGTCCGGGAACCATTCGCGGTCCTCGGGCGTCGGGTCCTCGCAGATGCGGCGGATGTCGGTCATCATGGCGAAGCCCAGGGCGTAGGGGTTGATGCCACTGTAATAAGGGCTGTTGACCGGCGGCTGGTAGACCACATTGGTATGGCTCTTGAGGAACTCCATCATGAAGCCATCGGCTACCACGCCCTCGTCATAGAGCTGATTGAGGATGGTGTAGTGCCAGAAGGTGGCCCAGCCCTCGTTCATGACCTGGGTCTGGCGCTGCGGATAGAAGTACTGCGAGATCTTGCGCACGATGCGCACCATCTCGCGCTGCCAGGGTTCGAGCAGCGGGGCGTACTTCTCGATAAAGTACAGCAGGTTTTCCTCGGGCTCGGGCGGGAAGCGCGGCGCGGCCTTGTTGACTTCCTCTTCCTCGCGCCGCGGCAGGGTGCGCCACAGCTCGTTGATCTGCGACTGCACATAGGCTTCGCGTTCCTTCTGGCGGGCCCGCTCCTGGGCCATCGACAGCTTGGCCGGACGCTTGTAACGGTCCACCCCGTAGTTCTGGATCGCATGGCAGGAATCGAGCAGCAGTTCGACCGCGTCGATGCCGTGGCGCTGCTCGCACTCGGCGATATAGTTCTTGGCGAACACCATATAGTCGACGATGGCGTCGGCATCGGTCCAGGTGCGGAACAGATAGTTGCCCTTGAAGAAGGAATTATGGCCATAGGCGGCGTGCGCGATGACCAGCGCCTGCATCGTCAGGCTGTTTTCCTCCATTAAATAGGCAATGCAGGGATTGGAGTTGATGACGATCTCGTACGCCAGGCCCATCTGCCCGCGCTTGTAGCCTTTTTCCGTCGACAGGAAATGCTTGCCGAAGGACCAGTGGTTATAGGATACCGGCATGCCGACCGAGGTATAGGCATCCATCATCTGCTCGGCGGTGATGATTTCGAGCTGATTCGGATAGGTGTCCAGGCCGAAGCCTTCGGCAACGCGGCGAATTTCTTCGTGGGCCTGCTCGATCAGTTCGAACGTCCATTCCGACTGTTCCGGCAGGGCGCGCGGGTGGCGCGGCTTTTTCGTCATCTGGTTCATTATTTCGGCTGCTTCTTGAACAGTTCACGGAACACCGGATAGATATCGGCCGGCGTGACTATTTTTTGCATGGCGAAATGCGGGTGATGATCGGGCACCTGCGAATATTGCTCCCATAGGTTTTGTGGCGGTCCGTCGGTGATCTCGACATAGGTGTAGTACTGCACCTTGGGCATGATGGTGTTGACCAGGAGCTGGCGGCACAGTACGGAATCGTTGTCCCAGTTGTCGCCGTCGGAAGCCTGGGCCACATAGCTGTTCCACTGGCCGGCGCCGAAGCGTTCCTCGATGATCTTGTCGAGCAGATGCAGCGCCGACGAGACCACGGTGCCGCCCGACTCGCGCGAATGGAAGAATTCTTCCTCGTTGACCTCGGCCGCGGCCGTGTGGTGGCGGATGAAGACCACTTCGATCTTGTCGTAGGCGCGCTTGAGGAACAGGTAGAGCAGGATGAAGAAGCGCTTGGCCGTGTCCTTGCGGGTCTCGTCCATCGAGCCCGACACGTCCATGATGCAGAACATCACGGCCTGGGTCATCGGCTTGGGCACTTTGATCCTATTGCTGTATCGCAAGTCGAACGGGTCGATGAAGGGGATCGCCAGCAGGCGGGTGTGCAGATGGTGGATCAGGCGCTTGAGCTCGACGACGATGGGATCGTTGAGGGGGGCGCCGGCCAGCAGCAGGGTTTCGAGCTCGTTCTCGGCGTCGATCAGGCGCTTGCGCGAACTGCCGCCGACGGCGATGCGCCGCCCCAGCGCGCCGCGCAGCGAGCGCAGCACGTGGATGTTGGACGGCGTGCCCGACATATTGTAGCCGGCGCGCTGGTTCTTGAACTCGGTGGTGGCGGTCAGCTGGGTCTTGATCATGTGCGGCAGCTCAAGATCCTCGAAGAAGTAATTCATGAATTCTTCGCGCGACAGCTCGAAGATGAAGTCGTCTTCGGTCATCTGGTCGGAATTGCCGGCCTTGCCGCGCCCGGCGCCGCCGCCGCCCTTGGGACGATTGATCAGATCGCCCTTCTGGTATTCCTGGTTGCCCGGATTGATGGTTTCCCACACGCCGCCGTGGGCGTGGCCAAACGAGGGTTCTCCCACGTCCTTGACGGGGATGGAGACCTTCTCGCCGTTTTCAATATCGGTGATGGAGCGCCCCTTGATGGCGCGTCCCACCGCATCCTTGATCTGGGCCTTGTAACGCCGTAGGAAGCGTTCACGGTTGACCGCAGATTTGTTCTTGCCTTGCAAACGCCGGTCGATGAGGTAAGTCAAAAGATGCCTCCTGCTACTATTGGTGTGGCACTCGGGTCAGGCCGGGGCGCGTCGCGCCCCGGCCCGCTGTGGATGCTTGCGCATCCGCCCACGGCCCCCTTAGGACGACTTCCTCACACGCAGATACCATTCGCACAGCAGCCGGACTTGCTTGGCCGTGTAACCTTTTTCCACCATGCGCGCGACGAAGTCGGCGTGCTTGTTGGCGTCCTCGGCGCTGGCCTTGGCGTTAAAGGAGATCACGGGCAGCAGTTCCTCGGTGTTCGAGAACATTTTCTTCTCGATCACGGTGCGGAATTTCTCGTAGCTGGTCCAGGAAGGATTCTTACCGCCATTATTCGCGCGGGCCCGCAAACCGAAGTTGACGATTTCGTTGCGGAAGTCCTTGGGGTTCGAGATGCCGGCCGGCTTCTCGATCTTTTCCAGCTCATTGTTGAGCGATTCGCGGTCGAAGCTCTCGCCGGTATCCGGATCGCGGAATTCCTGATCCTGGATCCAGAAGTCGGCGAAGGTCACATAGCGGTCGAAGATGTTCTGGCCATACTCGGAATAGCTTTCCAGGTAGGCGGTCTGGATCTCCTTGCCGATGAACTCGACGTATTTCTGGGCCAGGTGCTCTTTAATATACGAGAAGTACTTCTGCTCGGTTTCCGGCGGGAATTGCTCGCGTTCGACCTGCTGCTCCAGCACATACAGCAGGTGTACCGGATTGGCCGCCACTTCGGTATTGTCGAAGTTGAAGACCTTGGACAGGATCTTGAAGGCGAAGCGGGTCGACAGGCCGTTCATGCCCTCGTCCACGCCGGCGTAGTCGGAATACTCGTGCATCGACTTGGCCTTGGGATCGGTGTCCTTGAGGTTTTCGCCATCGTAGACCAGCATCTTGCTGAAGATGCTGGAGTTCTCCGGGTCCTTCAGGCGCGACAGGATCGCGAACTGGGCCATCATTTTCAGCGTGCCGGGCGCGCAAGGGGCCTGGAACAGCGAGGAATTGGCCACCAGCTTGTCGTAGATCTTGATCTCGTCGGTGACGCGCAGGCAGTACGGCACCTTGACGATGTAGATACGGTCGAGGAAAGCCTCGTTGTTGCGGTTGTTTTTAAACGTCTTCCATTCCGACTCGTTCGAGTGGGCCAGGATGATGCCGTCGAAGGGAATCGCGCCGAAGCCCTCGGTCCCCTTGTAGTTGCCTTCCTGGGTGGCCGTCAGCAGCGGGTGCAGCACCTTGATCGGGGCCTTGAACATCTCGACGAATTCCATCAAGCCCTGGTTGGCCAGGCACAGGCCGCCGGAGTAGCTGTAGGCGTCCGGATCGTCCTGCGAATAGTCTTCCAGCTTGCGGATATCGACCTTGCCGACCAGCGAGGAAATATCCTGGTTGTTTTCGTCGCCCGGTTCGGTCTTGGAAATGGCGATCTGCTTGAGCACGGAAGGGTAGCGCTTGACCACGCGGAACTGGTTGATGTCGCCGTTAAATTCGTGCAGGCGCTTGACCGCCCAGGGGCTGGGGATGTTGCGCAGGTAGCGGCGCGGGATGCCGTAGTCTTCTTCAAGGATGACGCCGTCTTCTTCCTCGTTGAACAGGCCCAGCGGCGACTCGTTGACGGGCGAGCCTTTGAGGCAATAGAAGGGCACATGTTCCATCAGCGACTTGAGCTTTTCGGCGATCGACGATTTACCGCCGCCGACCGGACCGAGCAGATACAGGATCTGCTTGCGTTCTTCCAGGCCCTGGGCCGCGTGGCGGAAGTAGGAGACGACCTGCTCGATCACTTCCTCGGTGCCGTAGAACTCGCGGAAGGCCGGATAGATCTTGATGACCTTGTTGGCGAAGATGCGGGACAGGCGGGTGTCGTTGCGGGTATCGACCAGGGTGGGTTCCCCGATCGCTGCCAGCATGCGCTCGGGAGCGCTCGCGTAGGTGAGCCGGTCCTTCTTGCACAGGGCAAGATATTCCGTCATGGACATTTCTTCTTCTTTGGTGCGTTCGTAGCGTGCTGCGTAGTTGTCAAAAATGGTCATTTGAATGTCCTTTAATGTAGGCCTACTCGTCCACTGTCGATGGCTTTGCTGCCGTCTGCTGCCTTGCCCTTTGTCTTTGCGTACTCCTGGCAATCATTATGTTTTATCTTCAGTCAGCGTCCCTGTGGTGGCATGGATTGCCCATGCCGCGGAGCTGACGTTTTTATGGCCGGCGAAGGATGTTTGCCGGCATTTTGTGTGTTCGTCGTAACGCATCTTACGTCTATGAAATTTATTATTGCTCTATTGCCGCAGGAAGTCAAAAGATATGTCGTAATATCGTTAATACTATTGCGTAAGCCATTGATTATAAAAGATAAAATTCAAGAAATTTATCGAAAATCTATGACATTTTCAGCATTTTTCGTGCGCGTTTACGCCACAGTATCACGCCTGCCGCGAGTGTGCCGAGCACTGTGTGCACGATGCGATTTTGCCTCAGCCGTCAATCCATCGTCGCACCGCCGAAAACGGGCACGGCAAGGGCGCTCGCGCATGCGTTAAGATGGCTCCATAATGTGGCTTGAACCTACCGATTTAAAGGACCAGAACAATGATGAATGATCAATTGCGCGCCGTGCTGCAGGGCATGCCCAAAGCCGAATTGCATATCCATATCGAAGGCTCGCTGGAACCGGAATTGATTTTCGCGCTAGCCGAGCGCAACCGGGTCAAGCTGGCCTATCCGGGTGTGGAGGCGTTGCGCGCCGCCTATGCGTTTAGCGATCTGCAATCCTTCCTCGACATTTACTATGCCGGCGCCAGCGTGCTGCTGCAGGAGCAGGATTTCTACGATATGACGGCGGCCTATCTGGCGCGCGCGGCGGCCGACAATGTGCGCCATACGGAGATCTTCTTCGACCCGCAGACCCATACGGCGCGCGGCGTGCCCATGCAGACGGTCATCGATGGCATTTATCGCGCCTGCCAGGACAGCCCGGTCAGCGCCAGCCTGATCCTGTGTTTCCTGCGCCACCTGTCCGAAGAGGACGCCTTTGCCACGCTGGAGGCGGCGCTGCCTTTCCGTGACAAGTTCATCGGCATTGGCCTCGATTCCTCCGAGGTCGGCCATCCGCCGGAAAAATTTGCGCGCGTGTTTGCGCGCTGCAAGGAGCTGGGCTTCCATCTGGTGGCCCACGCGGGCGAAGAAGGCCCACCGGCGTATATTGAAACCGCGCTCGATCTGCTGAAAGTGGAGCGCGTCGACCATGGCGTGCGCTGCCTGGAGGATGCCGCGCTGACGGCGCGGCTGGCGCGCGAGCAGATCGCCCTGACGGTGTGTCCGCTGTCGAACATCAAGCTGCGCGTGTTCGACAAGATGGAACAGCATAATCTGCTGAGCCTGCTCGACGCCGGCCTGGTGGCGACCGTGAACTCCGACGATCCGGCCTATTTCGGCGGCTATCTGAATGAAAACTTCTTCGCCACCTTCGACGCGCTGCCGCTGGGCTTGTCGCATGCGCAGCGGCTGGCGCGCAACAGTTTCAGCGCGGCGTTTTTGCCGGCCGGGCAGAAGCAGGCCTTCCTTGATGAGGTCGATGCCTACTTCGCCGCGGTCTGATGTGATGTCGCCAAGGTAAGCGCGCCACGCCGTGTTTAAGACCCACGGCAAAGAGCCGGGGTCTGACCCGCCGGGTCAGACCCCAGGGTTACGCCCTGGGTTTAAAATTGCCGCCAGCGGCCCGCTGACTGCCACATCTTGAAAGAGGGGCGATCCGCCCCCATTTTCGCCTCTGCGCACCCGCGCCAGCCACCTTCACCGGATTCCCCCATGTTCAGACAAGCCCTCCGTATGACCGCGCGCGACTGGCGCGCCGGCCAGTTGCGTTTCCTGCTGGTGGCGCTGACGGTGGCGGTGGCCGCGCTGTCGGCGGCGGGCTTCTTCATCGACCGCCTGCGCACCGGCCTGGAACGCGATGCCCACCAGTTGCTGGGCGCCGACCTGGTCATCAACGCCGACCTGCCGATCGCGCCCGCCTGGCGCGCCGAAGCGCAGCGGCGCGGCCTGATCCTGACCGATACGGTGACCTTCCCCAGCATGGCCCAGGCCGGCGTGGGCGAACAGTCGCGCGCCCAGTTGGGGGCCTTGAAAGCGGTCGGCCCCGGCTACCCGCTGCGCGGCAAGCTGAAGATCACCACCTCGCCCGAACAGGCCGAGCTGAGCGAAGGCGCGCCCGCGCAAGGGATTCCGGCCAGCGGCACGGTCTGGGTCGACGCCGGCCTGCTCAACAGCCTGAAGACCGGGATCGGCGCCGAGCTGACCCTGGGCGACAAGTCCTTCCGCATTGCCCAGCTGATCGCGTCCGAACCGGACCGCGGCGCTTCCTTCATGAACTTCGCGCCGCGCGTGATCCTGCCGCTGGCCGACCTGGACGCCACCGGCCTGATCCAGCCGGGCGCGCGGGTAGGCTACCGCCTGCTGGTGGCCGCGCCCACGCTGGAACAGATGGCGGCCGTGAGCGCCTTCGAGCAATGGGTGCAGGCGCGCATCAAGGACGAGGGCATCAAGGGTGTACGCATCGATTCGCTGGAAACGGGGCGCCCGGAAATGCGCGCCACGCTGGACCGGGCCGACCGCTTCCTGTCGCTGGTGGGCCTGCTGTCGGCGATGCTGGCGGCGGTGGCCGTGGCGATGGCGGCGCGCCGCTATATGCAGCGCCACCTGGACGCGGTGGCCATGCTGCGCTGCCTGGGCCTGACGCAGAATCAGGTGACGGCGATGTACCTGATCGAATTCCTGCTGGTCGGCCTGGCCGGTAGCGTGCTGGGCGTGGCGGTCGGTTTCGCCGGCCATTATGTGCTGCTCGAAGTGCTGGGCAAGTTGGTGGCCGCCGCATTGCCGGCGCCGAGCTTGGCGCCGGCCCTGCATGGCGTGGCCACCGGCATGCTCTTGCTGCTGGGTTTTGCCTTGCCGCCGATACTGCAACTGCGCAATGTGCCGCACAACCGCGTGATCCGGCGCGAGCAGGATGGCCCGAAACCGCTGGCGCTGGCCACTTACGGACTGGGCCTGGCCAGTTTCACCTTGCTGCTGCTGTGGCAGGCCGGCGATGCCCAGCTGGCGCTGTACACGGGACTGGGTTTCCTGGCCGCATTCGCGCTGTTCGCGCTGGTGGGCTGGCTGGGGCTGGCTTCCCTGAAGCGGGTACGCGGGCTGGTGAACCTGCAGAGCTGGCGCTTCGCGATCACCTCGCTGCAGCGCCGTCCGGGCGCGACCGTGGTGCAGATCGTGGCGCTGGCGCTGGGCTTGATGGCCCTGCTGGTGCTGACCGTGGTGCGCGGCGATCTGATGCTGGCCTGGCGCAATGCCACGCCGCCGGACGCGCCCAACCGCTTCATCATCAATATCCAGCCCGAGCAGCAGGCCGATGTGGCCAAACGTCTGGCGCAGGCCGGCGCCGCCAGTGCGCCCATGTATCCGATGATACGGGGCCGGCTGACGGCCGTGAACGGCAAGGCCATCACGGCCGATACCTACCGCGAAGACCGCGCGCGCGGCCTGGCCGAGCGCGAATTTAATCTGTCGACGATGGCGCAGATGCAGACCGGCAACCGGATTGCCGCCGGCAGCTGGTATGCCGACAAGGAAGGGGCGCCGGAAGCGTCGGTGGAGGCGGGCATCGCCAAGACGCTGGGGCTGAAGCTGGGCGACAGCCTGCGCTTCGACATCGCCGGCCAGCTGGTGGAGGCGCGCATCACCAGCTTGCGCAAGCTGGAGTGGGGGTCGATGCGGGTCAATTTCTTCGTCATCATCAATCCACGCGCGATGGCCGAGACGCCGCAGACCTGGATCACGGCCTTCCATTTGCCGTCCGGGCAGGGCGAGGCGATGAATGCGCTCACGCGCAGCTATCCGAACCTGACGGTGATCGATGTGGGCGGCCTGCTGCGCCAGATCCAGGCCGTGCTGGACCAGGTGGTGACGGCGGTGGAATTCCTGTTCGCCTTTACCTTGGCTTCCGGCGTGCTGGTGCTGTATGCGGCGCTGATGGGTTCGCATGATGAGCGCAGCCGCGAGTCGGGGCTGCTGCGTGCGCTGGGGGCGACCCGCAGGCAGTTGGCGCAGGCGCAACTGATCGAGTTCGCGCTGGTGGGGTCGCTGTCCGGCTTGCTGGCGGCCAGCGCGGCGGCGGCGATGGGCTGGGCGCTGGCGACTTACCAGTTCAAGTTTGAATGGAGTTTCAGTCCGGTGGTGTGGGTGGCCGGTCTGCTTGCCGGCATGCTGTGCGCGATGGTGGGCGGGTGGCTGAGTTTGCGCAAGGTGCTGGGACAGCCGCCGCTGCAGACGCTGCGCGAGGCTTGAGGTTGAGGGTTTGATGCTTGAGATGTAAGGCTTAGGCGCCTGCGACGCTTTTAAAACCCACGGCAAAGAGCCGGGGTCTGACCCGGCGGGTCAGACCCCAGGGTTACGCCGTGGGTTTTGGCTTGACGCCGGCGGCCCGCTCGCACAAGCGGCCTTCCAACCGAGGCCGTCGCCAGCTCAGGCCGCCACCAGCGACTGCGCCCCCAATTCCTGCTGGAACTGGCTGAAGGACAGCGGCGCGGCGTCGAAGTAGTGCGGCGGCAGCTCGAACAAGGCCCAGTAATACACTTCCCGTCCATAGCACACCTGGGGCGCCGCGCAATAGCGGTGCCAGTTGTCGCCCACGGCGCTGGCATACATGCCGTCGCCATCGGCGTCCGAGAAGAAGGGCAGCACGCGCCGCTCCAGCAGGGCATTGAGCAGCGAGGGCGGGGCGTCGCTGTCGCGCGCGATCTCGTATTGCGCGTACATGCCTTTCTCCGTCTCGATCATCATCAGCATGGTCTTGCCCTGCTTGTCGATGAACAGGATGCCGGTCGGGTTGGGGAAGATGTAGTGCTCGACAAAACCCATGCGCCGGCCCAGTTCCTCCACCACGGCGGCCATCGCCGGGTCGGACAGGAAATGGTAGTTGTGCAGCATCACCAGCTCGCTCAGCGTTTCCGACTGGGCGGCGAAGTAATCCTTTTGCAGCGTGATGATTTCGCGTTCCAGAATGTCCAGGGCCTTGTCGTCGCTCTTCTTGATGTAGCGGTCGATCAGGCCGCGGTTGAAGGCGGTCACGGCGATCTTCTCGTCGGCGGCGCCGGTGAACAGAATCTTCTTGCACGGCAGGTGCTGGACCGCCTGGCAGAACTCCAGCCCGTTCATCTGCGGCATCGAATAGTCGACCACCAGCACCGAGGGCGTGGCGAAGCGGCGGCGCTGCTCGCTGATGCGGTAGATGCGCTCGAGGTCGACGGCCACATTGCACTGGTCGGCGGCCTGGTTCTGGGTGTCGAAGTTGATGTGCATGGGCACGTCATCGCGCTGCACGCTGCTGTTGAGCCAGTCCAGTGCCGTGCTGGTGTCGTGGAAGGTCCGGCTCGCCAGCATGGGGTCGAGCTGGAACGACATGCTCTTGAGGAAGGAGTCGCTGTCGTCAACCAGCACAGTCAGGGTCGGATGGGTATAGACGGGCATTTTCATAGTTCACCTGGTAGGGAAGGTCGATACTTGGGGAATTCCAGCACAAAAATCGCATACGCTGATTCGCGCGAAACACAGTGGATGCTGGCTTGCCACGCTTCCATGATTTCCTTGCACAGGGCCAGGCCGATGCCGGTGCCATTGTGCGGCGGAAAGGAATAAAAGCGCCGGAAAATCAGCGGAAGATTGCGCGGCGCGACGCCGCAGGCGGTATCGATGAACAGCAGGCGCGGATTGCCGCGCGCGCCATCGATGATGATGCGCACGCGGCCCTTGCCGGCGCGCGCCACGGCCTTGAGCGCGTTGCGCAAGAGATTGAGCAGGATCACCACGGAGAGCTCACTCTGGCCGGAAAATTCGAAATTGGCGCGCACTTCCAGCGCCACGCTGCGCTGCTGCGCCTGGCTGGTAAAGGGATAGCGCCGCAGCACCGAACTGACCATCGCCTCCATCGACACCCTCTCGGTCGGCGCCAGATTGCGCTTGACGGCGGTGGCGCTGAGCAGGAACAGGTCGATCATATGGTTCATATGGCGCACCTCGAACTGGATCCGCGACAGCGCGTCGAGCAGGGCCAGCTGGTCGGTCTTGGCGGGCGCGGGGGCGCCGGGCAGCAGGCGGAACAGGCCGCGCACATTGGCGTCCACGCTGGCCAGCGGGGTGCGCAGCTCGTGCGCCACGGTGGCCAGGCCGGCACCGAGGCCGGCCAGTTTTTCCTGCGCCAGCACATTGCGGCTGACCTTGGCCACCGACAGGGCGGCGATCATGAACAGATGAATCGGCAACTGCTGCAGCGTGCCCGGGTGTAGCAGCACGTCGCCCTGGCCCAGCAGGGCGACGGCGGCGCAGGCCAGCGCGGTGCCGGTCAGATAGGTGCGCAAGGCCAGGCTGGTGTCGAAATGAAATAGCACGATCACCCCCACCAGCAGCGACTCGCTCCACACGCCGGACGCATCGTTCATCAGAAACATGAAGGTGAAGAAAAAGGGAAAGATATAACTGAGGGCGACGAACAGATAGACGTCGAGCCAGTATTTGCTGAAGCCGCGCGCGAACAGGCCGATGACGCACAGCACCACGCCGATCAGGCGCAGCGGCGCATTCTCGTAGTGCTGGGGGAAGAAGTACTGCCAGAACACGTAATACAGCGGCATGCAGACGGTACCGATCCCCGCCAGCAGCAAGACGCGCGCGGTCGCATGGTCGTCGCGGCTGTGGTAGTGCAGCAGCGACTGTACCAGCCGCTGCTGTCCGCGCTTCCATCGCTCGTGGAGACCTTGTCCCATGGTTATTTTTGATTTTCGTCAAGTTTCCATGATGACCTTAAATTACAACGCGCTAGGCAGTATCTGAATATCAGTTGATCCGTATCAATCGCGGGAAGGGGGGGCTGCCTCATGGTCGAGACAGTAGTTCATTTAAAACAAGCATTCCCAAAGAGGAAAACCATGCCAACCACAACTCAAAACGCCCTGAAATCGATTCCCGCCATCTTCCGTGCCGAACATTGCATGCCGGATTTTGTCGTTCACCGCATGAACCAACACTATGTCACTCGAATTGAGCAACTGTTGGGCGGCGAGCATCCCCATGCCTGGCAGCCGACCCCGGCGGACGCGGTTTTCCTGGCCGGAAATGACTATCTATGCCTGGCGGGCGAGCGGGCGCTGGTGCAAGCCCAGGTGCGCGCGCTCGAGCACAGTCAGGGCGAATTGCTGATGTCGGCCGTGTATTTGCAGGAAGGCAGCGCGCAGCAGCGGCTGGAGCGCAAATTCGCGGCCTTCCTGGGCGCCGAGGACGGCATTCTGACGCAATCGGGCTGGGCTGCCAACGTCGGCCTGGTGCAGGCGCTGGCCGGCCCCGGCATTCCGGTGTACCTGGACATGCAGGCCCATGCCTCGCTGTGGGAGGGCGTGCAATCGGCCGGCGCGACGCCGATTTCCTTCCTGCACAACGATATGGAGCATCTGCAGCGCCAGCTGGCCAAGCACGGGCGCGGCCTGATCGTGGTCGATTCGCTGTACAGCACCAATGGCAGCCTGGCGCCGCTGGAGGCGCTGGTCGAGCTGGCCGAGCACAGCGGCAGCATCCTGATCGTCGATGAATCCCATTCGCTGGGCACGCACGGGCCGCGCGGCGCCGGGCTGGTGGCGCAAGCGGGCTTGAGCGGGCGCGTGCATTTCCGCACCGCCTCGCTGGCCAAGGCCTTTGCGGGACGGGCCGGCTTCATCAGCTGTTCCAGCCATTTCAAGGGCTATTTCCTGTCCGAATCGCGGCCAGCCATCTTCAGCTCCTGCCTGCTGAGCCATGAACTGGCCTGGTTCGACGCGGCGCTGGACTTCGTGGCGGCGGCCGACGAGCGCCGCGCCGCGCTGCACCGTATCACCAGGGAGGTGCGCGCCGGGCTGAGCACGCTGGGCTATCACATCGACGATGGCAGCGAGCAGATCATCGCGCTGGAGGCCGGGGTGGAGCCGAAAACATTGGCGCTGCGCAAGGCGCTGGAACGCCAGGGCATTTACGGCGCGATGTTTTGCGCGCCGGCCACCCCGAAGAACCGCTCGCTGGTGCGCCTGACCCTGAACGCGGGGCTGTCTGGCGAGCAGCTGATGCAGATCCTGGCCGGCTGCGCCGCGATCCGCGAGCAGGTGGCGCTAGAGAGCTGGTCGTCCACCCGCCGCCAACGCAAGCTGGCGCTCGTATAGGGTGCAAAACGGCCGCGGCGGCGTGACGGTCCTGACCGTATTCATACGGTCTTCGTCGCCACGCGCCGCTGCGGTATCATGGCAGTTATGACTGAACCTCTCTCCCTTTACGACACCATCGGCGGCGAAACCCGCGTACGCGAGATGGTCGACCGCTTTTACGACCTGATGGAACTGGAAGCCGAGTTCGCCCTGCTGCGCGCTGTGCATCCGCCCACGCTGGACAACGCGCGCGACCGCCTGTTCTGGTTCCTCAGCGGCTGGATGGGCGGGCCGGACGCGTATATCGAACGCTTCGGCCACCCGCGCCTGCGCATGCGCCATATGCCCTTTGCCATCGGCACCCAGGAGCGCGACCAGTGGCTGCGCGCCATGGCCTGGGCGATGGAGGACGTGGGCATCGAGGAATCGCTGCGATTGCGTCTGATGGAATCGTTCTACCAGACCGCCGACTGGATGCGCAACAAGCCCGATTGAGTCCATGAGCCAACTCGAATTTTTTGTTCTGCTGGCCGTGGCGCTGCTGATGCTGGCGCTGCAGGTGTTCGCCCTGCTGCGTTCCCGCGGCGGCGCCGGTGCCGGCATCGCCGCGCCGATCGAGCGGGTCGAGCGCGAGCTGCGCCTGCAAATGCAGGCCAGCGCCCAGTCGGGGCGCCAGGAAATGGCGCAAATGCTGGCCCAGAACCAGGTCGCGACCCAGCAGCTGCTCGACGCGATGCGGCGCCAGATCGATGTACAGGCCCAGAGCGGGCGCGAGGAACAGGCGCGCAGCCTGAAGCATTTCGCCGAGGCGATGCAGCAGACCCTGGCGACGCTGACCGAATCGAATGCCCAGCGCATGCTGGAAGTGCGCGCCACGCTGGAGGCCCGCATCAAGGATCTGCAGGCCGACAACGGCGCGCGGCTCGAAGAAATGCGCAAGACGGTCGACGAGAAACTGCACGCCACACTGGAGACGCGCCTGTCCGAATCGTTCCGCCAGGTGTCGGAGCGGCTGGAAAAAGTCCATCAGGGCCTGGGTGAGATGCAGCAGCTGGCGCTGGGCGTGGGTGACCTGAAACGGGTGCTGACCAATGTCAAGACGCGCGGCACCTGGGGCGAGGTACAGCTGGAAATGCTGCTCGAGCAGGTGCTCACGCCTGAACAGTATGGCAAGAACGTCGAGACGATTCCCGGCAGCGGTGCCCGGGTCGAGTTCGCCCTGAAGCTGCCGGGCCAGCGCGAAGGCGGTGCGCCGGTGTGGATGCCGATCGACGCCAAATTTCCCAAGGAGCAATACGAACGCCTGCTGGACGCGGCCGAACGGGCCGACGCCGAGGGTGTGGCGCTGGCCGGGCGCGAGCTCGAGCGCGCCGTGCGCGGGGAAGCGCGCACCATCGCCGACAAATACCTTGCGCCGCCGCATACCACCGATTTCGCGATCCTGTTCTTGCCCACCGAGGGCTTGTATGCTGAAGTGATGCGCCGTCCCGGCCTGGCCGATGAATTGCAGCGGCTGCACCGGATCAGCATTGCCGGGCCGTCGACCTTGTCGGCCCTGCTCAACAGCCTGCAGATGGGCTTTCGCACGCTGGCGCTGGAGCAGCGCTCGTCGGAAGTGTGGCAGGTGCTGGGCGCGGTCAAGACCGAGTTCGGCAAGTTCGGCGATGTGCTGGCCGCGACCCGCACCACGCTGGAGAAGGCGGCGCGCAATATCGAAACGGCCGAAGTGCGCAGCCGCCAGATGGCGCGCAAGCTCAAGTCGGTGGAAGCCTTGCCCAGCGAGCAGGCGCAGTTGCTGCTGGGGCAGGATGCCGATGGCGCCGAGCAGGATGTAGCGTAGCAGCGGATCGGCGCGTCCGGAACCCTTCCGGCAAGCGGCCGGCAAACAGGAGACCAGGCGCCAGCGGCAGCCCGGCCCGCATTTGTGGAGACCAGCATGCCCAGTCGTAGCCTCGATTTTGCCAACAGCGGCCTGCCCGCCATCGAACGCAACAAGATCGTCAGCGCGGCCGACGCGGTCGGCCTGATCCGCGACGGCGACACCATCGCCACCGGCGGCTTCGTCGGCGTCGGCTTTGCCGAGAATATCGCGGTGGCGCTGGAGCAGCGCTATCTGGCGCCCGAGGGCGGTGGCCATCCCTGCAATCTGACCCTGGTGTACGCGGCCGGGCAGGGCGACGGCAAGGAGCGCGGCCTGAACCATCTGGCCCACGCCGGCCTGCTCAAGCGGGTGATCGGCGGCCACTGGGGCCTGGTGCCCAGGCTGCAGCAGCTGGCCACCAGCAACCAGATCGAAGCCTATAACCTGCCGCAGGGCGTCATCAGCCAGCTGTTCCGCGACACGGCGGCCGGCAAGCCCGGCCTGCTGACCCATGTGGGCCTGGGCACCTTCGTCGACCCGCGCCACGGCGGCGGCAAGGTCAACGCCCGCACCACCGAGGACCTGGTGGAGCTGACCACGCTGGGCGGCGGCGAACACCTGTTCTACAAGACCCAGCCCATCCACGTCGGCATCATCCGCGGCACCACGGCCGACGCCAACGGCAATGTGACCATGGAGCGCGAGGCGCTGACCCTGGAAGCGCTGGCCATCGCGATGGCCGCGCACAACTCGGGCGGCATCGTCATCGTGCAGGTCGAGCGCATCGCCGAGCGCGGCACGCTCAATCCGCGCCAGGTCAAAATTCCCGGCATCCTGGTCGATTGCGTGGTCGTCGCCGAGCAGCCCCAGTATCATCAGCAGACCTTTGCCCAGCCGTATAGCGCGGCCTTCGCCGGCGAGCTGCGGGTGCCGCTGTCCTCGCTGGCGCCGATGGCGCTGAACGAGCGCAAGATCATCGCGCGGCGCGCGCTGATGGAGCTGCGGCCCAACAGCGTAGTCAATCTGGGCATCGGCATGCCCGAGGGCGTGGCGGCGGTGGCGGCCGAGGAAAAACTGCTGGACCTGCTGACCCTGACCACCGAGGCCGGCGCCATCGGTGGCATTCCCGCCGGCGGCCTGAACTTTGGCGCCGCCACCAATGCGGACGCGATCCTGGACCAGCCCTACCAGTTCGACTTTTACGATGGCGGCGGACTCGACGTGGCCTTCCTCGGTCTGGCCCAGGCCGACCGCCATGGCAATCTGAACGTCAGCAAATTCGGCACCCGGCTGGCCGGGGCGGGCGGCTTCATCAATATCAGCCAGAACGCGCGCAAGGTGGTGTTTGTCGGCACCTTCATGGCGTGCGGTCTGCAGGTGGAAGTGCGGGGCGGTCGGTTGTGCATTGTGCGCGAGGGCGATGCACGCAAATTCATCGAGGCGGTCGAGCAGCGCACCTACAGCGGCGAATATGCGGCCAAACGGGGCCAGCAGGCGCTGTTCGTTACCGAGCGCTGCGTGTTCCGGCTGGTGCCGGGCGGGCTGGAGCTGATCGAGGTGGCGCCGGGCATCGATGTCGAGCGCGATATTCTGGCGCGGATGGATTTCAAGCCGGCCATCAGTCCCGGGCTGAAGACGATGGATGCGCGCATCTTCGATCCGGCGGCGATGGGCTGGCGTGCCGACTTCCTGACCCAGCCTTTGGAGCAGCGCCTGATCTATGACGTGCTCGGCGACCGCCTGTTCGTCAATTTCGAGGGCTTCGAGGTGGCCGACCAGGCCACTATCGACGCGATCCGCGCGCGGGTGGTGGCGCTGCTCGAGCCGGTGGGGCACAAGGTGGCGGCGGTGATCAACTACGATAATTTTTCGATCGCGCCGGATTTGATGGACGATTACGTGGCCATGGTGACCGGTTTGAGCGAGCGCTATTACAGCAAGGTCACGCGCTATGCGCACAGCACCTTCATGCGCGCCTGCCTGGGGCTGGCCTTCCGCAAGATCGAAAAAGATCCGGCGCTGTTTGCCGATGCGGCGCAGGCCTTGTCGCGCCTGGGGCAGCCCTGATGCCAAGGCGCCGCTGGCGCTCTGCTGACTTCAAGGTGCCGCCGCCGTTTTTAGAACCCACGGCAAAGAGCCGGGGTCTGACCCGCCGGGTCAGACCCCAGATTTGTGCCGTGGGTTTTAATTGGAGTCGCCGGCCCTTTACCGTCGCGTTTAAATCAGGCCCTCAAACGGGATCACGTCGACCAGGTCGCCGGCGGCCACGCTGCCTTGTTCCTCGTGCAGCAGCACCATGCAGTTGGCCTGCGACATCGAGCGCAAAATGCCCGAGCCTTGCGCGCCGGTGATGCAGACCTGGGGATTGCCTTCGGCATTGGTGCTGAGTATGCCGCGCTGGAATTCGGTGCGCCCCGGCTTCTTGCGCAGCGCGCCTTGCGAGCGCGCGCGCAGCAGCGGCAGCGGCGCGTCGGCGCCCATCATGCGCAGCAGGGCATTGCGCGCGAAGAAGTAGAACGACACCATCACGGCCACCGGATTGCCGGGCAGGCCGAACAGATAGGCGCTGCGCCCGTTCGAGGCGATCTTGCCGAAGGCCAGCGGCCGCCCCGGGCGCATGCCGATCTTCCAGAACGCGACCTCGCCCATGGCGCCCATGATCTGGCGCGTGTAGTCGGCCGCGCCGACCGAGACGCCGCCGGAGGTGACGATGGCGTCGGCGTTGTCGCAGGCGCTGCGCAGCGCCGCTTCCAGCGCCACCGGATCATCCTTGACGATGCCCATGTCGATCACGTCGCAGCCCAGCCGCAGCAGCATGCCGTACAGGGTGTAGCGGTTGCTGTCGTAGACGCAGCCGGCGGCCAGCGGCTCGCCGATCGAGCGCAGCTCGTCGCCGGTGGAAAAGAAGGCCACCCGCAGGCGGCGCTGCACCGGCACTTCGGCCAGTCCCAGCGAGGCGATCAGGCCCAGGTCGGCCGGACGCACGATGCGGCCCTTGGCCAGCGCCGGGCTGCCGGCCATCAGGTCTTCGCCCTTCAGGCGGCGGTTGTCGCCGGCGCGGATCACGCCGGGCGCGATGGTGACTGTGTTGCCGTCGATCGCGGCGGCCAGTTCCTGCGGCAGCACGGTGTCGCAGCCGTCCGGCATCACGCCGCCAGTCATGATGCGCACGCATTCGCCGGCGCCCACGCTCACGTCGCTGGGGCGGCCCGCGTAGGCGCTGCCGACCACGCTGAAGGCGCGCGGCGCATCGGCGGGCAGGTCGGCGCCGCGCAGGGCGTAGCCGTCCATGGCCGAATTGTCGTGGGCCGGCACGCTGATGGGGGAGATGATGTCGGCCGCCAGCACGCGGTCGAGCGCGGCGCGCAGCGCCACCTGTTCGCAGGACTGGATGGGCGCGATGAAGGCGTCGATGACGCGCTGCACCTGGCGCACCGGCAGCGCCTCGGGATCGTGGCTGGCCAGGCAGCTCTGGGCGGCGGCCAGGGTGGGGGCGTCCTGGCCGCGCTCGAAGCGCTGCAGTTCGTCCAGGGTATTGATGTTGCGGAAGGCGTTGGCGTCGTCGAACAGCACTTCGGCGACCTTGATATTGCCATACCAGCCGTCCATGCGCCGCGCACCGCTGGCCAGATAGGCGCTCAGCTGGGGCAGCAAGCCGGTCTTGAGCAGGCTGAAGACGGGGTGGCGCTGGCGCCGGACTACGCCCGCTTCATCGGCCTCTTCGGTCACGGCGACGGCCAGGTCGGCCTGCTGTTCCAGCAGGGCCTGATGCAGGCGCGCCACCAGATTGTCCGGCAGGAAGGGCGAATCGCAGGGCGCGGTGGCCAGCAGGGCGGTACTGCAATGGCTTAGCCCGGTTTGCAGGCCGGCCAGCGGACCTTCGTAGCCGCCCAGCTCGTCGGCCAGCACGGGGCAGCCGAGCGCCTCATAGGCGGGCAGGTTGCGGTTGGCGTTGATCAGCACGGCGCCGACCTGGGGTGCGAGGCGGCGCAGCACATGGGCCGCGAGGGTGGCGCCGCGAAACGGCTGCAGGCCTTTGTCGACGCGGCCCATGCGGCTGCCGCGGCCGCCGGCAAGGATCAGGCCGCTGATTGTGCTGGTGTCTGGCAAAACTATCCTCCGATATAGGACATCTCGACCTTTTTGCGGTCTTTGTCGATGCCGCTGGTGTTGATGGTGCGCAGCTCCGAATAGCGGTCGCCGCGGGCGCGCCACAGGTGGGCCACGAAGGTCGACAGTTCGGCGTCGCTGTGGCCCTTGCGCAGCAGGGCGCGCAGGTCGTGGCCGCTATGGGCGAACAGGCAGGTGTAGAGCTTGCCCTCGGTGGACAGGCGCGCGCGGGTGCAGTCGCCGCAGAAGGCATGCGAGACGCTGGAGATCAGGCCGATCTCGCCGCTGCCGTCCACATAGCGGTAGCGGGTGGCGGTCTCGCCGGTGTAGTTGGCGGCCACCGCTTCCAGCGGCAGCTCGGCGGCTATGCGGCGCACCACTTCGCTCGACGGTATCACTTCGTCCAGGTTCCAGCCGTTGGAAGCGCCCACGTCCATGTATTCGATGAAGCGCAGGATGTAGGGCGTGTTCTTGAAGTGGCGTGCCATCGGCAGGATTTGCTGGTCGTTCATGCCGCCCTTGACCACCATATTGATCTTGATCGGGCCGAGGCCGACCTGGTGGGCGATGTCGATGCCCTTGAGCACGTCGTCGACGGCGAAGTCGACATCGTTCATCTGCTTGAAGATGGCGTCGTCGAGCGCGTCGAGCGAGACCGTCACGCGCTGCAGGCCGGCGTCGCGCAGCGACTGGGCCTTCCTGGCCAGCAGGGCGGCGTTGGTGGTCAGGGTCAGGTCGAGCGGCTTGCCGCTGTTGGTCTTGAGCGCGCTGAGCATGCCGATCAGCTTTTCGATGTTCTTGCGCAGCAGCGGCTCGCCGCCGGTCAGGCGGATTTTCTCCACGCCATGGGCGATGAAGAGGCGGGCGATGCGGGTGATTTCCTCGAAAGTCAGCAGCGAGCTGTGCGGCAGGTAGTTATAGTCCTTGTCGAACACTTCCTTGGGCATGCAATAGACGCAGCGGAAATTGCAGCGGTCGGTGATCGAGATGCGCAAGTCGTGCAGCGGTCGGGCAAGCTGATCCGTTACACGGCCGGTCGCTAGTTCCAGCGGCGTGGGAATGGCCGGTGCCGCAGTGCGGCGGTCCGGCACGATGATGATTTTTTCAGCCATGGATTTCGCAATATTGCTTTGGTGTTAATTGAAGCGACTGCTTAAAGTAGCCACTAAGAGAGATACGATAGCACGAGGCCAGCCAGGGCACAGGCCAGTATCAACTTGATGGTGCCGGCCTGGTAGCGCAGCAGGGCGATGCTGGCGGCCGCGCTGATGGCGATGGCGCCGACATCCCAATGTCCCTGCGGGGCTTCCTGCCAGAACACATGCTGGCCAAAGAACAGCGCCAGGCTGACGATGACGCCGACCACGGCGGCCGAAATGGCCGTCAGCGGCGCCGTCATGCGCAGATTGTCGCGGGTCGCTTCCACCAGCGGGCCGCCGGCCAGGATAAAGATGAAGGAGGGTAAAAAGGTGAAGAAGGTCGCCACGCTGGCGCCGGCCAGACCGGCCAGGGCCAGATTGCCGCCCAGCACGTCATGGGTCCAGCCGCCGACATAGCCGACGAAGGCGACCACCATGATCAGCGGGCCGGGCGTGGTTTCGCCCAAGGCCAGACCATCGATCATCTGGCTGGCCGTGAGCCAGTGGAAATGCTCGACGCTACCCTGGTACACATAGGGCAGCACCGCGTAGGCGCCGCCAAAGGTCATCAGGGCGGCCTTGGTGAAGAACCAGCCCATCTGGGCCAGCGGCTGGGCAGCGCCCGTCAGTTCGGCCAGCGCGGTCCAGACCAGCAGGCCGAGGCCGCAGCCGATCAGCAGCACACGCGCCAGACGCGGCCAGGAAAAGCGCGCATGCTCGGGTGTCGGCGTGTCGTCGTCGATCAGCGCCGGGCCATAACTGGCCTTGGCGTCGCCGGTATGGCCGCCCAGCTGGAAATGGCGGGGCAGGTAGCGCCCGCCCAGTGCGCCCGCCACGGCGGCGGCCAGCACGATGGCGGGGAAGGGCAGGTGCAGCACGGCGATGGCGAGCAGGGCCGCCAGCGCGATGCCGATCAGGGTGGGATTTTTCAGGGTGCGCTTGCCGATGCGCCAGGCGGCCGCCAGCACGATGGCGACCACGGCGGGCTTGATGCCATACAGTACGGCGGCGACGGCCGGCACACTGCCATAGGCCAGATAAATCCAGGACAGCAGGCTGAGCACGGCCAGCGACGGCAGCACGAACAGCACGCCGGCCAGGATGCCGCCACGGCTACGGTGCAGCAGCCAGCCTATATAAATAGCTAACTGGGTCGCCTCGGGGCCGGGCAGAAGCATGCAGTAATTGAGTGCGTGCAGGAAGCGCTGCTCGGAAATCCAGCGGCGCCGTTCCACCAGTTCGGTGTGCATCATGGCAATCTGGCCGGCGGGGCCGCCAAAGCTGATGCAGCCCAGTTTCAGCCAATACCGGAAGGCGCTGCCGAGGCTGACGGGCGCGGGGCGTTCGTGCGGGGACAGGTTCATGGTTGCGCTATGGGCTGGTCGGGCGGCTGGGTGGGTGAAAGGGCGAGTCTCATAAAAAAGGGGAAGCACCTGGCTTCCCCTTTTTTTGCGCAGTGCCCGGCGCTGCCGGGTGCTGGCTTAGTGACGCCGAGACATGCTTAGTTGCGGGTGTTGACCTGCACCAGCGGCTCATCGGCCTGTTGCGGCAGCGGCTTGCGTTCGCGTGGCACGCGCGCTGGAGCAACTGCCTTGGCAGCGGCTTCCTGTGCGGCGCGCAGCTTGGCTGGATCGGTGGCTGCCAGCGTCAGGCCGGCGGAACCGAGCACTGCCTGCAGGTCGGCCATCGCGGTTGATGCGACTGCTGGAGCAGCTGCCGGTACCGCCGCGGCAACTGGCGCTGCGACGGGTGCCGGGGCAACGACTGGCGCAACGACCGGAGCAACGACCGGGGCTGCGGCGACTGGTGCCGGAGCAACAGGCGCTGGAGCCGGTGCCGCTGCGACCGGCGCCGCCACTGGAGCGGCTGCTTCAGCGACTGGCGCTGCGGCGGCGACTTCGGCGACGGGAGCGGCTGCAACTTCGGCGACAGCTTCCACAGCGGCTGGCTCGGCTGGAGCGGCAACTGCGGCAAGCGGCGCTGGTACTTCAGCGGCGACTTCAGCGACTGGCTCAGCCGGAGTGACCGGGAAGGCAAACGGCGCAACTGCTGGAGCAACTACCGGGGCAAGCGCTGGGGCAACTGCTGGGGCAACTGCTGCTGCCTCGACTGCCGCTGGGGCAACTGGCGCAGCTTCCACTACGGCTGCCGCTGGCGCTGCTGCGCTGACTTCCGGAGCGGCGTCAGCAACGGCTGCAACGGCTGCAACTTCAGCGGCTGGCGCTGCGCTTGTAGCGGCTTCAGCAACTACCGCAGCGGCAAACGGCGCGGCAACAGGGGCAGTTGCGGCATTGTCAGCTGCCTCGCCGGCCGGAGCCACGGTGAAGCTGACGCCTGCCGGCTGTTCGCCTTGCTCGTCGTTTGCTGCGCCTTCCGCGCCTTCGCCACCTTCACGGTCGCGACGGTTACGGTTGCGGCCACCGCGACGGCGGCGGCGGCGTGGCTCGTCGCCTTCGCCCGCTTCGATTTCCTCGCCATCCGGACCCAGGGTCGGTACGGCTTTGACGACGGCAACTGCTTCGCCTACAGGACCGGCGGCAGGTGCGACCAGGGCGGCGCCGGTATCGACGGCCACGGCCGCCAATGCCAGTTCTTCCACTTTGGCCTCGCCGTTGACTTTGTCGGCACGCGGCTCACGCGGCTCGCGTGGTGGACGCGGCGGACGTTCCGCGCGTTCACGTGGCTGGGCTGCCGCATCGGCTGGCTGGCCTTCACGCGCTTCGCGTGGCTCGCGCGGCGGACGTGGTGGACGGGCTGGACGGCCAGCGGCGTCGACCGGCTTGGCGGCGTCGTCCTGGGCAGGGCGGGCGGCGCCCGGTTCACGCTCTTCGCGCTCGCGGCCACCTGGCTTGCCGTTACGGCTGCGGCCACGCGGGCCACGGGCATTGCGGTCGCCACGGTCGGTCGGTACTGGCTTGACGACGATGGTCGGCTGCACCGGCAGTGCTGGCGCTTCCGGCGTACCGCTGAAGAAGCTGATCAGTTTCGCGAAGAAACCTTTCTCGGCGACGACAGGGGCGGCCACTGGCGCAGGCTTGGCCGCGTCGGCGACCTTGCGCTCGACCATAGGCGCAGGCTGATCCGGGGTGATCGTCTTGACGACGGCTTCCTGGCGCGGCTTGGCATCTTCCTTCTGGCGCTTGCTGTAGGCCATGTCGGTTTCCGCCTGCTCGGCCAGGGTGTAACTGGCCTGGCTGTCTTCCAGACGCGGGTCGTCGTGCTTGATGCGTTCGAGCTTGTAGTGCGGCGTGTCCAGATGCTTGTTCGGGATCAGGATCACGGCGATACGGTGGCGGTTTTCGATCTTCAGCACTTCGCCGCGTTTTTCATTCAGCAGGAAGGCGGCCACGTCGACCGGTACTTGCACGTGAATGGTGGCCGAATTTTCCTTCATCGCCTCTTCCTGGATGATGCGCAGGACTTGCAGGGCGGACGATTCGGTGTCACGGATGTGGCCGGTGCCGGAGCAGCGCGGGCAGGTCACGTGGGAGCCTTCGGACAGCGAAGGACGCAGGCGCTGACGCGACAGTTCCATCAGGCCGAAACGGGAAATCTTGCCCATCTGAACGCGGGCGCGGTCGTGGTGCAGCGCGTCCTTCAGGCGTTGCTCGACTTCGCGCTGGTTCTTGGCCACTTCCATGTCGATGAAGTCGATCACGATCAGGCCGCCCAAGTCGCGCAGGCGCAGCTGGCGGGCCACTTCTTCGGCCGCTTCGCAGTTGGTGTTGAAGGCGGTCGTCTCGATGTCGGAACCGCGGGTGGCGCGGGCCGAGTTGACGTCCACCGACACCAGCGCTTCGGTGTGGTCGATGACGATGGCGCCGCCCGATGGCAGCGGCACGGTACGCGAGTAGGCCGTTTCGATCTGGTGTTCGATCTGGAAACGCGAGAACAGCGGCACGTCGTCGCTGTAGCGTTTGACACGGTGCACCATATCGGGCATCACGTGGCTCATGAACTGATGGGCCTGCTCGTAGATGTCGTCGGTATCGATCAGGATCTCGCCGATATCGGGCTGGAAGTAATCGCGGATGGCGCGGATCACCAGCGACGATTCCTGGTAGATCAGGAAGGCGCCGGAGGCGGACTTGCCGGCGCCTTCGATTGCGCGCCACAGTTGCATCAGGTAATTCAAGTCCCACTGCAGCTCGTCGACGTTGCGGCCGATGCCGGCGGTGCGGGCGATCACGGACATGCCAGCAGGCAAGTCCAATTTATCCATGGTTTCGCGCAATTCCTGGCGCTCTTCACCCTCGACACGGCGCGATACACCGCCGCCGCGTGGATTGTTTGGCATCAGGACCAGATAGCGGCCGGCCAGCGAGACGAAGGAGGTCAGGGCGGCGCCCTTGTTGCCGCGCTCTTCCTTTTCGACCTGGACCATGATTTCCTGGCCTTCGCGCAGCGCTTCCTTGACGGAAGCATTGCGCACGTCGACGCCTTCACGGAAATAAGTACGGGCTACTTCTTTGAATGGCAGGAAACCGTGGCGATCTTCGCCGTAGCTGACGAAGCAAGCTTCCAGCGACGGCTCGATGCGGGTGATCACGCCTTTGTAGATATTGGATTTACGCTGTTCGCGTCCAGCGGTTTCGATGTCGATGTCGATCAATTTCTGACCGTCGACAATCGCCACGCGCAGTTCTTCTTGCTGCGTAGCATTAAACAACATGCGTTTCATTTTTTTAACTCCGCGACCCTACGGGTCATCTCAATGCCGCTTCTGACAAGCGGCAACAGTACAGGGATATACGCGAGAATTAAAATGGTTGCGGTGGGTATGCCCTAATGTGCGGCGCAGCAACGCAGGCGTTGCGGCCGCAACTGGGCGCATGAGGTCGATCGACATGCCGAGTGCACACGGCGCCTGCGACTCATTCATGCGGCCCGACATGGTCGGGGGGCAGAGAATCCAGGCGGTGAGCAACGTCGATGAGCCTTTCCCGGCCAAGCTTACATTTATTACAACTTCGACACACGGCTTGTTTCAGCCTTCCGTCATGAGCTTGCAAAAAGCTTGGGGTCTGGCGAAAACGGCAAGCGTTATCAACTTCATCAACCAGCAAGCACGACTCTTGACCATGCTTGCCGGACTTATCCTTACAATCCAAACATTCTAATTCAGCACTCTTGCCCACAATCCGATTACAACAACGGTGCAACCTTGATTCGCGCAGGGGTGGTGCGTATACATTTTTTCCTCTGAATTTGCATTTGGCGAGGCCAGTGGAGACGCCCCTGTGTAAAATGTGCTTTTATTCTTACACTTGCAGCAGATAGAACCGCAGCAAAATGATTATATATTCAAAATGAAGGACTTAGAGAGAATTTCTGGGAAGACAGAGCAAATGAAGATGCAAAACGATGTTGTTCCCCCTTCAACACAGGTTCTGCAAGCGCAGTTCGTTACGATCACTGAAGAAGAAGCCGGTCAAAGGATAGATAACTATCTGTTGCGCGTCTGCAAAGGCGTGCCGAAAAGTCACGTTTATCGCATCCTGCGTTCCGGCGAAGTGCGGGTCAACAAGGGCCGGATCGACCAACTGTACCGCCTGGTACAGGGCGATATCGTGCGGATTCCGCCCGTGCGCCTGGCCGAAAAGGCCGACAACACCCCGGTGCCCGCCGCCGAGTTCCATATTATTTTCGAGGACAGCCATTTACTGGTCATCGACAAGCCGTCCGGCACGGCCGTACATGGCGGCTCCGGCGTGTCCTTTGGCGTCATCGAGCAGTTGCGCGCCTCGCGCCCGGACGCCAAGTTCCTGGAACTGGTGCACCGGCTCGACCGCGACACCTCCGGTTTGTTGCTTTTAGCCAAAAAACGCTCGGCCCTGACCAATCTGCATGAGCAGATGCGCGACGGCCTGACCGACAAGCGCTACCTGACCCTGGTGGCGGGCGACTGGAAAAACGCGCGCCAGCACGTCAAACTGCCGCTGCATAAGTATACGACGGCCGACGGCGAACGCCGGGTCGCGGTGCAGGCCGACGGCCTGCCTTCGCACACGGTATTTTCGTTGTTGAAAAAATACAATGATTTCGCCCTGCTGGAAGCCGAGCTGAAAACCGGGCGCACCCACCAGATCCGGGTTCACCTGTCTTCGTCCGGCTTCGCCATCGCTGGCGACGACAAATACGGCGATTTCGCGCTCAATCGTGCCTTGCTGAAAGCCACGGCCACGCGCGGCGCGCTCAAGCGCATGTTCCTGCACGCCCATCAAATTACCTTCACCCATCCCGAAACCGGTAAAAACCTGACGCTGAATGCGCCGCTGGCTGCCGAATGCGAGCGATTCTTGGTAAGCTTGGGGAAACCAATTAACTAAAGACAGTTCCGGCACGCCGGAAGGGCGTCTGGCCGGTGGCAGGAGACGCCATCGCCGGCCAGGCCGCCGCTGTTACACCTATAAGTAGTACCGACGGGAACACATGGCAAGAAAGCAATTTGATTTGATCGTCTTCGATTGGGATGGAACATTGATGGATTCCACCTCAACCATTGTCAGATGCATACAGGCGGCGGCCAAGGATCTGGGCCTGCCCATCCCCCGCGACGAAGCGGCCTCGCATGTGATTGGCCTCGGTCTGCACGAGGCCATGCAGGCCGTCATGCCGGACATCGATCCCCTGTTCTATCCGCGCATGGTGGAGCGCTATCGCTACCATTACCTGTCCAAAGACCACGAACTGGCGCTCTTCAAGGGTGTCGAAGCCATGTTGCAGGATCTGACGCAGCAGGCTTACTTCCTCGCCGTGGCGACCGGCAAGAGCCGGGTCGGCCTGAACCGGGCCATGAACGCGGTCGGCGTGCTGTCGCTGTTCGATGCGACGCGTTGCGCGGACGAAACTTTTTCCAAGCCCCATCCGGCCATGCTGCAGGAACTGACCCGCGAGCTGGGCCAGGATATGCGCCGCACCCTGATGATAGGCGACACCACCCACGACCTGATGATGGCCAACAATGCCGGGGCCGGCGCGGTGGCGGTGCAGTATGGCGCCCATCCGGCCGATCAGTTGGCCGTGTGCGAGCCGCTGTACTCGGCAACCACGGTGGCCGAACTGCACCAATGGCTGAACGAGTACGCATGATGGCAGACGTTGTCGATGAAATCCTGATCTGCGCGGCGGACGCGGTGGTCGATGGCGGACGCGGCGTGCGCTTTCCCGTCACGGCCGGCGGCGAGGATGCGACCGGCTTCGTGGTGCGCCATGGCGGCCAGGCCTATGCCTATCTGAACCGTTGCGCCCATGTGCCTATCGAACTGGACTGGGCCGAGGGCGAGTTCTTCGAATCGAGCAAGCTCTACCTGATGTGCTCGACGCATGGCGCGATCTATGTGCCGGAGAGCGGTTTCTGTGCCGGCGGTCCCTGCAAGGGTGGCCGTCTGCGCCCGATTCCCGTCAGCGAGCACGACCAGCAGATCTATTGGCAGCCGGACGACTACATCCGGCCGGCGCGCGCCTGAAGCCGCATGACGCTAACACTGCGGCATCTTCCTGCATTCCCTATTGATTAGAAGCGATCTATGAGCGAAAACACGAGCGAAAGCGGCGCCACCAGCGCCGCCGGCGACCTCCCGCAAGCGGCCAAACCGGCGGCGCCCGCGGCCAGCTGGGAACGCGAAGTCCTGGAAAAACTGGTCTTTGCCACCTTGAAAGAGCAGCGCGCCCACCGCCGCTGGGGGATTTTCTTCCGCATCGCGACGGTGCTGCTGATCCTGTTCGGCACCTGGGCTTACTTCGACTTCAGCCTGGGCGGCAGCGATGCCGAGGCACTGGGCCGGCACACGGCCCTGATCGAAATCGAGGGCGCGATCGAGTCCGAGGGCAGCGGCGCGGCCGCCGTCGTGATTCCGGCCTTGAACAAGGCCTTCTCCGACAGCGGCTCGGTGGCGATCGTGCTGCACATCAACAGCCCGGGCGGCAGCCCGGTCCAGGCCGGCATGATCGTCGACGAGATGCGGCGCCTGCGCAAAGGCTATCCGCACAAGCCCCTGTATGTGGTGGTCGACGAGATCTGCGCCTCGGGCGGCTATTACATCGCGGCCGCGGCCGACCGGATCTATGTGAACAAGGCCAGTATCGTCGGTTCGATCGGCGTGCTGATGGATGGCTTCGGCTTTACCGGCATCATGGAAAAGGTCGGCGTCGAACGGCGCCTGCTGACGGCCGGCGAGAACAAGGGTTTCATGGACCCGTTCAGCCCGCAATCGGACAAGCACAAGCAGCATGCCCAGCTGATGCTCAATGAAATTCATCAGCAGTTCATCCAGGTGGTGCGCCAGGGCCGCGGCAAGCGCCTCAAGGAAACGCCGGAAATGTTCTCCGGCCTGTTCTGGAGCGGCGCCCGCGCCATCGATATGGGCCTGGCCGATGCCTATGGCTCGGTCGACAGCGTCGCGCGCGACATCATCAAGGCCGAGGATATTGTCGATTACACCCAGCATGAAGGCTTGCCGGAGCGGGTGCTGAAGAAATTCGGCGCCGCCATGGGGGCGGGCGCGGTCAAGGCCATGGTGCAGGGTGGCAAGCCCAGCCTGCAATGATCGACACCAATGGCGGCCGGCCGGACGTAGTCAATTACACAAAATATCAAGCAAATGTAAGCTTATCAGGAAGGCTTTAATTCGCCTTGTATATTCCGGCTCGCGGGCTATAGTGATGTTGTAGTTCTTTCCAAGGGAGGCCGCGATAAAAATCTCTTTTGTAGTCAGCAAGAAGTTGTACGAAGTCTTGTACGTAGCAGACGGAACTACTCAGCCGCCTCGTCGATGCGGAGCAGAGTGAATTTACATTCCTCGTCATGTGCCCAGCCATGGGCAGAGAACAGCGGCGCAATGCCGCTGTTTTCAATGGCGCCGCCGCTGCCACTGCCACTGCTGCTGCTGCTGCGCTGGTGACATCGGCGATTTCAATTCTGGCGGCGCGGACGCGCCATTACTCCATTACTCGTGGATATAACTCAGTTCGTGGAAGGTGTGGTTCAGCGCTTCCCGCGCTTGCTGCGCGCGGCTGGCCGCGGCACTGGGTTCGGCCGATTCGGCCTGGGCGAAGCCGCCCGCTTCCAGCCAGTCGCAGAATTGCTGCTGGGCGTGGGCATGCCAGGCCGTCTGGCGGGCGCCCTCGGGGGTATCCAGGGCGCGCAACTCGGCCTCGCAGCCGCCGCTGCGCCAGCGTTCCAGCGCTATCAGGGCGCGATGCTGCGCCGCCTGCTCGCGCGCGGTCTGCAGGCGCAATGCCTGCAGTGCCTCCTGGCAGTCGCAGCTGGCTTGATTACCTGGATCTGGTGTCGTGTTCATGTGGCGTCCTCGGAAATCCCACTTCAATGATTCCTAAGCCACCCCTCGTTTATGCCTAGGGTGCCTTAGGCCGATTCCTAATGAAATTTCAGTGTATCAAGAGAACATTGCCTTCATTTGATCTACGTCAACTAAGTTCTGTGGCGGATAGGGGAATTTAGTTTGCGCAAACTGGTCGATATGCTTTTGATATCAAAGCGCGCGGTTTGCCACCTATTTGAGCGTGGCTGGCGTAAAATTCGTCCCCCGGCATGACCTGGGGGAGCGTCAGCGCTACCCTGGCCGAACAGCATATTCTTGAGCCTTCAGATACCCCGACCATGAGCAAACTTTCCCTAGACCGTATCCTGCAATCCCAGGGCTTCGGTACCCGCAAATACTGCCGTTCGCTGATCGAAGATGGCGAAGTGAGCATCGCCGGCGTGGTACACGACAATTACCGCACCCCTATCGAGACTGAGGGCCTGGTGCTGACCATCTTCGAAGAAGAATGGGTATATTACGAGCATCTGTATATCGCCTTGAACAAGCCGGCCAATTTTGAATGCTCGCGCAAGCCCAGCCACCATCCCGGCGTGCTGACCTTGCTGCCGGAACAATTTACCTGGCGCGAAGTGCAGCCGGTCGGCCGGCTCGACCACGACACCACCGGCATGTTGCTGATGTCGGACGATGGTCCCTTTATCCATGCGCAATCGTCGCCGAAGCGTCATGTTCCCAAGATTTACCAGGCCACCACCCAGGAGCCGGTGACGCCGGAGCTGGTGGCCCAGTTGCTTGCCGGCGTGCAATTGCACGACGAGCCGGCGCCGCTGGCGGCGCTGGTGTGTGTGCAGCGCGGCGAGTTCCAGCTGGAAATCGTGCTGGAGCAGGGCAAATACCACCAGGTCAAGCGCATGCTGGCCGCCGCTGGCAACCATTGCAGCGCCTTGCACCGTTCGGCGATCGGCTCGCTGACCCTGGAGTCGCTCGGCCTGGCCGAAGGCGAGTGGTGCTATCTGACGTCCGCCCAACTGGCCTTGCTGGCAGCGGCCTGAGCGCGCTATCGCGCCCGTTCCGCCGCTGCCGGCTTGGCGCGGCGGGCCGGGTCTTGTGCAACCCTTTGCCTAAAGTTCCATGAAATTAGCCACGATCAAAGACGGCACCCGCGACGGCCAGCTGGCCGTGGTGTCGCGCGACCTCAAGACGGCCCAGCTGGCCGACGGCATCGCCCCCACCTTGCAGCGCGCGCTGGACGACTGGAGTTTCATCGCACCGCAGTTGCAGCAGGTCTATCAGGACTTGAACCAGGGTGGTGCCCGCCGCAGCTTCGCCTTCGATGCGGCCCACTGCATGGCGCCGCTGCCGCGCGCCTTCCAGTGGGCCGACGGCTCGGCCTATGTGAACCATGTCGAGCTGGTGCGCAAGGCGCGCGGCGCCGAGATGCCCGCCTCGTTCTGGGAAGAGCCCTTGATGTACCAGGGTGGCAGCGACGATTTCCAGGGCGCGCAAGACCCTATCGATGTTTTCCATGAGGAATGGGGCATCGATTTCGAAGCCGAAGTGGCCGTGATCACCGACGATGTGCCCATGGGCGCGACGCCGGACCAGGCTTTCCAGCAGATTCGCCTGCTGATGCTGGTCAACGATGTGTCGCTGCGCAATCTGATTCCGGACGAGCTGGCCAAGGGCTTCGGTTTCCTGCAAGCCAAGCCGGCCAGCAGCTGTTCGCCGGTGGCGGTCACGCCGGACGAGCTGGACGAGGCCTGGAAGGGCGGCAAGGTGCATCTGCCGCTGCGTTCGAGCTGGAACGGCAAGCTGGTCGGCCAGCCCCAGGCCGGCGTCGATATGGTGTTCAACTTCCCGCGCCTGATCGCCCACCTGGCCAAGTCGCGCAATGTGCGCGCCGGTTCCATCATCGGTTCCGGCACCGTCTCGAACAAGGATGCGGCCAAGGGCTATTCCTGTATCGCCGAACAGCGCTGCCTGGAAATGATCGCCGGCGGCGCGCCGCTGACACCTTTCATGGCCTTCGGCGACACCATCCGCATCGAGATGCTGGACGGCGCCGGCAAGTCGGTGTTCGGCGCCATCGAGCAAACCGTGCGCCGGGCCGAGGCACGCAAGCTGGCCTAGGCGTCAGGCCCTGCCGCCGTTGTTTCTCAGCGGCAAAAGGGAACAGGCGGGAAAAACCCGGCCTGTTCCGGCGATCGTCCCTTCCCCCGCCCCCCGATAATGTGCTGGTACTCCTGCATGGAAGGGGAGAGGGCATAGACGGAGTAATTGATGGCTGATGACAGCGACGCAGAAAAGACCGAACCCGCGTCAGCGAAGCGCCTCGAGCAGGCGCGTGAGGAAGGCGACGTTCCCCGTTCGCGGGAAGTGGCGACCTTTACGGTCCTGATGGCGGCCGGCGCCGGCCTGTGGATGACGGGCAGCGACATGGTGCGCCTGCTCAGTTCGGCGCTGGTGTCCGGCCTGTCCTTGACGCGCGAACAGATCTTCGATTTCGACGTGCTGGGCCACCGCATCATGGTCGACGTCACCCGCGTGCTGCTGGCCTGCCTGCCGATGGGCGCGGTCGTCATGATCGTCGCGCTGGCCTCGCCGCTGCTGGTGGGCGGCTGGCTGTTCAGCACCAAGTCGATCACCCCGAATTTGATGAAACTCAATCCCATGCGCGGCCTGGGCAATATGGTGTCGACCAATTCCCTGGTCGAGTTGCTCAAGGCGATCGCCAAGACCCTGGTGGTGGGCGGCGTGGCCTGGATGGTGATGCGCCAGCAGCAGGATGCCGTGTTCGGCCTGGTGGTCGAGCCGCTGCACCTGGGCAGCGTGCACATCATGCACATGCTGGGCACCAGCTTCCTGATCATCGTCGGTGCGCTGGGCCTGATCGCCGCCATCGATGGCCCTTACCAGATGTGGCACTACGCCAACAAGCTCAAGATGACGCGCCAGGAAATGATCCAGGAGTCGAAAGAGTCCGACGGTAACCCCCAGATCAAGGCCAAGATCCGCCAGTTGCAGCGCGAGATGGCCAGCCGCCGCATGATGGCCGATGTGCCGACCGCCGACGTGGTGGTGACCAACCCGACCCACTTCGCCGTCGCGCTGAAATACGCCGACGGCGCGCGCGGCGCGCCGCGCGTGGTGGCCAAGGGCAGCGACGAAGTGGCCGCGAAGATCCGCGAGATCGCGCGTGAAAACAAGGTCACCTTGCTGGAGGCGCCGGAACTGGCGCGTGCGCTGCACAAGCACACCGAGATCGGCGACGAGATTCCCGAAGCGCTGTACTCGGCCGTGGCCGAAGTGCTGGCCTATGTTTACCAGTTGCGCCTGTTCAGCAAGGGCAGCGGCCAGCGGCCGGAAGCGCCGAGCAAACTCCATGTGCCGCCGGAACTCGATCCATTCAATCCGGCGTCGCAGCAGAAACCCGATCCAAGTAAGGGAGCACCAGCATGAACAGCTTCATGAGCAATATCCGCCTGCCCGCCTGGATGAGCGGCATGAACGGCGCGGCCAGCAAGAGCCTGGCCGCGCCTATCCTGATCATCATGCTGCTGGCGATGATGGTGCTGCCGCTGCCGGCCTTCGTGCTCGACCTGTTCTTCAGCTTTAATATCGCGCTGGCCATCATCGTGCTGCTGACCAGCCTGTACACGGTCAAGCCGCTGGACTTCATGGCCTTCCCGACCATCCTGCTGGTGTCGACCATGCTGCGCCTGTCCTTGAACGTGGCCTCGACCCGCGTCGTGCTGACCGAGGGCCACACCGGCGCCGACGCGGCCGGCAAGGTGATCGAAGCCTTCGGCCACTTCCTGATCGGCGGCAACTACACCGTCGGTATCGTGGTGTTTATCATTCTGACCATTATTAACTTCACCGTCGTGACCAAGGGTGCGGGCCGTATCGCCGAGGTGGGCGCGCGTTTCGCCCTGGATGCGATGCCGGGCAAGCAGATGGCGATCGACGCCGACCTCAATGCCGGCCTGATCGGCGAAGCCGACGCGCGCAAGCGCCGCAGTGAAGTGGCGCAGGAAGCGGAATTCTACGGCGCCATGGACGGTGCCAGTAAATACGTGCGCGGCGATGCGGTGGCCGGTATTCTGGTGACGGTGATTAACGTGGTGGGCGGCCTGCTGGTCGGCCTGCTGCAGCACGATATGGGCTTTGCCGACGCGCTGAAAAACTATACCTTGCTGGCCATCGGCGATGGCCTGGTGGCGCAGATTCCTTCGCTGGTCATTTCCACCGCGGCCGGTATCGTGGTCTCGCGCGTGGCCAGCGACCAGGACATCGGCACCCAGGTGGTGGGGCAGTTGTTCGCCAAGCCGCAGGTGATGTACATCACGGCCGCCATCATCGGCGGCATGGGCCTGATTCCGGGCATGCCGAATCTGGTGTTCCTGCTGCTGGCGGGGATACTGGCCGGCTCGGCATACCTGATGAGCCGCAAGACCAAGGCGGCGGCCGAGGCGGGCGCGGCGCCGGAAGAGGCGCCGGCCGCCCCTGTGCCCGAGCAGGAAGAGGCCAGCTGGCAGGACATCATGCCGGTCGACACGCTGGGCCTGGAAGTGGGCTACCGCCTGATTCCGCTGGTCGACAAGACCCAGGGCGGCGAGCTGCTCAAGCGCATCAAGGGCATCCGCAAGAAGTTCGCGCAGGAAGTCGGTTTCCTGGCGCCGCCGGTGCACATCCGCGACAATCTGGAACTCAAGCCCTCGGCCTACCGCATCACCTTGAAGGGGGTGGAAGTGGGCAATGGCGAGGCCTTCAATGGCCAGTTCCTGGCGATCAATCCGGGCATGGCCAGCGGCACCTTGCCGGGGCTGGTGACCACCGATCCCGCCTTCGGCCTGCCGGCCACCTGGATCGACGCGGCCATGCGCGACCAGGCCCAGACCATGGGGTACACCGTGGTCGATGCCGGTACGGTGGTGGCCACCCATCTGAACCATCTGATCACCACCCATGCGTCGGAACTGCTGGGCCGGGCCGAGGTGCAATCGCTGCTCGACCATCTGGGCAAGGACGCGCCCAAGCTGGTGGAAGACCTGGTGCCGAAGATGGTGTCGCTGTCGACCTTGCAGAAGGTGCTGCAGAATCTGCTGGCCGAAGGCGTGCACATCCGCGACATGCGTTCGGTGATCGAGACGCTGGCCGAGCACGCCGTGCATACCCAGGACCCGAATGAATTGACGGCGCTGGTGCGCATCGCGCTGGGCCGGGCGATCGTGCAGCAGTTATTCCCGGGCGCCGGCGAGCTGTCGGTGATGACCCTGGATAACCGTCTGGAACGCTTGCTGATGCAGGCGCTGGCCGCCAGCGGCGGCGACGGCGCCGGCATCGAGCCTGGCCTGGCCGATACGATTGCACAACAGGCCCAGCAGGCATCGGCGCAGCAGGAGGCGCTGGGCTTGACGCCGGTGCTGCTGGTGCCGGGACCCTTGCGCGCGCTGCTGTCGCGCTTCCTGCGGCGCGCGCTGCCGCAGCTCAAGGTGCTGTCGCATGCCGAGATTCCGGAAACCAAGACCATCCGCGTCACCGCGCTGGTGGGGGCGCAGCCGGGTTAAACGAGATGGAGCCGGCCCCATGTTGGCGGGCCGCCGGCGCGATCTTCAACCCACGGCAAAGAGCCGGGGGCCGGCCCCATTGGGACCGGCGGGGCGTAGCCCCTCTCCGGACCCTGGGGTCAGACCCCAGGGTTACGCCGTGGGTTTTGGCTCTTTGCCGTGGGTTCTAAGGACGATATGGCACGCATATCGGCACCGAGAATTCGCCCCACTTTATCCCCGCCGAATTACGGCCCATTTCCCCTGCTGTTCCACCGATCGTTTCCTGCGTGCATCGTCAATAATTGAACCATCAAAAGTGTACCGTGTCGCCATGTCGACGGCGCGGCGCTACAGTAACAGGGAGTTGATGATGGCCATATATAACGATGCCGGAACACCGGACGCACGCGCAACCCAGCTGCTGGGAGGCCGGCCATGAACGTCAAGAAATTCACCGCCCCGACCTCGCGCGAAGCGCTGCGCAAGGTGCGCGATGCGCTCGGCCCCGACGCCGTGATCCTGTCGAACCGCCAGGTCGATGGCGAGGTCGAAATCCTGGCGCTGGCCAATGACGACGCCGCCTCGCTGGCCTCGCCGGCGCCCGATTCGCCGATGGCCCAGCCCCGCCCCCAGCTCGATCTGAGTCCCGAACCGGCCCCAACACCGGCCCCCGCGCCGGCCCCGCGCCGCGCCGCCGCGCCAGCGGCCGCCCCGGCCCGTGCCGCCGCGCCGGCCCCGGCAGCCCGTAGCGAGTCGCTCGACATGGAGCGCATCTCCCAGCTGGTGGCCGCCGCCGTCGTCAGCGCCAAGCAGAACGCGGCCGCCGAGATGAGCGGCATGATGGAGGAAATCCGCGCCATGCGCGGCATGATGGAAACCCAGTTGTCCGAAATCGCCTGGGGTTCGACCCAGCAGCGCGAACCGCAAAAAAACGCGGTGCTGCGCGAGATGCTGGCGGCCGGTTTCTCGGCCAGTCTGGCGCGCTACCTGATTGAAAAACTGCCGGCCGGACGCGACAGCGCCGACAGCCTGCGCTGGATCCGCACCGTGCTCACCCGTAACCTGAGCACCATGGCCAACGAGGATGCGATGATCGAGCAGGGCGGCGTGTTCGCCCTGGTCGGCCCCACCGGCGTGGGCAAGACCACCAGCACCGCCAAGCTGGCGGCGCGCTGCGTGATGCGCCACGGCCCGGACAAGCTGGCCCTGATCACCACCGACGCCTACCGTATCGGCGCCCATGAGCAGCTGCGCATCTACGGCAAGATCCTCGGCGTGATGGTGCACTCGGTCAAGGATGAAGCGGACCTGCGCATCGCCCTGAAAGAGCTGCGCAGCAAGCACACGGTGCTGATCGACACGGTCGGCGTGAGCCAGCGCGATCAGATGGTGACGGAACAGGTGGCCATGTTGCAGGGCGCCGGCGCCGACGTCAAACGCCTGCTGTGCCTGAACGCCACCGCCACCCTCGATACCCTCAACGAAGTGGTGCGCGCCTACCAGGGCAGCGGCCTGGCCGGCTGCATCATGACCAAGCTCGACGAGGCCGCCTCCATCGGCAATGTGCTCGATGTGCTGATCCGCCAGAAGCTGAACCTGTTCTACGTGTCCAACGGCCAGCGCGTGCCGGAAGACCTGCACCTGGCCGATCCGGCCTATCTGATCGACCGCGCCTTCAAGCTCAAGCGCGACACGGCCGCCAGCCAGTACCTGGATGCGGAATTGCCGCTGCTGATGTCCCATGCCGCTGCCGATAGCTCACTGCGCGAGGTGCACCTTGGCTAATTTCGATTTCGACCAGGCCGAAGGCCTGCGCCGGATGCTGGCCGGCCCCAAGCCGCGCATCATCACCTTCCTGTCGGCCACCCCGCAGGACGACAAGGGCGCCATGCTGGTCAACCTGGGCGCCTCGCTGGCGCGCGCCGGCAACGACGTGCTGCTGGTCGACGCCTGCGCCAGCGCCCATGGCGTGGCTTCGCGCCTGGGCCTGGACGATGGCGCCAGCCTGCTCGAAGTGGCGCGCCAGCAGTATGGCCTGAACCAGGTGCTGCACCAGGCGCCCCAGGGTTTCGCTGTGGCGTCGATGACACGGGGCGCCCCGCGCAACGGGCCGGACGAGGCGCGCCGCCTGGCCAAGGCTTTCGACGTGCTGGTCAAGCAGAAGGGCATCGTGCTGGTGGACGGCGAATTCGACGGCGAGGCTTTCCCCGTGCCAGTCATGGCCAGTTCCGAGATCGTGGTGCAGGTCTCCTCGAGCGCCGTCTCGATCACCGCCGCCTACAGCATGATCAAGCGCCTGAACCAGGAGCTGGGACGGCGTCCCTTCGGAATTCTGGTGACGGGCTCTTCCGAATCGGAAGCAAAGGTGGTATACGATAATATGGCACAAGCGGCGAGCCGGTATCTGGCCGTCAACCTGGTTTCCATGGGGTCGGTGCCGGCCGATGAATACCTGCATCGTGCGGCGCGGCTGGGACGTGCCGTGGTCGATGCGTTTCCGCTGGCCGGCGCTTCGGTCGCGTTTCGTCAACTGGCGGGGCGCTTTGCGCTGGCCGGATCGCCGCCATTCCGCACGGGGAGCAACAACCATTTTAGCGCTTAGCGATTAATAGAACCTATGTACACGGTCAAAGGGAAAGCGGACAAGGATACTTTGCTGACGGAGCACATCCCGCTGGTGAAGCGCCTTGCGCATCACATGAAGGCCAAACTCCCTCCCAGCGTGGAAGTGGACGATCTGGTGCAGGCGGGGATGATAGGCTTGCTCGACGCTATCAACCGCTATGAAGAAAACCACGGGGCGCAATTCGAAACCTATGCGGTGCTGCGCATCCGCGGCGCCATGCTCGACGAGTTGCGCAGCAGCGACTGGCTGCCGCGCTCGATGCGCCAGAACATGCGCAAGATCGAATCGGCCATGAGTACGCTGCAGCAGCGCCTGGGCCACCCGCCCAGCGAATCGGAGGTCGCCAAGATGCTCAAGCTCTCGCTGGCCGATTACCAGGAAATGCTGTCCGACGGCGGCGGCCACCAGCTGGTCTACTACGAGGACTTCCACGACGACGACGGCAACGACAGCTTCCTCGACCGCTATTGCTCGGACGAGGAAAGCGATCCGCTGCGCTCACTGCTCGATGGCGACTTCCGCCAGGCCGTGATCGACGCGATCGACGCGCTGCCCCCGCGCGAAAAGATCCTGATGGGTCTTTACTATGAAGAGGAACTGAACTTGAAAGAAATCGGCGCCGTCATGGGTGTGTCCGAATCGCGCGTCTCGCAGCTGCATACGCAGGCGGTGGCACGGCTGCGCGCCTCACTCCGGGAGCAGGCGTGGACTGGGCCAGCGTAGCGGGGGTGGTGCTGGCGCTGGCCGGCATCCTGATCGGACACGGCATGGAAGGCGGCAAGCTTTCCTCGCTGCTGCAGCCGGCCGCCTTCGCCATCGTCATCGTCGGCACCGTGGGCGCGGTACTGCTGCAAACGCGCATGCCGGCCTTTATCCGCGGCGTGCGCATGCTGCGCTGGGTGTTTACCCCGCCGCGCGACAACCGCGCCATCCTGGCGCGCGACATCGCCGCCTGGAGCCTGGCGGCGCGGCGCGACGGCCTGCTGTCGCTGGAACGCTATATGCTTTCGTCCAAGGACAGATTCATCGCCAAGGGCTTGCGCCTGATCGTCGACGGCATCAATCCGGACAAGCTGCGCCAGCTGCTCGACACCGAAATCACCGCCTTCGAGACCGAGCAGCGCCAGGCCGTGCGGATCTGGGAGTCGGCGGCCGGTTATTCGCCCACCATCGGCATCCTGGGCGCGGTGCTGGGCCTGATCCACGTGATGGAAAACCTGACCGATCCGAGCAAGCTCGGTTCCGGCATCGCCGTCGCCTTCGTCTCCACCATTTACGGGGTGGGCTTGGCGAATCTGTTCTTTTATCCGATTGCCAACAAGCTCAAGGCCATCGTCACCCAGGCGGTGCACCAGCAGGAGATCGCGGCGGCCGTGTTCTACGATATCGCCAGCGGCGACCATACCCGCGTGATCGACGAGCGTATCGCCACGCTGATGCGGGAGCTGTGACATGCAATACCGGCGCGCGCGCAGGAAATTCGACGATGAGCCGGAAAACCACGAGCGCTGGCTGATTTCCTATGCCGACTTCATTACCCTGCTGTTCGCCTTCTTTGTCGTCATGTACGCCGCCTCGGCCGTCAATATCGGCAAGTTCAAGGTCTATTCCGACGCGCTGGGCGACGCCTTCGGCGGCGCCGGCGCGGCCAAGCCGATCACCACCGAAGTGCAGAACCTGCCCATCCCCAATCCCGCCCTGAAGCGCCGCACCGAGCTGCTGCGCAAGGAAAAGGAACATATGACCAAGCTGGCCCAGGATCTGCTGTCCACGCTGGCGCCGCTGGTCAAGGAGGGCAAGGTCAGGGTGACGCAGAACAGCCGCGGCGTCAGCGTGGAGATCAATGCCAGCGTGCTGTTCGATCCGGGCGAGGCCAAGCTGACCAGCGAGTCGACCGAGGCGCTGCGCGCCGTCGCCGTGCTGCTCAAGGATGATGGCCACGACGTGCAGGTGGAAGGGCATACCGACGTCCAGCCGATCAGGAATGTATTGTTCCCGTCCAACTGGGAACTGTCGGCCGTGCGCGCCAGCAGCGTGGTGCGGCTGTTCATCGATGCCGGCGTGGCGCCGGAGCGGCTGACGGCGGTCGGCCATGGTTCCAACGTGCCGGTGGCCTCCAACGCCGAGCCCATGGGCCGCGCGCGCAATCGCCGCGTCGCCGTCACCATCCTGTCCGGGCTGCCGGACACGCCGACCGAATTGCCTACGGCTGCAGCGCCGCCCCAGGCCAACTGAGCCAGGAACCGAGCCAGGAACCGAGCCAGGAACTGAGCTAATACCAGCGAGCAAGTTGCAATAAGGAAAAAATGTTTCCCGTGTTAACTATTTAGAATACAATAATATTTCCGATTTACTACTGAGGAAAATTATTGTGTTCATGAATGCTGGCAAGGTTACTACGGGTAAGGTTGGACAGAATTTCTACGGCAAGCACGTTGACGTGAGTGCGGACGGCAGCATCGTCGTAACAGGCATCGCCAATGGCCAGCAGCCTGGCGTATTGAACAGATATGTCGAAGCGGTACGCTATCTGGCCGATGGCCGGCTGGACACCAGTTTCGGTGGCAGCGGCAAGGTCGGCCTGGCCGGCGACTACTATCCCAGCGTCGCGGTCGCGGGACAGGCGATCAATTTGAACGCGGGCGGCACGGTCCAGGCGGATGGCAAGATTTTGCTCGTCGGCACCGCGCCCGTCGCCCTTGGTATCGGTAGCGTCATCACCCGTTTGAATCCCGATGGCAGCCTGGATACGAGTTTCGGCAACCAGGGCAAGGTATTGACCTTGCTGGAGACCGGGAACTATTTCGCGTCCTGCATACTCACCCAGCCAGATGGCAAGATCGTGGTGGCGGGCTTTGGCCGTGGTCCCCTCGACGCCGCACCGGAAAGCAATGACTTTGTCGTCGCGCGCTACAACGAGGATGGCAGTTACGATTCGACCTTCTACTTTGGCAAGCCGCATGGCTGGGATTTCACCGCCCCCGCCACCACCAGTTCCGAAGACGTGTCGACGGGCCTGGCGTTCCAGGCCGACGGCAAGGTCCTCGTGTCGGGCAAGAGTACGGTCGGCGGCATCTCGACCTTCAGCGTGATGCGCCTGGACGCCCAGGGTTTTCCCGACCCGAGCTTCGGCAATGGCGGCGTGGTGACGACGTCCTTCACCGCGGGCGTGTCGGATCAGGCGGCGGCCACCAGCGTGGTCGCCCTGGCCGACGGCAAGATTCTCGTGGCCGGCAATATGTTCGTCTCCGGACAATGGGGGGGCGCACTGGCGCGCTATAACAGCAATGGCACGCTGGACACCACCTTTGGCAATCAAGGCATGGTGGGCAGTGTCTATATCGCGGGCAAGACCGCCAATTTCGATTCGATGACGCTGGAAGCGGACGGCCATATCCTGGTCGCGGGCAGCTTCGGCGGCGACGTCGGCATCACGCGCTATAACGCCGATGGCAGTTACAGCGCGCATACCCTCATCCCGGTCGGCAACGCGCACAGCGTGACGGTGCAGCCGGATGGAAAGATCCTGATTGGCGGCGACGTTTCCCAGTATATCGGCGGCGCGGCGCAATCCCATTTTGTCCTGCTGCGGCTGAACGCGGATCTGTCGCTGGATACTTCCTTCGGCAACACCGCCGATTCGGCCAGCAGCTATGTCATGTCCGCCATAGAGCAGAATCTGCTGCTGACGGGCAGCGATGCCATTGAGGGCCACGGCAATGCCCTGGACAATATCCTGACCGGCAATATTGGCAATAATCTGCTCGATGGCGGCGCGGGCGATGACGTTCTCGACGGTGGCGCGGGGGCCGATACCCTGGCCGGCGGCGACGGCAGCGATGTGTACGTGGTCGACGATGCCGGCGATGTGGTGCTGGAGGACGCTGCCGGCAGCGGCGTGGACGAAGTGCGCGCCAAGGTCAGCCATGTCCTGGCCGACAATCTGGAAAACCTGACGCTGCTTACGGGCGCGATCAATGGCACGGGCAATGGGCTCGCCAATATCCTGATCGGCAATACCACGACCAACCGCCTCGAAGGCGGCGAGGGCAATGACGTGCTGGATGGCGGCATCGGCGCCGATACCCTGGTCGGCGGCAACGGCAGCGACAGCTATTATGTCGACCACGCGGGCGACGTTGTCATCGAAGACGGCAGCGATGGAGCCGAGATCGATACCGTGTACAGCAAGATCACGTATACCCTGGGCGCGACGCTGGAAAACCTGAGCATCGTCTCGGGCATCGTGACCGGCACGGGCAATGCGCTGAACAACGTTATGAGCAGCGGCAGCAGCGCCGACACGCTCGTCGGCGGTCTGGGCAACGATACCTATATCGTCAATGGCAGCACCGACAAGGTGGTGGAAACGAGCACCCTGGCAAGCGAAATCGATACCGTGCTCGCGTCGGCGAGCTATGTGCTGAGCGCAAACGTGGAGAACCTGACGCTGACCGGCGGTGCCGACATCAATGGCACCGGCAATACCCAGGCCAACCTGATCGCTGGCAACAGCGGCAACAATACACTGGATGGTGCCGGCGGCCGCGATACCCTGATGGGCGGCCAGGGCGCCGACTACTACATCGTCGACAGCCTCGACGATGTGGTGCTCGAGACCGATAGCCTCGATGGCGCCAGGGATACGGTTTCCGCATCCTTCGATTACACCTTGGGCAATGAGATCGAAAGCCTGGTCCTGACGGGCAGCGCGCTGCGCGGCATGGGCAATGCCCTGAACAATACACTGGTCGGCAATGGCCTGGCGAACGTTCTGGACAGCGGCGCCGGTGACGATACGCTGAGTGGCGGCGTCGGGGCCGATACCATGATAGGCGGCAGCGGCAACGATAGCTACACTGTCGACAACGCCGGCGATGTCATTGTCGAGCTGGCCGATTCCGCGCAGATCGATTCAGTCAAGTCGTCGATTTCCTATGTACTGGGCGCGGTATTGGAAAACCTGACACTGACCGGGGTAGCGGCGCTGAACGGCACCGGCAATGCGTCCGATAACGCCATTACCGGCAACAGCGGCGCCAATATACTGGACGGCGGCGCTGGCGCCGACACCTTGATCGGCGGCCTGGGCAACGACAGTTATGTGGTCGACCATGCGGGCGACGTCGTGATCGAAACCAGCGCGCTGGCCACCGAGCTCGACCAGGTTACGTCCTCGGTCAGCTACGTCCTGGGCAGCAATGTCGAGAATCTTTACCTGAGCGGGAGCGATGATCTGAACGGGACCGGCAACGGCCTGGCCAATATCATCTACGGTAACACCGGCAAGAATATGCTGATCGGCGGGGTCGGCAACGACACCCTGGCAGGCCTCGCGGGCGCCGATACGATGGATGGCGGAGCCGGCAGCGATACCTATTCGGTCGATGATAGCGGCGACATCGTCATCGAAAGCGCCAGCATCGGTCTCGATACCGTGCAGTCGACCATCAGCTATACCCTGAGCGACAATGTCGAAGCCTTGACGCTGAACGGGACCGCAGCGATCAATGGCTATGGCAATCAGCTGAACAATACGATCAATGGCAACGGCGCCAACAATCTCCTGTCCGGCGATGCGGGCAACGACAATCTGCTCGGTGCCGCAGGCAATGACACCCTCGACGGTGGCGCCGGCAACGATGCGCTCAACGGCGGGATCGGCAACGATGTCCTCGGCGGTGGGCAGGGCGTCGATGTCCTGTATGGTGGGACCGGAGCGGATGTTTTCGTGATCGGCAATGACGACGAGTCGATTATCGTACGCGACACGATTGGCGACTTCAAGGTGGCGGAAGGGGACAAGATCGACTTGAGCCAGTTCGATGCGAACCCACTGCTGGCGGGCCGGCAGGCGCTGAGCTTCGTCACCAATTTCAGTGCCGACGCCACGGGTCAGGTGAAGTTCACCGCGGCGCAGAACTTCCTGATTATCAGCACCGATGCCGATGCCACCGCGGAGTATGTCATTACCTTGACGGGGGTCACCACACTCACGGCCGCGAGCCTGATTTTATAAGGGGATGGGTGCCGCTGGCCGCGCAGGCGGCGCCTGTCTAGCCGACGATGAAGCCGCGGCTGGGTGTGCTGGTGGTGGCGATGCCGCTCGGACCATAGAAATGGTTGGCGTTCTGTGTCTGGGGGCGCAAGGCGTTCAGGGCGCCCTGGGTGTGGCTCATATGCCGGTTGATCAGCATGCCGTTGATGCGGTTCAATTCCTTGGCTTCCTGGGTCAGCGCCAGTACTTCATGCCAAAGCGCGGGGGCGTCGCTGTCGCCGCTGGCGGCGAGCCAGGCATCCATGCCGCTTTCCTGTGCCGGGTAGCCTGCCGCGCCGAGCGCGCTGTGGCGCTGGCTGGCCAGTACGGCCATCTGATTGACCAGGACGGTCTTCTCGACCGTCAGGGCGGTCAGCCCTTCAATATCCGCCGCGATCAGATGCGCCTGTTCCTGTTTCAGCACTTCCAGCAGGGAAGTCATCAGGGTTTGTTCGCCGCGCAGGCTGTTCATCGGGGACACGGATTGCATGGAAAGTCCTATCGTTTTCTGGAGTGCAGCAGATCCTTGACTGTATCTAACAGTCCATCCGCCACTTTTTCCGAATTGACCTGGAATTGACCGTCGGCGATAGCCAGCTTGATGCGTTCGACTTTTTTGGTGTCGAACACCGCATTGCTGCCACCGGCCGCACTGGCCGCCAGTGCCTGGCCCTGCTGGGACAGGCGTACATTATCCCCCGTGTTCGGGCTCGCGGCCGCCGTCTTCTCGGCGCTGCGCGCGGTCGAAGTACTGGCTGGCGAGACCGGCAAGCCGGGGGTGCTCTTGATTGAATCGTTGATTTTCACAGCATCATCCTCGTCTGGTTGGAGTGTGACACTCCGGGATATGAGTAATTAACGGCGGCGCCCGGGTAAACTTTAGCTGGCACTGCCGGAAATGCACATGTCCTTGCCTAAAATGCCACTTCCACCAGACCACCGGCCTTCGCTATCCCACTAATTTGTTGCCCTGCGGCAGTTCTTACCTGGACCACCTGGCCCTCGGCGGCCGTGCCGACGGCGCGGGCCTCGGATGATACGCTAAAGCCGCTGCCGGTTGACACCAGGCGCACCAGCTGGCCCGGTTGCACCACCGGCTTGCTGCGCAGCGTATCGAGGCGCAGCGGCATGCCCGAGGGCAGGGATACATTGGTGCTGCGGCCCACCACCTGGGCGATATCGGTGGCCACGCCGGCAGGCAATGTTGTCAGATCGCCCTTCATGGCCACCAGCTGGCCCGCTTCTATCGTCTGTCCCTGGGCCAACGGCACGGCGCTGGCGATGTATTCCGCCTGCACCGCCACATTGGCCTGAATATACACCGTCCAGGCGGACGGTGCCGTACAGCGCAGCCCCACCGTGGTCTTGCCCCAGGCGCGGCTGCCGGGCATCAAAAACGCTTGCGGGGCAGGGCAGGCGGCCAGCTGCATGCGCGTGTCGATGGCGCCCACGGTGACCGTGACCTGGCCGGGCAGGCCGGCCGTCTGTATCTGCAAAAATTGTTCTACCGATTGCTTGAGGACGGCGATGTCCTGCCGTCCGGCAGGCGCTTGGGCGAACGCGGCCAGCGGCAGGGCGGACAGGCAAAACAGCATGGTGGTCAGGCGTATGGTCATGGCGAAAAGCTTCCTCGAATGACACCATCATATCTGCGGCCAGTCCAGCTCAAGCCATGAATAGCGTGGAAAAGCGGGGCCTGCTCGCCCGATCAGTTTGCCCGCTTGCTCCGTATCATCGATCCTGTTGCAACAAGTTTGTCCATGCCGTTTTGGCGCCGGACGACACCACGGAGTCTGTGATGCTAGGGAAACTCGACGATTATCTGCGCTTTAACGAAGCCGCGCTCAGCCTGCGCTCGCAGCGCCAGACCGTGCTCGCTTCGAATATCGCGAATGCCGACACGCCTAATTACAAGGCCCGCGATGTCGATTTTTCCAGCGCGCTGAAAGGCGCACTGGAGCGCAGCAGCCCCAGCGCCGGCGGCCCGCTGCGTACCACGGCGCCAAAACATTTCCCCAGCCCTCCGCAAGACGGCAACGTGCTGCCGGACGGTACGGCGCTGCAATACCGCGGCGTGGTCCAGGGTGCGGTCGACGGCAACACGGTGGACATGGATGTGGAGCGCAACCAGTTCGCCGACAACGCCTTGCGCTATGAAGCCGGCATCACGCTGATCAACGCCCAGATCAAGGGCCTGATGGCCGCCATACAGGGAGGACAATAATCATGTCGCTGTTTAATATTTTCAATGTTTCCGGTTCCGCCATGAGCGCCCAGGCGCAGCGCCTGAACGTGGTGGCCAGTAACCTCGCCAACGTCGACAGCGCCACCAGCGCCAGTGGCGAAGCCTACCGCGCCCGCCAGGTCGTGTTCGAAGCGACCCCGGCCAAGGATGGCGGCGCCTCCACCGGCGTGCGCGTCAAGCAGGTGATCGAAGATCCCTCGCCGCTCAAGCAGGTCTACGACCCCAAGCATCCCGGTGCGGATGAAAAAGGCTATGTGTCCATGCCGAATGTGAACGTGGTCGACGAGATGGTGAACATGCTGTCGGCTTCCCGCTCCTATCAGACCAATGTGGAAACGATGAACGCGGCCAAGACCTTGCTGCTCAAAACCCTGACGCTCGGCCAGTAAGCCGCGCAGCCATTAGATAGAGGCAACCATGTCTACCGTACAAAATACCACCGTCACCAATACGCCTTCCGCAGCCTTGATGAACGCCGTCAACAGTGGCACCAAGACCGCCACCGACAGCGTGCAGGCCGACACCGACAAATTCATGAAGCTGCTGGTGACGCAGCTGAAGAACCAGGACCCGCTCAATCCGCTCGACAATGCCCAGGTCACCAGCCAGCTGGCGCAACTGTCCACGGTGACGGGCGTGAACAAGCTGAACACTACGCTGGAGTCGCTCAAGGCCAGCTATCAGTCTTCCGAAGCGTTGCAGGCCACCAATCTGATCAATCACGGCGTGCTGGCCGCAGGCAAGGATCTGGCGCTGACCAGCAGCAAGGCCATCTTCGGCGTCGACCTGGCGACGGCGGCCGATACGGTCGCCATCGACATCAAGAATGCCAGCGGCAAGGTGGTGCACAGCATTTCCATGAAGGGCGTTGAAGCGGGCACATTGCCGCTGGTCTGGGATGGCAAGCAGGACGATGGCACCACGGCCGCCGACGGCAAGTACACCATCAGCGTCAAGGCTGTCTCCGGTGGCAAGACACTGTCGGACGCGACCCCGCTGAGCTTTGGCACCGTGGCCAGCGTGTCCACCGGCTCGGGCGGCGTCAAATTGAATGTGCCGACGATGGGGCAGTTGACCATCGCCGACATCAAGCAAGTTTTGTAAGCAGTTTTTATAACCAGTTTTGTAGTCACCTCATCGGATAGGGGAATACCATGTTCCAACAAGGACTCAGCGGCCTGAATGGCGCGGCAAAATCGCTCGACATCATCGGCAACAATATCGCCAACGCCAGCACGGTCGGATTCAAAGGGTCGCAAGCCCAGTTTGCCGATCTGTACGCGAACTCCTTGAACGGCGTGTCGGGCAATAATGCCGGTATCGGTGTGAGCGTGGCGCGCATCGCCCAGCAATTCACCCAGGGCAATATCGAGACCAGCAGCAATCCGCTGGACATCTCGATCAATGGCGGCGGCTTCTTCCGTACCGTCGTCAATGGTGCCACCCAGTATTCACGCAATGGTCAATTCCAGCTGGACAAGACCGGCGGCATCATCAATGCGCAGGGCGCGAAGCTGACCGGCTATCTGACCAATACGGATGGCGTGATCTTGCAAGGTTCGCCGGTGCCTATCGTCATCGATTCGGCCGACTTGAAGCCGAAGGAAACGACGGAAGCGAATTTCGCGCTGAACTTGAACTCGACCACCATCGCGCCGACCAAGTTCCCCTTCGATGTGAATGATCCGCTGACGTATAACAAGCAGACCGTGCTCGACGTCTACGACAGCCTGGGCGGCGCGCATACGATGAGTACCTTCTACGTCAAGACTGGCGGCGGTACCTGGGATGTCTACGTCGCCAATGATGGCGTGGCTGCGGATGCCAAAGCTGCTGCGCAGATACTGATCAACAATCCAGCGCTGCAACCGCTCAGGGATGCGTTTGATCTTGCTGCCCATACCGCTCCCATTGATCCAGCGGCCCTGCTGGCAGCCACACAGCAGTATTCCCTCACTGCCGGTCCCTTGCTGATAGCTGAGGCGACTACCCGCGGCGCCAGTCAGGCGGTGATAGATTACCTGACGACGCTGTCCGATGGCAGTGTCACGGACGTGGGTAATATTGTCGGAACGACCCCGGACTTGATCGACAAAGCCCTGGTCGCCGGTATGCAAGTGCCCGCTTTGAAAGTCGGCACGCTGGTCTTCAACACGACCGGCGAATTGAATGCCGCCGCGATGGCAGGCCTGACACCCCCACAGACTTTGCCATTCAATGTGCAACTGCCTATTTTCCCCGACAACGGCGCAAACCTGATTCTGAATATCAAGACGGATTTCACCGGCACCACGCAAACCAGTGGCACCACTAGCGAACGGGAATCGTCGCAGGACGGCTATTCCTCGGGCCACCTGGAGCGTTTCGCGGCTGGCGCGGACGGCATCATCCTGGGACAGTACAGCAACGGTAAATCCCGTCCACTGGCCCAGATCGTGCTGGCCAATTTCGCCAGTCCGGATGGCCTGACCCCGCTTGGCAACAATGCATGGTCGGAAAGCTCCACCTCGGGAACACCGCAAATCGGTGCGCCTGGTGAAGGCAAGTTGGGGGCGCTGCGTTCCTCGTCCGTCGAGACCTCGAATGTCGACTTGACGGCGGAACTGGTCAACATGATCACGGCCCAACGTGTTTATCAGGCCAACGCACAGACCATCAAGACGCAGGACTCGGTACTGCAGACGCTGGTCAATCTGCGCTAAGCGCGATGCCATCCTGAACGAAGCTGGCCGCTGCGCCGGCTTCGTCCTTGGCACAGAATCAGGAGTACACGATGGACCGTTTAGTCTATACCGCCATGACTGGCGCCAGGCACATCCTGGACCAGCAGGCTACCACTTCGAACAATCTAGCAAACGCCACCACGACGGGCTTCCGTGCCCAGCTCGACACCTTCCGAGCCGTGCCCGTGATGTCGGAAGGCTTGCCCACGCGCGCCTTCGTGGTCGATTCGACCGTAGGCGCCGACATGCGCGCCGGCCCGATCCAGACCACCGGCCGCAATCTGGACGTGGCCCTGCGTGGCGAAGGCTGGATTGCGGTGCAGTCCGCTGATGGTTCCGAAGCCTACACCCGCAACGGCAGCCTGCGCGTCAACCAGAACGGCTTGCTGGAAACCACCAGCGGCCAGTTGCTGCAAGGCGATGGCGGCCCGATCGCCATACCGCCGGAAACCAATGTGGCCATCGGCGGTGACGGTACGGTTTCGAGCATATCGACCGATTACAAACCCGGCCCATCCAATGTGCTGGGCCGCATCAAGCTGGTCAATCCCGACCCCAAATCCCTGATCCGGGGTGACGACGGCTTGTTCCGCGTGGCCGCCGGCACCGTGGCTGAAGCCGACCCGGCGGTACGCCTGGTCGATGGTGCGCTGGAGGGCAGCAACGTCAATCCGGTCGACTCCATGGTCAGCATGATCACCCTCGCGCGCCAGTTCGAAACCCAAATGAGCCTGCTCAAGAACGCCGAGAATAACGCCGCTAAAGCCACCCAGATCCTCGCTTTGAATTGACGACACCCCCCGCATAATGTTGGTGTGGATTGCGTCCTGGCCGCCACGGCCGGGGCGGCACCAGCGAATCGGGAGATGGAAAATGATACGGTCACTTTGGATTGCCAAAACTGGCATGGAAGCGCAGCAAACCCAGATGGACGTGGTGTCCAACAATCTGGCCAACGTCAGCACCAACGGCTTCAAGAAGTCGCGCGCGGTGTTCGAGGATTTGCTGTACCAGAACATCCGCCAGCCCGGCGCCCAATCTTCCCAGCAAACCAATCTGCCATCGGGCATGCAGCAAGGCACCGGCGTGCGCCCCGTCGCGATCGAACGCATCCATACCCAGGGCAATCCCCAGTCCACCGGCAACGATAAAGACTTGATGGTCAACGGGAATGGCTTCTTCAATGTGCTGCTGCCCGATGGCACCACGGCCTACACCCGCGACGGTTCCTTTCAGCGCGACAATAATGGCCAGATGGTCACTTCCAGCGGCTTCGTGCTGCAACCGGCCATCACCATCCCGATCAATGCGCAGAGCATCACCGTGGGCCGCGACGGTACCGTGTCGGTGACCTTGCCGGGGCAGGTGGCGCCGTCGCAGATCGGCTCGATTCAATTATCGACCTTCATCAATCCGACCGGGCTGGAATCGAAGGGCGAGAATCTGTATGTGGAAACCGGCGCCTCCGGCAATGCCCAGACCAATACGCCAGGCACCAATGGCACCGGCGTCATCATGCAAGGCTATGTGGAAACCTCGAACGTGAACGTGGTCGAGGAAATGGTCAATATGATCCAGACCCAGCGCGCCTACGAGATCAACAGCAAGGCCATCACGACATCCGACCAGATGCTGGCCAAGCTGTCGCAACTGTAAATCACCCCAGCCTGTCGCCCGCTAGCCGGGCGGCGAGGAGCAAGCCATGAAATACATTTTGATCCTGAGCGCGCTGGCCCTGACCGCCTGCTCAACCGTTCCCAGCTCGATCGTGCAGACGCCGATGTCGGCGCGTCCGCTGACGGTCGAGCAGCCTGCGCCGACCAATGGCGCGATCTACCAGACCAGCGCCTTTCGCCCGATCTTCGAAGACCGCCGCGCGCGCCATGTGGGCGATCTCTTGACCATCGTCATCACAGAAAAAACCGCCGCCGTCAAGGCCGGCGCCAGCTCGGGCAACAAGTCGGGCAGCGTCAGCGCCTCGATTCCCTATCCACTGCAAGGCACCTTCGGCGCCACCGTCGGCGCGACCTCGGCCAGCAAGTTCGCCGATGGCGACAACCAGTCCGCTAGCAATACCTTCACCGGCACGATGGGCGTGACGGTGGTGGAAGTGCTGCCGAACGGGAACCTGATCGTGGCGGGCGAAAAACAGATCGCCATGAACAAGGGCGTGGAATTCATCCGCTTCTCGGGCATGATCAATCCGGACACTATCGCCACCGGCAACACCGTGGCATCGACCGCCGTGGCCGATGCCCGCGTCGAATACCGCACCAACAGCCAGGTCGACCGCGCCGAAGTGACGGCGATGGTTTCGCGTTTCTTCCAAAGCCTGCTGCCGTTCTGATCATCATGAAAACTTCCTCCTCCTTCCTGCGCGCCTTCCAGTTGCTGGGCCTGTGCGCCGCCATGCTGCTGGCCGCACCGGTCAGCGCCGAACGTTTGAAAGACCTCGTCAGCATCGCCGGCGTGCGCCAGAATCAGCTGCTGGGCTACGGCATTGTCGTGGGTCTCGATGGCAGCGGCGACCAGACCACGCAAACCCCGTTCACGGTGCAAAGCGTGGTGTCGATGTTGCAGCAACTGGGGGTGAACCTGCCGCAAGGCACCAGCCTGCAACTGAAGAATGTGGCGGCCGTGATGGTGACGGCTTCGCTGCCGGCCTTTGCCCAGCCGGGTCAGACGCTGGATATCACGGTCTCGTCCATGGGTAACGCCAAGAGCCTGCGCGGCGGCACCTTGCTGATGACGCCGCTCAAAGGCGCGGATGGCCAGGTCTACGGCATGGCCCAGGGCAATGTGCTGGTCGGCGGCGTGGGTGTGGCGGCGGGCGGCAGCTCGCTGACGGTCAACCACCTGAGCGTGGGCAAGATTTCCGGCGGCGCCACCGTGGAGCGCGCCGTCGCCTCGGCGCTGGGCGAGAACAACATCATCAAGCTGGAACTGAACACCACCGACTTTTCCACCGCCAGCCGCATCGTCGAGGCGATCAACGACAAATACGGCAGCGGCATCGCCTACGCATTGGATGGCCGCGTGATCCGGGTGCAGTCGCCCAGCAGCAGCGACCAGCGCGTGGCCTTCCTCGGCAGCCTGGAAGACATCAACGTCAACCCCTCGCGCCAGGCGGCCAAGGTGATCATGAATGCACGTACCGGTTCGGTGGTGATGAACCAGGCGGTGACGCTCGATACCTGCGCGATTTCGCATGGCAATCTGTCGATCTCGGTCAGCGCCGATCCGCAGGTGAGCCAGCCGAATCCGCTGTCGGGCGGACGCACCGTCGTAACACAGAACAGCACGGTCGACATCAAGAAGGATGGCGGCAAAGTCATGCTGGTCAAGGGCGGTGCCTCGCTGGCCGAGGTGGTCAAGGCCCTGAATGCCATCGGCGCCACGCCGCAGGATCTGCTTGCGATTCTGCAAGCGATGAAGGCCGCAGGTTCGCTGCGCGCCGAGCTGGAAATCATTTAAGGAGCCCGCCATGATCAGTACAAACGATCAGTCAGCCAAGCTTGCCCTCGATGTCAAAGCCATGGGCGAGCTGCGCCAGTCCGCCAAGGCGGGCGCACCCGATGCGCTGAAGGGCGCGGCCACCCAGTTCGAAGCCATGTTCATCAATATGATGATGAAGAGCATGCGCGACGCGACGCCGCAGGATGGCATGATGGACAGCCAGCAGAGCAAGATGTTTACCACCATGCTCGATCAGCAGACCAGCCAGAATCTGGCCAAGAAGGGTGTGGGCCTGGCCGATGTGCTGATCCGGCAACTGTCGCAGACGGCCAATGCCCAGGCGCTGGCGCTTGGCGGCGATGCGGCTTCGACGGCGGCCGATGCGGTCACGTCCGCCACGGCGGCGATGCCATCGGCCAGCACCGGCGGGCGGCTGCTGGATGCGGCACTGCTGAAGAAGTCGATTGAAGCGGCGGGCGGCAATGCCAACGTCGGCGGCGCGACTGGCGCCATGGCCACCGGCGCGGCGGCGGCCAGCGCCACCGGACGCACCCAGGCGCCGCATGTGCGCAGCTTCCAGGAAAAACTGGCCGCGCACGCGGAAGAGGCCAGCAAGGCCACCGGCATCCCGGCCAAGTTCATGCTGGGCCAGGCGGCGCTGGAGAGCGGCTGGGGCAAGCGCGAAATCAAGGGCCGCGATGGCACGCCAAGCAACAATCTGTTCGGCATCAAGGCCGGGCCTGAGTGGAAAGGCAAGGTTGCCGAAGCGGTCACGACAGAATTCGTCAACGGCAAGGCCCAGACCCGGGTGGAGCGCTTCCGCGCCTACGATAGCTATGCGGACAGTTTCAAGGATTATGCCAAGTTGCTGACCAACAATCCGCGCTATGAAAAAGTGCTGGCCAGCGCAGGCGACGCCAGTACCTTTGCGCAAGGTTTGCAGCGCGCCGGCTATGCCACCGATCCGCAATATGCCAGCAAATTGACCCGCATCATCAAACATTCCCTGGTCGGCTGAACGGGGCGGGGCGCACACTGTTGCCCGCCGCCATTTCAAGTTTTACCGTTTTCTGCCGTAAAGTAAGCACACGCGTCAGTACACAGAGCATTAGAAAAATATCATGGCAAACTTACTCAGCATCGGCAAAAGTGGCCTCTTGGCAGCCCAGGTGGGCTTGTCCACGACCGGCCACAATATTACCAATGCGAACGTGGCGGGCTACAGCCGCCAGGTGGCCATTCAGTCCACCACGCCTGGCCAGGATATCGGCGTCGGCTTTATCGGCACCGGCACTGAAATAGCCCAGATCAAACGCTATTACGATAGTTTTTTAAACAATCAATTGCGTGGCGCCGAGGCCCAGCAAAGTTCGCTCGATACCTATACGGCCCAGATCAGCCAGATCGACAATCTGTTGTCGGACACGACGTCCGGCCTGTCGCCGGCGCTGCAGGACTTCTTCAAGGGCATGCAGGACGTCGCCTCCAATCCCGCCTCGGCGGCGTCGCGCCAGGCGCTGCTGTCGACCTCCGATTCGCTGGTGTCGCGCTTCCAGGGCATGAGCCAGCGGCTGAGCGAAGTGGCCACCGGCGTCAATAGCCAGATCACGTCCACCGTTACCCAGATCAATTCTTATGCGGCGCGGATCGCTTCGCTGAACAACGATATCGCCGGCCTGAGTACCGACCCGTCGATCGCGCCGAACGATCTGCTGGACCAGCGCGACCAGTTGCTGACCGAGTTGAACAAGCTGGTCAAGACCACGGTCAAGAACGGCGACAACCATTCCCTGACGGTGTCCTTCGGCACCGGTCAGCCCCTGGTCTCGGGCAATCGCAATTTTGAACTGGCGGCCATACCGGCGTCCAACGATCCGCTGCGCGTGACGGTGGGCTACAAGACCACCGACAAAACCATCCCCTTGCCGGAAAGTGTGCTGACCGGCGGCGCCCTGGGCGGGTTGGTCGAGTTCCGCAACGGCGCACTGGACCGCGCACAAAATTCGCTGGGGCAGATCGCTGCGGGCATGGCGCTCAGCATGAATGAACAGCATCGCCTGGGCCAGGACCAGAATGGCGATCCGGGTGGCGATTACTTCGGCCCCCTGAATGCCCAGGTTGGCAAGAACATCAATAATTCGCCGGGCAGCACGGTCGTGATCAGTGCCGTGCTCAGCAACGCCAGCGCGCTGACGGCCAGCGACTACAACGTCGATTATGACGGCGCCAACTTCATCGTCACGCGCCAGTCGGACGGACAGAAGACCACCATCAATCCTTTCCCGCAGACGGTTCCGCAAACCATCGATGGCGTCGATTACAGCATCAGCGGTTCGCCGGTGACGAACGACAATTTCCTGGTGCGTCCGACCATCAACGCGGCCGCCGACATGAAGCTGCTGATCAATGACCGCACCAAGCTGGCCCTGGCCGCGCCGATCGCCACGGCCGCACCGTCGAGCAACGCGGGCACCGCCAAGATCGACCTGGGCAGCGTGGACTCCGCCTACCTGACGCCCGGCAACGCATTGACGGCAGCGGTCACGCTGAGCTACGACAAGGCTGGCAATACCCTGTCCGGTTTCCCCGCCACCCAGGCCGTGACCGTCACCGTCAATGGCGTGGCCACCGTGTATCCGGCAGGCACACCGGCGATTCCGTACAGCGATGGCGCCAAGATCAATTTCGGCGGCATCAATATCAGCATCAGCGGCGCGCCCGCCGATACCGACAAATTCACCGTCGGCCCGAATACCAATGGCGTGGGCGACAACCGCAATGCCCGCCTGATGGGCGATTTGCAGACCAAGAATATCCTCGACAACGGCAATACGACCTTCCAGAGCGCGTATGCGCAGATGGTCAACTTTGTCGGCAACAAGACCCGCGAAGCGCAGATCGGCGGACTGGCGGCCGATGCCGCCGTTACGCAGGCGCAGCAGGAGCGCGATACCGTGTCCGGCGTCAACCTGGACGAAGAAGCGGCCAATTTGCTGCGCTACCAGCAGGCCTACCAGGCCTCCGGCAAAGTCATGCAGATCGCCAGCCAGCTGTTCGACGTGATCATCTCGCTGGGCCGATAATATGAAAGAGGCAGCACCATGAGCATGCGCATCAGTTCCAAAACCATATACGACGTCGGCGTCGGCAATCTGGGTACCTTGCAGACGGCGCTCGCGCGCACCCAGCAGCAATTGTCGACCGGCCGCAAGAACCTGACCGCCGCCGACGACCCGATCGCCACCGCGCGCGCGCTGGAGGTGACACAGTCGCAATCGATCAACACCCAGCTGGTGACCAACCGTTCCAACGCCAAGAGCGCGCTGTCGCAGGAAGAGGTGGCGCTGGGTAGCACCACGGCGCTGCTGCAGGACATCAAGACGCTGACCGTGAACGCCGGTGCCGGCTCGCTGACCCAGAAAGACCGCGAGTCGCTGGCGGTGGAGCTGGAAGGCAGGCTGGCCGATCTGTTTGGTGTGGCCAATACGTCCGACGGCAATGGCGGTTATGTGTTCTCCGGCTATAAATCGACGACCTTGCCCTTCACCGCGGTGACGGGCGGCGCCGTGTATCAGGGCGACCAGGGCCAGCGCGAGCTGCAGGTGGGCTCGACCCGCAAGGTGCCGACCAGCGATTCGGGCAGCGATGTGTTCGAAGCGAGCAAGAACGGCAACGGGACTTTCCAGACCCATCCCGACCCGGCCAACTATACCCGGGGCGGCACCGGCATCATCGCGCCCGGCTCGGTCAAGGACCCCACTTTGCTGACGGGCCACCAGTACCAGATCAATTTTGCCGTCGTGCCTGCCACGCCGGGCATCCCCAAGCAGACCACCTACACGGTGACCGACCTGACCCTGAACCAGCCGGTGCCGGCGGCGCCGAATCCCGCCGTGCCGATTCCCTATGAGTCGGGCAAGAGCATCACCTTCGATGGCATCCAGTTCGATATCAAGGGCGACCCGGCCGATCTGGACGCGTTTACGGTGGAGCCGAGTACCAAGCAGTCGGTGTTTACCACCGTCAGCGATCTGATCAGTGCGCTGCGCGCGCCGGGCGATGGCGGCGCGGGGCAGGCCAGCCTGAACAACAAGCTGAACCAGGTTCACGTGAATATCGATAACTCGCTCGACAATGTGCTGTCGGTGCGCGCCTCGGTGGGCTCGCGGCTGAAGGAACTCGATTATCTCGATAGCGCGGGGGATGATTTGAATCTGCAGTATGCGACGACGCTGGCCGATTTGCAGGATCTCGATTACGTGAAGGCGATTTCGCAGTTCACGCAGCAGCAGACGACGCTGGATGCGGCGCAGAAGTCGTTCAAGACCTTGTCGGGCTTGTCGCTGTTTAATTACATCAGTTGAGCGGGGCGCCTGCGGGCGCTGCATGGCGAAAGGGCAGTACGGGGACGCAAGGTTCTCCGTACTGCCCTTTTTTATGCGCGCCGCTTACGCATGCAAAAACCCACGGCGTAACCCTGGGGTCAGACCCGACGGGTCTGACCCCGGCTCTTTGCCGTGGGTTCTAAGGCTTGCGGCGGCTCGCTAATTGTTCAATCCCTACTTCGCGGCCAGCCAGCCGGCCAGCAAGGACAACCGCTTCCACTGATCCCCATCCACCGGCGCGGAGGCCGCGTGCTGGCCGGGTGCGTCGGTGAACTGCTGGATCTGGCGCGCCAGTTCGGCGACGTTGCCGGCCAGGCTGGCCGCGCCGCTGGCGCTGGCGCCGAAGGGATCATTCAGACGCATCTGGTCCGCGCTGCCCTGCGCCTCGCCATGCCCGAAGGAGGCGATCGCCTGGCTCAGCTCACTGACCTTGCTGCGCAAAGGCGCGGCCAGCACGCTGCGTTCGGCGATGAACCAGACGTCGGCCACCTGCATCTGCTTGCCATCCACGGTTTCATAGGTGGAACGCAGCGCGATCCAGTTGTTATTGTCGAGCTCGCTGACCTTGGTGGCGGCCACGTTCAGACTGGCCACGCCCACTTGCTGCAGTGACTTCAGTTCGCCGGCCTGGCTGAGGCCGTCGGCATTGCTGTCGACCCATACCTGCAACTGGCTGAACTGGTCGTCCTTGCTGTCGACCCGGCCATCCTTGTTCGAGTCGAGCTCGGCCAGCGCGGCGAAGCCGTCCGCGGCCTTGCCGCCGGCCGTGCTATTGGTGGCGGTGCCGAACAGTTCGCTGCCGTTGTTGATGCTGCCGTCATGGTTGCGGTCGAACACCAGCAAGCCGTCGGCGCCGCCGACCCAGCCGGTGCCGATCTGGTCGCCCTGGTCGTACAGGTCGAAGCGCACGCCGGCCGTGATCGACAGGGTGTCGATGCCGTTGCCGTCCAGATCGAGAATCAGCGGGCTGCCGGCCGGCAGCGATATCACCTGATCTGGCGTCAGCGCCGCCAGCTGGTCTGTCGTCAGCGCGCAGACTTGCACCGCGCTGAAGGCGGCCAGTTCGCCGGCCGTCAGATTGGCCAGCTGCTCGTCGGTCAGGGCCTTGATCTGAACCGACTTGAGCGAGCGGATCTGGGCCGTGGTGAAGGAAATGATCTGGTTGGTGCTCAGGGCCGAGATTTGCGCGGTGCCCAGGGAACTGACCTGTCCTGTCGTCAGCAGGGCGATCTTGTTGGCGTCGAGGGCATTGATCTGGTCCGAATTGAGCGCGCCCAGGGCGCGCGTGGCCAGCACGCGGATCTGGTTGCTGGCGAAGCCGGCGATCTGGTCGGTGGTCAGGCCGGATGCCTGAACCGCGCCGAAGGAGGCGATCTGGGCGGTACGCATGGCGCTGACGATGTCCGGCAGCAGGCCGCTGACCTGGAGCGAAGTCAGGCCCACCAGCTGGCCGGTGCCGAACACATTGAGCGTGCCCAGTGCGGAGAACTGGTCGCTGGTCAGGCCGCGGATCTGGGTGCTGGTGATCGCGCCCAGGGCCTTGGTGCTCAGCGCGCTGAACTGGTCGGTGCTCAGCGAGGCCAGCTGCTGGGTGCGCAAGGCTTGCACCTGCGCGGTGTTCAAGGCGGCGATGTCGCCCGGTTCAATCGCGCCCATCTGATCGGACGACAGCGATCCCAGTGCCACGATATTGATCGCGCCCACCTGCGGGGCGCTCAGGCCGGCGATCTGTTCCGTGGTGAGCTGGGCCATCTGTTTGCTGGTCAGCGCGGCGATCTGCTTGGTCTTCAGTTGTGCCAGATGGGCTGGGTCGATCGAGGGCAGCTGGGTGGAACTGAGGGCGGCGATCTGCAGCGTGCTCAGGTATTCGAGCGACAGCAGCGCGCTCAGTTGCAGCGTCGACAGGGCATTGACGTGCTGGGTGGCCAGGCCGGCGATTTCCTGGGTGGTCAGCGCGCCGATCTGGTCGGTGCTGAGGGCCTGGATCTGCGGCTTGCTCAGCGCGTTCAATTGCGCCGTGCTCATCGCTCTCAGGTCGTCCAGCGCGATGGCCTGGATCTGGGTGGTGCTCAGGCCGGCCAGGGCGGAATTGGTCAGCGAGCGGATCTGGGCGTTGGTCAGGGCGATGATCTGGTCGCTGCTCAGCACGCCGACCTGCTTACTGGTCAAGGCGGCGATCTGCGAGGTTTTCAGCGTGACCAGGTGGGCGTCGTCGATACTGATCAGCTGGTCGCTGCTGAAGGCGGCGATCTGGGTATTGCCGAAGCCGGCCAGCGAGGCCAGTCCGGCCAGCTGGCCGGTGCTGAGCGAGCGGATCTGCCCGGTGGTCAGCGCGGCCAGTTCGAGCGCGGTCAGCGCGCTCATCTGTTCGGTGGTCAGCGCGGCGATCTGGTCGGTCTTGAGCGAGGCGATCTGCATCGTGCTCAGCGCGGCCAGGTCGTCCAGCGCGATCGCGGCGATCTGATCGGAATTGAGCACCCGCAGCGCACTGGTCTGTAGCGAGCGCCACTGCGCCGTGCTCAGCTGGACCAGCTGGTGGGTATCGAGCGCCGGCGTCTGTTTGCTGGTCAAGGCGGCGATCTGGCTGGTCTTGAGCTGGCCGAGCTGGTTGTCGTCGAGCGAGGCGATGCGGTCGGTCGCCAGCGCGGCGATCTGGGTCGGGGTCAGCGCGGTGAGCGCGCCCAGCAGCAGGAATTGGGCGGGGCTGAAGTAGCTCAGCTGGGTACTGGTCAGGGCCGCGATTTCATTGGCCGTCAGGGCCGACAGCTGATCGGTGGTCATCACCTGCAGCTGGTCGGAATTGAGGGCGCGGATCTGGTTGGTGGTGAAGGCGGCCAGGTCGCCCAGCTCGATGGCGGCGAACTGGTCGGTGTTCAGGCGCGAGATCGACTTGGTGCTCAGCGCGCGGATCTGGCGGGTACTGAGGGCGACGATCTGGTCGGTGCTCAGCGCGGCCAGCTGGTTCAGGGTCAGGCCGGTGATGGCGCCGGTGTTGAACATGCTGATCTGGTCGGTGTTGATGACGCTGATCTGGTCGGTGGTCAGCGCGGCGAACTGCCCCGATTTGAGCACGGCCAGGTCGCCCAGTTCGATCGCCATGATCTGGTCGGTGGTCAGCGCGCCGATGGCCTTGGTGCTCAGCGCGACGTACTGGGCGGTGGTCATCGCGATGATCTGGTCGCTGGTCAGGAAGCCCACCTGGGTCTGGCTCAGCGCGCCGATCTGGTCGGTGCGCATGGCCGCGACCTTGTAGTCCGGCAGCACGGCGATCTGGTCGCTGTTGAGGGTGCGCACCTGGGCCGTGGTCAGCGCGCGCAGGCTCACCAGATTCGGAATCTGGTCGGTGCTCAGGGCCTGGATCTGGCCGGTGCGCAGGGCCGCGATTTCGCGGGTGGTCAGGGCACTGATCTGGTCGGTCGTCAGCGCGCCGATCTGGTCGCTGTTCAAGACCATGATCTGGTTCGTTTTGAGCGTGGCGATGTCTTCCACTTCGATGAAGGGAATCTGGTCGGTGGTCAGGGCGGCGATGGAACGGGTGGCCATGGCGCCGAACTGGGCGCCCGACAGGGCGATGATCTGGCTGCTGTTGAAGACGGCGACCTGGGTCGGCGTGAGCGCGCCGATTTGTTTGGTGTTGAGCAGCGACAGGTCGTCGGTCGTCATCGCGGCGATGCGGTCGGTCGACAGGGCGGCGATCTGCGAGGTGTTGTAGTCGGCCAGGTTGCCCAGGGCATTGAGCTGGGCGGTATTGAGCACCGACAACTGGGTCACGGTCAGGGCCGCGATTTCCAGGCTGTTCAGTGCATGCAGCTGCTGGGTTTGCAGCGCCACCATATGGTCGGTGGTCAAGGCGCGCAACTGGGCCGTGGTCAGCGCCGTCATGTCGATCTCTTCGATCGCGGCGATCTGGTCGGTACTCATCTTGGCCACCACGTTGGCGCCCAGCGAACGCCATTGCTGCGAACTGAGCAGCACGATCTGGGCGGTGCTCAGGCCGTCGACCTGCTTGCTGGTGAGGGCGCCGACCTGGCGCGAGCTCAGCGCCATGAAGTCGTCGCTGCCCAGGGTGATCAGCTGGTCGGTGGTCAGCGCCGCCATCTGGCCGGTGGTCAGCGAACGCAGCGTGACGAAGGCGTCGAGCTGGGTGCTGCTCAGGGTGACGAGCTGCTTGGTGGTCAGGGCCGCGATTTCCTGCGAGGTCAGGCCATTGTTCTGGTTGAAGGTCAGCGCGGCCAGCTGGTCGCTGGTCAGCCCCTGGATCTGGCTGGTTTTCAGCAGGGCCAGGTCGGCCACCTCGATGGCCACCACCTGGTCGGTCGTCAGGGCGGCGATGACGGCGCTCGACAGCGTGCGCATCTGGGCCGAGTTCAGCGCCACGATCTGATCGGTGGTGAGGAAGCCGATCTGGTTGGTCTTGAAGGCGCCGATCTGGCTGGTCTTCATGGCGGCGATCTGGGTCGGCGTCAGCGACTGGATCTGGTCGCTCGACAGGCCGACGATCTGCTGGGTGCTCAGGCCGGCGAGCGAACCGAGCGCGCCGATCTGGGCGGTGCTCATCGCGTTCAACTGGCGCGAGGTCAGGGCGCCGATTTCCTGCGAGGTCAAGGAGGCCAGCTGGTCGGTGGTCAGCGCCACGATCTGGTCGGTGGTGAAGGCGGCGATCTGGTTGGTTTTCAGCGCGATGATGTCGGCCAGTTCGATCGCGGCCACCTGGTCGGTGCTCAGCGCGGCCAGGGTGGCGGTCGACAGGCTGCGGATCTGGGCCGAATCGAAGGCGACGATCTGCAAGGTGGTCAGGGCGCCGATCTGGATGCTGGACAGGCCGGCGATCTGGCTGGACTTGAGCGTGACGATCTTGCCCGCTGCCAGGCTGGCGATCTGGTCGGTGGTGAGCGCGCCGATCTGGCGGCTCGTCAGCGGCGCCAGATTGGCGAAGCTGCCGATCTGGTCGGTCGACAGCGAGGCGATCTGGCGGGTGGTCAGCGCGGCGATGTCGGCCGTGGTCAAGGTGGCGAACTGGTCGGTGGTGAAGGCGGCCAGCTGTTCGGTGGCCAGGCTGGCGATCTGGCTGGTTTTCAGGGCCAGGATATCGGCCAGCTCGATCGCGGCGATCTGGTTGCTGTCGAGCGCGCCGATGGCGGTGTTGCTCAGCGAGCGGACCTGGGCCGTGGTCAGCGCCACGATTTCATTGGTGGTCAGCGCGCGCAACTGGTCCGAGGTCAGCGCGGCGATCTGATTGGTTTTCAGGGTGGCCAGCAGAGCCAGCGACAGCGTGGCGATCTGGTCGGTGGTGAGTGCGGCGATCGAGGCCGTGCTGAAGGAGGCGAGGGAACTGAGCGCGCTCAGCTGGGCGCTCGACAGCGCCGCCTTCTGGGCCGGCGTCAGCGCCGCGATTTCCTGGGTGGTCAGGGCGCCGATCTGGTTGGTGCTCAGCGCGCCGATCTGGTCCGAGTTGAACTGGGTCAGCTGGTTGGTGCGCATGGCCGCCAGGTCGTTCAATGCGATCGCGGCGACCTGGTCGGTGCTCAGGCCCTGCAGGGCGAGGTTCGACAGCGCGCGGATCTGGCCCGTATGCAGGGCGATGATCTGGTCGGTGGTCAGCGAGGCCGCCTGCAGGCTGTCGAGGGCCGCGATCTGGGCGGTCCTCAGGTTGTACAGGTCGCTGGTGCCCAGCGTGATGATCTGGTCGCTATTGAGGGCGCCGATCTGGCGCGTCGTCATGGCCGACAGCGCGGCCAGGGCGTCGAGCTGGGTGCTGGTCAGGGCGCCCACCTGCAGGGTGGTCAGCGCGGCCGTTTCGGCCGTGGTCAGCGCATGCAGCTGGAGCGTGCTGAGCGCGGCCAGCTGCTCGGTGCCGAGGCTGCCGATCTGGCGCGTGGTGAGCTGCTGCAGGTCGACCAGCTGGATCGCGGCGATCTGGTCGCTGTTCAGGGTCACCAGCGCCTGGGTCGACATGGCGCGGAACTGGCCGGTGGTCAGGGCGATGATGTGGTCGCTGTTCAGGCCGCTCAACTGGCTGCCCTGTAGCGCCGCCATCTGGGACGTCGACAGGCTGGCCAGATCCTGGGTCTGCATGGTGCTGAACTGGGTGCTGGTGAGCGCGCCCACCTGGCGGGTGTTGAAGCCGATAAAGCTCGGCAGGGCGGCGATCTGGTCGCTGGTCAGGGCCTGGACCTGGTCGGTATTGAGCGAGCGCACCTCGGCCGTGCTTAGCGCGGCGATCTGGGCGGTGCCGATGGCGGCGATCTGGGCCGTGCTCAGATTGGTCAGCTGGCTGGTTTTCAGGCCGCCGATGTCGCGCGTTTCAATCGCGTTCAGGCCGTCGGTGGTCAGTGCGGCGAAAGCTGCCGTGCTCAGCGCGGCCAGGTGGGCGCTGCCCAGCGCGACGATCTGCTCGGTGGTCAGCACGCTGGCCTGGTCGCTATTGATGCCGGCGATCTGGCTGGTTTTCAGGCTGGCGATATCGGCCGTCGTCATCGTGGCGATCTGGTCGGTCGTCAGGTAGCCGATCTGGCGCGAGGTCAGTGATGTCAGGGTCTTGAGCGCGTCGATCTGGGTGCTGGTGAGCACCTGCAACTGGTCGCTGGTGAGGACGACGGTTTCGGCCGTGGTCAGCGCGCCGATCTGGGCGCTGGTCAGCGCGGCGATCTGCTCGGTGCCCATCTTGTTGAGCTGACTCGTCAGCAGGGCGGCGATGTCGCGCGTCTCGATGGCGATGATCTGGTCGCTGGTGAGCGAGGTGATGGCCGCCGAATTGAGGATGCGGAACTGGTTGCTGGTCATCGCCACCACCTGGTCGGTGGTCAGCGCATGGATCTGGTCGGAATTGAGCACGGCCAGCTGGTTGCCGGCCAGGCTGACCAGATTGCGGGTCGACAGGTTGGCGATCTGATCGCTCGTGAGCGAGCCGATCTGCGTGGCCGACATGCCGCCCAGGGTGGACAGCGAGTCGAGCTGGGCGCTGGTGAGCACGCTGATCTGGTCGGTCAGCAGGGCGCCGATGGCGCTGCTCGACAGTGCGGCGAACTGGGCCGTGGTGAGCACCACCAGATGGTCGGTGGCCAGGTTGGCCACCTGGGCGGCGCGCAGCGCGGCGATGTCGCGCGTTTCGATCAGGCTGATCTGGTCGGTCGTGAGCAGGTTCAGCGCGCTCGTCGGCAGGCTGCCGTACTGGGCCGCCGACAGGGCGACCAGCTGGTCGCTGGCCAGCGCCACCAGCTGGTCGGCCGTCAGCGCGCCCAGCTGGGTGCTCGACAGGGCGGCGATATCCTTGGTTTCCAGCGTGGCGATCTGGTCGGTGGTCAGGGAACTGATCTGCAGCGTGGTCAGCGGTGCCAGCGAGATGAAGGCGGCCAGCTGGGTGCTCGACAGGGCGACCAGCTGGTTGGCCTTGAGCGTAGCCTGGTCGGCCGTGTTCATCGCGGCCACCTGCTGGGTAGTCAGCGCGGCGATGTGCTCGCTGGCCAGCGCCTGGATCTGGCGCGTGTCCAGCTGGGCGAAGTCGCGCGTTTCCAGCGCGACGATCTGGTCGGTCGTGAGCACGCTCAGCAGGGCGGTGCTCAGCGCGCCGATCTGGGCCGTGGCCAGCGCGACGATCTGGTCGGTGCCCAGCGCCTGGACCTGATAATCGAGCAGATAGCCCAGCTGGCTGCTCGACAGGGCGGCGATGTCCTTGGTTTCCAGGCTGGCGACCTGGTAGGTGCTCATCGAGGCGATGTGCACGCTGCCCAGCGCGGCCAGCGAGGTGAAGGCGGCGATCTGTTCGCTCGACAGCAGCGGAATCTGGTCCGAGGTGAACGCGCCGATGGTGGCGCTGCGCATGGCGGCGGCCTGCTGGGTCGTCATGGCGACGACCTGACTGCCGTTCAGGTTGGCGATCTGATTGCTGTTGAGCGCGACGAAATCGCGGGTTTCGATCGCCACGATCTGGTCGGTCGACAGGGTCGACAGGGCCAGCGTGGACAGCGCGCCCAGTTGCAGGCTGCTCAGGGCGATGACCTGGTCGGTGCCCAGGGCCAGCAGTTGCTCGGCGATCAGGGCATTGAGCTGGTTGCTGGTGAGCTGGCTGATGGGCTGGGTGGCCAGCGAGGCGATCTGCTGGGTGGCCAGGCCGGTGATGGCGCTGGTGTTGAGCGCGCGCAGTTGCACCGAATTGAGCGCGGCCAGCTGGTCGCTGCCCAGGCCCATGGCTTGATCGCTGCCCAGGCTGGCAATCTGGGCGCTGCGCAGGGCGCCGATCTCGCTGCTCAGCAGGACCGACACCTGCAGCGAATCGAGGGCGCGCAACTGGTCGCTGCGCAAGGCCTGCATATCGAGCGTGCTGAGCACGGGCAACTGGTCGGTGGTCAGCACCAGGGTCTGGTTGGTGGTCAGCGCCCCCACCTGGGAGGGCGCGAAGGCCATGATCTGATCGGTGGTCAGCAACATGATCTCGTCCGTTTCCAGGGCGCGCACCTGGCTGCTGGACATGCAGCGCAGTTGGGCGGTGCTGAGCACGGCGAGCTGGTCGGAATTGATCGATGCAATATCCTCAGTTGTCAGCTGGCTGAATTGATGCGTGTCCAGGGACACGATCATGTCGGTGCTGAAGTTGATAATTACTGAGGTCATGCCGGTTCTCCTTTAAGCGCACTTCATGATACGCCTAAAATTGCCGCACGGAAACCGTTTTGGGTTGCCGGGCTATTGAATTTCGCTATGGGATAGGCTTGCTTGGCCTAAGCGGCAAGATTGGCGTTGCCGCCTTGTCCGACCAGGTGCGCGGCATCAGCCGGGCGCGTTCTATCCCATCCAGAAACAGCTTTTGCAGCGGCGTGGCCATATATGGCATCGACATCGCAATCACCAGCAATCCGACCCCCAGGGTGATCGGGAAACCGATGCCGAACAAATTCAGTTGCGGCGCGGCGCGGGTCAAAATCCCCAGCGCCACGTTGGTCAGCAGCAAGGCCGCGACGATGGGCAGCGACAGCTGCACCCCGGTGCCGAAAATCCGCGCGCCCCAGTCGGCCAGCTGCTTGAAACCGCCCGCGTTGATCGGCTGGGCCGACACCGGCAGGCTGGAAAAACTTTCCACCAGTACCGACAGCAGCACCAGGTGGGCATTGACTGATAAAAATGCCATGGTGGCGATCAAGGCAAGAAACTGGCTGATCGCCGACGAACGGCCTTGCGTATTCGGGTCGAAAAACGTGGCAAACCCCAGGCCCATGGTCAGGCTGCCGATCTCGCCGGCCATTTCCACCGCGGCAAACACGATGCGCATCGTAAACCCCATCGCCAGGCCGATCAGCAGCTCCTGGACCAGGATCAGCAGGCCGGCCAGCGACATCGGATCGGCGCCGGCCACGGCCGGCACGGCGGGCGCGACGATCATCGCCAGCAGCACGCCCAGGCTGACCTTGACGCTGAGCGGTACCGCGCTATTGCCAAACAGGGGAGCGGAGGCCAGCAAGCCCAAGATGCGCGTAAGCGGCCACAGCAATCCTGCAATCCATAGATTGATATCGGCAGAAGAGAGCGTAATCATGACCGTTGCCCCCTGCCAAAGATGTAACAAATCATGTCAGCCGACCATGCCCGGGATGCCGCCGAACACTTCACGCATATAGTCGAGCATCACCGCCAGCATCCACGGTCCGGCCACCACCAGGGCGACGAAGATGCCGACCAGCTTGGGGATGAAGGACAGCGTGGACTCATTGATCTGGGTCGCGGCCTGGAAGATGCTGACGACCAGGCCGATCACCAGCGCCACCAGCAGCATCGGCGCGGCCACCATCAGCGTGATTTCCATCGCGTGGCGGCCCATCGTCATGACGCTTTCGGGTGTCATCCTGCTTTCCTAGTAAAAACTGTTGGACAAGGAGCCGATCAGCAACTGCCAGCCATCGACCAGTACGAATAGCATCAGCTTGAAGGGCAGCGAAATGACCGCCGGCGACATCATCATCATCCCCATCGACATAAGTACAGAGGCGACCACCATGTCGATAATCAGAAATGGAATAAAAATCGCGAAGCCGATCTGGAACGCGGTTTTCAGTTCGCTGGTGACGAAGGCGGGGATCAGCACCCGCAGCGGCACGTCGTCCGGGCCCTGCAGCGCCGGGCTGCGCGAAATCTTGACGAACAGGGCCAGGTCGGCCTGGCGGGTCTGCTTGAGCATGAAGGTTTTCAGGGGCGCGACGCCCTTGTCCAGCGCCACGCCCATGCTGATCTTGTTTTCCTGCAAAGGTTGATACGCCTCGGTATAAATCTTGTCGAACACCGGCCCCATCACGAACAGCGTCAGGAACAATGCCAGTCCGACCATCACCTGGTTCGGTGGCGCCGACTGGGTGCCGATGGCCTGGCGCAGCAGCGACAGCACGATGATGATGCGGGTAAAGCTGGTCATCATCAGCAGCGCGGCCGGCAGGAAGCTCAGCGCCGTCATCAGGATCAGCGTCTGGATCGGCAGCGAATAATTGGTGCCGCCGCCCGGGGCCGGCGCGCTGTTAAAAGCGGGAATGCCTGGCATCGTGGGTTCGGCCAGTGCCCACAGCGGCAGTGCCAGCACCGCCAGAGTGAGCAGCCACTTGCAGGCTGTGGCTGGCGTGGACTGCTTATTTACCATTGCGTTTTTCTATAGTCTGTTTGAACCATTCGGCGAAATTGCTGCCTGGCAGCGCTGCGCCAGACAGCGTCGCGTCGGCGTCGGTGCTGCTGTGCTGGCGCGGCATGGTGGCCAACGCGTTCATGCGCCCGGGCGAGGCGCCCACGACGATCCATTGATCGCCCACTTCCACCACTAAAATCCGCTCGCGCGCGCCGACGCTCAGGCTGCCGACCATGCGCACATTGCCGCCCGCACCGCTGATGCGCGGACCGTAGCGTTTCATCAGCCAGGCCAGGCCGATCAGCAGGGCCAGCACGAAGCCCAGCGCAAACGTGGTTTGCAGCAGGCTGCCGGCCGAGGAGGCGGCCGACGGCGGCGCCGGTGCCGCCGTGGGCGCCACGCCCAGTTGCACTGGGGCGCCCGCGCCCGGCAGCACGGCCGACGGTACGACGGCCGGGTCGACCGTGGCCGCTTGCCCGGCGGCGGCCACCGCTGGCGTTGCCGCAGCCGCGGCTGCCGGGCTGGCCGCCGGAGTGGCGGAAACAGGGGAGGAGGCGGCTGCCACTGCGGCAGCCGGGGTGGTCGGCGTTGCGCCGGCGCTGGCTGCGCTGTGCTGGGCCGAGACGGGCGCACCCGCCATGAACAGGAGGAGGAAGAGGTAACCTGGCTTCATTTATTCAGTTTTCGGATGCGTTCGGATGGCGTGATGATGTCGGTCAGACGGATACCGAACTTATCGTTCACCACCACCACCTCGCCCTGGGCGATCAGACAGCCGTTGACCAGCACATCCATCGGCTCGCCGGCCAGGCCGTCCAGTTCCACCACCGACCCCTGTGCCAGTTGCAGCAGGTTCTTGATGGCGATCTTGGTACGGCCCAGTTCGACCGTCAATTGCACCGGGATATCGAGGATGAAGTCGATATCGTTGTGCGTTTCCATCTTGTTCGGCTGGCCGGAAAAATCCTTGAACACGGCAGCGCTGGCGGCCTGGCTTTGCAGGGCGTCGGCTTCCGCCTTGGCCTGTTCCGCAATGGCCGCACCCCAGTCATCATCCATGCTTTGGTCGTCTTGATTGTCCGACATGCTACTCTCCTGGTTCCTGATCAAGGCCGCTCACATGGCGGCCCAAGTACACTCTACAACGCACTACTTGAGGTTATCGGCATTCGCCAGCAGTTTCTCTACCTTCAAGGCATATTGTCCGTTCAGCACGCCATACGTGCAATCCATCACCGGCACACCGTCGACCGTGGCCGAGATCAGTTCCGGGATGGACAGGGGGATGATGTCACCGACCCGCATATTCAAAATGTCATCGAAATTGGCCTTGGCCGTGCCCAGCGAGGCGACCAGTTCGACTTCGGCGATCTGGATCTGCTGCGTCATCAGGCGAATCCAGCGTTTATCGACTTCCAGCGCCTCGCCCTGCAGGCTGGAGGTGAGCGAATCGCGGATAGGCTCGATCATCGAATAGGGCATGCAGAAGTGGATCTGGCCCGATACCGATCCCAGTTCCACCGTGAAAGTCGATGCCACCACCACCTCGTTCGGGGTGGCGATGTTGGCGAACTGGGTGTTCATTTCAGAACGGATATATTCGAACTCGACCGGATAGACCGGTTCCCAGGACTTGGTATAGGCCTCGAACACGATGTCGAGGATGCGCAGGATGATGCGCTGCTCGGTCTGGGTAAAGTCGCGCCCCTCGACACGGGTGTGGAAGCGGCCGTCGCCGCCGAACAGATTGTCCACCAGCAGGAACACCAGGCCCGGATCGAACACCATCAGCGCGGTGCCGCGCAGCGGCTTCATGTGCACCAGATTCAGATTGGTCGGCACCACCAGGTTACGGATGAATTCGCTGTACTTGGAGACCCGCACCGACCCGACCGAGACCTCGGCGCTGCGGCGCAGGAAGTTGAACAGGCCGACGCGCAGCAGGCGGGCGAAACGCTCGTTGATAATTTCCAACGTCGGCATCCGGCCGCGCACGATGCGCTCCTGGGTTGCCAGATTGTAGGTTCTGACTCCCGCGACGTCTTCCGGCGCCTGCGCGTCGTCCTGATCGCCGTTGACGCCCTTTAACAGGGCATCGACTTCTTCCTGGGAGAGAAAATTATCAGCCATGGTACCTGCTTACTGAATGATAAAAGAGGTGAACAGGACGTCGGTGACTTCCTGGGGATAGCCGCGCTCTTCGAACGGCTCCTTGCACAGCGCGATGATCTCGGTGCTCAGCTGGCGCTTGCCTTCCGGCGTATTGATTTCCGATGCATGTTTGCTCGACAACAGCAGCAGTACGCGGCTGCGTACCTTGGGCATATTCAGTTTCACGTTCTCGACTTCTTCCAGGCCGGCCACCTGCAAGGTGAACGCCAGTTGCAGGTATTGATCGCCCGCTTCTTCCGGCTGCAGATTGACGGTGAAGGGCTCGACCGGGACGAACACGGGCGGGCCGATCTTGGCTTCCTTGCGCTTGGGCTTGGCGTGGGTTTCGGCCGCGTCATCCGATTTGCCGTGCAAGAAGAACCAGGCCGCACCGCCACCGGCGATGGCCAGGACCAGCACGGCGGCGATGATGATGATCAAGAGTTTTTTCTTGCCACCCGCTGCCGGAGCCGCATCTGCTTTCGGATCGGCTTTCATGTTTGGATTCGCTTTCAAGATGGCCCTTAGCTGCGGAAGTAGATCATGACTTCATTATGTCATTATCGGCAAAATGTGCGCAGGAGGATACGAGGAAAAGAGGGGGGAAGTGGGCGTATCTCAGGGTTTCCATAGTGGAACAGACAACTTTTGTGTAGCGAGCGCGACAGGAGGGGGATTTGGGGGCGGGCGGCGGCCCAATTAAAACCCACGGCAAAGAGCTGGGGTCTGACCCGCCGGGTCAGACCCCAGTTTTACGCCGTGGGTGTAAATGATTGCGGCGGCCCACTGACGCTGATTAATGACTGGCGAGCCGGCGGCTTTTTTAAAACCCACTGCGTAACCCTGGGGTCAGACCCGGCGGGGCTCGGCGCCCCCGTCGCCCCCAGCTCTTTGCCGTGGGTTGAAATGAATGCGGCGGCCCGCTGAATTGTGCGAATTACTGGCTCAGGCAAAGGTATCGACCGCGCCGGCCGGCAAACGCCGGGTCGGCATGCTGCTGCGCGGTGCGGCCTCGTCGCGGCTGCCATTGCCCAGACCGCCGCCGGCATTGCGTCCACCGCCACCGCTGCGCGCGCCATCCTGGGCGGCGCCGGCTTGCTGATTGAAGTTATCGCCAGGATTCGACATGCCGGCCGACACCGTCGCGTTGCCCAGTTCAATGCCGGCCTCGCTCATCATTTCGCGCAGCTTGGGCAGGGCCGCTTCCAGCGCCTGGCGTACTTCCGGCTGGGCCGAGCTGAAGGCGGCCGTGGCCGTATCGTTGGAAATGCTCAGCACCACCTGCATCGGTCCCAGCTCCGGCGGATTCAAGGTCATGGTCGCGGTCTGTTCACCACCGGCGGCCATGAACACGATCTTCTGCCCCAGTTGCTGGTCCCAGGCCGGCGTGCCGACCCGGCTGGCGAGCTTGTCGGTCGGCACCGCCGAGGCAGCCTTGGCCACGTCGAGCGCTGCGCTGGCGGCGGCCGACACCGGCGCGGTGGCAGGCGCGGCGAGTTCTTTCTGCATCGGCAAGGCTTCCGGCGTCGTGCCGGCGCGCGCATTGAGCTGGGCCAGCGGCGCCGTCTCGGCGGCTGGCTGGCGGCCTTGCGCCGCTTGCAGCGGGACGTTCTCGGCCGGGGCCGGCTTGGTGGCCACGGTTTCTATCTTGTCGCTGCCCTGGCTGGCTTTCGGCGTGTCGATGCTGTTGACCAGCTCGCTACCGCTGTCCTGCTTGGGGGCCGCTTCGCTCTGGGCTGGCGCGGCCGGTTTGCTGGCGCGTGTCAGTGCCGCCATGTCCACGGGCAGGGCTTCGGCGGGCGCCGCGGCGGGTGCGGGTGCCGGTGCGGCCTTGGCTGCCGCGGCCTGATCGAGTACCGCCTTGAAGTCTTCGCTGCCTTCGGTGCTGGCGCTGGCATCCTGGTTCAGGGCCGGGTCGACGGCGACCTCGGCCGGTGCAAGGGCGGCGGCGGCCAGCGCGGCGGCCGATGCGTCGGCGGCGACCGGCAATGCGGCGGCTGGCGCGGCGAGCACCGCTGTGGCAACCGGTGCCGGCGCGGCCGGCAGATTGAAGGCGGCAACCAGGGCCAGCATGTCGGCCATCGGTCCATCCATCGCGGCCTGGGCATCGCTGGCGGCAGCGGCGGCGGCATCGGTGTTCGGTGCGCTGTCGGCGCTGGCGCTTTGCTGCTGTTGCACGGGTGCGGCGGTGGTATCGGCCGGTTCCGGCGATTTGGCGCCCGGCTGGGTATTTTCCTGGTCCGATTGCACTTGTTTGGGGGCGGGCGCGGCCGGCTTGTCGGCGGCCACCGGTTTCGCTGCGACCGGCTTGGTGGGCGCGGAGCTGGCGCGGCGGGCCTGCTGGTTGGCGGCGCTGCTACGGTCGCTCTGGCGCTGGTCGATTTCGCGTGACAGGGCGCGCTGGAACTGATTGTTGTCCGTGCCGCTGTTGCTCTGGTTGACCTTGGGCGCAGCCACAGCCGCGTTCAGGCCGATGGTCGGGAGGGGGAGGCTGGGAGTTTGCATGGTTGCGCCGTATAAAATGGTTGTCGCCGAGTAAATGAGACCCTGAGGGAGGCTAGTGCTCAGCGTTTGTAATAGGCTTGTCGTGCCGCGTGTTCGTCCATCTGCTTCTGGTCGCGCTTGGCTTCGACCTTCTGCGCCGCCACTGCCGCCCGATCGCTCAGGGTGGTATAGGACATGCGCTTGCGTTCGCTATCCTGCCAAGCCTTTTTTTCCTGCGCGCTGCGCTGCTCCGCATGCACGATGACTTGCTGCTGTCCGGTGATGGCGTTGTCCAGCTTGCCCATAAAGGCCTGGAAATTGCGGTAAGCCATTGGCGTGATACCGGCCGCCTGGGCTTCCTCGAAGCGCCGCGCGTATTCGTCGCGGTAGCCCACCAGCATGGTGTGCTTTTCTTCGGCGTCCGCCACCGCTTTCAGGGCAATACCCAGCCGTTTGGCGGCGTCGTCGGTTTCGCGACGGGCCAGGTCAATCAGGGTATTGAGTTGAGATTGGGATGCCATGATGATTCATTATAGGCGCCGAACTGAAGCGTCAATCAGTCGAATAGAGCGGATAAATGGCTCAAGCTCTCGCCCATGCCGACCCGCTCGGTGATCTGCTGTTGTAAGAAATTTTCTATCTTTTCGTGCAAGGCGATAGCCTGATCCAAGACCGGATCGCTGCCGGGCGCGTAGGCGCCCACGCTGATCAGGTCGCGGCTGCGCTCATAGCGCGAGTACAGCTGTTTCAGATTGCGGGCCTGCTGCTGGTGCGCCGGCGTGGTGATCGAGTGGGCCGCGCGGCTGATCGATTGTTCGATATCGATGGCTGGATAATGGCCGGCCTCGGCCAGGCGGCGGTTCAGCACGATGTGGCCGTCCAGGATGGCGCGGGCCGAATCGGCGATCGGGTCTTGCTGGTCGTCGCCCTCGGTCAGCACGGTGTAGAAGGCGGTGATCGAACCGCCGCCCATTTCGCCATTGCCGGCGCGCTCGACCAGGATAGGCAGCTTGGCGAACACCGAGGGCGGATAGCCCTTGGTGGCGGGCGGCTCGCCGATGGCCAGCGCGATTTCGCGCTGGGCCATGGCGTAGCGGGTCAGCGAATCCATGATCAAAAGCACGTTCTGGCCCTGGTCGCGGAAGTGTTCGGCGATCGCCGTCGCATAGGCGGCGCCTTGCAGGCGCATCAGCGGCGGGGTGTCGGCCGGGGCCGCCACGACGACGGAGCGGGCCAGGCCTTCCTCGCCCAGGATTTGTTCGATGAATTCCTTGACCTCGCGGCCCCGTTCGCCGATCAGGCCCACGACGATGACGTCGGCCTCGGTATAGCGCGCCATCATGCCCAGCAGCACGCTCTTGCCCACGCCGGAACCGGCGAACAGGCCCATGCGTTGGCCCCGGCCCACGGTCAGCATCGCATTGATCGAGCGCACGCCCACATCCAGGGTTTCGACGATGGGCGCGCGGCCCAGCGGGTTGGCGGGGCGTACATTGATGGGGGCGCTTTCGCTGGCGTGCAGCGGGCCCAGATTGTCGAGCGGCCGGCCGGCGCCGTCGAGCACCCGGCCCAGCAGTTCGGGACCGACCGGCAGGTGGCGCGCCCGGTCGCTGGGACGGCGGCGCGGATGGGCCACGCTGCCGGGGCGGGGGATGGTGGGTTCGACGGGAAATACGCGGGTGCCGGGGACGATGCCTTCGACATCGCTTTGCGGCATCAGGAACAGGCGGTCGCCTTCGAAGCCAACCACTTCGGCCTCGACCTTGCCGCCGCTGGGCAGGGGGACGGTGCAGGCCGCGCCGACGGCCAGGCGCAGGCCGACCGCTTCCATGACCAGGCCGGCCACGCGGGTGACCCGGCCCGACACTTGCATCGGTTCGACGAAGCCGACCAGGGCGCTGCAATCGGACAGATAGGCTTGCCAGCGGCTGGCGTGGGGATTGGCGCCAGTGCTGGCGCTGGCGGACGCTGCCGCCGGGGCAGCCGGCGGACGTTCTACGCCGCCGCCGTCGCCGCGGCGCTCATTGCCGCGCTCGTTGCCGCTTCCTTGATGATTGCTGTGATCGCCGCTGGCGCCGCCGGCCTCGTCACCGGAACCAGCGGCAGGCTGCGCGGCCGCGTCCACGGGGGCGTCCTCAGGGATGCTAGCGGCTTGATCCAGGTACTCTTCCATGATCTAGCTCAGCCAATCGACGTCTTTGCCCAGCGCATGGCTGAGGCGTTGCCAGCGCGAACCGGCGCTGGCGTCGATCTGGTTGCTGGCGGTATCGACCTTGCAGCCGCCGCGGCCGACGCTGGCGTCTTCGATGACGCGCCAGCCGCCCTTGTCGAGCTCCTCGCCGATGCCGTCGCGCACCACCTGGGCGTCGTCCGGATGCAGCACCAGCAGGGCGGGCTGCTGCAAGACCGGCAGGTATTCAATCGCTTCGCGCACCACCGGCAGCACCAGCTCGGGCTTGATCTGCAGCGCGGTCTTGAGCATGCCCTTGGCCAGTTGCAGCGCCAGGTCCAGCACCTCGTTGGCGATCAGCTGGTCGGCCCCCTGCAGGGCCGCGCTGAAGCTGTCGGCCAGTGCGCGCACATGGGCCAGTTCCTGATCGATCTCGGTCTTGCCCAGCTCCATCGCGTCGGCGTGGCCGGCCGCATGGCCTTCCTCGTAGCCGATCAGGCGGGCTTGCTCGCGGATCTCGGCCAGTTCATCGTCGCTGGGGTATTCGGCCGGCGGGGGAGGGGGCGGGCCGAGGTCGGCCAGCTGGGCCATTTCCTCGGCATGCTGCTCGGCTTGCTCCTGTTCTTCCAGCGCGCGCGCGATGCGCTGCTGTTCCGCTTCCTGCGCCAGGCGTGCGGCGACCGCACTGGGCCGCTCGTCGCCGAACGAAGTCATTTCCCAGCGCTGATAGGCTGTTTGCTGCTCTTTTGGAATATTAGACAAACGAATCCTCACCTTTGCCGCCTAGAACAATCTGGCCTTCATCGGCCAGGCGGCGCACAATTTGCAAAATCTGTTTCTGCTGCGTTTCGACTTCCGACAGGCGCACCGGGCCTTTCGATTCCAGATCCTCGCGCATCATTTCGCTGGCGCGCGCCGACATATTCTTGAAGATCTTGTCGCGCAATTCCTGCGAGGCGCCCTTGAGCGCGATGATCAGCATTTCCGACTGCACTTCGCGCAGCAGCAGCTGGATGCCGCGGTCGTCGATATCGATCACATTGTCGAACACGAACATTTCGTCCATGATCTTCTGGGCCATATCGTTGTCGTAGTTCTTGATGTTGTCCATCACCGAACCCTCTTGCTCGCCGCTCATGAAGTTCAGGATCTCGGCCGCCGCGCGCACGCCGCCCAGCGAGGATTTCTTGATGTTTTCATTGCCCGACAGCAGCTTGGTCAGCACGTCGTTCAGTTCGCGCAGCGCGGCCGGCTGCACCCCGTCCAGCGTGGCGATGCGCAACACCACGTCGTTGCGCAGGCGGTCGGTGAAGTGGCCCAGGATTTCGCAAGCCTGGTCGCGTTCCAGGTGGACCAGGATGGTGGCGATGATCTGCGGGTGTTCGTTGCGGATCAGCTCGGCCACGGATTGCGAATCCATCCATTTCAGGCTTTCGATGCCGGAAGCGTCCTTGCCGCCGAGAATGCGCGACAGCAGCACCGAAGCCTTGTCGTCGCCCAGCGCCTTGGTCAGCACCTGGCGGATGTATTCGTCCGAATCGAGGCCCACGGTGGAGGCCGCCGCGACCATGTCGCGGAAGTCGTCCAGGGTCCCGACCACCTGTTCGTGCGGCACGTTTTTCATGGTCGCCATGGCGGCGCCCAGCTTGAGCACTTCGCGCGGTCCCAGGTATTTCATGACCTCGGCCGCCTCGCTTTCGCCCATGGCCAGCATCAAGATGGCGGCCTTTTGCAATCCAGTGTTCTCAGTCATTTGCGCCTATCCATGCTTTGATGACGTTGGCGACGATGCGCGGATCGTCGTTGGCCAGTTTCTTGGCCATCGCCAGGTTGTCGCGGTAAGTTCGCGCGGTATTTTCTTCCATCTTGCGCAGCTCTTCCTCGGCGATCAGCTCGGGGTCGGGCAGCTCCGGTTCCGGTTCTGGCTCCGGTTCCGGCTCTGGAGGCGGCGGTGCGTTCAGGTCGTCGATTTTCTTGAAGACCGGACGCATCATCGGACGCACGATGCGCAGGAAGACGTAGAGCAGTATCAGGGCGGTGATCAGGAACTTGGCCAGTTCCTTGGCCAGCGGCAGATTGGCCGGATCGCGCCACCAGTCCAGCGTGGGTTCATAGGGGCGGTCGACGCCGTCGAACGGCGAATTGGCCACCGACACGGCATCGCCGCGCTCCTGGCTGAAGCCCATGGCCTGCTTGACCAGGTCGTTGATCTTGGCCATTTCTTCCGGCGTGTAGGGCTTGATGGTGACCTTGCCGTTCTTGTCGATGATGCGGCGGTAGTTGACCACCACGGCCACCGTCAGGCGGCGCAGGCCGCCCATGCCGCGCTGCTCGTAGCGCACGGTCTTGTCGACTTCAAAATTGGTGGTCGATTCCTTGTGGGTGGGCGTGCTGCCGGTGTTGCCGGTCGCGCCAGGCGGCACGCCCGGCGCCGGTGGGATCGAGCCCGGCGCGGTGGCCGTCAGCGGCGCCGTGGCCGTGCCCGGCGGCTGGTTCGACAGCGCGCCCGGAATGCCGGAAGGATTGGTGTTGCCATTGCCACCGGTTTCGCTGGTCTGCTGGCTGCGGATCGAGGAGGCGGCCGGCGGCGAGTTCGGCTTATAGGTTTCGGCGGCCTGTTCGACCTGGGAAAAATCGACGTCGGCGCGCGCCTCGGCGCGCACATTGTTCTCACCGACGATAGGGATGATGATCGATTCGACCTGCTTGATCACCTGCAGCTGCATTTCCTTGATGTACTTGAGCTGGGTCTCGTCCAGGTTCTTGGCGTTGGCGCCGGCGCTGCCGTTCTTGTTCAGGTCGGAAATCAGATTGCCGGCCTGGTCGACCACGGTCACATTGGCCGGCAGCAGTTCCGGCACGCTGGAGGCGACCAGGTGGATGATGGCGCTGGTCTGCTGCGGGTCCAGCACGCGGTTCGGATGCAGGTTCAGCAATACCGAGGCGGTCGGTTTCTGCTGGTCGCGCACGAATACCGACGGTTTGGGCAGGGCCAGGTGGACGCGCGCCGTATCGACGGCGGCAAGCGACTGGATAGAACGGGCCAGCTCGCCTTCGAGGGCGCGCTGGTAATTGACTTGTTCGAGGAACTGGGACACGCCCAGTTTCTGGTTTTCCATCAGTTCGAAGCCGACATTGCCGCCCTTGGGCAAGCCCTGGGCCGCCAGTTTCAGGCGCACATCGTGGACTTGCTCGGTCGGCACCAGGATGGCGGTGCCGCTGTCGGAGAATTTGTGCTTGATGTTGAGCTTGTCGAGCTCGGCCGTGATGGCGCCGCCGTCGCGGTCGGTGAAATTGGAGAACAGCACGCCGTACTCGGGCGGCTTGTTCCACAGCCACAGCGCCAGGCCGATGGCCAGCACGCCGGCGATGGCGCCGCCACGCAGGAAGTTCTTGCCCATCGGCGTCTGGATGAAGGGCAAGGGCTCTTCAGGTTCAGCGATCTCGGCATTCGGCGGGACAGCTGGGGCCGCCTGCACTGCCGGTTCGGTCTCGATTTCTTCCGCTACTGCCATGGTGGATTGTCCGGATGCGTGGTGTATGAATGGATTGCCTGCCCTTCCGGGCGAGGGAAGGGGCCATGGAACACATTATCGATGAGCACGGGGTAAAACAATCGCTGAAATAGAGCCTCGTTTCCGGTCTTGCTCACCCGAGTGAAAGCCTGTCTTTTTGTTATTCTGGCAACCTGAGCATACATAGCTGCGCCCATTGTAACGCCGGTGCAGCGCCCGTGCGGGGGATTTGTTCCGTATCAGCAACAGAGGAGTGGGCAATGAGAACAGGTGGCATAGACAGCAGCCAGATCCAGGCGATGATCGCCCAGTTGAAGGCACACGCGACGCGGCCCCAGGCCACGCCGCCGGTGGTCAAGACGGAAGCCCCGGTGGCCAAGGTCGATTTCGCCGACGCGCTGAAGAACTCGCTCGACGCCGTCAGCGCCAGCCAGAACAAGGCCGAGGCGATGGGCAAGGCGTTTTCGTCGGGGGATGATTCGGTCAGTTTGTCGGATGTGATGATTTCGATGCAAAAGGCCAGCATCAATTTCCAGGCGACCGTGCAGGTGCGCAACAAGCTGGTGTCGGCGTATCACGAGATCATGAATATGCAGGTGTAAGAAAGAGGGGGCGGGCGCTGGCGGGCCGCCGGCCATGTTGGAACCCACGGCAAAGAGCCGGGGTCTGACCCGCCGGGTCAGACCCCAGGGTTACGCCGTGGGTTTTATTCAGCTCAGCCCGGCAATGCGGGCATTGCGCTCCCGCTCCAGCTTGGTGATATAGCGCTGCACATAGGCCAGCATGGGGCGCGGAATATCGATGAACTGGCAGCCCAGCCGCCGATTCGACTTGTTGTTAAGCAAAGTCATATCCAGGCAATTGCGGATCTGCAGGGTGGTCGTCACATTGCCCACATCGGGCAAATCGATGCTGCAATCGGTGTAATCCTTGCCGATGGTGTCGCCCAAGATCAATTTATTGTCCAGGATGGCGATGCCGCCGCAGCTGATGTCGGCCAGCGGGAAGGTGCTGCTGCCACCGCCCAGCTCGGCCGGCAGCGGGATCGTCACGCGCACCGGATTGCTGACCGGCGTGGCCATGCGGTAAAACTCGCGCCGCTGCAAACGGATCAGGGAAATCGGCAGGGCGATCTGGAAGGCGGCATTGCCTTCGTACAGGGTTTTTTCGACCTTGTCGGCCGAGAACAGGATGCGGATCTTGTCCAGCGTGGTCTCGAAGGACACGCCCTTGGAGGCGAGGATGCGCTTGTTCTGCTCCTGGTCGATCGAGCAGTCCAGCAGCACCGTATCGTCGTCCCGCACGTCCAGGATGGAGGTGACGCAGACGTCGGCCTCGCCATGGATCAGCATGCGGATCAGCTGGTTTTTCTCGCCGATGCCGCGCAGCAGGGCGATGATCTCCCTGCGCGATTCGACTTCGAAGTCGTGCCAGTTTTCCAGATCCGCGTCCTGAATAAATGATTGCATCGAGGGTCAGTTGTCCAGTGAAGTGTCGGGTTCCGGTGGCGGCAGCTGGAGTTCCGGCGGCGCCGGAGGCGGCTCGCCAGACTTTTGCGCTGCTTCAATATGATATAGCCAGGCCAGCAGTTCCGCAATTGTTCGATACAGCATCGGCGGTATCTGCTTGTCGAGGTCGATTTCCATCAACAAGGACACCAGTTCGCGCGATTCGTGCACGAACACGCCGCTCTCGGCCGCGACCGCGATGATCTGCTCGGCCACCAGCCCACGCCCCTTGGCCACCACTTTCGGCGCCGGCGCGCCGCTCTGGTAGGCCAGCGCCACCGCGCTTTTCAGCGGGCGCCGCGGCGCCTGTTTGTCATGTCCCGCGGCCATGCTAGGTCCCGTCCCCGGCCTTGATGGTCAGGGAGGATAGCGGCGCCCCGGCCGCCTCCATCGCCTGTTCCAGCGTGCCCGCATAACTGCGCAGCGTACCGGCCGCGTTCTCGCTATCGGCTTGCACCTGGATATGCACCTGATCGCCCACCAGCGTCACCGTGGCCGATACCTGGCCCAGCGCGGCGAAACGGAAGCGCACGCCGCTGCGCCAGACCTGTCCGGCGTCGGGCTCGCCATCCTTGCCCTGCTGTTTGCCGCCCTCGCTGTCGTCGCGCCGCACTTCCCACTGCATGGGCTGGCCGGGCCAGGCTTCGCCATGCCACTGCACGCGCGCCTGCTCATGGGCGTGCAGTTGCTGATTAACCATCTGGGCCGCCGCCAGATCCGGGCCGGCCGTGGCCGCGCGCGCCGCCGCGTCGGCGCCCTGCATCAGGCGCTGCATCTGCGGCTCGCGCATCAAGTCGGTCAGGCTGCGCTCGCCCTTGACCCATTCGGTCACATGGGATTCGTAGAACAGGCCGCTCTGGCTCAGGGTGTCGCGCAAGGTCGTGGCCAGCGTGGCGGTGTCGGGCGCGGCCTTGCCCGTCAGCGGGGTCTTGCCGCTGAGGATGACGGGGGCGCCGGCCGGGGCCTGCGCCGTGCTCAGCATGGTAGTCAGCGCGCGGGCCATCGGACTCAGGGTGGCCGGCAGGGTTTTCGCGTCCAGCGGCGGCAATTCATTGGCCGGCGTCAGCGGGGCGCGGCCTAGCAGGGTCGCGGCCAGGCTGAGCGGGCGCGTTTGCGTCTGGGTCTGGGCCTGGGTCTGGCTCGGCGCGGGGCCATCCGGCGTGTCGGCCTGCAGCTGGCCCGGTAGCACCGTGCCCTGGCCGGCGGCCGGTAGGGTGGCCTTCGCTGCGCCCGGCTGCGTCTGGCTTGGCGGGGCGCTGGCGGCCGGATTGGCCTCGCCCTTGACCCCGGCCGGCAGGGGCGGGGCGCTGCCCGGCAGCGTGGCATTGCCGGGCGCGGGCTTGGCCATGCCGGTCTGGCCGGCGGCGGGATTCTGGGACGGCAGGGTGGCCGCTTCGGCGTCGGCCGGCGCGGCGCCGGGCAGGGCTTCCGGATAGACCAGCGGCGCCGGCGCGCCCTGGGCGCCGCCGCTGCCGAACTGGAACACGGGACGGGGATTGGCCGCGATTAAGGTCAGCGGGACTTCGGTGCCGACCTGGACGCCGGGCGGGAGCAGCATGCGCGCCTGGTTGCCGGCCACCTTGACGAGGAAACTGCCATCGCTATATTGGGACAGCACCTGGGCGGCCATGCTTTGCCCCACCAGCGACTGCAGCGAGCGCTGGAAGGCGGCCTGGCGCGGCTCGCCGGCCGGCTGCACCGGCGTGGCGGAATCGGCCGGCTTGACCGGCGCGACGCTGGCGTCCAGGCGCGGCAACATGGCGCGCGGACGGTTTAGACGCCGCCGTAGGCGTTGGCGAGGCGCCGTTCGGCGCCGGTATTGTTGATCAGGGCCGACAGCTGGGCCATCCAGGGCATGGTCAGGTCGCGGATCTGGCGGTCGGCCGTGAGCATCTGGCGGATCAGCTCGATCTTGCGCTCGCGCTGCTCGCCCTGCAGCGGCGCGGCGCCGTCATGCTGCTTGAGCACCTGCACATGGGCCGCGCTATGCTGTTCGAGCAGGACCAGCTGGTCCCAGTCGTTATTGCGGGCGGCCACCAGCATCTGCTCGCTCAGTTGCGCCATCGCGCTGTAGATCGCCAGGGATTCTTGGTTCGTCATCATGTGTCAGGCGCTCGCAAGGGTAGGGGAAGGTTTGCCGGTCACGGCCGGGGTATCGGCGATGGCGTTCCAGGTGTCGCGCAATTCCTTGAGCAGGCGCTGCACTTCTTCCAGGATGGTCTGGTCGTTCTTGAGGTTGGCCGTCAGCAGGCGCGAACTCATGTATTCGTACAGGGAGTCCAGGCCTTCGGCGATCTCGCCGCCGGCCTTCTTGTCGAGCGCCGCGCGCAAGCCGCTGTCGATGATGGCGATGGCCTTGGAAATCGACTTGCCCTTCTCGCCGATGTCGCCATTGCGCATATGCATCATGGCATTGCTGATGGCCACCAAGGCGCCGTCGAACAGCATCACGATCAGCTTGTGCGGGCTGGCGGCGACGACACCTGTTTCGATGCCTACTTTTGCGTAGGCATGCACGCCAGTTTGTCGGGATCCGAACATTGTCTGTCTCCTGTGAATTAGCTCTTGGCCATGGCGGCGAATTGCTGGGTCAAGAATGAGGCGGTGGTGCTCAGGCTGGAAAGGGCCGTATCGAGCGCCGAATATTGCTTGCGGTAACGGGCCTCGATATCGACCAGTTTAGCGCTGAAGTCGTCTTTTTGCTTTGAAATACTCTTGACGCTGTCGTTCAGGCCCGAGGTGCGGCCGGCGATATAGCCTTTGGCGCCGAGGAAGGCCGAGGCCAGGTTGTTGAGCTGGTAGGCATAGCCCTGGGAAAAGCCGACTTCGCCGCGCTTGCCCAGGGTATCGCCCTTGACTTCCACTTTCAGGCCGTCGGTCGGCGCGCCGGGCGCGCCGCTCAGGACCTGGCCATCGCCGACGGCGGCAAAGCTGCCGATGGTGCCGGCCACGTCCACCCCGTCGACGGCGCTGGCGGCGCCGAAGATGTCGGACACGGCCGTGCCGGTCTCGCCGGTGAACTTGATATTCGATTTGGAGCCGAAACGGTTCGACGTCACCTTCAGGGCGCCATCGTCGTCGACGGCCACCGTCACGGTGGCGCCGCTGGCGCTGAAACTGCTGGCGCCGTTGATGGCCGATTGCAGCAGCGTGGCCAGGGCCGTCGGCGTGTAGCTGCCGGCGGGCAGGCTGACGCTGGCCACGTTGACGGTGGTGGTGGGAATCGAATCGTTGAGCTTGACCGTCCAGGTGGTATCGGCCGCGATCACCGTGTTGGCGGGCGCGGGGGCGGCGGCCTTGATGCTGCCCTGGGTGGCCAGCTGGGTGATGTTGAGCTCGTACTGGCCGGCCTTGGTGGCGCTGGTCGAACTGAGGAAGCTCACATTGCTGTCGGTGCTTTTTCCCAGCGCGGCGAACAGGCCGGCGATATCGCTGAAATTGGTGCTGATCGCCTTGTTCAGCTTGGCCGAATCCAGCGTCAGCGTGCCGTTTTTCTGGAAGGCGATGCCTACCTGGCTCAGATTGCTGAGATTGCCCTGCAGGCCGGTGATGGAATTGGACAATTGCTTGCGCAGCTGGGCTTGCAGGGTTTGCACGGTGGAGTCGCCCAGCAGCGGGCCACCGGTCTTGGTTTCCGCATCGTAGCCGGACAGCTGGGTGATCTGGTTGGTCAGCTCATTGTAGGCCTTGATGAAACCGTTGATCGAGGTCGTCAGCGAACCGCTGTCCTTGGCCAGCGTGATGCTGGCGCTGCCGACCTTGCCCACGCTCAGCGACAGGCCCTCGACGGCGCCGGTGATGCTGGTGCTGGTGCTGGTGACGGCGATGCCGTTGACGTTGGCAAAGGTATCCTGGGCGGCGGCCTTCTGGCTCAGGTTTTGCACGCCGGCCGGATCATAGGCCAGCAGGCTGACTAGGGCCGGGTCGGCCGGGTCGGCGCCGCTGCCGGCCACGCTGATGCGCATGGTCGAGTTGGCGCCGGTGGCGCTGGAGGTCAGCACCAGGTGATTCGGGGTGCTGCTGCCGTCGCCGACGATGCTGGCCGTCACGCCGAAATTGGCCTTGTTGATGGCGTCGCGGATGCCTTGCAGATTGTTGTTGCTGCTGTCGATGACGATATTGCCGCTGCTGCGGGTGGCGTCCTGGGTAAAGGTGGTGCCGGTATAACTGCCGCCCACGCCGGCGGTCAGGCCGGCGGCGGCCGGATTGCTGCCGCCCACGGTGATCTGGCTGCCGTTGGTGGAGGTCAGCGAGATCGAACTGAGCGCCGTGGTGCTCGAACCGATGTTGGCGCTGCCGCTATTGCCGATGCCGCCGTTCACGGCCCCATTGACCGACTCGGCGATGGCGATATTCGAGCCGTCCGAGTTGGTAAATTGCAAGGTGCCATCGGCGGCCGTGCCGCTGACGGTGATGTTGGCGTCGGCCAGGGCGCGGGTGACGGCGGTGTTGCCCGTCAGCGCGGCATCGATGCTGGCGGCCGTGACGCCGGCGCCGCCGGCCACATTGGCCAGCTGGGCCGCGATTTCCACGCCGCCCACGCTCAGCGCATAGCTGCCGCCGCCGCTGGTGTCGACGTCGCCGAAGCTGCTGGCGCCGGCCGCGCCGAACAGGGTGGCGCTGGTGACGGTGGCGCTGGCCTTGGCCGTCACGCCGGTGGTGGCGCTCTTGGCATTGATGGCGTCGGCCAGCAGGCGCGCGCTGCGGGTGCTGTTGTCGGTGGCGATGGCGGTATTGTTGATCGACAGGCCGCCCGGGGTGATGCCGCCGCTGAGCACGCCGGCGCCGAGCTGGGTGCCGGCCAGGCCGAAACCGCCGCCGCTGACGCTACCCATCTGGATGTTCAGGGTGGTGGTGGCGCCCAGGCCGATACTGGCGCTGACCGATTTATAGCCGCCCGAGGCCAGCGTCTGGGCTTGCGCCACCTGGCTCACGTCGACCCGGTAGGTGCCGGCCACGGCCTTGGCGCTGGCGCTGCCGCTGACGATGGCGCTGTCGGTGGAGGTACTGGTCAGGGCCTGGATGCCGGACAGGGTGGTCAGGCTGGTCAGCGCGCCCTGGAAGGTGCCCAGGGCGCCGGACAGGCTGCCGAAGGCCGATACCTTGCCCAGGTAGCTGGCCGATTTCTTGTCAAAGGAGGCGAGCGGCTGCGACTCCACCGCCATCAACTTGGTGATGATGTCGTTGACGTTCAGATTGGATCCGATGCCCGGAGAAGAGATACCCACTTTGTACTCCTGTGTAAAACGATAATATAAGACATTATCGGCGCGATCTAAGGCGACTTGAGAGGGGGGAATCCCGCTTTGTTTGAGCGACGCCCGCAGGGGCGCCCGATCGCAGTCGGCAGGATGCTGGCCCGGGCTCGTTGCCGGGGACGTGGCCGCGCGGGCGGCATGACGGATGGCATGACAAGAGAGGGCGGGCGAATGCCTGCCGATGCTGCGGTCAGCCCGCGAAGTGGTCCGCACGCCCAGTATGGCATGGGGTGGGAAAAAGCGGCGCGCGCAGGCGCGCCCGCTTCAGGCGGTCTGCTTGATCAGCAAACCTTTGCTCGAACCGAGCGATTTGGCGATTTCCAGCGCCTCGGGCGAGGGAATCTGGCGCAGCACTTCCTTGGTGGTCTGGTCGATCACCTTGACGATGGTGCGCTTGCTGTCGTTGTCGATCGAAAACTCCAGCCCCTGCGACTTGGCCTGGGCCGATTCGTTCAATTTCGACACCGCCTGGGTCACCTGATCGAGGGTCGGCACGGGTGCCGCGCTCTTTACCGCCGTCGCCGTTTCCAGCGTCGTGGCCGGGACGCGCCCACCGCCCTGCAGCACGGCGGCCTCGCTGCCGATGACCGTTCTTTCCGTCGTTCTGGCCGGCGTGGCCGAACCAATTGCATCGATAGTCATGATACTTCCTTTGTGAAAAATCCCCGGCTGACCAGGTCAGCCGGGGAACCGGTCCATTTCGATGTTTTAACCTTAATTTACACCGAATTAACCACGCAGCAGAGACAGCACGCCGTTCGGCAGCGAGTTGGCCTGCGCCAGGATGGCGGTACCGGCTTGCTGCAGAATCTGGCCGCGCGTCAGGTTGGCCGTTTCCGCCGCGAAGTCGGTATCTTGAATCCGGCTGCGCGAGGCGGTCAGATTTTCCGTCGTCGTTTGCAGGTTCGAGATGGTCGAAGCGAAACGGTTCTGGATCGCACCGAGTGCCGCGCGGTTGCTATTGATCTGGTTCAGCGCCGAATCGATGGTCAGCAGGGCCTTGTTGGAACCGGCGACCGAGCTCACGTCGATGGTGGCGACCTGGTCCAGCTGGCTACCCACGGTGGCGGCACCGGTGATGGTGTTGCCGCCTGCGCTGGTGATCGAGAAACCGCTATCGGCCGAGAACTCGACGCGGCCACCAATGGTGATGTCGGTCGAGGTCAGTGGCACCGTGGTGGTCGAGGCAACACCGGCCACGTCGGCGCCACGGATGGTCGCATTGGTCAGACCGGTGTTGACGCCCGCCGCCGTTGCCGGGGTGATGTGGATGTCGTCGCCGGCATTGTTGTCCAGTTGCAGTTCCTTGAAGCCGGTTGCCTGGTCGATCTTGACGCTGGCCGTCACATTGGTGCTGGCGGTTTGCGCATTGATCGCCTGGGCGATGGCCGACAGGTCGCCGCCCTTGACCGAGGCCGAAATGGTGACGGCGGTCGAGTTCGAGCTTTTCAGCGAGAACTGGATCGGGCCGTCAACCGCGGCACCGGTCAGATCGGTACCGACGAAGGCCAGGGTGGCGGTGGTTTTCGCCTGGGCGGTGACGCCGCTGGTGGTGCTCAGTGCATTGACCTTGTCAGCCACCTGCTTGGCGCTGTCGCCGACGGCGGCAATCACGGTGCTGGTTACGCCGACACCGGAGTTGATGGTCAGGGTTTCCGCGGCGGTCACGCCGTTGGTGGCGGTAGCGTAAGCCTGGGACTGCGAGGAGGCGGTATCGACCGGGCGGATCACATTGTTGCCCAGATCGGTTGCCTTGGCGCTCTGCACACCGATATTGATGGTCTGGTTCGAATTGGCGCCGACCTGGAACTGGGTGCTGGTCAGGGTGCCGTCGAGGACGTTCTGGCCGTTGAACTGGGTGCTGGTGGCGACGCGGTCGAGTTCCTTGGACAGGGCCGAGACCTCGTTCTGGATCGATTTGCGGTCGGACGAGGAGTTACTGCCGTTGGCCGACTGCACGGCCAGTTCGCGGATACGCTGCAGCAGATCGCCCGCGGTGCTCAAACCACCCTCAGCCGTCTGAGCCAGCGAGATACCGTCGTTGGCGTTACGGGCTGCCTGAGTATTGCCTCGTACTTGCGAAGTGAAGCGTTCCGAAATCGCCAGACCTGCGGCGTCGTCTTTGGCGCTGTTGATGCGCAGGCCGGAAGACAAGCGTTGCAGCGAGGTCGACAGCGATGCTTGGGACGTATTCAGGTTACGCTGCGAGTTGACCGATGCAATATTGGTGTTAATGACTTGTGCCATGATGATTCTCCGTGTATTTCGATTCGGGCGAGCTGCTCATTTCACTTTGGTCTGTCTCCATGTTCCGAGACAATCAAACCGCTGTTGTAATGGGTAACGGTTGCTCCAAGGGAAAATTGAGAGTGAAATCGCGCCTAAATTTCTTTTTTCAGCCCTTAAGTTCGGCAGACATGCCCGTTAAACGACAGTTATTGGCGAATCTTTAGGGGCAAAATAATTTAATTTTTGGCTTTATTTCTGGCGGGAAGGTGCAGTGGGAGGCTGTGAAAGCTGGCAGAGCGACAAGTTTTTAAACCCAGGGCGGAGGACGGGAGGCGGAAGATGCTTGCTTGGCGGGCCGTCGGCAGATATTTAAACCCACGGCAAAGAGCTGGGGTCTGACCTTAGGGTCCGGAGAGGGGCTGCGCCCCGCCTGTCCCTGTGGGACAGGCCCCCAGGGTTACGCCGTGGGTTTTTCAGAGCCAAGGCACGGCCCCCAAAGCAAAACCGCCTGCTTCGGTGGAAGCAGGCGGCTCGGCGACGGTGCGGATTGCAGGGACGCGGCCTACTCCGCCACCACCACCCGGTTCTTGCCCGTCTGCTTGGCCTGATACATGGCCGCATCGGCGCGCTTGACCAGCGAACCCTGGTCTTCATTGGGCTGGCGCAGCGCGACCCCGGCCGAGAAGGTGATCAGCACTTTCTCGTTATCGTGCAGGAAGAAGTGCTTGGTCAGCTCGCGCTGCAGCCGGGTCATGGTCTGGGCTGCCGCCTCGACTGTGGTTTCCGGCAGCAGGATCAGGAATTCCTCGCCGCCGAAACGGGCGATCACATCCATCGAGCGCAAGGTATCCTTGACGATCTTGACCAGATGCTTGAGGGCGGCGTCGCCGGCGATATGGCCATAGGTGTCGTTCAGGCGTTTAAAGTCATCCAGGTCCAGCATGGCGATGCACAGCGGCGTGCCGCGCCGGTCCGAGCGGGCCGTTTCGCGCTCGAACACATCGTCCAGGCCACGGCGGTTCAGGCTGCCGGTCAACTGGTCTTCGCGCACCAGCTCGCTCAAATGCTGGAGCTTGGCTTCCAGCGTATGGATGCGGTTTTCCGCGTCCTGTACTTCCTGGCGCGCCAGCACCATCTTGTCGCGCGCGCGCAGGGCTTCGGTCTGGACCAGGCGGGTTTCGCGCAGCACCTCGTCGAGGATCTGGTTCAGGTCGCTGATATTGTCGGCCTTGCTGATCTTCTCGGAATAGCCGCCGATCTTCTCGTGGAAGTCGCCGGTGGAGGCGGCCACCTGGCCGAGCCGGTCGATGAAGGTCATCATCATGTTCTTGACGGTCAGCTTGACGTCGCTCAGGCTGTGCTTGAGCTGGCCCTGCTTGTAGATCACTTCCTTCAGGCTGCGGGTCGCTTCTTCCAGCGCGCGCTGGTCGATCGGGCCGGAGATCAGGTTTTGCACCGCATCGATCTGGCCGCGCAGCCAGCTGTCGTCGTCGAGCAGCTCGCTGACGTTTTCCAGCAGCAGCTTGAACAGGCGCAGCAGCAGTTCCTGCTGTTCATTGGTGTCGCCGCTCTTGAGTTCGATCTGGTAGCACAGCTGCTTGAGGCGCAGCGCGATCTCGGACAGCGCTTCCTCGCTGTGGGCGCTCTTGGTGGCCGCGCCCAGCGATTCGGCTTCCGCCGACAGGGCGGGGGCGTCGCTGAGCAGCGAGGCGACGGCGAAGGTCAGGGTGCGGCTGAGCAGGTCGCGCAGGGTGCGGGTATGTTCGCCGTCGGGGATGGTGGCGTCGACCGCCATCTCGCCGACCTTGATGTGGCGGTCGACCAGTTGCGACAGTGCCTTGGCGTAGCCATCCCAGTCGCGCGATTTGACGGCGCGGTTGAAGCGGCGGCCGAAGTCGGCCAGCTCGCCGGGGGTGTCGTTGAGGCGGGTGGCCAGCTGGGTCAGGACGCTTTCGGGACCGGGATCGGCACTGCCCAGCGGGGCGGTGGCCGTAGTCGCAGCGCTTTTGGCAGGTGCGTCCACCACACCGGCGATTTCGTTATAGATGTCGCGGTAAGCTTCTGGCGTCGGGGCGATGCGGCGGGTGGCCAGGCGGCGGAAGGCTTCGCGGGCGATCTCGGCCGGGTTCTGCTCCGCCGCGGAGGACGGGGTGGGTTTGCTAGACATGGTTGCGCACAGCCTCTTTGAAAAGGATTACTGACTAGCTCCATGATATGTGAGTGCTCGGTCCGGCATTTTCTTGATTAAGGGCAAGAAAGCATCTTACTTTGCGGCATATCAATGAGCATTCACGCAAGCCATCCCAACCCTGTTCTTCATTCTAGCAGCCGGAGCGCGGCTGACTTACTCGATCAGCTGATTTTTAATCGCGTAATGTGTCAGTTCCGCACTGTTTTTCAGCTTCATCTTGACCAGCAGCCGGGCCCGGTATTCGCTCACGGTCTTGACCGACAGCGACAGCTCCTTGGCGATCGCGCCCACGGTCTTGCCGGAGGCGATCATCGTCAGGGTCTGGTATTCGCGGTCGGACAGGGCGTCGTGGGGCGGCGCCTCATGGTCTTCGCCGACGTGGTTGGCCAGCTCCTGGGCCAGCGCGGCGCTGATGTACTTCAGGCCGCTGCCAACCTGGCGGATGGCGGTGACCAGCTCCTTCGGCGCGCTCTGCTTGGTCAGATAGCCGGCCGCGCCGGCCTTGAGCGCGCGGATCGCATACTGGTCCTCGCGGTGCATCGACAGCATCAGCACCGCCAGTTCCGGCTTTTCCTTCTTGATCTGCTTGAGCACCTCGATGCCGCTGCGGTCGGGCATGGAAATGTCGAGCAGCATCACCTGGCATTCGGACTTGCGGAACAGCTTGATGGCGTCGAGGCCGTTCTCGGCCTCGCCGGCCACCACGATATCGCGCGTTTCGGCCAGGATCTGCTTGAGTCCCTCGCGCACGATGGCATGGTCGTCGGCGATGAACACTTTGATGATGGTTTTTTCGGTCATGGGGCGTTTCTATTTCGGCGGGGCAATATTTGCTATTGTAGCCCCGCTCGCGCCCGCCATGAGCACTTCGCGCGCGCCATCCAACTTTATTTTGATCGCCACCACAGTTCCGCCGCCCGGCGCATGGGTCAGCGTCAGGGTGCCGCCCAGCGCGCGTGCCCTTTCCACCATGCCGCGAATGCCGAAGGAATTCGGCTTGGCGCGGTCGGCCTGCCAGATGCCGCTGCCGTTGTCGCTCACCTTCAGGCTGACCGAATGGCGGGTACGCGCCAGTTTCACGCTGACCCGGCTCGCATTGGCATGTTTGACAATATTCGTCAGCGCTTCCTGGAAAATGCGGAACAGGGTGGTGGCCTGATCCAGGCCCAGGTCGATTTCCTTGCGGTTCGAGCTGAAGCTGCAATCGAGGCCGGTGTTCTTCTCGAACTCCTTGAACTGCCATTCCAGCGCCGCGACGATGCCCAGGTCCAGCATCGAGGGCCGCAGATCGTGGGAGATGCGGTGTACCGCGTCGATGGTGCGGTCCACCAGGGAATCGACGTAGACGGCTTTTTCGTGCACCTCGGCATCGTCCGGCGGCAGGCGCTTGGACAGCATCGCCAGCGCCATCTTGATCGCCGTCAGGTTGCCGCCCAGGTCGTCGTGGATTTCGCGGGCGATGCGGGTGCGCTCCTGTTCCTTGACCTTTTCGATGTGGGCGGTCAGCTCGGCCAGCCGGGCGCGCGAGTGGCGCACTTCCAGCTGCTCGAGCTTGCTCTCGGTGATATTGGTCATGATGCCTTCCCACTGCACCGCCGCATCGGCCAGCGCGCGCGGGCTGGCGCGCAGATTGATCCATTTGACGTCTTTCCAGGCATCGATCCAGATCCGGCCTTCCCAGTTCCAGCTCCACAGCGCGTCGGCCGAGGCTTGCATCGAATCGCGGTAGGACTGGCGGTCCTCGGGCAGGATCAGGTCGAGGAAGCGGGCCGGCTGCTGGCCCAGTTCGCTGGCGGTCAGGCCCAGCAGGGGCTGGCAGCCGTCGCTCAGATAGGGGAAGCAGACGCTGCCGTCGGCGCGCAGCACGAACTGGTAGACCAGGCCGGGCGTGTTGGTGACGATGGCGTTAAAGCGCGACTGGACCTGTTCCAGTTCGGCGGCCAGCGTGGTGGTGTCGGCGGGCGGATGTGCGGCTGTATTCATGGTGTCGTCTGGGTAAAAGCGCGGTCTGGTTGTAATGCCGTCAGGTTAAAGAAAAATCGCCGCTCGCGGGCCGCCGGCTACCGCTTGAACCTACGGCGTACCCCTGGGGTCCGACCCGGCGGGTCAGACCCCGGCTCTTTGCCGTGGGTTCAAGCAGATGCCAGCGGCCGGTTAAGTATTTTCCTCGGCACAGATCATAGATGTATCAAGGACGATTACGCGCGCGCCAGCGCGCCGTGAAGCGGCGCAGGATGCGCAGCAGCCTGGCGCTGGAGCGCCGCCCGGCCGGGCGCAGCGCGCGCAGGCGGCCGCGCACGGCGGCCAGCAGGGCCTGGATCTCGCGCCAGGGCTTGCTGGCGCGCAGGCGCGCGATCCAGCGTTCCTTCAGCGGTACGAACCAGCCCAGCAGGCGGGCGAACCAGACGATGGTCATCAGCAGGGGACGGGTCAGCAGGTAGAGGCGGGCCACCGCCGCCGCGCCGGCCACCTTGGCCGCGATAATGACGGAGACGCCCAGCAGCGCATGCCCGTGCGCCATCGCATACAGGGCCAGCAGCTTGACGGGAAACAGTAGCACGGCCGGCAGCATGAACAGCAGCAGCGCGTTACGCGGGCGCAGGGTCTGGATCCAGGCTTCGAGCTGGCGCAGCAGGGGCAGGCGCGCCAGCTGGCCCATCAGGCGCGCGCCCAGATCCCACAGCCAGTCCTCCAGGATCAGCAGCAGGGCCGCCAGATAGATCAGCGGGGCGAGCAGCAGGCGGCGCAGGCGGTAAAGATAGTGGAAACGTTTCATCGACAGTGCCGGGTTGGCTGGGCTAGCAGCGATGATACGTGAAAAAGCCTGAAGCCTGCCTTAAACAGCGCTACGTGCCGCCGGCCTAGCCGCTACAATGGGATCATGAACAAAGCATTTGTAAAAGAATCGGACAACGACGATGACGAAGAGGCCGCCGCGCTGGCCCTGGCCATCCCGCCCGGTTCCAAGAACTACATCACCCCGGCGGGCTACCAGCGCATCAAGAATGAGCTGCTGCAGCTGATCGATGTCGACCGGCCCGAGGTCGTGCGCATCGTGCACTGGGCCGCGTCCAACGGCGACCGTTCCGAGAACGGCGACTATATCTACGGCAAGCGGCGCCTGCGCGAGATCGACAGGCGCATCCGTTTCCTGACCAAGCGCATGGACCTGGCGGCCGTGGTCGACCCCAGCGTGCACCATGGCAGCGACCAGGTGTTCTTTGGCGCCACGGTCACCTATGCCAATCAGGCGGGCGAGACGCGCACCATCACCATCGTTGGTATTGATGAGCTTGATCCCTTGAACGGCAAGATCAGCTGGGTGGCGCCGGTGGCGCGCGCCATCACCAAGGCGCGCGAAGGCGATTTGATCACCTTGCAGACCCCACACGGGGCCGATGAGCTGGAAATTCTGGAAGTGACATACCCGGCGCCGGTGGCGGAGTGAGCGATTTGCGGCGCCCAGGTGCCGCTGGCTGTATTAGAACCCACGGCAAAGAGCCGGGGGCCTGTTCCGCAGGGACAGGCGGGGCGCAGCCCCTCCCCGGACCCTGGGTCAGACCCCAGGGTTACGCCGTGGGTTCAAGCGGGCGCCAGCGGCCCCTAGGCTTTAGATCGCGCTAGCTGCGCTCGCGCAAAATCCGGTTGACCCCGACCACCCGCCGCACATTGCGCAGCAGCCCGGCCAGATGCACCCGGTCCTTCACCTGTATGGTGAAGCGCAACTGGTGCAGCACGTGTTCCTTATCCTCATCCATGCCCACATAGGTGATGTTGGCGTCGGATTCACCGATCTCGGCCGCGACCCGCGCCAGGATGCCTTTCTCGTTATTGATCAGCAGCTTGATGCGGCAGTCGAAACGGCGGTTCAGCTCAGTTCCCCAGCGCACGGCGATCCAGCGGTCCGGTTCCTTGACGCGCTGGCGCTTGGCCAGCGAACAGTCGCTGGTATGCACCTGCAAGCCCTGGTCGCGGCGCAGCTGGCCGATGATCAGGTCGCCCGGAATCGGCAGGCAGCACTGGGCCAGTTGCACGGACACGCCTTCGCTGCCGCAAATGGTGACCGGGTCGAGTTCGGCCGCGCTATTGTGGTCGATCGGCACGCTGGCCGATTCGCCGCCGATCAGGCCGAAGATATGGCGCGCCACCAGCGCCGCCATGCGCTTGCCGATGCCGATGTCGGCATACAGCTCGTCGAGCGCCTTGGCGCTCGATTCGTTGAGCAGGCGTTCGATCAGATGGTCGTCCAGCACCGGATTGAGGCCCAGCGTGGTCAGCGCCTGCGACAGCAGTTGCTGGCCCAGCGTGATCGATTCGGGCAGGTTGATGGTGCGCAGGTGGTGGCGGATCGCCGAACGCGCCTTGCCGGTGCGTACGAAGGACAACCAGGTCGGGCTGGGCCGCGAATTGGTGTCGGTGACGATCTCGACGATGTCGCCATTGCGCAGTTCGGTGCGCAGCGAGGCCGGTTCGTTATTGATGTTGACCGACACGGTATGGTCGCCGATGCCGGTGTGGATCGAATAGGCGAAGTCGATCGGGGTGGCGCCGCGCGGCAGGGCGATGATCTTCGATTTCGGCGTGAACACGTAGACCGAATCGGGGAACAGGTCGACCTTGACGTGTTCCAGGAATTCGGCCGAGTCGCCGGTCTGCTGCTGGATGTCGAGCAGCGACTGCAGCCACGCATGGGTGCGCTGCTGCAAATCGGTCAGGTTCGATTCGCCGTTCTTGTACAACCAGTGTGCGGCCACGCCGGATTCGGCGGTGCGGTGCATTTCCTGGGTGCGGATCTGGAATTCCACCGGGGTGCCGTAAGGGCCGATCAGGGTCGTGTGCAGCGACTGGTAGCCGTTCAGTTTGCGGATCGCGATATAGTCCTTGAACTTGCCCGGCATCGGCTTGTACAGCGAGTGCAGCGTGCCCAGCGCCACATAGCAGTTGGGGAAGCTGTCGACCACCACGCGGAAGCCGTACACGTCGAGCACCTGCGAGAACGACAGGCGCTTGCCGCGCATCTTGCGGTAGATGCCGTACAGGGTTTTCTCGCGGCCATAGACTTCGGCCTCGATATTGGCCATCGCCAGGGTGTTCTTGACCGACTCCAGGATCTTCTTGACCACTTCGCGGCGGTTGCCGCGCGCCGCCTTGACGGCCTTGGCCAGCGTGCGGTAGCGCAGCGGATACAGGTGCGAGAAGGACAGATCCTGCAGTTCACGGTAGATATTGTTCAGGCCGAGGCGGTGCGCGATCGGCACATACACTTCCATGGTCTCGCTGGCGGTACGCACCTTCTTGGCCGGCGCCATCACTTCCAGCGTGCGCATATTGTGCAGGCGGTCGGCCAGCTTGATCAGGATCACGCGCACGTCCGAGGCCATGGCCAGCAGCATCTTGCGGAAGTTTTCCGCCTGTGCCTCGATCTGGCTCTGGAACTCGATTTTTTCCAGCTTGGACAGGCCGTCGACCAGGCTGGCCACCGGCGCGCCGAAGCGCTCGATCAGCTCATCCTTCTTGACGTCCTGGTCTTCCATCACATCGTGCAGCAGGGCTGCCATGATGGCCTGGGCGTCGAGCTTCCATTCGGCGCAGATCTCGGCCACCGCGATCGGGTGCGAGATATACGGCTCGCCCGACTTGCGCAACTGGCCCAGGTGCATCTCGTCGGAGAAGCGGTAGGCTTCCTTGACCTTCTTCAGGTCGGCCGGGCTCATGTACTCGGCCAGCGTTTCGGTCAGATGGGTCATGGAGGCGACGCCGGCCGTCAGGGTCGGGGTGGCCAGCGGGGAGGGGGAGACGTTGGCGGCAGCGCCAGGCGTTGCACCGGGGCCGGACGTGACTGTACCCGGCGCGCTGGCCGAGTTCTTGGTCCGCGTAGCGGGCTTGCCGGTGATGGTCGGGTCGGCCGGTGTCAGATTCATACTGGGTGCGTTCCGTCGCGGTGAGTGGGTCAAAAAGCTATCAGAGAGTCTGAACGAACCATTCCACGCTTCGGGAACGCAGGGTCCCGAATTACATTGGGACCTTTTTCAACATTTCCAGACCGACTTTGCCGGCGGCGATTTCACGCAGCGCGACGACGGTAGGCTTGTCTTTGGCTTCTACCTTAGGGGTATGGCCTTGCAACAGCTGGCGGGCGCGATAGGTCGCGGCCAGGGTCAGCTGAAAGCGGTTCGGAATGGTTTTCAGACAATCTTCAATCGTAATACGGGCCATCTTAACTCCTAACAATCTTGGTGTGGTATTTATTCAGCGTGGATGCCCAGCTGGGCGAACAGCGATGCGTTGCGGGCCGCTTGTTGCGAAAAACGGCAACGGGCCGCTCGGACGATCGCGCTCAGCTCGGACAAGGCGACCGGAAATTCTTGGTTGATAATAACATACTCGAACTCGGGAGCGTGGGCGATTTCACCCCCGGCGGCCAGCAGGCGCCGCGTAATCACGTGCGGTTCGTCGGTGGCGCGCTTGTTCAGGCGCTCTTCCAGCGCATCGATCGACGGCGGCAGGATGAAGATGCCGGCGGCCTGGGGGAACTGCTTCTTGACCTGGCGTGCGCCCTGCCAATCGATTTCCAGCAGGATGTCGGTGCCGGACTTCATCTGCTGCTCGACCATGATGCGCGAGGTGCCGTAGTAATTGCCATGGACTTCGGCCCATTCCAGGAATTCTCCGGCCTGGGCGCGCGCGACGAAGTCTTCCGCGTTGGTGAAGTAGTACTGAACGCCATGGGTCTCGCCCGGGCGCGGCGCGCGCGTGGTGGTGGAGATCGACAGCTTGATGGCCGGCTCCTGCGCCAGCAGCGCATTGACCAGGGTCGATTTCCCCGCGCCCGAAGGCGCCACCACCATGAACAGGCTGCCCGAAAAGGCGGAAGGTTGGCTCATGATTATCTTTCCTAACACAGGCATGGTCGCCCAAAGGCGTATTTTACCAAGAGCAACGAATTGTATCCACCTTCTGCGTGCTGTCCTGCGCAGGCGCAAGCCGGAGCGCCGCCAAGCTGCCGCCGGCGCATGTCGAAACACTGCCAAGGTGCCACTGGAGCATGTCGAAACACTGCCAAGGTGCCGCCGGCGCATGCCGAAACGCTGCCAAGGTGCCGCCGGCGCGCTTAAAACCCAGGGCAAAGAGCCGGGGGCCTGTTCCGCAGGGACAGGCGGGGCGCAGCCCCTCCCCGGACCCTGGGTCTGACCCCAGGGTTACGCCGTGGGTTTTAAGTTTCCGCCGCGAGCGCTCAACCAGATCGCCGCCAAGGGGCCGCCGGCGCGTTTTAAACCTACGGCAAAAGAGCCGGGGGCCTGTTCCGCAGGGACAGGCGGGGCGTAGCCCCTCCCCGGACCCTGGGTCTGACCCGAATGCCGCTAACTTAAGCGTGCCACGGAGCTTTTAGAACCCA
>JABTBR010000089.1 GCA_013284265.1 Oxalobacteraceae bacterium | reverse complement strand
CGCTATTTCGTCAACCCCCTGATTTTCCTGCTGGACTCTTTCGAATCCCCTCGCTTCACTCTGCGCCGCGCTGTTTTGCGTGCTCCGTTTTCCGAGGAGGCGAACTATAGCAAAGCGCCACCGTAAACACCAAGTGTTTTTGTCATGAATCTCTGTGATATCGTAGCGGCGGCAAAATCCTGCCGCCTCCCCTTATATATACATCGACTCCTATGCCTATTCCTACTATCGCAATGACCAGCAACGACGCTCTGGCAACCCTGCTGGACAAGGCCATCAATAACAAGACCAAGCCACTGGGCAGCTTGGGCATGCTGGAGTCGCTGGCCAAACAGATAGGCTTAATACAGGGAACCAGGGAGATCGCCATCAACGCACCGGCGATCCTGGTATTCGCGGCCGATCACGGCATCGTGGCAGAAGGCGTATCGGCATACCCGCAGGACGTGACCTGGCAGATGGTGGAAAATTTCCTGGCCAAGGGCGCAGCGATCAACGTCTTCGCCAGACAGAACAACTGCGATCTGCACATCATCGACGCGGGCGTGAATCACGACTTCGGTCCGCGCGACGGCCTGCTGAACCGCAAGCTGGCCCACGGCACCAACAACTTCGCCCACGAAGCAGCCATGAGCGCGGCCACCTGCCAGGCTGCGATCGACAGCGGCATGGCGCTGGTGGCAGCACTGGACAGCAATGTGATCGGCTTCGGCGAAATGGGTATCGGCAATACCACCGCCGCCGCCGCACTGATGCACAAGCTGACCGGCCTGCCGGTCTCCGATTGCGTGGGCGCCGGAACCGGCCTGTCCGCGGAAGGCATCAGCCACAAGCAGCGGGTGATCGAAGCGGCCGTGCTGCGCCACACAGGGGTCACCGAACCGTTGGACATATTGGCCACATTCGGCGGTCTGGAAATCGCCATGATGGCCGGCGCCATGCTGAAAGCCGCCGAACGCCGCATGGTGCTGCTGATCGACGGCTTCATCGTCACCAGCGCGCTACTGGTGGCAGCCCGCCTGCAACCGGCCATTCTGGATTACTGCGTGTTTGCCCACTGCTCGGACGAGAGCGGCCACAAACGCATGCTGGCCAATCTGAACGCCAGGCCGCTGCTGCAACTGGGCTTGCGCCTGGGCGAAGGCACGGGCTGCGCGCTGGCGCTGCCGCTGCTGCATGCGGCGGTGAATTTTGTCCAGCAGATGGCCACCTTCGAATCGGCCCAGGTCAGCGAGAAATCGGAATAAGGCGGCCATGCACCAGCTCCGTCTGTTCTTCACCGCGCTGCAGTTTTTCACGCGCCTGCCGATTCCGCGCTGGGTCGGCTTTGAAGCGGACTGGCTGCAGCATGCCTCGCGCTACTTTCCACTGGTAGGCCTCGTGGTCGCCGCGATCAGCGCGGCGGCCTATGCGCTGGCCGCGCTACTGTTCCCTGCCCCTGTGGCCGTCGTGCTGGCCACGGCCGCCGGCATCTACGCCACCGGCGCCTTCCATGAAGACGGCTTCGCCGATATGTGCGACGGCTTTGGCGGGGGTATGAGCCAGGAACGCGTACTGGAAATCATGAAGGACTCGCGCATCGGCGCATATGGCGCCATCGGCATCGGCTGCCTGATTGCGCTCAAGTGCGTAACGCTGGCACTGCTGCCGCCAGCCAGCGCCATCGCCGCCCTGTTTCTGGCCCACCCGCTGTCGCGGCTGGCCGCCACCTCACTGATCTGGCAACTGGACTACGCGCGCGCCGAAGGCAAAGCCAAGCCCTTGGCGCAGGAAATGCAGACCGACGAATTCATCATCGCCGCCGTTTGCGCGCTCCTGCCTGCGCTGCTGATCGGCGCCATGGCCTGGATCTCCTGGCAAGCGATTGTCTCGGGCCTGCTGGCGACCGCGATCGTCACTTACTGGCTGGCGCAAAAATGCGTGCGCCGCATCGGCGGCTATACCGGCGACTGCCTCGGCGCCGTCCAGCAACTGACCGAAGCGGTGCTCTACCTGGCCGTTCTGGCTGGCCTGCAGCACGGCGCCTGGCACTGAGCCTTTCCCCGCCATGCGTTTGATACTGGTGCGCCACCCCCAGCCCATCGTCGCACCGGGCATATGCTATGGCAGTAGCGACCTGCCCGCCGACGCGCATGCCCTAGAACAGACGCTGCTCGCGTTGGCCTCCTTGCCGGCGGACGCGCCGGTGTATTCCAGCCCTCTGCAGCGTTGCGCCGCGCTGGCACGGCGCCTGCCCTGCGCTGCGCTGCGCTTCGACGAGCGCCTGGCGGAGATGCATTTCGGCGCCTGGGAAATGCAAGCCTGGGACGCCATCCCGCGCGCCGAGATCGACGCCTGGGCCGCCGACCTGGTGCACTACCGCCCCGGCGGCGGCGAGACCGTATTGGAAGTGGCGACCCGCGTTGCCGCCTTCCACACGGCACTCCAGCGCCAGCCGCATACCGAAGCGCTCATGATCTGCCACGCCGGCACGATCCGCCTGCTGATGGCCTGCCACGCAGGCCTGGCGCCCGCCGCCGCGGCGCTGCGTGCGGCCAGCAAGCCGCACAGCATCGCCTACGGCGAAACCATCATTCTCGACAGCTGATCTCGTCCCGTACACGGCGAGCCGGCCCACTGCCCGGCGGCCGGCCGCTGGCGGCAGTTTGCGCCAAGGCCGTATAATGTCGGGGTTTTGGTGCCCGCGCCTCTGTCCAGAGGCGCAGTTAAACGGGAAACACGGAGTCCTCAGGGACCAGCGTGTGCTGCCCCCGCAACGGTCAACAAGTGTCGCAAATGTCGCGGCAAACCGTCTCTGACAACCACTGTGCTTTGCATGGGAAGGTGAAACGGTTCAACTTGCCAGCCCGGATACCGGCCAAATCAGGTGGAAGTGCGCGCTTGCCGCTTCTGATCAATCTGGCCCACGGGGACGTCGGCCGGTTGCAAACTCATAGAAAAAAGATATGTCCACATTCGTTTCCCGTCCAGCGGCCCTGACCTCGCTGGCACTCGCCATGGCCGCCGCATTTGCCGCCCCTTGCGCATTCGCCCAGGCCAGCGGCAGCGCCGCCGCCGTCGTTGTCACCGCTACCCGCAACGCGCAATCGAGCAGCGATATCATCAGCGACACCGTGGTCATCGGCCCCGAGCAGATCGCGCAAGCCGGCTCCGGCTCGGTCATCGACATCCTGCAGCGCCAGCGCGGCATTGAAGTCGCGCGCACCGGCGGTCCCGGCACCAACTCCACGGTATTCATCCGTGGCGCCAACAGCAACCAGAATATCGTGCTGATCGACGGCGTGCGCATCGGTTCCTCGACCACCGGCGCGGCCAACTGGAGCGCCCTGCCACTGAGCGCGGTCGACCACATCGAAATCGTCTACGGTCCCCTGAGCACCCTGTATGGCGCCGACGCCATCGGCGGCGTGATCCAGATCTTCACCAAAAAGGGCAAGGGCGCGCCGCAAATGAGCGCCTTCGCCGGCTACGGCAGCGACAATACCCGCAGCGCCGACGCCACCCTGTCCGGCGCGACCGCCGGTGAGCACAGCTTCAGCTACGCGATCAACGCCGGCAAGGAAAAATCGGACGGCTACTCCTCGGCCCGTCCCGGCCAGTCGCGCTACAACGCCGACAAGGATGGCTACGACCGCGAAAACGCGGCCGGCCAATTCGGTCTGGAACTGGCCAAGGGCCATGAGCTGGGCGCCCTGTTCCTGCACAGCAGCGTGCAAGCCCAGTACGACAGCGGCGCATCCGCCTTCGACACCCACAGCGAGCAGAAACTGCAGTCGGCCGCGCTGTTCAGCAAAAACAGAATCCTGTCCAACTGGACCAGCGTGGTGCAATTCACCCAGACCCGCGACAAGCAGGGCGACTTCACCAGCAGCGCCGCTTCCGGCAAGAGCCAGATCGACACCACCCAGACCGGCTACAGCTGGCAGAATGATCTGGTGCTCGGCACCGACCTGCTGCAACTGCTGTATGACCACCGCAAAGAGACGGTCGATGTGCACGGCGTCTCGCCGCTCAACCGCGACCGCAACACCAATGCCTTCGCCGCCGCCTACAGCGCCAAACGTGGCGCTCAGCTGTTTACCGCCAGCGCGCGCCGCGACAATTCCGAGTACGGCGGCAAGAACACCGGCGCCCTGGGCTACGGCTACCGCTTCAGCAAGGCGCTGCGCGCCAGCGCCAGCTATGGCACCAGCTTCCGCGCCCCGACCTACAACGAGCTGTACTACCCTGGCTACGGCCTGCTGAGCAACAAGCCGGAGCTGGGCAAGAACGCGGAAGTCGGGGTGCACTACGACGACGGCCTGACCGCTCTGAGCGCCAGCTACTATCGCAACCGCCTGACCGACCTGATCGTCAACGTCTCGCCCTGCCCGGCCGACACCACGCCGCCTACCCATAGCTTCGGCTGCGCCTACAACGTCAACCACGCCCTGCTCGCTGGCCTGACCTTGTCCGCCAGCCGCAAGCTCGGTGACTTCAGCCTGATCGGCAGCATCGACCTGCAGGACCCGAAGGACGAGACCACCGGCAAGCGTCTGGCGCGCCGCTCGAAAAAGCATGCCAACCTGGCGCTGGACTACGCCATCGGCGCACTCAAGGCCGGCGCCGAGCTGACCCTGACGGGCGAGCGTTTCGACGATGCCGCCAACAAGAACCGCATGGGTGGCTACGGTCTGCTGAACCTGTACGCCACCTACCAGTTCGCGCGCGACTGGTCGGCCCTGGTCCGCTGGAATAACATCGCCGATAAAGACTATGAACTGGCGCGCCTGTACGGTGCGCCGGGCTCGAAAGTGTTCGCCGGCATCCGTTACGGTTACAAGTAAGTTCGACGCATCCTGATGTAAGCTGCCGGGCGTGACTCTGCGCCCGGCAGAGCCCTGATCCTGTGAAGGTAGTCCATGTCCGCTTTTTCCAGCAAACTGCAGCAGCGCGCCGGCGTCATCCTGACCGCCCTGGCCCTGTGCACGCTTGCCAGCCTGCTGATCGCGGGGATGACCGGCTCGGTCGCGGTTCCCCTGGCCGACATGCCGGCCGCATTGTCCGAATTGATTCACGGCCAGCCCGCCTCGCTGGCCGCCACCCTGCTCGAGTTGCGCACCAGCCGCGCGCTGACCGCCTTCGTTACCGGGGCCGCGCTGTCGCTGGCCGGCGTGATGATGCAGGCGCTGCTGCGCAACCCGCTGGCCGACCCCTATGTCCTGGGCCTGTCCGCCGGCGCCTCGGTCGGCGCCCTGGGCGCGCTGATGTTCATGTGCGCCGCCTGGATGGTGGACGCCGCCGCCTTCACCGGCGCCGTCACCATCTCCATGATCCTGTACTGGCTGGCGCGGCGCGATCTGCGCGGCGGCACCGCGGCCGAAGGCGGCACCGCCCTGCTGCTGCTGACCGGCGTGATCCTGCAATGCGCCTGCGTGGCCGTGGTCACGCTGATGCTCTCCATCGCTCCCGAAAGCCGTCTGCGCAGCATGGTGTTCTGGATGATCGGCGACCTGGCCGGCGCGCCGGTGCGCTGGCTGCCCTGGACCGTGATGGCCATTGCCATCGTCTTCGCGCTGCGCAACGCCCGCGCCATGAACGTCATGGCCCTGCACGCCGAAGCGGCCGCCACGCTGGGTATCCGCGTCGGCGCCCTGCGCAAAGGCCTGTTCTTCATGTCCGGCCTGCTGACCGCCAGCGCCGTCACCAGTGCCGGCAGCATCGGCTTCGTCGGCCTGATCGTACCGCACGCCTGCCGCTTCGCGGTCGGCCCCGACCACCGCCTGCTGATTCCGGCCGCTGCGCTGGCCGGCGGCACCTTCCTGGTACTGGCCGACACCTTGGCCCGCACCGCGCTGGCGCCCCAGCAGTTGCCGGTGGGCGTGGTCACCGCGATGATCGGTGCGCCGGTCTTCCTGTATCAACTGCACCGGCTGCGCAAATAATATGATCAGCACTCAAGAACTCGTACTCACCATCGGCAAGCGCCGCCTGATCGACCAGCTCAGCTGGCAGGTAGGCGACGGCGAATGCTGGAGCATCATCGGCCGCAACGGCGCCGGCAAAAGCACGCTGCTGCGCACCCTGGCCGGCCTGCGCGATCCGGACGGCGGCAGCGTCAGCATCCAGGGCCGTCCGCTGCCGCAGTGGCCGCTGGCCGAGCTGGCGCGCCAGCGCGCCTTCCTGGCGCAATCGCGCAGCGACGCCTTTGCCTACAGCGTGATCGAAACCGTGCTGTCGGCGCGCCATCCCTATCACGACAACCGCTACTGGGAAGGCAGCGACGACCACCGCATCGCGCTGGCGGCGCTGGCCTCGATGGAAGTGGCCGACATGGCCGAGCGCGACGTGCGCACCCTGTCCGGCGGAGAGCGCCAGCGCGTGGCGATTGCCGCCATGCTGGCGCAGGACACCCCGCTGCTGCTGCTGGACGAACCGGCCAACGCGCTCGACCTGGCGCATCAGGTCAGCGTGATGGGCCTGCTGGCGCGCCTGTGCCGCGAGCAGAACAAGACCGCCGTGATGGTCGGCCACGACCTGAATCTGGCGCATAGCGTCTCGACCCATGCGCTGCTGCTGATGGGCGACGGCCGCTGGCTGGCCGGCAGCGTCGGCGAAGTGATGCGGCCCGCCATCCTGAGCGAGTATCTGGGCCATCCGATCGAGATCGTCCAGCATTGCAAACGCAGCATCTTCATCCCCTCCGAGGACATCGCATGACAGACCAGAACCACCAGGACATCGACGCCGTCAATGAACGCCACCGCGTACGCATGGAGCGCAAGAAGGCCATCATCGATGCCAAAATCGCCGCGGCCGACAAGCAGATCGGCATCATCATCGTCAACACCGGCAACGGCAAGGGCAAAAGCTCCAGCGGCTTCGGCATGGCTATCCGCGCCATGGGCCACGGCATGAAGGTCGGCGTGGTGCAGTTCATCAAAGGCGCCATGTCCACCGGCGAGGAAAAATTCCTGCGCCGCTTTCCCGACGAAGTGAGTTTCCACGCCATGGGCGAGGGCTATACCTGGGATACCCAGGACCGCGCGCGCGACACCGAAAAAGCCCGGCTGGCATGGGAGCAGGCCAAGACCTTCCTGGCCGATCCGGCCATCGGACTGGTGCTGCTCGATGAACTGAACATCGCCCTCAAATACCGTTACCTCGACGTCCACACCGTCATCAATGACCTGCTGGACCGCCCCGAGATGCAGCACGTGGTCATCACTGGCCGCGGCGCCCCGCCGGAGCTGATCGCGGCGGCCGACACCGTGACCGAAATGGAAGTGGTAAAGCACGCTTTCAAGGCGGGCATCAGCGCACAAGCCGGCACGGAGTGGTGATGCAGGACTATCGCGACGTACAGGTACTGCTGGTGGCGGCACTGGCTTCGGGCCAGGGCAAGACCACCGTCACCGCCGCGCTCACGCGCAAACTGGTCAGAATGGGCAAACGGGTGCGTGTATTCAAATGCGGCCCGGACTTCATCGACCCGATGCTGCTCGAACGCGCCAGTGGCGCGCCGGTGCGCTCGCTCGACCTGTGGATGGTCGGGATCGAACAATGCCGCGGCCAGCTGGCCGAAGCGGCGCTCCATGCCGACGTGATCCTGATCGAAAGCGCGATGGGTCTGTATGACGGCACACCATCGTCTGCCGAACTGGCGAAAGCCTTCGGGGTGCCCGTGATGGCGGTGATCGACGCCAGCGCCATGGCGCAAACCGCCGGTGCGCTGGTGATGGGCCTGCGCGACTACGGCCCGGTGGAAATGGCCGGCGTGATCGCCAACCGCGTGGCCAGCCCCAATCACGCCCAGATGGTGGCATCCTCGATGCGCGATATTCCCCTGTTCGCCACGCTGCCGCGCCAGGAGCACTCGCTGCCTGAGCGCCACCTGGGACTGGTGGTGCCGGGCGAGGTGGAAGGCATCGACCAGTTGCTCGATGCGCTCGCCGACCAGCTGGACTTTGACGAGCAGGCCTGGCGCAGCCTGCGCAGCACCCGCATCGCCACGCCACCTGCGCAGGGGCCTGCCGCACCGCTGCTGGCCGGAAAAACCATCGCCATCGCGCGCGATGCCGCCTTTGTGTTCCTGTATCCCGCGAATCTGGATCTGCTGCGCGAGCAGGGTGCCACACTGCGCTACTTCTCGCCGCTGGCCGACCAGCCGGTACCGCAGGGGGCCGATGCCGTCTATCTGCCGGGCGGCTATCCGGAACTGCACGCGCAGGAGCTGTCGCAGGCATCCATCTGGAGCGCATCGATACGCGCAGTCCACGCCGCAGGCACGCCCATCGTCGCCGAATGCGGCGGCATGATGGCCGTGGCCGATAGCCTGAGCGACCAGCAGGGCGAAGTCTGGCGGATGGCCGGTCTGCTGCCGGGCGGCGTAGTCATGCAAAAACGCCTGGCCGGACTCGGATCGCACGGACTGGACACACCACACGGCCAGCTGCGCGGCCATACCTTTCACTACTCACGGCTCGATACCGAGGTCGTGCCGCTGGCGCGCACCGCCAAGCATCCATCCGGCGTGCAGGGCGAAGCCGTGTATCGCATCGGTTCGCTAACGGCGTCCTACTTCCACGCCTACTTCCCATCCAACCCGGCGGCGGCTGCCGCCATGTTCCTGCGGAGTGCCACGGCATGACGACCACGCTGGTGTTCGGCGGTGCCCGTTCTGGCAAGAGCGCCTTGGCGGAAAAGCTGGCCATAGACTCGGGCAAGGAAGTGGTCTACATCGCCACCGCCGCTGCCGGCGACGGCGAAATGGCCGCGCGCATCACGCAGCACCAGCGCCAACGTCCGCAGCACTGGCTGACGGTGGAGGAAGCACTGGCACTGGCCGACGTCTTGCGCCGCCACGATGCGCCGGGCAAGCTGCTGCTGGTTGACTGCCTGACCCTGTGGCTGTCCAATCTGCTGTTCAGCGAGGGGAACGATTATCCGGAGGTAGGCCAGATTACCCTGCCCGCCGCTTTCCATGAACAGCGCGCGCTGTTGCTCGATGCGCTGGCGGACATCAGCGCCGACGTGGTGCTGGTATCGAACGAAGTCGGCATGGGCATCGTTCCCTACGGCGCCATCTCGCGCTGCTTCACCGATGAAGCGGGCCGGCTGAATCAGGCCGTCGCCGCCGTCTGCGACCGCGCCGTGTTTGTCGCCGCCGGTTTGCCCTTGTATTTGAAGGGCGCCCCATGCTGAGCGGCCTGCCCTGGACCACGCTGGCCGCGCTGCTGTGCGCCGGGGTGGCACTCGACCTGCTGCTGGGCGAAGCGCGCCGCTTTCACCCACTGATCGGCTTCGGCAATCTGGCCTATGCACTGGAGCGCCACCTCAATCGCGGTCCACTACGTCGTCTGCGCGGCCTGCTGGGCTGGGGCCTGGCCGTTCTTCCCATCACCGTACTGGCCGTGTACCTGTGCGGACCTGGTGGACTGGCCGCACATGCGCTGATGCTGTATTTCTGTCTGGGCCTGCGCAGCCTGCGCGAACATAACATTCCCATTGCCCGCGCCCTCGCCGCAGGCAATCTGGCTCAGGCACGCGAGCTGACCGCCCGTATCGTCAGCCGCGATACCGCCAACGCCAGCGAAGCCGATCTGGCCAAGGCCAGCGCCGAGTCCCTGCTGGAAAACGGCAACGACGCCGTCTTCGGCACCCTGTTCTGGTTCGCCATCGCGGGCGGCCCCGGCGCCGTGCTGTTCCGTCTCGCCAATACGCTCGATGCCATGTGGGGCTACCGCAATACCCGTTTTCTCGAATACGGCTGCGTCGCCGCGCGCATGGACGATGCGCTCAACTACATCCCGGCCCGCCTGACCGCCATGTCCTATGTACTGCTGGCGCCCACGCCTGAAGCACGCCGCCGCGCCCTGCACTGCTGGCGCGAACAGGCCTCCGCCTGGGGCAGCCCGAACGGCGGCCCGGTCATGTCCAGCGGCGCCGGCGCCCTGGGCGTCGCGCTGGGCGGCGACGCCGTCTACGATGGCGCAGTCGAACACCGCCCGCCACTGGGCAAAGGCGCACCCGCCCGTGGCGTCGACATTGCCCGCGCCTGGCAACTGGTCGCGCGCACCACGGGACTATGGCTGTTCTGTGCCGTACTGGCCGCGCTCCCTCTTTATCTGAACGGACTGTCACATGCTTGACCACGGTGGAAATCTGCGCGCAGCCAGGCAGCGCTTCGGCCATGCCGAATGGCTGGATCTGTCGACCGGCCTCAATCCCCAGTGGTATCCGGTGCCTGCGATCGACGCGCAAGCCTGGCACCGCCTGCCGGAAATAAGCCCGGAGCTGACGGCCGCCGCCTGCGCCTGCTATCACGCGCCGCACATGCTGGCGGTAGCGGGCACCCAGGCCGTGATCCAGATGCTGCCCCGACTGCGCCCACCTTCGCGCGTGATCGTCTCGGCCCCTTCATATGCGGAGCACGCACATCACTGGGCGCGCCACGGCCACGAGATGCGCCAGCTGGCCTACGCGGACCTCGATGCGCAGGTGGATCATTGCGACGTCATGGTGGTTTGCAATCCCAACAATCCCACCGGTGCGCTGATCGCCCCCGCCCAGTTGCTGGCGTGGGCGGAGAAACTGGCGGCGCGCGGCGGCTGGCTGGTGGTCGACGAAGCCTTTGGCGATACTCTGCCCGCGTTCAGCGTGGCCCGTGACAGCGCGCAGCGCGGCCTGATCGTGTTGCGCTCGGTCGGCAAGTTCTTCGGCCTGGCCGGCGTTCGTCTCGGCTTTGTCGCCGCGCACCCGGAATTGCTGGAGCAATTGGCCGACCAGCTTGGTCCCTGGGCCGTCAGCGGCCCGGCCCAACAGATCGCCATCGCCGCACTACGCGACCGCGACTGGCAGCGCGGCATGCTGACGCAGCTCAGTGCCAGCGGCACGCGCCTGCGTCAGCTGCTGCTGGAGCATGGCATCCAGTCCAGCGGCACCGCCCTGTTCCAATGGTGGCCGGAACCGCAAGCGCAACAATTTTGGGAACACATGGCCGAACGCGGCATCTGGGTACGCCTGTTCCCGCAAGCCGCGCGCGGCATCCGTCTAGGCCTGCCGCCGGATGAAGCGGGCTGGCAAAAACTCAGCAAGGCACTCACGCAATGGAGCACACCGCAAGCATGAACAAACTTCTCTGCATCGTACTGGCCCTGTGCGCCGGCCAGGCCAGCGCCGCCATCACCGTGCGCGATGACGACGGCAATCCCGTCACCGTGCAAAAACCGGCGACTCGCGTCATTTCGATGGCGCCCCATGTCACCGAAATGCTGTTCGCCGCAGGCGGTGGCGACAAGATCATCGGAGCCGTCACCTATAGCGACTATCCCGAGGCGGCCAAAAAGATACCGCGCGTCGGCAGCAACCGCGAGGTGGACATGGAACGCGTGATCGCCATGAAGCCCGACCTGATCGTGATCTGGATGCACGGCAGTTCCGAACGCCAGATCAACGCCCTGCGCCAGCTCGGTATTCCGCTGTTCCACAGCGAGCCGGAAAAACTCGACGGCATCCCCGACAGCCTGATTCGTCTGGGTCAGTTGATGGGAACCGATAGCGTGGCCCAGGCCGCCGCCGCCGACATGCGCAAGCAACTGGCGGCGCTGGCCAAACAGTATGCCAACCGCCCGCCCGTGCGCCTGTTCTACCAGGTGTGGGACAAACCCTTGTACACGCTCAACGGAACTCACATCGCCAGCGATGCGATTCGCCTGTGCGGCGGCGAGAACATCTTCGGCAAATTGAAGGTGACCGCGCCCGTGGTCAGCATCGAAGCCGTACTGCAGGAAGATCCGGAAGCGATTTTCGGCACCGCTGAAAAAGACTATGGCGGTGTCTCCCTGTGGCGCCAGTACACCTCGATGAAGGCGGTCCGTGCCGACAATCTGTTTACCCTCGACGGCGAACTGCTGAACCGTTCCGGTCCGCGCATGGTGCAGGGCGCCACCTTCCTGTGCGAGAAACTAGAGCTGGCACGCCAGCGCAGAAAGCACTGATGTCCTTCCCCTACTCTACCCTGATGGTGCAGGGCACCACCTCGGACGCCGGCAAAAGTACCGTCGTCGCCGCTTTGTGCCGCCTGCTCAAGCAGCGCGGCGTGCGCGTGGCGCCGTTCAAACCGCAGAACATGGCACTCAACAGCGCCGTCACGGCGGACGGCGGCGAGATCGGCCGCGCCCAGGCCCTGCAGGCGATTGCCGCGGGACTGGAACCGCATACCGACATGAATCCGGTGCTGCTCAAACCATCGAGCGACATCGGTGCGCAAGTGATCATTCATGGCAAGGTACGCGCCGAAATGAACGCGCGCGACTATCACCAGTACAAAACCATCGCCATGCAGGCGGTGCTTGAATCGCATCAGCGCCTGCTGCAGCAGTACGAATGCGTCATGGTCGAAGGCGCCGGCAGCCCCGCCGAGATCAATCTGCGCGCGCGCGACATCGCCAACATGGGCTTTGCCGAGGCGGTGGACTGCCCCGTCATCATCGTTGCCGACATCGACCGTGGCGGCGTCTTCGCCCACCTGGTCGGCACCTTGTCCTGCCTGTCCGAGAGCGAACGCGCGCGCACGATCGGCTTTGTGATCAACCGCTTCCGTGGCGATATCTCGCTGCTGGAGCCGGGACTGGAATGGCTGGAGCAGCAAACCGGCAAACCGGTGCTGGCCGTATTGCCCTATCTGCATGGCCTGTTCCTCGACGCCGAAGATGCGGTGCAGCCGGTGCAGGCGTCGAAGGGCGCCTTCCGCGTGGTCGTTCCCAGCCTGCCGCGCATGAGCAACCATACCGACTTCGACGCCTTGCGCGCCCACCCGGATGTGGACCTGCGTTTCGTGCGCCAGGGCGAGGCGATTCCCGCCGCCGATCTGATCATCCTCCCCGGCAGCAAGAATACCCGTGGCGACCTGGCCTGGCTGAATGCCCAGGGCTGGCCGCAAGCGATTGGCAAGCATCTGCGCTACGGCGGCAAAGTGATCGGCATTTGCGGCGGCTTCCAGATGCTGGGCAACAGCGTCAACGACCCGCAAGGTATCGAAGGCGCTCCCGGAGAATCGCCCGCGCTTGGCCTGCTCGATATGCACACTGAAATGACCAGCGACAAACGACTGGTACAGGTCCTCGGCAACTGCGCCTTCGCCGAAGCCAGCGTGGCCGGCTACGAAATCCACATGGGTACTACCAGCGGCCCCGCTTTGGACAATCCCGCTTTCCGCATCGACGGGCGGCCGGAAGGCGCAATCTCGGGAGATGAACAGATCCTTGGCAGTTACCTGCACGGCATGTTCGATTCGCCACAAGCCTGCGCCGCGCTGCTGCGCTGGGCCGGACTGCACTCCGACGCCGTGGTCGATACCTCGCAACTGCGCGAAGCCAGCCTCGATCGCATCGCCGAAGCGGCAGCGCCACTGCTCGACGCATTGATCGCACTGGGCCAGCAACAGAAATCCGTATGAATCCCCACGCATTCCCAGACCAACAGATAGCAGGCGTTTATCGCGCCATCCGCGAACGGCGCGACGTGCGCCATTTCAAACCAGGTCCGCTGGAAGATGGCCAGCTCGCTCGCTTTATCGCGGCCGCCCATAACGGGCCGAGTGTCGGCCTGATGCAGCCGTGGCGTTTCATCCGCATCGCCAGCAGTGAACTGCGCAAGCAGATTCACCAGCACGTCAATGAAGAGCGCATTCTCACCGCGCAAGCGCTGGGAAAACGCGCCGACGAATTCATGCTGCTCAAGGTGGAAGGTATCCTGAGCTGCGCCGAGGTGCTGGTGGTCGGTATGATCGACAAGCGCGACGACTTTGTTTTTGGCCGCCGCACCATGCCGGAAATGGACCTTGCCTCCGCCGCCTGCGCGCTGCAAAATTTCTGGCTGGCCGCGCGCGCCGAGGGCATAGGTGCGGGCTGGGTCTCGATGTTCGACCCTAAGCAACTGCGCGCCCTGTGCGGCATGCCCGATGGCAGCCAGCCGATCGCGGTTCTGTGCGTGGGACAGGTGGAGCAGTTCTACACCGCTCCCATGCTGGAACTGGAACGCTGGGACACGCGCCGCCCGCTTGCCGACATCCTGTATGAAGACAGCTGGGACAATCCGGGTAGCCTGAGCACTTAAGCGTTACCGCACTCCACCAGCTTGCGATTTCCCGGCCCGGCCATGGTGCGCAAACTGCGGTCGGTACTGGCGCTGAACTCGCGGCTGTGCACCGTGTCGACAAAGCGCCAGTCGCAGCGTACCTGCTCGTGCGTCGCGGTGACGATCATGTAGCCGCGCTTGCTGGTTTGGGCGTAGTACAAGGGGCCGATCATATCGACCATGATATTCGCTACGTCCTCAGGATCGCGATCCCGATATCCGCCCTCCATCCCAGGTGAAGACACCGAAGGCCCGGCAAATTCAACACCCACCTGGCGCCCTTCCACATCATGCAGATCGCTGGCCCAGGCATTGTGCGTGTCACCCGTCAGCACCACCAGGTTCTTGCGGTGCCGCTGCATCATGTTGAACACCAGTTCGCGGTCGTTCTGATAGCCATCCCACGAATCGAGGAAGCATGGCATGCAGGGTTGCGCCAGCCAATCCTGATGCTTTGCGTCGACGCCAGCCGGATCGCGCGCCGCACGCTTTTTCAGCGCCGCGAATTCAGTGGAATTGCACTTGCCCAGCGCAACAGCGGGCGGCAGCTCCATGCGCGCCATCAATACCTGCTGTCCCAGCACTTGCCAGCGCGCCTTGGAGGCACTGACTTTTTTCTCCAGCCAGCTCATCTGCTCAACACCCATCATCTGACGGTGCGGTGAACAAAGATCGCGACGATATTTGGTTTCATCAAACTGTTTGTCCTGGCCGAAGTAGGACGAAATCATCAACTGCTGATCGCGCGCCACGACTCGGGTGTCCAGCATATGCAACGACAGCACGCCGCCGAAATCAAATGAGCGGTAAATATGATCTGGACGCGCCAGATCTGGCGTACGAATGGGCATCCACTCGTGATACGCCTGGATCGCCGCTTCCTTGCGCAGCGAAAAAGGGCCAAGCTTTGCGCTGTTATGGTCGACCGAACCGTCGCGCCAGGTATCGTCCGCGATTTCATGGTCGTCCCACACCGTGATGAAGGGCACGCTGGCATGCACCGCCTGCAAATCCGGGTCTCCGCGATACTGCGCATGGCGGCAGCGGTAATCGGCCAGCGCGAGCAGCGCGCTGCTTGGTTCCGACACCCGGCCCAGCGCCACCGCGTTCTCGCAGGCGTAGCCGGTGCTTTCGTATTCATAGAGATAGTCGCCGATATGCAGAGCTGCATCGATATCGTTGCGGCGGGCCGCGTCGGCGTAGACGTTGAAATAGCCGGCCGGGTAGTTCGAGCAGGAGAATACCGCCAGCCGCACACTGCGCGCATCGGCGCCGGGCAGTGTCTTGGTGCGCCCGACTGTGGACTTCACCGTATCGGCAGCAAATTGATAGTAGTAGATGTGACCCGGCAGCAGACCGGCGGCATCGACCTTGACGGTGAAGTCGCGCTTTGCCGAGGTGCTGATGCTGCCACTTGCGACCACATGCTGCATGGCCTGATCGGTGGCCACCGTCCAGTGCACGGCGACCTCGCGATCGGCATCGCTGCCGCGCGGTGTAATGCGAGTCCACAGAATGACGCGGTCCTGCAAAGGGTCGCCGCTGGCCACGCCATGGTTAAAACTGGCTTCGGCACTTGTGGTCTGGCTGGGTGCGCTGCTGCAGCCGGCCAAGGTGATGCCGGCGCTTCCCAACAGGGCGGTGCCGCATACCTGGCGTATAAATTCACGTCGGCCAGGGCCGGCGGGCTGAGAGTGTGTCAAGAACTTGTCCATGTCATTGCCCAGATGGTAGCGATGAACGCACCTTACCGGGGCTTCGTGACGGGCTAATGACAATTCAAGGGACGTAAAAAAACCCCGACCAGATCACTGGAGGGGGTTTTTTCGA
>JABTBR010000088.1 GCA_013284265.1 Oxalobacteraceae bacterium | reverse complement strand
GCCTGGATCACAAGCATCAAGCACAAAACCGCCTATTTGCGCACGGTCCCAGGCACGCGCAATTCGGTATGCCCAAAATCCATCATCGCCCAGCGCCCACCCCAGTGCAAACCGGCGGACTCGGCCAGCTCGCCGTACAGGCGATAGCCGCGCATGGCCCAGGGATCCTTCTCGGAAATCACCAGCTTGCCGTCGCGCAGAAAAGCGCAGTCCGCCGCCAGCCCGAACTGATGGTAGCTCTGGAAGGCGCGCGCATTGGTCACATTACTGCCGGCCGCAGCCAGCAGATTCTGGCGCTCGGGACTGCGGTAGCCCTCCAGGATCGCCATGTCATAGCCATGCTGCTCCTTCATCATCTTGAACACCAGCAGCAGCCGCTGGGCAAAAGCATCGTCCAGCAGGCGCCAGTTGCGGTTGGCGCTGTCGAGCAGGGGCCGTACCTGCACCACTTCCACCGTGGTAAAGGTCAGCGGCGGCAGCGGCACCGGCGGCGCCAGCAACTCGCCCTTGAGCAACTCGGCCACCTGCGGATTGACCTCACGCTGGCTGCCGTCGAAACCATCCAGCATGCTGTTCCCGCCCAACAGCCAGGCCAGCCCGACCGGCACCGTCAACAAGACCGAGGCGGCAATCATCAGCAAAAAACGCCGGCGCAGAAAAGCCAGGCTGTTGAACGCGCCCGCACGCACGGCGCCACCCAGTTGCCCCGCCTGATGCGCGCCGTCACGTCCCAGGCCGCGCATGCGTCCATCGACCCGGCGCAGCAAACCGCCCCAGGACTGGCCCAGCTGGTCTCGGCTGGCGGGAAACAGCAACAGCCAGGCGCCGCAGCACAGCAGCAGGAAAAACACGAGCATGGAAAATATAAACATGGTGCGCTCCGTCAACACGGGTTCGCGCCGCAGGTCGGACACTGGCGGCTGGACAGAATTGCTCCATCGTAAGCCGCTCATTAAACCGTATCGAACCTTAGATCAAAGTCAGGGGGGATATTGTGGATCCGTCGAAACAGAAGCCGAACTTGCTGTCGCCATCCAAACATGCGCAGGATGGCGACAAGCGCATCCTCAGCAGCCTGGACCACAGCGTCCTGAACCTGCCCCCCAACCTTCCAGGCCGCCGCTATCTGAATGGCTGGACGCTGGGGCTGCTGGCCTTACTGCTGCTGGGTGTGGCGGCGTGGCTGACACAGCGCGCAGGCAGCGACGTGGCGCCGGCCGCCAAGGCAAGGCCAGTCAGCGTCACCGCCGCCAGGCGCGCCACCGTGATCGACGCCGGCACGGCGCCTGGCTTTGTGCACCCAGCGAATCAGGTCGCCGCCCTACCCGCTCTGCCCGCTGGTTTGACGCCGACTCCGCCGCCCCCGAGTCTGCCCGCCACGATCATCAACGAGGCGCCGGCCACCGGAAAGGCGCAGCATACGGCGGCGCACGCCCCGCAGGATCATCCCGCCACCGTCGCCAGCCTCGGGCAGGCTGATCCGTCGCACCCGACATCCTTGCACGAGAAAATCACGCCGGAGAAAACGCTGCATGGAAACACGGCGCTGGAGAAAACGGCAAACGAGAAACACCGGGCGGCCGGAACGGCGGCACGGCTGCCACATGCAAGCGCAGCCATATCACCGACCGGCGGCTACTCCATCCGCGGCGCGGCGCCAGCCAGCGCAAGGCCCGCCAGCGAAGCGGCCATCGCCGCCGCCAAACCGTCCGCCGACAGCGACATCGCCCTGCTCACCGCGCTGGTGGCCCACGCGGGTAGACCGGCGGCGGTCGCCACCGACCACAACCGCGATATCGTCGAACGAAGCGAAACGGACAAAACCGAAACGCTGCTGCAGCGCTGCCGGCAATTGGGAATGATAGAAGGAATGCTGTGCCGCTCGCGCATCTGCGCCGGGCGTTGGGAAGATGACGTGGCCTGCCGTGCGCCCGCCCGCGCGCCTTAGGCGGCCATGCGACGCACGCTGACGCCGCCAGTGGGAACGACGATACGCTGCGGTTGCGGCGCGGGAACCAGCCGCACATCGCTGGCAGGCTTGTCGTCGTCAAGCAAATTGATCAGCGCGGCGAAGATCGACTTTTCGTCCGGCGTGGAGGTATGCAGGGCCAGATCGCGCGCGATATCGCGCAAGCGCCATTGAATTTCCCGGCTCGCCACTTCCTTCTCGAACTCCAGCGCGCCATCGGCACTGTCGCCCAGTTCAGGCTGCTGATTCAGATAGACGTCCAGTCCCGTGCTGATGAAGGCGCGCTGGATATTTTTCACGCGCGACATCGTATTTTCCAGCAGCAAGCGCGTCACGGGCGATTTGGCGCTGGAACCTTCCAGCAGGCTACGCCCCGTTTCCAGCGTGGCCGAAATGCGCCAGAACAAACGCTCCACACTCTCGGACGGTGCCGCGTTGCTGACACTGGCAACTGGCTCGGCTTCGGTATGCGGTTGGCGCAAGGCGCCGGAAATAGCCGACAGCAAATCATGCGCATGTTCGCCAGGAATGATCTTCAGCGCCAGCTCGGCACGCTCCAGCGGCCTGTCCTTGAGCAGCAGGCCGGCGATCATTTCCGCCACCGACACGGCCTGCCCGGCCGGGCTGATGTGGTTGCCCACGATCTGGCGCGGATAACCGGTGCCGTCGAAGCGCTCATGGTGTTCCGCCACCGCACGGCCCACGGCCAGCGGATACGATTCCAGCTCATTGATCAGCATCTGGCCTATGCGCGGATGCACCACTACATGCGACCACTCGTGCGGCTGCAAACGCTTGCCGCGCGCCATGAAGGCCGGATCGATATACAGTTCGCCGATGTCGTGCAGCAGACCGGCCAGACCGGCCACCTTCTGCTCCTGCTCGGTCAGGCGCAGTTTCTTGGCCATGCAGATAGACAGCATGCTCACCAGCACCGCGTGTTCCAGTGCCTGGGTGCCGGGACGGTTGGCGATGGTCAGCATCAGGCCCATGGCGCTGCCAAAATCCATGTCCGACATAATCTTCAGCGGCGACACGCCCGCGCCGCTGGTGGCACGCACCACCCGGGCCAGCGGCGCGCTGGACTCCATCAGGCGGGTGGCCGTGTTCAGTATCACGGCCGGCTCGACGCCATCGATCACGCGCAGCGAGGATTCAAGCGGTTGCTTGAGTTTATGCACGATCAATTTTTCACGCAGCGCACGGGTCACCAGCGCGCCCTTGGCGACCAGCTTCATGCCGCGCACATCCAGAATGTCCACAATCACCTCGACCGACATCGACTCAGCCAGATCCATTACCTTGCTCAGGTAATGCTGGTTGATGTTGCTGTTGGCGGGATTGGCTGACATACAATGTTCCTTCTGTGAACGCACGTACTATTTTTCGATTTAGTTCGTATCATATCAAAAGTTTCCTTACGGAATCACAACTTACTTCATAGTAATTATCTATCGACGCGTATGAGCCTGCCACGCTGCCCAGAAAGCTTGCGCACTGGGCAACGCGACATTCGTGTTGACGGCTCAAGCTTATTGAATCGACAGCTGCTTGCCGCCCGTCCCTACCCGTTTCGGCAAGGTCAGTTGCAGCACACCGTCTTCATAGTGGGCCTCGGCCTGGTCGTCATCGACCTCGTGCGGCAGCGTAAAGCTGCGATGCAGTTGTCCGTAGTAACGCTCGGCACGCAAGGTTCCGGCGGCGTTGGCATTCTTCTCTTCCTTGATCTCGGCGCTCAGCGACACCTGATTGCCGTTGATGGCAACTTTGATATCTTCTTTATTCACGCCGGGAATCTCGGCCTTGACGATGTAGTTTTGCTCGTCTTCGGTAACGTCCATGCGCATGCGCGGCGCGGTTTCGCCGCCACGCCAGGGCGCGGCCGAAAAGTCGCGGAACAGGTCTTCCATGTCGCGGAAGGGATCGAAGCGCGTGATATCCCGGAAAGGGTCGAAGCGCAGCAGATTGTTTGCCATGATGGTCTCCTTTACTTTGTCACAAGTAAAACAGGCGCTCGCGGCGAGGCCACGGCGCCCCTTGTCTGTTCATAGTAAGAAGTGGAGATGATTTGGGCTTGATGCAGATCAAACGCGGACCGCTGTTTTTTTGCGGCGGGCGATCACGCCTGTCCAAGCCAGGCCGGCCAACAACATGCCTATCGTTTCTGGCTCCGCGACAGGCGACACGCCGACAGCGACGTGCGTAATGCCGGGAAGAAAACCAGGGCCCTGCGACGCGATGCTGAAGCCGGTGAAATATTCGCCGCCGCCGGCGGCACGGAAGCCCTCGAATGCGAAATCGGGCGAACCGTTCGGCATAAACGGCCTGAAGTAATGATACGTATTCTGGTTGGTGCTGATGGTGATGGCGACCGGCCCGGAAGTGACCGCCGCATCGAAGCCCAGCAAGTTGTAGTGCATATTGCTAGCAACGCTGGCGGTCAGCGGTGTCCACCAGTTGTTCGTCATCACGGTGAAAAAATCGCCGACTGAATATCCGGTACCCAAACCCACCGTCAGGTTCTGCTGGGAAGTGTAAGTGACGTCGCCGCTGGTATAGGGATCGCCGGGGTAATTAAAATAATCCCCGAAGCTATCGAAGTTGGTGTTGTATGCAATATTGCCCGACGCATTAAACAGCGCCCGATCAGCCACAGTGACCACCTGAGCCGACGCTATTGCGGTCGAGGCCGCCACAACCATACCGATGAGAATATTTTTCATTTTCCGTCCCTGCTTAGGTGGATTTTTCAAAATATTAGACTATGTATTGATAAATTTTTATATTTATCTTTATTGCCATTTATTCTGACAAAAATCAACAATGCTATGCTCAGCGCGAGGCCGTATAGAAGATGTGAATTGCCTCAACCAAGGGCCCACCTCCTCCGTCCGGCAGCCTCAACACCTAGGAGCAATATGCGTAAGCAAACGGGCCATACAACGCAAAAACCCAACCGGGTGAGGGCTGGGTTTTCGAGATACTACAAATTCTGGCTCCCCGACCTGGACTCGAACCAGGGACCTGCGGATTAACAGTCCGTCGCTCTACCAACTGAGCTATCAGGGAATTGAGGCCGCATTATATACGGCCACTTTCAGGCTGTCCAGAGCGTGGGGGAGAATTTCCGCACGCCCGTTTCAGTCTTAGAAACTACCCTTGAACTGCACGCCCCAGATACGCGGTTCGTTGACGAAGCCGGTGCGGTTGTTGAAGTCGATCGCACCCGTCACGACCTGGCTGTTGGTGATGTTGCGGCCATACGCGGCCACTTCATACTTGCCGTCCTGCCAGGTGTAACCCACGCGCAGGCCGCCTTCGGTCAGCGGCTTGCCGGTGAATTCCACCGAGTCGTACAGGAAGAAGCTGATCTTGGTGCGGTAGGTCCAGTCGGTGAAGATGAACATTTCGCCATCGGCCACTGGAATCGAGTAACGCGCGCTGGCGTTGGCGATCCATTTCGGCGCGTTCGGCAGCACGTTGCCATCGAGCGAAACCTGGTTGGCGGCGTTGATCGGATCGAGCGGCGTGCAGGTGCGGCAAACGGCCAGACGCAGGGTCGGATCTTCGATGCGGGTGAAGTTGTAGCTGCCGCCCACGCTCATTTTCAGCTGGTTGGTGACGAAGCCTTCCAGCTCGCCTTCCACGCCACGGCCCTTGGTCTTGGCCGCGTTGATCAGCTTGGTGATGTTCGAGGTGCCACCGACCACGGTCAGCTGCTGGTTCTTCACGTCGAAGTTGTACACGCTCAGCGAAGCGCGGGCGCGACGGTTGAACAGGTCGGCCTTGACGCCGGCTTCGTAGGAGGTGATGGTCTCGGAATCGGCCACGGTGATAGGCACGTCGGCGGTGGCGGCGGCAATACTCGGCGCGCGGAAGCCGGTGGCGATGCGGGCGTAGACGTTGACGTCCTTGTTCAGCTTGTAGACGGTGCTCAGATCCCAGTTGACCTTGGAGGCGCTCTCGGACACCGACTTCGGACCCACCTGGGTCACGTTGACCGATTCAATGGTCGCGAAGTCTTTCTTGTCCTTGGTGTAGCGCAGGCCGCCGCGTACCGACAGGGCGTCGCTGACGGCGTAGTTGACCGAACCGAAGGCGGCCCAGGCATTGTTCTTCTGCTGGCTCAGCAGGTGCGAGCTTTGCGCGCCGGTGGCGTTGAAGGCATCCGAACCACCCTTGCCGTCTTCGTTGAAGAAGTACAGGCCGGTCTGCCAGTTGATGGCGCCGGTGTTCTTCGATTCAACGCGGAATTCCTGGCTGTACTGCTTCAGGCCAGGCATGGTCGCGGCCGATTCCACCTGGAACGGTACACCAGGCTGGCCCGGTGCGCCGCCGTCGATGTCGCCGTGGCTGGTGTAGCGGGTCACGGCTTCGTAGCCGGTGATGGAGAACAGCTTGACCGCGTCCAGGTCCCACATCAGGCGGGCACTGGCGCCGTTGGTGTGCAGGTTCTGGAAGTTGGCGCCGTTGGTGGCGATCTTGGTGTTGTCGTAGCCGTCGACCAGCTCGTTCGAACCTTTCTTGATGATGTTCGCGCGGAACAGGCGGGCGCTGCCGGTGGTCGTGCGCTGGTGCACATTGAACAGGGCGTTGAAGGCCTTGCTTGGCGCGTACAGGAACTGCACGCGCTCGGCGTGTTCGTTGTAGCCTTCCAGCACATCTTCCTTGCCGGTGACGGTGTTGTCGACGAAGTTGTCGCGGTGCTGGCGCAGCGTCGAGACGCGCATCGCCCATTCGCTGCTCAGCGGCACGTTGACGGCCGCTTCCAGGTTGGCGGTGTTATAGGTCGCCCACGACAGATTGTAGAAGCCTTCAACTTTTTTCAGGTTCGGCTTTTCCGACTCGAACTTGACCACGCCGGCCGGGGTGTTGCGGCCGAACAGGGTGCCTTGCGGGCCGCGCAGCACTTCGACATTCTTGATGTCGTACAGCGGGTAGCCTTTGAGAATCGGGTTTTCCTGCACCACATCGTCATAGATCAGGGAGACGGGCTGGGAAGCGAAGATCGAGAAATCGGTATTGCCGTAGCCGCGCACGTAGAAGCGCGGGAACACGCGGCCGGTCGACGATTCCACGTTCAGGCTCGGCACTTTGCCGGCCAGCAGGCGGATGTCCTGGCCGCCGGACAGGATCACGTCCAGCTTCTCATTGTTCAGCGAGGATACCGACAGCGGCACTTCACGGATGTTTTCGGTGCGGCGCTGGGCGGTGACGGTGACCGTTTCCAGCTGCGGCTGAGGAGCGGCGGTTTGCGCGATGGCCGAGCCGATAGGCATGACCGCACCCAGCGCCAGCAGGCGCTTGTGCATCTTGGACAGTTTGATCATTCGATTTCCCAATTCATTAGAGGTGCAAAGAGTGGCAACAGTTTGTCTCCTGTTCTCTCTTGTACAGGCACGGATAGCCCCTGGTGGGGCGCTCGGTGCAAGCGGCGCTGCCGCTTCCGGTCAAACTGGGCCAGCCCGTCACCTCGCCGTCAAGGGCGGGCACGGGTCTGATCCGCATCTCGTGGATGTCTGGAATTGCCGGCTTTTTGCAGAAAGGCGATATTGTCTTTGATTGATAGCTGGTATTGCAAGCGCAATATAAGCACTCTCGCCCGAATTGGTAGAAACTTCAGAAATAGCTGCCTTGGGCGGAATAATCAGGGGTGGGAGTGTTGCGTGCGCGCGAATGCGCCAGGCGGTACCGGCTGCAAAAGGGCCCACGGTTTCGCGTGAGCCCTTTGATTACTAAAGGAAATTTCTGCCCTACATACCCAGCGACTTGAGCAAATCGTCATTGTCCTCGGCTTGCGGCAGGCCGGAGGAATCCGAGCCACCGCTATTGGCGCGTTCCTGGTCCATCAAGGTATCCGGGTCGGTTTCCTCGTTCGGGTCGAAGTCGTGCAGGCGCAGGAACTCGGTGCGGTCGATCGCCAGTTCCAAATAGAAAATATTGCTTTTTTCGGTATAGAAGGACACCCGGCGCATTTCCGGCCGGTCCAGCGGGGTATCGACGCTGAGGACGATCTGCTTGTTGAGCACCAGCATTTTCGGCTGGTTCTGGGTGATATTGGTCTGCAGCTCGCGCCGCACCTTGCCGGTGAAGTCGCCGACGATCTGGTTCATCAGCTCGCCCAGGATATTCGACACCTCGTCGGAGGTGTGGGAACTGGCCAGTTCGGACTTCGGCATGCCCATATGTAGCATATAGCGCTCGTACAGCTCCATCGCGGTGTCGGCACTGAAATTGAGCACCACCAGACCGGTAAACCCGCCGTCGAACAGCACGAAACAACCAATATCCGGCTTCAAGCCCACCTTGGTAATGCGCTGCACCATCGCGGAGTAGTGCACCTTGCTTTGGGTGGCGATACCGAGCACGCGCGTTACCGAATTACACAGACTGGTCAGCAGGTCTTCGGTGCCGTACACGATCTCTTTGTTTTCAAAACTCATGGTGTTTCCTCTTTTTTGACCAAACATGCCGTTTTATCCGCCAACGCTATCCGAAACAAGGCCACTTCGGCTAGCAAACGCGCAATCTCTTCATGGTTTTCCGGGGTGCGTGCTGCGGGGGCGGGCATGGCAGCGAGCGTGCTGCGCAGGAGTTGGACGGCTCGCGCCAGGTCGTGTGCGCGCTGCACAGCCTGGAATACCGCCTGAGGCACAGCGGGGCCGGCGCGCAATGGCGTCAGCAGCGTATCTGTTTGCGGTGCCGAGTCGGTGGTTTGCATTGCGTTTCCCTGTTAACGTGCCTGGCTCGTCCACAATAAAGTCGCACTACCCCGGCGGGGAAACATTGCTCACCCGACCGAATACCTTAAGAATACTGAAGCCCCCCTGACTCGTCCACCTGATTCATCCATTCTTGGGGGGAAATGTCGTTTCCCGGGGGCGCAGCCCGGAAATCAGCCTAGCCGATGGCTGCCGGCAAGCTCAGGCGGAACACGACCTGGCCGGGCGGCGCCTCGGCAAAGACCAGATCGCCGGCGTGGGCGCGCGCGATTTCGCGCGACAGTGCCAGCCCCAGCCCCACGCCGGGCACGCGCCGGTTGTGCGCATGGTCGCCGCGGAAGAAGCGGGCGAACAGCTGTTCGCGGTGCTCCGGCGTGATGCCATCGGAGGCGTTGGCCACGTCGATTTCCCACACGCCAGCGCTGCGGCGCGCGGACAGGCCGATCCAGCCTTGCGGCGCGCGGTATTTGAGCGCATTACTGACCAGGTTCTGCAGCAGTTGGGTCAGCAGCTCATGGTCGCCCTGCACTGCCACGCCCGGCGGCAGCGCCAGGCGCAGCTCGACATCGTGCAGGCTGATATCCTCGGCCAGGTCGTCCAGCAGGGGCCGCAAATCCAGCGTCAGCCTGGGCAGCTGCAACTGGCCGGCATCGGCGCGCGACAGCAGCAGCAGTTTTTTCACGATGCTGTCCAGCCGCCTCACCTCGCCCAGCATATCGGCCAGATCCCGTTCCAGCGCCGGATCGGCCTCGGCATGGGCAAAGCAGCGCTCCAGCTCGCCCTGCAAGATGGTCAGTGGCGTCTTCAGCTCATGGGCGGCATCGCCCGAGAAGCGGATCGCCTGCAGGTAGTTGCGCTCCAGCCTGTCCATCATTTCATTGAACACTTCCACCAGCCGGCGAAACTCGCGATCCTCTTCCAAATCGCTCACGCGCTCGCTCAGCTCGCCCCCGCGCACGCGCCGCATGGCGCCGTGCAGGTGCTCGATCGGCCGCATCGCCCTGCCCGCCAGATACCAGGCCAGCAGCGCCAGCGCCGCAATCAAGGGCACGATCGACATGCCAAAGCGCGTCATGATACGGTTCAGCTGCCGGTAGCTCAATTGATGGTTCACGCAGATCCACACCGTCAGCGCGCCGCGTTGCACGTGACCGACACGCCAGGTCTGGCCGGCGAACTCCCGGCTTACCAGGCCCTCGGCCCGCACCGGCTGCAAGGCGGCCGGCCAGTGTGCGCTGCGGTACAGGGTCCGGCCATCGCCGGACTGGGCCAGCAGCAGCACGCGCGGGCCGTCCGGCGTATCGGCTGAAAACCCGCTGAAGCTGGCGTCGAGCTGCACTTCGATGGCATGCCACTGGGCCGCCGTCTCGGCCATCAGCACAGGGCTGTTCAGATGGCTGGTCTGGATACGGTCCAGGACATGCTGGCGCCGCTGGTAGATGGTAAAGGCGCTGGCGAGAAACAGCACGAGGATGGCCGCCGTGGCGGTGCCCGTCGCCACCAGGGTGATGCGCAGGCGGAACGAGCGCAGGCGCGGCCAGCGCATCAGTCCTCGCTACCCGCTTTGCGCAGGCGGTAGCCGACCCCGCGCACCGCCTCGATCGGTGATTCGCCGCCGTCATCGACCTTCTTGCGAAGGCGCTGGATGCAGACGTCGACCATATTGGTCTGCGGTTCGAAGTCATAGCCCCAGACATGTTCGAGGATCTGGGTGCGCGCATACACCCGGCCCGGCGAGCGCATCAGGTATTCCATCAGATTGAATTCGCGGCTGGTCAGTTCCACCGGGCGGCCGTTCACCTCGGCCACGCGGGTGATACGGTCGAGCCGGATATTGCCGACCATCAACACGTTCTGGCGCTCGCCCGACACCCGCCGCAGCAAGGCGTGTATGCGCGCCAGCAATTCCTCGACATAAAACGGCTTGGCCAGATAATCGTCGGCGCCCAGGTTCAAGCCTTCCAGGCGGTCGTCCAGCTCATTGCGCGCGGTCAGCAGGATCACCGGCACATTGCGGCCCTCGCGCCGCAGCCCTTTCAAAATTGACAAGCCATCGCGTCCGGGCAGCATCACATCGAGCAATACCACGTCGTAGTCGCGCGTCATGGCGTAGTCGTAGCCCTGCTGGCCATCGTCGCAATGATCGACCACGAAGCCGCGCTCGCGCAAACCGGCGCACACGAAGCTGGCGATCTTTTGTTCGTCTTCCACTAGCAAAGCTTTCATGGCGGCATTGTCTATCCCGGAAGCGGGATTCGTCAATTGCTTGATGACAAAGCTGTAATCGTTTTGTTGGGCAGCTTGTCATTAAACATTGCTCCAATGCACTGCAGCATTCCCTGCGTAGAATAAGGAAGAGAGAAATGAGCTTTAAAAGTTGGGTAAAGAAGAACGTCGTCAAGCCAGTGACCAGCGTCGTCAACAAGATCGCCGACACCGCCAAGGACCTGGGCGGCGACCTGACCAGCATTGGCGACGCCTTCGAGGACGTGGGCAAGGAGCTGGAAGCGGCGGCCAAGAAGATTAGCGAACTGGGCTATACCAAGAAGTCGCTGGGCAATGGCGACAATTCCTACACCGCCAGCTCGCTGGGCGCCAACATCATCCACGGCGACGGTGGCAACGACAACATTACCGTCACCGCCGGCGCCTACAACAATCTGTACGGCGACGACGGCAACGACAGCATCACCGTCAAGGTCGGCGGCTACAACCGCATCGATGGCGGCAATGGCGACGACAGCATCGTGGTCGATGTCGGCATCTATAACAAGATCTCCGGCGGCAACGGCAACGACAATGTGACCGTCAAGGCCGGCGCGGCGGCCGACGTCGACCTGGGCGAAGGCAATAACCGCCTGTCGATCAACAGCGCCTATAACGAGATCGACGGCGGCAACGGCAACGACGACGTCAGCGCCAACGGCGGCTACAACGACATCGACCTCGATGGCGGCGACAACCGCGTCAACGCCAGCGGCGGCTACAACACCATTGCCACCGGCAACAACAACGACGACATCAGCGCCGACGGCGGCGGCAACAACATCAACGCGGGCGACGGCTGGAACAAGGTCACGGTCAACGGCGCTTCCAACAAGGTCAGCACCGGCAAGGATGCCGATACGGTCACGGCCAACGGCGCCAGCAATATCATCAGCACCGGGGGCGGCGACGACAGCATCACCGCCAGGGGCGCCAGCAACATCATCGATGCCGGCGAAGGCACTAACAAGGTCACGACCGAAGGCGGACGCAACAAGATCAACGCCGGCGCGGGCGACGACAGCGTCAGCGCCATGGGCGGCTCGAACGAACTGAACCTGGGCAATGGCAACAACACCGTGACGGCGGGCGGCGCCTCCAACGTGATCAACACCGGTACCGGCTGGGACAAGGTCACGGCCGACGGCGCGAGCAACGTCATCAAGACCGGCGGCGGCAACGACAGCGTGACGGTGAAGGCGGCCAGCAACGTCATCGACGTGGGCGACGGCAACAACACCGTCACGGCGGACGGCGGCTCCAACCTCATCACCAGCGCCGGCGGCAACGACAGCATCACCGCCAACGGCGCCTCCAACGTGATCAAGGCCGGCGACGGCGCCAACACCGTCAAACTGGCCGGCGCTTCGAACGTGCTCACCAGCGGCAGCGGCGTCGACAGCGTCACCGCCTACGGCGGCGCGAATGTGCTGAACCTGGGCGGCGGCAACGACTACGCCTTCGCCATCGCGGGCGCCAACGTCGTCACCACCGGCGCCGGCGAAGACACCGTCATCGCCCTGGGCGGCGCCAACATCATCAACGCCAGCGACGGCAAGGACAAGCTGGTGGCCGGCGGCGGCGCCAACGTCGTCATCTCCGACGGCGCCAACAGCAACATCGTGCTCGGCGGCGGCCTGAACATCGCCTACACCTCGGGCGCCAACAACAAGGTCGGCGCGCTGGGCGACACCAATGCCCTGCTGTCCAACCAGGGCGGCAATCTGGAAGTGGCGCTGGGCCGCAACAATCTGCTGCTGGCCAACGGCAGCGGCAACACCCTCGTCAGCGCGGGCGGCGCCAACATCATCGCCGCCACCGTCGGCGGCAACACCAGCATCGCCCTGGGCGGCGCCAACGTCGTGCTGACCGAACTGGGCGGCATGGTCAAGGCCGCCGGCAGCGGCCTGGGCAAGGTGCTGGGCGACGCGGTCAACAGCAAGGACGCGGCCAAGGTCATCGACGCGGCCAGCGCCAAGATCACCGGCGCCATCAATAGCGGCGCGGGCAACGACAGCGTCGTCGCCCTGGGCGGCGTGAACGTGGTCTACACCGGCGCCGGCAAGGACGTGGTCACCGTGGCGGGCGCGAACAATATCGTGCTGGCCAACGGTGGCGACAATATCAGCACCGCGCTGGGCGCCAACAACGTCGTGCTCAACACCGGCGGCAACAATGTGGTGACGGCGGTGGGCGCCAACAACGTCATCGTCACCGGCCTGGGCGACGGTCTGGCCGACCTGTCCGGCAAGCTCGGCAGCGCGGCCGGCGGCAGCGTCACCAAGGCCATTTCCAGCTTCATCGGCAATACCCTGAACACCAGCGCCGGCAACGACGTGGTGACCGCCATCGGCGCGACCAACGTCGTCTACACCGGCAGCGGCAACGATGTCGTGACCGGCCTGGGCAACACCAATGTGATCTGGTCCGGCAGCGGCAACGACCGCGTCACCGCCGTCGGCAACAACAACATCGCCTGGGGCGATGCCGGCGCCGACACCCTGACCGCCATCGGCCGCAACAATCTTCTGGTCAGCGGCAACTACGCCGAAGTGGCCGCCACCGCCGTCGGCCTGATCGACGCCATCGCCAATGGCGTGGCCGCGACCGACCTGGTCGGCAAGGCCGGCCTGTCCGGCGCCGCGTCCAGCCCGAACGGCAAGGAAGTGCTGACCGCCATGGGCCAGAACAATGTGCTGGTCGGCGGCAGCGCCAACACCGTGGCCACCGCCATCGGCATCAACAGCCTGGTGCTGACCGGCGCGGGTGACGACATCATCACCGCCGTCGGCACGCGCAACGGTATCGTGGCCGGCGCGGGCAATGACGTGATCACCGCCATCGGCAAGAACAATGTCGTCATCGGCGGCGACGGCAACAATGTAGCGACCGTGCTCGGCACCGGCAACATCGTCGAAGGCGGCAAGGGCAATGACATCATCACCGCGGTGGCCGTCGGCAGCCTGTCCAAGAGCAGCAGCGTCAACGGCAATATCGTCATCACCGGCGACGGCAGCAATATCGCCACCGTGATCGGCATCGACAACGCCGTGGTCGGCGGCAGCGGCAAGGACACGCTGGTGATGGTGTCCTACGGCGGCAGCCAGAGCAAGACCAGCACCACCGAGGTCGAAGGCAGCGACCAGACCACCACCAGCACCACCAAGGGCAGCACCCAGCTCAACGTGGGTTGGACCGGCGCCGGCGACGACGTCGCCGTGGTCTATGGCGACCACAACGTGGTACTGGGCGACCAGGGCAATGACTTCCTGCTGGTGCTCAACTCGGCCAGCAAGCTGAGCTACGAGAGCACGACCACCCAGGCCGTCGAAGGGTCGGACAGCGGCACCACCACCAGCTCGAACAAGGTCAGCGTCAACACCGGCATGAACTTCGTGCATGCCGGCGACGGCAACGACACCATGGTGCTGGCCGGTGAAACCACCATCGGCATGGGCGGCAGCGGCAACGACCTGATCGTCAGCTCCGGCCACAACAACATCGCCCTGGGCGGCGCCGGCAACGACGTCATCATCGGCATGGCCGAGATTACCGCCTTCAATGCGATGGAATCGCTGGTCGAGAACGACTATGAATCGGCCGGCAACTGGGTCAGCGCGGCGATGAACGCCAACTTCCTGCGCAGCCAGTACAAAGCGCTGTCCAGCGGCGACCTGGGCAGCCTGAACCTGGTCGGCAACGTCATCCTCGGCGGCGAGGGCGACGACGTCATCTTCGCCACCAACGCCGGCAGCTATGTCGGCGGCGGCGCCGGCAATGACGTGATGATGGGCCTGGGCTGGGGCCTGGTCGACAAGCTGCTGGTCGGCAAAGGCGCCAACGCGCTCAACAACGCCTGGAGCGACGCCGGCGCCGGCTTCGACGCGGTGGCCAAATACCTGGGCACGACGCTGACCGACGAACTGTCCAAGAGCTGGGATGGGGTGGCGGCCAGCATCAAGACCGAACTGGCCAAGGCCAGCACCAACGCGGGCAGTCTGATCAGCGGCATGAACACGGCCGCCAACAACGCCGTCGGCGCCGTGACCAAGGCGGCCGACATCAGCGCCGCCGACTTCGACGTGGCCACTCCGGTCAAGTCGGCGCTCGACAGCGGCGTCAGCGGCATCAACACGGCCGTCAATGGCATTTCCAGCGCCTTCAGCTATGTGGCCGATACCGACATCACCGGCGCCCTGAGCGACGCCGCCCAATGGACCAGCGGCGCCATCGGCACGGCGGGTACGGCCAGTGCCGGCGGCATCAACTGGCTGGGCAAGCAGTTGGGCGTGGATCTGCACCTGTCCGAATTCAAGGGTGCGGACCTGTTCCTGGCCAGCTTCATCGCCTACACCATCGGCTACAAGTATGCGGGCGACAACGACCTGCACGGTGGCGCCGGCAACGACACCCTGTACAGCGGCCTCGGCAACGACGACCTGCGCGGCGACAGCGGCAGCGATACCTATGTCATGTCGATTGGCGACGGCGCGGACACGATCTACGAAGTGGCCGGCGGCAACGACATCCTCAAGTTCTCGCAGAACCGCCTGTTTACTAGCGTGGGCATGAGCGCCGACAAGGTGAAGGTCAACATCGACGGTGCCGACCTGGTGATCAACTATGTCAGCGGCGGCAAGTCCTACGCCAGCTTCACCATCGACGACTATGCCACGGTCAACGTCAAGGAACTCGACCTGGTCGATACCAGCGGCGCGACGGTGGCGGCCTTGGCGATGAACGACTTGATCGCCCACGCCGACCACGGCGCGGCAAACTACGAGATGGCCACGGTGTGGACGGTCGACAGGCTCGGTGCGCTTGCGGACTTGATTGAGGTGGCTATTGTCGGTAGCAATACCGCCGTGGCGGCCTAAGCTGGATGGCTCCGGCTGGCGCTAATGCCGCTAGGTTAAGGAAAATACTTGCTTAGCGGGCCGCTGGCCTCGACCTGAAACCCACGGCGTACCCCTGGGGTCTGACCCGGCGGGTCAGACCCCGGCGCTTTGCCGGGGGTTTTTGGCTGC
>JABTBR010000087.1 GCA_013284265.1 Oxalobacteraceae bacterium | reverse complement strand
CGGGGTACGACCCGCCGGGTCGTACCCCAGGGTTACGCCGTGGGTTTTAAAAAACAAAAACGGCGCCCGCAGGCGCCGCTGTTGGCGTAAGGGCTGCCGAGGCAGCCCCGGGGCATCAGATCGCCCAGCCACCCGCGTAGAAGATCGCCAGCGAGGCTGCGATCGACACGGTACCGATGTTGAGCTTGCGGAACTCGCCGGAGATCACGCGGCCCACCACCAGGGTGCAGAAGCCCAGCATGATGCCGGTCACGATGTTGCAGGTCAGCAGGATGAACACGGCGCAGACCAGACCCGACAGGGCATCGATCTTGTCGTCCATATTCATGTGCGCCACGGAACCGAGCATCAGCAGGCCGACATACATCAGTGCAGGCGCGGTGGCGTAGGAAGGCACCAGGCCAGCCAGCGGCGAGAAGAAGATCAGCGCCAGGAACAGCAGGCCGACGACGACGGCGGTCAGGCCGGTCTTGGCGCCGGCGGCGGTACCGACCGACGATTCGATGTAGGCGGCGGCGGGAGCACCACCCACCAGGCTGGAGAAGATCGAGCTCAGCGAGTCGGCGGTCAGGGCACGGCCACCGTTGTGGATGTAACCTTTTTCATTGACCTGGCCAGCCTGGCCGGCCACGGCGCGGATGGTACCGGTGGCGTCGAACACGGCGGTCATGACCAGGGCCAGCACGCTAGGCAGTACGGCGATGCTCAGGGCACCCTGGATATCCATGGAACCGATCAGCGAAGCCTTGCCTGGCGAGCTCAGTGCGGGGAAGGCGAACACGCCGGAGAACTTGACGGCTGGATCGAAAGCCAGGCCGACGGCCGACAGGACGACGACGACGAGCAGGATGCCGCCAGGCACACGGCGCTGTTCCAGGCCGAAGATGGCGGCCAGGCCCAGCATGCTCATGACGACTGGGAAGGAGGTGATATGACCGAGCGCGACCGGCAGGCCGGGCGCGGCGTTCTTGACCACCAGGCCGACTTCGCTCGAGGCGATCATCAGCAGGAACAGGCCGATACCGACGCCGGTGCCGTGGGCAACGCCGGTCGGCAGGTTTTGCAGAATCCATGAGCGCACGCCGGTGACGGAAATGGCGGTGAACACCAGGCCCATCAGGAATACCGCGCCCAGCGCGATGGCTGGCGTCAAGCCCTTGCCCAGCACCAGGCCGAAGGCGGTGAAGGCGGTCAGGGAGATGGCGCAGCCGACGGCGATCGGCAGGCGCGCCCACAGACCCATCATCAGCGAACCGAAGGCGGCGGTCAGGCAGACGGCAACGTAGACCGCGCTGACGTCAAAGCCGGCCTGGCCCAGCATGCCGGGCACCACGAAGACCGAGTACACCATGGCCAGGAACGTGGTGATGCCCGCCACGATCTCCGTCCGCGTTGTGCTGCCGCGTGCGCTAATTTGGAAGTAGGAGTCGACTTTGCTCAGTGCGACCGCAGGTGTTTCCAGGCTCTCGACGGGCCGGAGTTGTGGATGGGACATGGATGTGCTGCTCCTAGGTTGGTACCCCTACTGTGGTCCTGGCGGACCGTCATCAGGGCGTCTCGTATATGTTTTATGCAATCAGTAACCAACAGGTAGTACTAGTGCAAACCGGCCAACCCAACGTCGAAACGGAAGGTGGCGAAAAACAGCTTAGGGGATTCGCCCCAGCGCTCATACGCTCATTGGCAAATAGGTATCATATGTGGATTCATATGCAATGCCCTTTGCGGGAGGGTAATTCGGCCACGCGGCATGGCGTTGCGGCCCGCCCGCTGGGGCGGGCGCGGCCCGGTGGGCGTTTACCCGGCCGTCAATGCGCCTACGGCGGGCCACATAAAAAATATCAATCGCGCGGCGCAATAATGCCCGCCAATGCTATCTGATGGGCTTGTTTGCAACACTTTTTGCGATGCCGCGGCGCAGGGAGGCTGCGAAAAATGCCAGTGAATCGCGTTTTTGTGTAAAGGCGCACGATTGCGCTTCCCATAATATTGCCTACCACTCGGGGACGCATTCTGCCCCGGGTGCGACCAAAGTGTTTTTTACATACTAATAATGGGACAAACAATGCACATATCTTTACAGTTAAAGAAACTTTTAGCGGCCTCCGCCATTGCCGGCGTCGCGCTGGCGCTGCCGATGCAGGCCAACGCGGCCGTCAGCGGCAGCCTCCTGATCAACCGCATCGGGCCGGTCGTTTCCGAGCTCTACGTGTCGAACGCCGATGGCAGCGGCGAACACAAGCTCATTCCGAGCACCGGCTACGACTACCACGCCTCGTTCTCGGGCGACAAGCAGTGGGTCGTGTTCACCTCGGAGCGCGACGGCCTGGGCCAGTCGAACATCTACCGCGTCAAAGCCGACGGCACCGGCCTGCAGCGCCTGACCAACCACATCGCGGTCGACGACGCCGCCGTGTTCTGCCCCACCGATTCGAACATCGTCGCCTTCGTTTCCTCGCGCAATGGCACCTCCGGCTTCGGTACGGCCAATATCTGGACCCTGAATATCGCCACCGGCGCGCTCAAAAACGTCACCGGCACGCTCGGCTTCGACCCGACCAAACCGCATGGCTACTTCCGTCCATCCTGGTCGGCCGATGGTAAATGGCTGGCCTTCTCGTCCGACACCGGCACCAACTGGCGTGGCCACGACCTGCCGAACGGCTGGGAGCGTACCCAGGAAAGCGCTATTTACATCATCAAGCCCGATGGTTCGGGCTGGAAGAAAGTGGCCAGCAACACCGGTTATTCCGACGGTTCGCCGTCCTGGTCGCCCGACGGCACTAGCGTGGTCTACTATGAAATCGCGCAGGAATCGACCTGGGGCGTCCACCGTCCGGAACTGATCAACTCGGTCAGCTCGCAACTGGTGTCGGTCAATGTGAACAGCCTGGTCAAGACCAATGTGGCGGCCACCGCCGGCATCAAGGTCTTCCCCCAGTACTTGAGCGCTGGTAACATCGCTTACCACATCAAGGGCGGCGCCAACGAGGGCCTGTACACCACGGCCGGCGTGGCCCGCTCCACTGTTGGCAGCGGCATCCGCTCGCCGCGCTACAGCGCCGACGCCAGTTTGCTGGTGTACGAAAAGATCGCCCTCGGCCCGGCCCGCGCCAACGGCACCGCGCTGTTCAGCTTTGATACGGCCTGGAACTACAAGTACACCGACGTGTTCCCGCAACTGTCCAAGGACAAGCTGAAACTGGTCTACACCGAAAAAGCGCTGAATTCCTCGATCGCCACCATCAATCCCGACTTCAGCGGCTACACCCGGATTTACGATCCGTCCACCAGCGGCATCGATCCGGTCGCGCAAGCCCATGGCCTGGCCGGCGCCTTCCAGCCGAGCTGGTCGCCGGACCGCCAGTGGGTCGCCTTTGGCGTGGGTAACTGGTTCCTGACCCGCGCTGCGGGACCGGGCCGTATCGCCCGCATCAAGGCCGACGGCAGCATGAATGGGGTGCCTGACTTCCTGACCGACGGTTCCATCAATGCCGGCTTCCCGAGCTACTCGCCCGATGGCAATAAACTGGTGTACCGGGTCTGGAGCCCGACCGTCAAAGGCCTGCGCATCATCGATCTGACTACCCGTTCGATCACGGTATTGACCACGGAACTGGACAATACCCCGGGCTGGTCGCCGGACGGCAGCAAGATCGTGTTTACCCGCAAGCTGATTGACGCCAGCGATCCGAATAAATTCAACTATGACGTGCATACGATCAAACCGGACGGCACCGGCCTGAAACGCCTGACCACGGGCGGTGCGAACGACGCGCATGCGGTCTGGACCTGGGATGGCCGTCTGCTGTACAGCTCGGGCGTCAATGGCTACCGCGATGAACTGGCGCTGTACGACAACACCTTCCAGCCCGATGGGCAGAACTGGGTGATGAACGCCGACGGCAGCGCGCCGCGCCAGCTGACCGATACCTTGTGGGAGGAGTCGATGCCGCTCTTCGTTCCCAACTAATTTTCACCAGCCTTGCCTGACAAGGGGCGCCCTGCTGTTGCATGGCGCCCCTTTTTGTTTGGGCTGGCCCGCCATGGCCGCTCGATTCATTGACTCGAAAGAAAGATGCCTATATGGTAGGCAATATGGGTTCCCTTCTGTCGCTCTTTCCATCCGGCCTGCGCGCGCTGAGCGCGGCACTGCTGGCCTGTGCCTGTGGGGCTGCGGCGGCGCTCGATGTGCTGGTGCTGGACCGACCGGAGTCGCGCGCGGATCACCGGCGCGACTTCGCCAGCCTGGTGCTGCGCACGGTAATGGAGCGTACCGTGCCCGAGTTCGGTCGCTACCGTATCGAGCAGGCCGCGGTGTATATGAACCGCCGGCGCCTGTTCGAGGCGCTCAAGGAAGGCAAATTCGTCAACGTGGCCGCCTATCCGGCCTCCCAGGAATGGATGGATGCGCTGAGGTCGGTCCAGGTGCCTATCGATATGGGCTTGCAATCCTGGCGCCTGCTGCTCATCGATGGCGACAAGCAGGTGCAATTCCGGACCGTGCAGAGCCTTGAGCAGTTGCAGCGCTGGAGCGCCGGCACCGGCGGCGGCGGCATCACCTTGAAAGCCCTGCGCGAGAACGGCCTGCCGGTCGTCACCGGCGGCAGTTATCCAGGCCTGTTCCAGATGCTGATGGCGGGACGCTTCGACTATTTCCCGCGCGGCCTCAATGAAATCTTCAGCGAGTACGATCATTTCCGCGCCAGCTATCCCGCCCTGGCGGTGGAGAACAGCCTGCTGCTGCACCAGCAGGTGGTGTCGCTGTTTTTCGTTTCGCCGCGTGCCCAGCATCTGCAGCGCCGGCTGACGCTGGGCATGGAGGCCATGGTCAGGGACGGTACGCTGGAGCGGTTGGTGCTGTCATATTTCAAGGCCGACCTGCAGCGAGCCGCGCTCTGCGGGCGCACGCGGCTCGAGCTGGCCAGCGCGCCGCTGGCGCCGGCGATGTACGCGCGCAAGGAGCTGTGGATCGATCCGGCCGATCCGCGCCACGGCGTGTGTCCGGCGCCGCCCAGGGACAAGCACTAGCGACCGAGGCCGGGATGGCGGAAACGACAACGCCCGCCGGTCGGGGCGGGCGTCGCTGGCCTCGGGCGCGCGCAAGCGCCCGAGGCGGGGATCAGAAGTGGAATTCGGCGTTCAGCGATGGCGCCGAGCGCTTGCTGCCCGGTTTGGTGGCCGACGGCGTGCCGAACATATTGGTCCAGTATTCGTAGCCGGGGCCGATGAACACGGTGCGCGGATGGCCGGCCAGCGCGCCCACATCGAACAGCAGCGACACCCGCGTCAGCGTTTCGGTCTTGGTCTCGACGTGGAAGCCATCCTTGCCCTTGGGCGCGGTGATGCTGGTGAAGCCCTTGAAGACGGTCGGCAGCGGACCGATTTTGAACGGGAACAGCCAGGCGCTTTCCAGGTGGGGCGCCGTCGCGTAGCGTACGGCGGCGTGGGTGATGCCGTTGTAATTGGTTTCGCTGCGCCAGCCGGCGGTGATGTTCCAGTAGCCATGCGGCACGGCCAATTCCACGGTCGGGCCCAGTACCAGCATGCGCGCGCGCGAACCGAAGGCGTCATTCTTGGCGCTGAATTCGAAGCCGCCGGTGAGGCCGACGTCGCGCACGGGACCGGCGCCGACCGGGTGGCCCAGCAATTTAGCTGCGCTCAGCGTGGCGCGGCCCACGCTGTAGATTTCCTGCGCGCCCTCGGTGCCGCTGCCGGCGGCAGGATTGTTGGCGTCGGACACCAGGTAGTCGGCGGTCAGCATATAGCTGCCGTATCTGGAGCCACCGACGCTGGTCAGCGTGCCGATCTTCTGCGCGACTTTTTTCGCGCTGCCGGGAAAGTAGAGATCGTCGGCATAGCGCACGCCGATAAAGGTGTCGTTCCAGTTGTTCGGCGATGCGTGGGCCGGCGCCGGCGCGGCGTCTTGCGCGTGGCTCTGAGGGCTGAAGCAGGCGGCCAGCGCGAGGCCCAGTGTGGCGCCGCGCGCCAGGGTAAAGGTGTTGTTCATGTCTCCGTCCAGGTAGGTGTCGTGATGAGTTTCGGGCTCGGTCGGGGTCGACTCTTGTTAGCCTCGGAGGCAAGAATATGGGATGGACGCAGCCATTCCCATACACAAAAAGCAGATTCTCTGGCATTTTTTGTTGCTCGGCGGATCGTGTAGGAGACAAAAAGAAATTCGTGCACTGCTCCCCATACGGCCGCCGCACAGGCCTGTCCAGAGCCAAAAACGATCTTTGCTGGCACTTTTCGATACTACGTGGTTGCAGCGAAACAGCTGCCAATTTCCGCTATCTCCAATTTATTTTGCCTCCTATACTTGGCCCCGCCCGCGCGGCATGCGCTGCGGACGGGATCCGGACATTCCGGCAAACAAGCTAACAATCGTGGGAGTGGAAATGGCTATTGGTAACTGGAAAATAGGCAAGCGGCTGGCAGCGGGGCTGGGCGTGGCGCTGCTGTTCATGGCCGGTATCGCGCTGATCGGCATCGCCAACCTGGGCAAGCTGAATGCCGGCACCGATGATCTGGCCGCCGACAAGGTGCCCAAGGTGATCTTGACGTACGAGGTGATCGGCGGGGTGTACGATGTGGCGCGCGCGATGCGCAATATCTTGCTGAGCAAGGATGCCGAACTGGTCAGGAAAGCCTTCGAACGGGTCGAGCAGCGCAAGGGCGACGACGGCGCCAACCTGGACAAACTCGCCAAACTGGCCGCCGATGACAGCGATCCCCGGAGCAGGCAGTTGTTGCAGGCGGTGCTGGAGGCGCGTGCGCGCTATCTGGCCTTGCAGGCCCACTTCATCCAGATCGCGGCCGACGACAGCAAGCGTGAGGAAGCTAATAATTACCTGCTGAAGGTGATGCGCAAGGATCAGACCGCCTACATGACGGCCCTGAGCGACATGGTCCAGTTCCAGACCGAGCAAGTGCAGCAAGTCAGCGCGCAGGCGCGCCAAGCCTATGCCGGCGCGCGCAATATGATGATCTTCCTGACGCTGCTGGCCACCGGGCTGGCCGGCGCCATCCTGATGTGGATTACCCGCGGCATTACCCGGCCACTCAACCGCGCGGTGGGCCTGGCCCAGGCCGTCGCCGCAGGCGATCTGAGCACGCGCATGGTATGCGATACCCGGGATGAGACGGGCCAGTTGCTGCGCTCCCTGATCGACATGAACGAGAGCCTGGCGCGCATGGTCGGGCAGGTGCGTGCGGGAACGGAGACCATCCATGTCGCATCGAGCGAGATCGCCAGCGGCAATCTGGATCTGTCGCGCCGTACCGAACAGCAGGCGGCCAGCCTGGAAAAAACCGCATCGACCATGGAGCAACTGACCGCGACCGTGACCCACAACGCGGAAAACGCGCGCCAGGCCAGCGGACTGGTGGAATCGGCCACCGGCCTGGCCAGCAAGGGCGGCGAGGTGGTGGGCCAGGTGGTGGCGACGATGGGCGCGATCAAGGACAGCTCGGGCAAGATCGCCGACATCATCGGCGTCATCGACGGCATCGCTTTCCAGACCAATATCCTGGCGCTGAACGCGGCGGTCGAAGCGGCGCGCGCCGGCGAGCAGGGCCGCGGCTTCGCCGTGGTCGCCTCCGAGGTGCGCAATCTGGCGCAGCGTTCAGCCGGCGCGGCCAAGGAGATCAAGGCATTGATCGTGCATTCGGTGGAAACGGTCAACACCGGCGCGCGCCTGGTCGATGAAGCGGGCGCGACAATGGATGGCATCGTCGGGGCCGTCAAGCAGGTAGCCGACATCATGACGGAAATCAGCGCGGCCAGTTCGCAGCAGAGTGCCGGCATCGCCGATGTGAATCGGGCGATCGTACAGATCGACAACGCGACCCAGCAGAACGCGGCGCTGGTGGAGCAGGCCACGGCCGCCGCGCAAAGCTTGCGCGAACAGGCCGATCTGCTGGCGCGGGCGGTCAGCGTGTTCAAGCTGGCCGCTCCGGCAGCCGGCGCGGCGCGGCAGGGACTTATTTGCCGCGATGCGGCTGGTCGCGCGCCGTGATGCGGAACTGGCTGGGCGTCTGCCCCACTTCCTTGCGGAAGAAGCGGGTGAAGTAGGCGGCGTCCGAAAAGCCCAGCCAAAAGGCGATCTGCTCCATCGACAGATCGCCGAAAATCAGGTTGCGCTTGGCTTCGGTGATGACGCGCGCATGGATCATCTTGGTGGGGCTCTGTCCGGTGGCCGAGGCGCAGGCCGCGCGCAACTGCACCAGCGACACCGCCATCATCGAGGCATAGTTTTTCAGCGGCAGATTCTGCCGGTAATGCTGGTCGATCAATTCGCGGAAGCGGTCGGCCAGGCGGATCTCGCTGCGGGTGGCGCCCTCGCTGTCGACCTGCTCCAGGCGGGTGCCGCGCACCAGCGTCAACAGCAACGAGGTCAGCAGCGCCTCCGTGCCCACCACATGGCCGATGGCCTTGGTCTCGATTTCCCGTTCCAGTTTGCAGATCAGGCTGTAGAACTGCGTGGCCGCGTCGGGCGCGTAGGACAGCGGAATCATGCGCGGTATCGACCATAGCTGGATGAACTCGTGCAGCTTGCTGTTGACCTGGGTCAGGTAGGAAATCTCGACCGTCACGACCCAGCGGTCCGCATCGATTTCGTAGTCCAGGCCGTGCACGCTTTCGGTCGGTAGCAGCAGGGCGCAAGGGCCCTCGAAGGGCACGCTGCTGCCTTCCAGATTCATCACGCCGCGGCCGCTGCGCACAAAAATCACCTGGCCATAATCGGGGTGGGCGTGCGGTTCGGTTTTCCAGCGGCCGCGGTCGGTGACGTGACCGATGTTGACGAACCAGTGTTCCATTTCCTTGGGCGGCTCGACGTACAACCGGACTTTGGGCACGGTGGTCAGCCGCGGTTTTTTGTTCGAGTGGCGTTGGAACTTTGTTATCGAACTATGTGTCATACAATCTCCTTGGCAAGGGCTAGCCGGATCGGTGTGTGCAGGGATGGATGTTGTTATTCCATCCCGGTCCGACGGATTTCTACGGCTGGCCCCGCCAGAATCATAGCGCTCCGCTCCCCGGGCGGCAAGTCGCGCGACGGCGCGCCGGGCGCCGTCCGGGCGGCGCCGGCCGCGAAAAATGCCAGCGAATCTGCGTTTTGTACAGAGACGCGCGCACGGCCATCCCCTATTCTGGTCCGCCTGACACTGCCGTCGCGGCTGTCGTTTTTTGGCGGCGGCGGGCCGCGGGCCTACAATAAAAATCAATGATGTCAGCCCTATACCATTTTGACCTTGGAGAGAACCGAAGATGATGCAATCGCTGTTGATCAACATGCGGGAACGGCATGGCGTGAAGCTGGCCCTGGGGGGGCTGGCGCTGGCGGTCAGTCTGTGCAGCATGCACATCAGCGCCGCGACGATGCCCGACAGCGCCGCGACGGGTCTGGTCTACGTGGGCTCGCAGGGCCGGCAGATCCAGGCGGCGCGTTTCGACGCGGCCAGCGGCAAGCTGACGCTGATCGGCCCGGTGGCCGAGGGCTTGCGGCCGACCTGGGTGCTGGCCCACCCGCAACTGCCGGTGCTGTACGCGGTCAACGACGACAGCGCCAGCGAGGGCAGCGTCAGCGCCTACGCGGTCGAACGCGGCAGCGGCGCGCTGCGCAAGCTCAACGAGGTGTCTACCGGCGGCAATGGCAGCACCCATCTGTCGCTGGATCTGCCATCGATGACGCTGCTGGCGGCGAACTTCGCCAGCGGTTCGGCCTCGAGCATTGCGCTGAACCCGGATGGCAGCATGGGCGCGCTGGTGTCCACGCTCAAGGCCAGCGGCTCGGGCCCGCATCGGCGCCAGGCCAGCCCGCATGGGCACGGCAGCGCGGTCGACCCGTCCGGCCGCTACGCGCTGGTGAGCGACCTGGGCGCGGACCGCCTGTTCGTCTACGGCTTCGACCGCGCCACCCGGGTCATGACGCCGGACGCGGCGGCGCGCTCGTTCGCGGCGCCGCCGGGCAGTGGCCCGCGCCACGTCGTCTTCGCGCCCAATGGCAAGACGGTCTACCTGATCAACGAGCTCAGCGCCGAGCTGATGGCCTTGCGCTGGGATGCGCACAGCGGCAGGCTGACGCTGCTGCAATCGCTGCCGACGAGCAGCCCGGAATTTGCCGGTGTCAAGAGCGCGGCCGAGGTGGCCGTCAGCCGCGATGGCCGCTTTGTCTATGTGGACAACCGCGGCGAGAACGCGCTGGTGGTCTACCGCGTCGACCCCGACAGCGGCGAACTGGCCTTGCAGCAACGCATAAGCTCGGGCGGCGAACTGCCCTGGGGCTTCGCTCTTCACCCGTCCGGAAAATGGCTGCTGGTGGCCAATCAGCGCAGCGCCAGGGTCAATGTCTTCAGCATCGATGGCGCGACCGGCAAGCTGGCCGACACCGGCCAGGCCATCGAGACGCCTACGCCCGTCAGTATTACCTTTGTCAATTGAGGAGTTCCATGTCCATTTCCGCCCATTTACTGATAGGCGCCCGCGCAGTTGCGGGCACCAACGGCACCATCCACGGCATCAATCCGGCCAACGGCGAAACGCTGGAGCCGGCCTTCGGCGGCGCCACGCCGGACGACCTGGAGCAGGCCTGCGCGCTGGCCTGGTCGGCCTTCGACGTCTATCGCGAGACCACGCTGGAGGCGCGCGCCGCCTTCCTGGAGCGGATCGCCGAGAACATCCTGGCCATCGGCGACGCGCTGATCGTGCGCTGCATGGCCGAAAGCGGCTTGCCGCGCGCTCGCCTTGAAGGCGAACGTGGCCGCACCGTCGGTCAGTTGCGCCTGTTCGCCGCCGTCGTGCGCGCCGGCGATTTCCTCGACGCCCGCATCGATCCGGCGCAGCCGCAACGCCAGCCTCTGGCGCGCGTCGATCTGCGCCTGCGCAATATTCCCCTCGGCCCGGTGGCGGTGTTCGGCGCGAGCAATTTCCCGCTGGCCTTCTCGGTCGGCGGCGGCGACACGGCCTCCGCGCTGGCCGCCGGTTGCCCGGTGATCGTCAAGGCCCACTCGGCTCATCCCGGCACCTCCGTGCTGGTCGGCCGGGCGATCCAGCAGGCGGTGGCCGATTGCGGCCTGCCCGAAGGTACCTTCTCGCTGCTGTTCGACAGCGGCCGCGCGATCGGCCAGGCGCTGGTTAGCGACTGGCGCATCAAGGCGGTCGGCTTCACCGGCTCGCGCGGCGGCGGCACCGCGCTGATGCATCTGGCGGCGGCCCGTCACGAACCGATCCCGGTCTATGCCGAGATGAGCAGCATCAATCCGGTGCTGCTGTTCCCGCAGGCGCTGGCCACCCGCGCCGAGCAGATCGGCCAGGCCTTCGCCGCCGCGCTGACCCTGGGCGCGGGCCAGTTCTGCACCAATCCCGGCCTGATCCTGGCCGTCGACGGTCCCGATCTGGAGCGCTTCATCGGCGCGGCCGAGGCGGCGTTATCCGATGTGCCCGCCGCGACCATGCTCACGCCCGGCATCCACCACAGTTACGCCGGCGCGGTGCAGGCCCTGTGCACCCACGCCGACGTCACCGTCGAGGCGCGCGGCCAGAGCGGCGCGCCGCACCAAGGCCAGGCGGCCCTGTTCTCGACCACCGCGCAGGCCTTCCGCCGGCGCGCGGAGCTGCAGGGCGAGACCTTCGGCGCGGCCTCGCTGATCGTGCGCTGCCCGGACCTGGAGACGGTCCGCCAGATCGTCGAGGAGCTCGAAGGCCAGCTGACGGCGGCCTTGCACGTCGATGAGAGCGATTATGAGGAGGCCGCCAAGATCCTGCCCGCGCTGGAGCGCCGCGTGGGCCGCATCCTGGTCAACGGCTTCGGCACCGGCGTGGAGGTGGGGCATGCGATGGTCCATGGTGGGCCTTTCCCCTCGACCTCGGACGGCCGCTCGACCTCGGTGGGCAGTAACGCCATCGCGCGCTTCCTGCGTCCGGTCAGCTATCAGGACGTGCCGGACGTGCTGCTGCCGGACGCGCTGAAGGCGGCCAATCCGCTGGGCCTGGCGCGCCGCCTGGACGGCAGCTTGCAAGCCGCCGGCTAAGGCCAGGTATCTTGCGGGGCAGGGCGCGCGCCGCGCGCCGCCCCGTGCGCCACGTCTCCTTTCGGGGCCGCCGTAGTCCGGGCGGCCCCTTTTTTTTCAGCACCGCCAGGCCTGCCGTGATGCAAGATGGGTTCTTCGTTAAGCATGTCTGCTAGTTAAGTTTCCTCCAGCGGAGAGGCTATCAACAAAAATGCCAGTGAATCTGAATTTTGTGTAGGGACGTGCAATCGGGCATCCAATATTCTTACTCCATCGAGACAGTAGCTAGAAATTCTAAGGAGAACGAAGTTGACCAAGAAGATACACCTGAAGATCGCCATCGCCGATCACCCGCACACCGTCGCCATCAAGAACGGTTCGATTCCGATCGAAGGCGTGGAAGCCGAATTTATCTCCGTCAAGCCGCAGATCGGCGCCTTCCGCCGCATGGTGCGCGACGTGGAATTCGATGTGTGCGAACTGGCCCCGACCACCTACATCATCGCCCGTTCCTATGGCGCCCCTTTCGTCGGCCTGCCGATCTTCGTGGTGCGCCGCTTCCACCACGGCGGCCTGTTGGTGCGCCCTGACGCCAACATCAAGCATCCGAAAGACCTGGAAGGCAAGCAGGTCGGCGTGCGCGCCTATTCGGTCACCACCGGCGTGTGGAACCGCCAGGTGATGATCGACGAGTTCGGTCTGGACTCGTCCAAGGTCACCTGGGTGGTCGATGATGAAGAACACGTGACCCAGCTGAAGCTGCCGGCCAACGTCATCCATGCAGCCGAAGGCACTTCGCTCAACGAAATGATGGCCAAGGGCGAACTGGTGGCCGGCTTCGAAGGCGCGGCAGGCATCGGCCGTACCGGCGCGCCCACCGGCGGCTGGCAGGAACTGGACACCGACTACCCGGATCTGCTGCCGAACGCGGCCGAGATCGAGAAAGAGTACTACGGCCGCACCGGTGTCTATCCTATGCACGGCACCATCGTGGTCAAGGATGCGGTACTGGCCGAGCATCCATGGATCGCCCAGTCGCTGTTCAAGGCCTTCGACCAGGCCAAGCGGGAATGGCTGGCGCGTCTCGACTCCGGCGAGGCGAACACCCCGGGCGACAAGAAGTACCTGGAGCTGCGCAAGATCGTCGGCCACGACCCGCTGCCTTACGGCCTGAAGGAAAACCTCAAAACCATCGAAACGCTGGAAGCGACCGCGTTTAAACAAGGTCTGACGCCGCGCCGCATGTCCATCGGCGAACTGTTCGTAGACCCACAGGCCATCTGAGCCGCACGGAGACTAAAAAATGATTATTGATTGCCACGGTCACTTCACCACCGTTCCCAAATCCTTCCGCGACTGGCGCGCCAAGCAGGTCGAGTTCGCCGACGATCCGGCCAACGCGCCAAGCCGCGCCGGCGCCTATGTGTCCGACGACGAAATCCGCGAAGGCGTGGGCAATGGCCAGCTGCGCCTGCAACAGGAGCGCGGCAGCGACCTGACGCTGTTCTCGCCGATCGCCGGCCTGATGAGCCACCACCTGGGCAATGAGCGCACCGCCGTCGAGTGGGCCCAGGTATCGAACGACCTGGTGCATCGCGTGACGGAAATGTATCCGGATAACTTCGTGCCGGTCTGCCAGCTGCCGCAGGCGCCAGGCGTGGCGCCGGCCAACAGCGTGGCCGAACTGCGCCGCTGCGTCGAAGAGCTGGGCTTTGTCGGTTGCAATCTGAACCCCGATCCGACCGGCGGCTACTGGACCGGCAAGCCGATGACCGACCGCGAGTGGTATCCGCTGTACGAAGCAATGGTCGAGCTCGATGTGCCCGCCATGATCCACGTGGCCGCTTCCTGCAATCCCTGCTTCCATGGCACCGGCGCCCACTATCTGAACGCCGACACCGCCGTCTTCATGCAGGTGTTGCAGTCCGACCTGTTCAAGGATTTCCCGACCCTGCGCTTCGTGATTCCGCACGGCGGCGGCGCCGTGCCTTACCACTGGGGCCGCTACCGCGGCATGTCGCTCGAGATGATGGAGCGCCCGCTGGAAGGCTTGCTGAATAACGTCTTCTTCGACACCTGCGTGTATCACCAGCCGGGCGTGGAACTGCTGACCAAGGTGGTCCCGACCGACAACGTGCTGTTCGGCTCGGAAATGATAGGCGCGGTGCGCGGCAGGGACCCGAAAAACGGCCAGTACTTCGACGACACCAAGCGCTACCTGGACGATTGCGCCGCACTGACGGACGAGGACCGCTACAAGATCTTCGAAGGCAATGTACGCCGCGTCTACCCGCGCCTCGATGCGCGCCTGAAGGCCAAGGGCCTGTGAGAGAGACAGACATGACTTCAATTGTTGATATTCACCCACACATCATTTCCGACGACGAGACCCGCTACCCGCCGGCGCCCCTGTTCGGCAAGCGCTCGGAATGGTCGCAGGAACGTCCGACCACGGTTGAAACATTGATCGCGGCGATGGACGCGGCCGGCGTGGACAAGGCCGCCGTGGTGCATTCCTCGACCACCTATGGTTTCGACAACCGCTACGTGATCGAAGGCTGCAATAAATACCATGGCCGCCTGGTCGCGGTCGGTTCGGTCGACGTGCTGCAGCCCGATGCGCCCGAACGCATCCGCGAATGGGTGGATCTGGGCCTGTCCGGCCTGCGCCTGTTCACCGGCGGCAGCACCAAGGAATTCGATCCGAGCGAACTGGACGACCCGCGTTCCTTCCCGGCCTGGGAACTGTGCGCCGAGCTGGGCCTGACGATGTGCATCCAGACCGGTCCGATCGGCCTGCCGCAGGTGACGGCCATGGCCAAGCGTTTCCCGGGCGTCAAGATCATTCTCGATCACCTGGGCCGTCCCGAAGTGGCCGACGGTGTACCTTATGCCAAGGCGCAAAGCCTGTGGGACCTGGCGCCGCTGGAAAATGTGTACATGAAGCTCACGCCGCGTATCTTTGGCGATGTGAAGAAGGAAAAAGCCAGCGCGGAGACCTTCTTCCCGCGCGTGGTGGAAGCCTTCGGCGCTCGGCGCATGGCCTGGGGCTCGAACTTCCCGACCTCGCCGGGCACGCTGTCGGACATCCTGGCGACGGCCCAGGCCGGACTGGCCAGCCTGAGCGAGGAGGATCGTTCCTGGATTTTCGGCAAGACCGCGCAGTCGCTCTACCCAAGCCTGGCCAAAGTGCATATCTGATCCGGGCAAGCCATCCGGGGCGCGTCGCGCGCCGGATGGCCAGGAAACAAACGCAGTCACAAAAAGAAAGAAGCAAATGGAGACTAGTAAACCCGTACTTCCAGGGGCCGTGAGCCGCTGGACCATCCTCTTCCTCCTGGCGATAGGGGTGTTGATTTCCTTTATCGATCGCACCAGCATTTCGTCCGCGCTGGCCGACAAGGCCTTCGTCAAAGAGTTCGCGCTGTCCAGCGTCGATCGCGGCTGGATCAATGCCGCCTTCTTCTGGTCCTACGGCCTGTTCCAGATCCCGATGGGCTGGGTATCCGACCGCTACGGCGTAAAGTGGCCGTACGCGGTGTGCTTCGCCGCATGGTGCCTGGCCACCGCACTGATGGGCGCGGTCACGGCGCTGCCGGGTCTGGTTGCGATGCGCCTGATCATCGGCATGGCCGAGGCGATTGTGATACCGGCCAGCTATCGCTGGATCCGCAACAACTTCGACGAAAGCCAGAACGGCCTGGCCGTTGGCCTGCTGGCGATGGGCAACAAGTTCGGTCCCGCCATCGGCGCGCCGGTCGGTGCCTGGTTCATCGTCAACTATTCCTGGAACGTCATGTTTGTCGTGACCGGCATCGTTGGCCTGATCTGGCTGGGACCGTGGCTGACGATGGTCAAGAATGACTTTCCGACCAAGGCGGAACTGGCGACGGCGAAACGCAAGGCGTCCTCGGTGACCTTCGGCAGCATCCTGTCCAGTCCGGTGGTCTGGGGCGGCATGATCACCAACTTCTGCTACGGCTATTTCACCTTCTACTGCATGACCTGGATGCCGGCCTATCTGGTCGAGCAGCGCGGCCTGTCGCTGGCCCAGTCGGGGCTGTACACCTTCTTCAGCTTTGCCGGCATCGCCATCGTGGCGGCGCTGGCGGGCTGGGCGGCTGACCGCATCATCGCCAGGGGCAACAACCCTATCCTGGTGCGCAAGATCTTCATCATCGGCGGCTTTATCGGCGGCTGCACCGTGCTGCTGGGTGCCTATGCCGCCACGCTGGAGATGGCCTTGTTCTGGAATGTGCTGTCGCTGTCGCTGCTCGGCCTGGCCACGGCCAACAACCTGGCGCTGTCCCGTCTGACGCTGATCCCGAAACAGGCGATCGGCTCGGTCACCGGCGTGCAGCAGGTGGCCACCAGCCTGGCCGGCGGTGTGGCGGCGAGCCTGTCGGGCTGGCTGCTCCACGTCAGCGGAAGCTATGAATTGCCGATGCTGGTGATCTTCGCCTTCCTGCTGATCGGCGCCGCCGCCACCGCGATCCTGTTCCGTCCCGAGTGGGCACCCAAGGTCACCGCGGAAGTGGTGCCCAAGGTAGAGACCGAGGCGGCCTGATTAAGCATGCCTGGCTAGCGGGCCGTTGGCTGCTAGCTAAAACCTAAGGCAAGGAGCCGGGGACAGCTAGCGTTAGCGTGCCGCAACGCATTTAGAACCCAAGGCAAAGAGCCGAGGACAGCTAGCGTTAGCG
>JABTBR010000086.1 GCA_013284265.1 Oxalobacteraceae bacterium | reverse complement strand
CCCCCGGCTCTTTGCCGTGGGTTCTAATATGCGTCGCGGCCCGCTAACAGGAACGGCGCTACCGTTCAATTTCGCCGTCCTCATACCGTAAAACTACGAGGTTCCTTGCGTCCCCTGTTTTAACAACTACTATCGAATTTCCCTGTCCGGCATCCGCCGCGGCAGATAAAAAACACGATAACAGGAGATCATTGATGAGCTACAACCTCAGGCATTCCCACGTCCGCACCGCGCTCGCTTGCGCCCTGGCCAGCGCCAGCCTGCACGCCCTCGCCGTGCCGGTGGCGCTGCCTTCCTACAATGTTGATATCAGCAAGACCTCGGTGTCCGGCCTGTCCTCGGGCGGCTTCATGGCGGTGCAACTGCACGTCGCCTATTCCTCGACCTTCAAGGCCGGTGCAGGCATTGTCGCCGGTGGTCCTTTCTATTGCGCCCAAGGCGTACTGAGCAATGCGACCGGCCCCTGCATGGCCGCCACCACATCCAGCAAGCCGCCCACCGCCACCCTGATCTCGACCACCAACAGCTGGGCCAGCCAGGGCCTGATCGATCCCACCAGCAACCTGGCCGCATCCAAGGTCTACCTGTACTCGGGCACGGTGGATAGCACCGTCAAGCAGCTGGTCATGAACGAGGCTGAAACCTACTACAAGAACTACATCAGCGCGGCCAACGTCTTCTACAAGAAAGACCTGGCGTCCGAGCATGCGATGGTGACCGACTACTTCGGCAGTTCGTGCAGTCTCAAGGGCAGTCCTTACATCAATAACTGCAACTTCGACCTGGCCGGTGAAATCCTGAAATGGATCTACGGCCCGCTAAACGCCAAGAATGTCGGCACCCTGGGCGGCAGCTTTGTGGAATTCAACCAGACCGAATTCATCGCCAGCCCGACCACCCACGGCATGGCCGCCAGCGGCTGGGCCTATGTGCCAGCCAGTTGCGCCGCCAACCAGCAGTGCAAGGTGCATGTGGTGGTGCACGGCTGCCAGCAGGATCCGACCAAGATCCAGGACAAGTACTACCGCAGCACCGGCTACAACAAATGGGCCGACACCAACAACATCGTCGTGCTATATCCGCAAAGCGCACCTAGCAGCACCGGCAATCCGAACGGCTGCTGGGACTGGTGGGGTTATGACGACGCCAACTATTCGAAGAAGAGCGGTCGCCAGATGGTCGCCATCAAGGCCATGGTGGACCGCGTGACGGCCGGCTTTGTCGCCTTGCCAGCACCCACCGGCCTGAGCGTGACCGGCGTCAGCGATAACAGCGTTTCGCTGGGCTGGAGCGCCGTGTCCGGCGCGGCCGGCTATAACGTCTATCGTTCCGGCAGCAAGGTCAATGCCAGCGTGGTCACCGGACTGAGCTATACCGATACCGGCCTGGTATCGGGCAGCAGCTATAGCTATACGGTGAAGGCGGTCACGGCTTCCGGAGCGACGGGTACCGAATCGTCGCCTGTCAACGCCACCACCAGCGGTAATCCGCCGCCGCTGGCGATCCCGGCTGGACTGGCCGTCACCGGGCAGACCGGGAATAGCGTGTCCTTGAGCTGGAGCAGCGCCAGCGGCGCCACCGGCTACCACATCTATCGCAACGGCGCCAAAGTCAACGCCACGCCGACCAGCGCGACCAGTTATACCGATACCGGGCTGAGCCCATCGACCAGCTACAGTTATGCGGTCACCGCGTATGCGGCGGGCAGGGAGAGCGCGCTGTCGGCGCCGGTGTCGGCCAGCACCACATCCGGCTTTGTGTGCAGCGCGACGACGGCCAGCAACTATGCGCATGTGACGGCGGGCAGGGCATACAACAGCGGCGGCTATGCGCTGGCCACGGGGTCGAACCAGAACATGGGGCTGAACAACATCTTCTACACCAGTACGCTGGCGCAGACGTCGGCGGGGTACTACATCATCGGCAATTGCCCGTAATCGGCGTAAGCGGGCCGCCGCGTAGGTAACAGCGCAGGCGGGCCGCCGCACATGTTAGAACCCACGGCGTACCCCTGGGGTCTGACCCGCCGGGTCAGACCCCGGCTCTTTGCCGTGGGTTTTGAATGGCGCCGGCGGCCCCTTGGCTATCGATACCCCTAAACCGTCAGCTTGAGCTGCGCCAGCTTCTCATACAGCGTGGCGCGTGAAATCCCCAGCAGCTGGGCGGCGGCGATCTTCTTGCCGCCCGCTGCCTGCAAGGCGGCCGTGATCGCCTTGCGTTCCGCTTCCGCGACCACCTGGGCCAGCGGCTGCACTTCCTGCGCGAAGGTCGATAGCAGCGACATGCCCTGCGGCAGGATGGTCGCAAAATCCTCGGCCACCAGCCGCTTGCTGTCGCTGTGCAGCACGGCTTTTTCCAGCACATTGCGCAGTTCGCGCACATTGCCGGGCCAGTCATAAGCGGCCAGGCGCTGCAAGGCCGATTGCGTGATCTCGCGCCGCGGCATGCCGGTGCGCTCGGTGATCTGCTCCAGCGCGCTCTCGCACAGCGCTTCCAGATCGGTGCTGCGGTCGCGCAGCGGCGGCAGGTTAATCGACAGCACGTTCAGCCGGTAATACAGGTCCGAACGGAAGCGCCCCTGCGCCACCGACTGCTGCAGATTGATGCTGGTGGCGGCGATGATGCGCACATCGACCTTGATCACCTTGTTCGAGCCCAGCGGTTCGATCTCCTGTTCCTGCAACACCCTCAGCAGCTTGGCCTGGATCTGCAGGGGCATGTCGCCCACTTCGTCGAGGAACAGGGTGCCGCCATGGGCCAGCTTGAACTTGCCCTCGCGGCCGCGCTTGTCGGCGCCCGTGTAGGCCCCCGCCGCGACGCCGAAAAATTCCGCCTCCAGCAGGGTTTCCGGAATCGCCGCGGCGTTCACGGCGATGAAGGCCTGGGCCGCGCGGTCGGAGCTGGCGTGGATCGCCTGCGCCAGCAATTCCTTGCCCGTGCCCGTTTCGCCCAGCAGCAGCACGGTGGTATCGAGCTGGGCGGCGCGGCGGGCCTGGCGTTTGACTTCCAGGCTGGCCGGACCGTTCCCGACATAACTGGCCAGGGTGTAGCGCGGACGGCGGTTTTCCACCAGTTGGCGCCGGGTTTCGGCCAGCTCTTCCTGCAGACGCGAAAACTTGCCGAGCAGGGGTTTCAGATGGTGCAGCTTTTCGTACAGGCAGAAGCCGACCGCGCCGATGATCTTGCCCGTGCTGTCGGTCAAGGGCAGGCGCGTGACGACAAAGGTTTCGCTGCCGAAGGCCATCAGGTCGAGCAGGATCGCCTCGCCCGTGGTCACGACCTGGCGCAGCAGACTGTGCGGAATGAATTCCTCGACATCGCGTCCCAGCAAGGCTTGGGGATCGGAAAAGCCCAGCATGTGCAGATACTTGTCGTTGAGCCAGACGATGCGCGCCTGGGCGTCCACCGCGATCGTGCCTTCGCAGATGTCGCCCAGCCGATGCAGCAGGGCTGGCGCGGCCAGCTGTTTCAGGCCATCCGGATTCTTGGTGAACAATTCGGTGAGGTCCATACCGCGCCTGCCTTTTTGCTTGAAAGCGGCAAGGATGAGCGGTTTTCAAGGATGTGTCCAGTAGTTCAGGATGTGTCTGCTTTCCCGGATTTTTAAAAAAATCAATCAATTCAACCGCTTGTATGATTTTCCTCAAGTACATGTCCGGAAAGCTGGACGTTTTTTTATTGCGGCACCGGTTTAATGCGATGCGAATTCACTAAGTCATTGAAAAATAACGATTTTATATAGCTGGCACGAATGCTGCAATGAGACGGGCTCTACTCTAATAAAATCTGGGACACCGCTTATGAGCTTCTTCGTAGTTTTACTATCTCTTGCCTTGCTGATGTTCGTGGCTTACCGCGGCTTCAGCGTCATCCTGTTCGCTCCTGTTGCCGCGCTGCTGGCCGTGTTCCTGACCGACCCGTCGCTGGTGCCGCCCATGTTCAGCAGCGTGTTCATGGACAAGATGGTTGGTTTCATCAAACTGTATTTCCCCGTCTTCCTGCTGGGCGCCGTGTTCGGCAAGGTGATCGAACTGTCCGGCTTCTCCAAGTCCATCGTGGCCATGGTGATACGCCTGGTCGGGCGCGAACGCGCGATGCTGGCCATCGTGCTGGTGTGCGCCGTGCTGACTTATGGTGGCGTGTCGCTGTTCGTGGTGGTGTTCGCCGTTTATCCCTTCGCGGCGGAAATGTTCCGTCAGGGTGACATCCCAAAGCGCCTGATTCCCGGCACCATTGCGCTGGGCGCCTTCACCTTCACCATGGACGCCTTGCCCGGCAGCCCGCAAATCCAGAACATCATCCCTACCGCCTTTTTCCAGACCGATACCTGGGCCGCGCCCTGGCTCGGCGTCACCGGTTCGGTCTTCATTCTCGCCGTCGGCCTGAGCTATCTGGAATGGCGCCGCCGCCAGGCCGTCGCCAAAGGCGAAGGCTACGGCGACGGCCATAGCAACGAGCCGGAGGCATTTACCCATGAAAAGCTGCCGCATCCTCTGGTGGCCCTGCTGCCGCTGCTGCTGGTGGGCGTGCTGAACAAGGTGTTTACGATCCTGATTCCCGAGTTCTACGGCAAATCGCACAGCATGACCCTGGCCGGCGCCACCAAGCCGGTGGCCACTGAAGTGTCCAAGGTCGCGGCGATCTGGGCCGTCGAAGCGGCTCTGCTGATCGGGATTCTCAGCGTGCTGTTGCTGGCGTATAAAACCGTCAGCAAGCGCTTCGCCGAAGGCAGCAAGGCCGCGATCTCCGGTTCCCTGCTGGCCTCGATGAACACCGCTTCGGAATACGGTTTCGGCGCCGTGATCGCCGGCCTGCCGGGCTTTCTGGTCGTGGCCGAGTCCCTGAAGCATGTGCCCAATCCCTTGATTAACGAAGCCATCGCCGTCACCACGCTGGCCGGTATCACCGGCTCCGCCTCCGGCGGCATGAGCATTGCGCTGGCCGCCATGTCCGACACCTTCATTCAGGCCGCACATGCCGCCGACATCCCGCTCGAAGTACTGCACCGGGTCGCCTCGATGGCCAGCGGCGGCATGGATACGCTGCCGCACAACGGTGCCGTGATCACCTTGCTGGCCGTCTGCGGCCTGACCCACCGGGTGTCCTACGGCGATGTGTTCGCCGTGACCTGCATCAAGACGATGGCGGTGTTCGTCGTCATCGCGACCTATTACATGTTCGGCGCCTGAGCCGAAAAGGGGAGAGCAGCATGCTAAAAAACAAATCCGCCATCGTCACCGGCTCCACCAGCGGCATCGGCCTGGGCATTGCCCATGCGCTGGCCGGGCAGGGCGCCAACATCATGCTCAACGGCTTCGGCGACAGCGCCGTCATCGCCGACCTGGTGGGCTATATGCGCGCCAAGTATGGCGTGCAAGTGCTGCATAGCGCGGCCGACATGGCGCAGCCGGAACAGATCGCGGCCATGGTGGGCCAGGCCGCCGCCGAGTTCGGCGCGGTCGATATCCTGGTCAACAACGCCGGCATCCAGCATACGGCGCGCGTCGAGGACTTCCCGGTGGAAAGCTGGGACCGGATCATGGCCATTAATCTGTCGTCGAACTTTCATGCGATCCGCGCCGCGCTGCCGCAGATGCAGCAGCGCGACTGGGGCCGCATCATCAATATCGCCTCGGTGCATGGTCTGGTCGCATCGGCGCACAAGTCGGCCTATGTGGCGGCCAAGCACGGTGTGATCGGCCTGAGCAAGACTGTGGCGCTGGAAAACGCGCGCAGCGGCGTCACCTGCAATGCGATCTGTCCGGGCTGGGTGCTGACGCCGCTGGTGCAAAAGCAGATCGACGATCTGGCGCTGCGCGAAGGCTTGACGGCGGCGGTGGCACAGTCCCGTCTGCTGGGAGAGAAGCAACCGTCGATGGAATTCGCCACGCCCGAGCAGATCGGCGCCATCGCGGTATTCCTGTGCTCGCCCGCCGCAGACCAGATACGCGGCGCCGCCCTGAATGTGGATGGCGGCTGGGCCGCCCAGTAATGCAGCCAAACGGGAGCAGACATGAGCGCCTTCGCCAGCATTGACTACGAGGATATCTTTCATCTGGTGTCGGTCGGCATGTGCGTGTCGCGCCAGCGCGTCGTGTATGCGGCCAACGATGCGCTGGCCGAGATGTTCGGCCATTCGCGTGCGGCACTGGCCGGGCAGTCGCTGGAGCTGCTCTATCCCAGCATCGGCGAATTCGAAACCATCGGCAGCCGCATCGCCATCTGCCTGGCGCGCGGCGGAATTTATTCCGACGAACGCATCATGCGGCGCGCCAGCGGCGAGCTGTTCTGGTGCCACGTAACGGGCCGCGCGCTGACGGCGCAGAACCCGCATGCGGTGGGGGTCTGGACCTTCGAGGACCTGAGCGCGCGCCGCCCCTTGTTTATCGGCATGACACCGCGTGAACGCCAGGTGGCGGCACTGCTGTTGGAAGGCAAAACGAGCAAGGTGATCGCACGCGATATCGCGCTCAGTCCGCGCACGGTGGAAATGCACCGTGCCAATCTGATGCGCAAGTTCGGCACCTCCACTTCCTACGAGCTGGTGACCAAACTGGCTGGGCTGATTTGAGCCCGGCATATAACAACTATTTTTCTAATATAAATCGAGACTTTGACATGACCCAATTGATTAAAAACGCTTTCCTGTGCCTCTTCTTCTTCGCCCTGAGTGGCAGCGCCCTGGCCGACCAGCAAAGCACCGCTGAAGAGGTTTCCACCCTGGTGAAAAAGGCCGTCGTCTATCTGAATAAAAGCGGCAGGGACAAGATGCTGGTCGCCGCCAGCGATCCCAAAGGCGGGTTCGTTGAGCGGGATATATACCTGAGCGTGTATGACCTCAATGGGAAAGTGCTGGCGCACGGCAGCAATCCCAAATTGATCGGCGTGAACGTCACGGATTTGCGCGATGTAAATAACAAGTACTTCATCAAGGAGATTTTAAGCATTGCCGGCACGGCGAACCGCGGCTGGGTGGACTACAAGTGGGTCGATCCTGCCACGGGTACCTTGCGCGATAAAACGGTTTACCTGGAAAAAGCGGGTGACCTTATTATCGCTGCCGGGTATTACAAAAAATAAATCCAGTCCTATGGGGATACTTTGAGCTTGCCAAGCTGACGTTCGATCTCACTGAACAACGGCCTGGCAAGGCGGTCGTCGCTCAGGCAAGCGCTCTTCAACTGGGACAGTATTTCCGGAGTGGACGGCGCGCTGCAGCGGTCGAGCAATTCCTCCAGCAGATAGCCGAAGGCGCGCACCTCCAGCTGTTGCAGCGCAGCCGCCTGGCCGCTTGCCGGTGCAAAGAACGAGGCGGCGCCGAAGTCGCCCAGCAAGGTACGGCCGCGCTCGCAATGCAAAACATTATGGCCGTACAAATCACCATGCATGATGCCGCGGCTGTGCAAATGGGCACTGGCGGATGCGATGCCGTGGGCGATTTCCAGCAGCGTGTCGAAGTCGAAGCGCTTGTCGGCGGGATACACGTCGCGGCTGCAAGAGTCCAGGCTGGGCGGGCCGGCCAGATTGCCGAAGTCGGGGTCGATCAAGTCCATGACCAGACCGCTGACGCCGTCCGGATGCCGCGCGATGTCGCCCTTCACCGGGATCAGGTTGGCATGGCGGCCCGCACCGATACTGGCCGCCATCTCGCAGCGCGGCAAGCCGTCGCTGGTCAGCGTGCCTTTGAACAGCTTGACGGCGACCGCTTGCGCGGCGGCATCAATGCCAGGCGCGCCATCATCCAATGCGGCGCGGTAGATCACGCCGGAGGCGCCTTCGCCCAGTTGTTCGTGCAATTGCAGGCGGTTCCAGGCGATGCTGTCCAGCTGGGCGCCGCTGCGTATGGCTTGCTCGGCAGCATCGCTGAAGGGATTGCCGGCACAGGCCAGCCAACTCAGTCGTGGCAGGTTCAGCAGCCAGTCGGGCAGGGCGCTCAGCTGATTGGCGGCGATGCGCAGCAGGGCCAGTTTCGAACAGTTCGCCAATTCCTCCGGCAGCACCCGCAGCCGATTTCCGGCCAACATCAATTTTTCCAAGGGTTGGCAGTCGCCTATGGCGGCCGGCAACTCCGTCAATTCGTTGTCCGTGAGCACCAGCCAGCGCAAGGTGGGCGGCAGCGCGCCGGGCTCAACGGCGTGGATGCGATTGGCCTTGAAGCCGATCATGCTCAGCTGCTCGCAGCGGCCCAGCACCGCAGGCAGCGTCGTAAATAGATTGTCCGAGCAGAAAATGATGCGCAGCTTGCTCAGGCGCGGCAAGTCATCGGGCAGGGCAGACAGGGCATTGCCCGACAGATCGAGAATCTCCAGCGTATCGGCCAGATTGAATAGCTCGCGCGGAAATTCCGTCAGGCCGCAGGCGAGCTTGACGCGTTGGAGACCCTGTAATTCGCCCGAGCGCAGCTGTTCAATGGTATGCATTGCGGTAGGCCAAAGGCCATCAGTGGAAAACGCAGCAGTCTACCAGTAGCCCGCATAGAGGTGTAAAACCGGGCAAATTTTCCTGACGATACACGTTGAAACATAAATGCTGGCCAGCGTGGTTGCTTTATCCCAGTCTGCGTGTCAGCATGCAACAGCTCATTTTCTTGCCATTGAATTATGCATAACACTACTTCCGCCATCCTACTGTCCAGCGCGCTGTTATCGGGCGTCGCCTTGCCCGTTCAAGCCGCGCTGCCTGTTTTCGGCTACAGCATCGTCCATACCTACCCGCATGACCCGGCCGCGTTCACGCAGGGCTTGCTGTACCGGGATGGTTTCTTGTACGAAAGTACCGGTCTGAACGGCCGCTCGTCGATCCGCAAGGTCAAGCTGGAAACGGGCAAGGTCTTGCAGCAGAAAGCCCTGCCGGCCGAGTATTTCGGCGAAGGGCTGACAGACTGGAACGATGCGCTGGTCGGCATCACCTGGCAGACCCAGACCGGCTTCGTGTTCGATCTGGCCAGCTTCGAGCTGCGTAGCAAGTTCAGCTATCCGGGCGAGGGCTGGGGCCTGGCGCAGGACGGCAAGCAGATCATCCTCAGCGACGGCAGCGCCATCTTGCGCCGGCTCGATCCGGTGACACTGAAGGAAGTCAGCCGCGTCAATGTCACGGCCGACGGCATTCCGCTCACCCAGATCAACGAGCTGGAGTGGGTCGGCAACGAGTTGTTCGCCAACCTGTGGCAGACCAACACCATCGCGCGCATCGACCCCGTGTCGGGCAAGGTCACCGGCTGGATCGATTTGGCCGGCCTGCTGAAATCGCAAGGCGTGGACGAAGGCAGTGCCGACGTCCTCAACGGCATCGCCTACGACGCCAAGACCAAGCGCCTGTTCGTTACCGGCAAGCTGTGGCCCAAGCTCTTCGAAATCAAACTGGTGCCGCGCCCGGCCGTGGCAAAACGCTAAGCAGAGTGATTGCTCTCAGGGATATGGCAGTCGCGCCTCGCTGAGTCGTCAACTGATGGCGATACGCCACTGCCTCTTCCGCCGCGCGTCAGTCCGTGATGGAGAACAGCTCCAACTGCAGCTCGGAGAATGTGCTGGGAGCATAAATGGCGATCGCCTGCGCCTTCAACATCGATTCGTAAAGCTCCCCACGGCTCTCAATCGAGAAATAATAGGCGTTCGGACGAACCGGCACCTCCATCGGCACCTGCGCCATATGAACCAGTTCCAAGCCAGGCAACGCGCTGCGAACGAGCACCTCGATGTTGAGAGGCGACGCAATTTTGAATTGGCGCGGCACTTCCGCGACCAGGTTCAGCGCAGGCATATTTGCGCTGATGGCGATATACAACCCCACCTTCTTGTCCGTTAAAGTTGAATCGAGCTGCCCTCTGTGATAGACGAGATTTTCATTATCGACGGTCAGGGGGATGGTGATATACCTTGACGACACCACTGTGTCGAGCAAATCGCCAATAATGGCATTCAAAGAATGAAATCCGGGCGAGGGACTCTCATGGTCGTAGCGGGGCAGATCGCCCACGGAATATTTTCTTGAAAATGCCATCAGGCTGCCGGCGAGCATCGTCATCTTTTCGAACAGCTGCTTTGGATGACAGTGGCCAGAATGTGCGGAATAGCTCAGGGAAGCGCTGGCGGCGCTGACGGTGCCGAGCATACAGAACGAAGTTACGTTGCCGCTGTTCGCTTCTACGGTATGCCCCTTGGGCTGACGCTGCAACCGGTACAACGCCTCCGCTTTCGCGGATAATTTCCCGAGCAAGCCGCGCAGCATTTCCTGCATCGCCGGATCGGCATCGACTGTCAGACTTGGCGTCATGAATGTCGAGTCGATTTCAAAGGTATTGTCCGCCCGGCGGCGTATCTTGAGCACCGGAATGCAGTCAAATGCGTCGCGAACGTCGAGGTGCGAAAACAAGCGCAGGGTTTTCCTCAGGTAGGAGACGTTGACGCTAATCCCGTCGGTATAGAGGTCAGGCGTTGGCATGTCGAACGTGACATACCGCGTTTCACCGCATCGGGGGGAGTCGCTCGCGAGATTGCCGCCATGTGCTTTCACGATCGGCAGCGCCGCGTAAAAAACAAAGCTGTGTTCATCGGCAGGCAGCTTGCTCAGGTCTATCGGCAAGGGCAATTCGTCGGAAAGCGGTGCCTGATAAACTTCCCTGTCCTTGAAAATCAGGGTCAACGCTTGTGCGGACAATGAATTGCTGCCGATGCCTTCGATGCTCCACCGGGCCAGCTGAACGCCCCAGGCAAAAGGGTTGATGGCTGAGGCGATGTGCCGGAGCCGGGCTTCATGATAGCGGTCCAATTGCTGAAAATGCTGTGCATCGAGCGGGAGGCCCTCGGCCCACAATACTTTTAACAAGGTCATCTTGTTCTCCAGTGGCATGCGTTGCTCGTCCACGGAGTCTGCAGCTTCCCTTGCTGAAAAACATTGATTTCCCGCATGGTTCTGGCCGTCAAGGTCAAACACCAACACCGTTGTTCCCTTTGTGCAAGCTCAAAATATGCGCAAGCGATAGCTTGATACTGGCATACCTGCACACGGCCAAGGAGCGACTGATGGAGGATTTGCTGCCGTACTTCGAGCGCGAATTGCTGCAACTGCGACGCCTCGGCCGGGAATTTTGCGAGCGCTACCCCGCAGTAGGCGGCAAGCTGCATCTGGGCGATGATACCTGTCCTGACCCGCATGTCGAACAACTGATACAGTCGGTGGCGCTGCTATCGGCTCGCATGGCAAAGCGTCTTGACGACAGCTATCCGGAATTTACCGAGGGGCTGCTGGAGACACTCTTTCCACACTATCTGCGACCTTTTCCCTCTTGTTCGATAGTCCGCGCCACCCATCCATCGAGCCGGGCTGCGGGGACTATGCCGGTGCTCGCCATTCCGCGGGGCACAGAGCTGGATTCCGCCGCCGTCCAAGGTGTGCGTTGCCGCTTCAAAACCGCTTACGACATCATGCTCACGCCAACGATACTGGCCACCGCCAGGTTTGACGCTGTGATACGGCCTCCCACGGGAACTGTAGTGCACTCCACGGCAAGTTCCTCAATCAGCATCGTTCTCGAAGGCCCTGCGCCGCCGGAGTTGAAGACCCTGCGTGTGTTTGTCGATGGCGAACCATCGTTCTGTGCGGCCCTGCGCGACGCGCTATTCATGCGCGCCGTCGGTGCCTACGTCGAGGCAGAAACAGGGCACTGGCTGGAACTGCCGGGCATTCCACTGGCCAGCGTGGGTTTTGCCGAGAACGAGGCGCTCATTCCTTTCGACGCCCGCTCGCACGTGGCATACCGGATACTCAGCGAGTATTTTGTTTTCCCGGAAAAATTCAATTTCTTCGACATCGACTTGACGGTTTTACGTACCCGCCTGCCGAAAGAATGCCGCCGCTGCACCTTGCATCTGGCGTTGACGGGATTGCAGCCGGACTCCCATGCCACGAGGATACTGAGCAGCCTGTCCGAAGCGAATCTGGTACTGGGCTGCAGTCCGGTGGTCAACCTGTTTCAACGCCCCGGCCAGCCGATATCCGTGACACACCTGACAGCGGACTACGGCGTGGTGGCCGATGCGGCGCGCGCCGATGCGTTTGAGGTGCATTCGATAGACTCGGTCAAGATGGTGCGCCGGCGCGGCCAGACCGACGTCGTGACCGAATTCCGTCCATTCTATTCAATGCGGCACGGCGAGAACGCTTCAGCGAAGGGCCACTACTGGATGGCACGCAACGATGCCGTGCTATCCGTTGCCAGTCCCGGCCACGAAAAACGCATCACCCTAATTGACAGCGACTTCAATCCCATGGATGTCGAGAAAACCAGCCTGTCGATTGAGCTCAGTTGCACCAACAAGGATTTAGCGCATGCGCTGAAGTATGGCGTGGCGACCGGGGACTTGACGCCGCTCCATGACACCGACAGCTACCTGGTTGTTCTTCTGCGCAAGCCGACCAAGACTTATCGCTTCTCTTCGGCACTTGGGCAGCACTGGCGACTGATTTCGCATCTGACGCTGAACCAACGCTCGCTGTCGCAAGGCGGACTGCCCGCGTTTCGCGACATGCTAAGCCTATACGACTTGCCACAGTCCCCGATTTCACAGCGCCAGATAGAAGGCATCGCCGGTCTTGAACTGGCGGAGACGGAAACCTGGCTGCGATGCAGGCATGGCGCGTCGCTGGTGCATGGAACGGAGGTGCGGATGACGCTCGATGAAGAAGCGCTCGTCGGCAGCGGCATGCTGCTGTTCGTCGAAGTGATCGACCAGTATCTCGGGCTATATGCGCAGGTCAACAGCTTCGTCGAACTTGTCGTGCTGTCCAAACAATCCGGGAAGGAGCTCATTCGATGCAAGCCAAGAAGCGGCTATCTGAAACTAGTGTGATACAAGGCTTGATCGATGCGCCCCAACGATTCCAGTTCGTCCAGGCCTTGCGCATCCTGATCCGCTGGATGCGGCAGAATGGCGTGCCATACGAGCAGGCCTTCGCACGCGTATTCCGCTTCCAGAATAGCCTGTCGCTGACCTTCCCGGCGGGGGAAATCGAGGCGCTGTTCGCCACCCCGGCCGAGCATCGAAGCGATGTTGAACTAAGCCGCGCCTTGTTCAAGGAGACCGGCTTGCGACTTGCGGTGGCTCCGACGTTCATCGGCCTGCTGGGCGCACACGGCGCACTTCCTTTGCACATCACGGAGCGCATCGCTGCAGCGCAGCGGTGGGAAAAGGACGCTGGAGCGCGCGCCTTTATCGACCTGTTCTCCCATCGCATGGTGTCCATGTTTTTCCACGCCTGGGGAAAGTACCGGCTGGAGCACAAACTCGACACCCAGGGCATCGATGGCCTGCTGCCGCTGTTGACGGCGCTGGCAGGCATCGGCAGCGATGCTTCTTGCGGTAGCGAGCCGGGAACCGAACACGTATCGGGCTACTATGCGGCAGCGCTGCGCACCCGCCCAGTCTCGGCAAGTTTGGTCTCGCGCACGCTGACGCATTACTTTGGCGTACCGGTCGAGCTGGAACAATTTGTCGAGGCATGGGATTCCATCCCGGACGGAAAGCGCAGCAGGCTGGGTGGAAACGCCACCAGGCTTGGCTTCGGCGCTATGCTGGGCGGCAGACTGCGCCGCAGGGACGTGTGCACCGGGCTGAACATCGGTCCGCTTGACAGGACGGAGTTCGAGCGTTTTCTTCCACGCGGTGCCGCCGCTGTGGCCTTGGCGAACATGGTCGCCCGGTTCGACCTGCCGAACCTGCAATTTGAAGTAAGGCTTATCTTGAAAACCACGTGCATCAAGCGCCTGGTCTTGAGGAGTAAGTCAGTCATGGCCGGGCGCTTGGGCTGGGATGCCGTCCTGCCTGGAAAAGAAGGCCGGCTTGCCCGGAGTACGGTGCGTTACCTGCTGCGCCCGCCGCAGTCGCATATGCCTAACTGTTCCGGCACACCTCCTGGCCAGCGATAAGATTTCTTGAGAGCACTCAATACGAGCGCTACCGGCGCCACCTATATTGATCAACACTGGATAAGGCATCACCACGTCGGCCCGGCATCGGCGGTCGACGGCACAATGGAGGTTGCATGTTGCAAAACATCGTGGACGGCGGTTTCGCGGCACTGTCTGTATTCGGTGCTGGCGCACAATACCATCGCCTGTTGCGAATGGATTTTCCACACGGCGATGGTCCCGCGAATGCGGTCATGCTGGTCAATACAGTGAAGATGCGGGAGGAACTGTCGCGTGACTTCTGTATCGAGGCCGAAGTGTTGTCGGACGATGCCGGCATCCCCCTCAAAAGCCTGATGGGCCGGATGGTGACGATCTCGCTGGTGCGCGAAGATGGCTCGATGCGCTACATGAATGGTTACGTCGGCAGCTTCCGCTTTGTACGCACCGATGGCGGTTTCGCCTATTATCAGATGACACTTCAGCCCTGGCTGGCCTTCGCCAAGCTACGCAAGGACAATGTCTCCTTCCATCATCGTAGCGTCCTCGAACTGACCGAGTCCACCTTCGCGCACTACCGGCAGGCTGACTGGAGAAAGCGGATGAGCCTGGACTACGACGATAAAAAGCTGACCTGCGCCAACCAGCATAACGAGACGGATTACAACCACCTGCATCGGCGCTGGGAAAATGCGGGCCTGTATTACAGTTATGAGCACAGGGCCGATGGCCACACCCTGGTGCTGAGCGACGACTCGATGCAGGCCGAGCCCATCGATGCCACAGGTGTCGCGGACGCGCCAGAGCAGATGCGTTTTCGCGCGCATGCCGGTTCCGACGAGGCCGATGGAATCCGCGAATGGCAAGCGGCGCGGCAGCTCGGCTCCGGCAAGTTCACCCTGGCCAGTTTCAACTACAAAAGCCCGCGCCCCCAACTGGTCAATGGCTATTCCCTGAACCAGCAGGGCGATGTGGACAGTTACGAGCTCTACGAGAATGCCGGTTCCTATGGCTTTGCGAACCTGGAGGATGGCGATGCGCTGGCCCAGCGCCGCATGGAGGAATGTGAGCAGCTGAGCCAATACTTCGAGGCGAGCGGAAACGACCGCGCGGCACAGCCAGGCCGCACCTTCAAGCTCGCCGGCCATTTCAGCGCGGATAGCCAGCGGCCGGAACAGGGCGAAGACATCAAGCCCGGCATCGGCGCGCGCGACTACCTCATCCTGTCGGTCGAGCACAATGCGAGCAACAACTATCCCGCCGGCCCCGACGGCAAGTCGGAATACACCAACACCTTCGTGTGCATTCGCCGCGACATCCGCTGGCGACCTGGCCGGCACCACAACAGCGAGCCCTGCGCCAATCCCGGCGTGCAGACCGCCATCGTCGTCGGGCCTGCCGGCGAGGAGATCTACACGGACGAGCTGGGCCGACTGAAATTGCAGTTTCACTGGGACCGCCTGGGGAAATTCGACCAGGCCAGCTCCCCCTGGATACGCCTGATGATGCCGATGGCGGGGCAATACTTCGGCCAGATGTGCCTGCCTCGTGTGGGACAGGAAGTCGTGGTCCAGTTCCTGGACGGAAATATCGACCATCCCATCGTCGTTGGCGTCGTCTACAACCGCGAGCACATGCCGCCGTGGCATTTACCTGCCCAACGGGCGCTGGCGGGCTTGCGTAGCCGGGAACTGGGTGCTGGCGGCAACGCTGGCAGCAACCACCTGATACTGGACGACACCAAGGGCGCGCTCCAGACGCAACTCAAGAGCGACCACGAACACAGCCAGTTGTCGTTGGGCAGCATCACCCGGATTGAAAGCGCGGATGGACGCATGGACGTGCGCGGCGAGGGCTGGGAGCTGGCGACCAACGCCTGGGGTGTGGCGCGCGCCAATCGGGGCATGCTCGTCACCACCGAGGCGCGGCCCAACGCCACCTCGCATATCAAGGATATGGGCGAGACGCAGCAGCGGCTAAGTGCCGCGCACAAGCAGCACGACGCGCTGGCCAAACTGGCCCGGCAATCCGGCGCTCAGGACGGTGAGGGCCAGGCCAGGGCCGTCGCCGCCATTCAGGCCCAAAATGACAGCATCAAGGGCGGCGCAGGCGGCAAGGGAAGCTTTCCTCAACTGGCCGCGCCGCATCTGGTGCTGGCCAGCCCGGCGGGCATCGAGACCACGACCCAGGGCAGCACCCATTTGGCCAGCGAACAGCATACGGTCCTCACGACCGGACAAGATCTGTCCATCGCGAACGGCGGCAGCTTGTTCGCGAGCGCGCGCCATGCGTTCCGACTGTTTGTGCATAAGGCCGGTATGCGGATGGTGGCGGCGGCCGGTGATATTGACCTGCGGGCACTGTCGGACAGTGTCAATGTGCTGGCCAAGCTCAACATCACGCAGACGGCCAACCGCATCACCATCAGCGCCAAGGAGGAAGTGGTGATCAACGGTGGCGGCAGTTACGCCAAGTTCAGCGCCGGCGGCATCGAGCAAGGCACCAGCGGCAATTTCGTAGCCCATGCGGCCAAGCACAGTTTGCCGGGTCCCAAAAACATGGCGATAGCCGATGTGCAGCCGCCACAATCCAAATTGGACGGCGCGGGGACCTTCCATTTAAACAGCCATCCGGCGGCAGGGGGACGCATCAATGCGGGCTTGCCTTACAAGCTTTACAAGGATGACGCCCTGGTCGAAGAAGGGGCTCTGGATGACGAAGGCAATATGGCATTCAAACATGAACCGGATAAGCAGTCCCAATATTGCATCGAGTTGCCGAACGGAGGTCGGTATGCCGTCGATCCGAATCCACACGAGGAACTCCACGAAATGTGCGCCGGTCTCGGCTATCACGGTTACCACAACGCCGCTGGAGCGATTGGCGCGCAAGCTCCGCTTGAG
>JABTBR010000085.1 GCA_013284265.1 Oxalobacteraceae bacterium | reverse complement strand
GCCCCCCCCCCCCACCACCAGGAGCACAGATGATCATCTCAGCGACGGCACAAGGCGGCTTTTCCGGTCAAAGCGAGCACTACCGCATCGATACCCGCCAGCACGCCCAGGGCCAGGCGCTCGAAGCGACGCTGGCCAGCAGCCATTTCTTCGCCGCCGCGCCGGCCGCGCCGGCCGTCGGCGCCGACCTGCAGCACTGGACCATCACGGTCGACGACAATGGCCAGCGCCACAGCATTTCCTTCGCCGAAGGCGAAGCCGGGGCCCAGCCCTGGCAGCAGTTGCTGCAGCAAATACGGAGCGCGCGCTGACGCTAGCTCCGCCCCTCCCCTCCCCGCGCCGCGCCGCCGCCATAGAGTGCATTTGCTTATACATATTGTATATAAGCGCAATTTGTGAGAAGCAGCGAATTACCTTAAAATACAATGCTTTGCTGAATTGGCTTGGCCTACTTGCGCCTGAAGCCGCTGCACACCCAACATTGATAGGACTGCCATGACCCACGTTGTCACCGAATCTTGCATCAGCTGTCGTTACACCGATTGCGTCGATGTCTGCCCGGTAGATTGTTTCCGGGAAGGCCCGAATTTCCTGGCCATCGATCCGGACGAGTGCATCGACTGCGCCGTTTGCGTGGCCGAATGCCCGGTCAACGCGATTTTCGCGGAAGAAGACGTTCCTTCGGATCAGCAGGCTTTCATCCAGATTAACGTCGACCTCGCGCGCAACTGGCCGTCGATCACCAAGACCAAGGCCGCCCTGCCCGAAGCCGAGCAGTTCAAGGACGTCAAGTCCAAGCTGGATCTGCTGGTTCGCTAAGCACAAGGGCGGGAGGTTCCGCCCCTGGACGGCGCAAGTTCAGGCGGCGCCCGCCCGGGCGGCGTCCGTCCGCTCGCTGTGCGGCCGCCACTGCATGACAGGAAGCATACCGTATGAACAGTGTCACTCCAGCCGGCGTCATCGACGCCGATGCCGTCATCATCGGCGCCGGGCCAGTCGGCCTGTTCCAGGTGTTTGAGCTCGGCCTGCTTGAAATCCGCGCCCACGTCATCGATTCCCTGCCCGCCGTCGGCGGCCAGTGCGTCGAACTCTATCCCGACAAGCCCATCTACGACATTCCCGCCGTGCCCTCCTGCACCGGCCAGGAATTGACCGACAATCTGCTCAAGCAGATCGAACCGTTCGAACCGACCTTTCACCTGGGCCAGGAAGTGACCGTGCTCGAGCGCCGTGACGATGGCCGCTTCAAGCTGGAAACGAGCAGCGGCACCCGCTTCGTCACCACCACCATCTTCATCGCCGCCGGCGTCGGCTCCTTCCAGGCGCGCACCTTGAAGGTCGACGGCATCGAAGCGTTCGAAAACAGCCAGCTGTTCTACAAGGTCAAGGACCCCGCGCTGTTCGATGGCAAGCATATCGTGATCTGCGGCGGCGGCGATTCCGCCCTCGACTGGGCCCTCAATTTCGTCGGCAAAGCCGAATCTGTGGTTTTGTTGCACCGCCGCGAAGATTTCCGCGCGGCACCCGCTTCCGTTTCCAAGATGAAAGCTTTGTGCGATAACCTTGAAATGCAAATGCTCGTCGGCCAGGTCAGCGGCTTCGAAACGGCCGGCGACAAGCTCAGCGAAATCAAGGTGAGCGGCAGCGATGGCGTCACGCGCCGCCTGCCGCTCGACATGTTGCTGGTGTTCTACGGCCTGACCCCAAAACTGGGGCCGATCGCCGAATGGGGCCTGGATATCGAACGGCGCCAGCTCAAGGTACAGAGTACCGAAAAGTTCGAAACCAGCGTGCCGGGCATCTTCGCCGTCGGCGATATCAATACCTATCCGGGCAAGAAAAAACTGATCCTGTCGGGCTTCCACGAGGCGGCGCTGGCCGCTTTCGGCGCCGCGCCGTATATCTTTCCGGACAAGAAAATCTATATGCAATACACCACCACCTCGCCCAAGCTGCACAAGGTGCTGGGGGTCGAGACACCGATATTCGATTAGCCACACACTTATCAAGACGGCATGGGCTAACTGCCATGTCGGCAAATCGTCCTACACAAAGGCAGCGGAAACGCTGCTTTTTTTTCGTCCATTGCTCTATTATCGTAGGCATGCGTGGAGTAGAGGCAAATAGGGCACTTTCTTTTCAGTATCCTAAAATGCTTTACGTCACGAACATTTATCCTATAATTGGGCTATGATGTTTAGCATTGGTGCATCGCACCAACTCATTACCGATAGGAAATCCTATGCTCTACCAACTGCACGAAATGCAACGTTCACTTTTGACGCCACTCATGCAATGGGCAGACGCGTCATCCAAATTATTTACCAACCCGGTTTCGCCGCTGGCGCACGCCCCGTTTGCACAACGGATCGCCGCGGGTTACGAGTTGATGTACCGCTTGGGCAAGGACTACGAAAAACCGGCGTTCGAGATCGACACCACCCTGGTCGCTGGCGAGGAGGTGGGCATCATCGAAGAAGTCGTGGTGAGCAAGCCCTTCTGCCGCCTGATCCACTTCAAGAAAAACCTGAGCGACAAGAAGATCGCCGCCCTCAAGCAGCCCACCGTGCTGCTGGTCGCGCCGCTGTCGGGCCACCACTCGACCTTGCTGCGCGATACCGTGCGTGGCCTGCTGCTCGAGCACGATGTCTACATCACCGACTGGACCGATGCGCGCATGGTGCCGCTGTCGGCCGGCCCCTTCCATCTGGACGACTATATCTACTACGTGCAGGAATTCATCCGCACCCTGGGTCCGGACCTGCACGTCATCTCCGTGTGCCAGCCCACCGTGCCGGTACTGGCGGCCATTTCGCTGATGGCCACCGAGAAGGACCCCAAGCTGCCGAAGACCATGACGATGATGGGCGGTCCGATCGACCCGCGCAAATCGCCGACCCAGGTCAACGACCTGGCCACCGAGAAGAAATTCTCCTGGTTCGAAAACACCGTGATCTACTCGGTGCCGGCCAACTACCCGGCCTTTGGCCGCAAGGTCTATCCGGGCTTCCTGCAGCATGCCGGCTTCATCGCCATGAACCCTGGCCGCCACGCGCAAAGCCACCGCGAGTTCTATATGCATCTGGTCGAAGGCGACGATGAGCCGGCCGACAGCCATCGCAAGTTCTACGACGAATACAACGCCGTGCTCGACATGCCCGCCGAATACTATCTGGACACCATCAAGACCGTGTTCCAGGACTTCAGCCTGCCCAAAGGCACCTGGATGGTCGGCGGCAAGCTGGTGCGTCCACAGGACATCACCACCGTGGCCCTGTTCACCGTCGAAGGCGAGCTGGACGACATCTCCGGCGCCGGCCAGACCCAGGCCGCGCATGATCTGTGCAGCGGCATCCCGGCCAACATGCAGCAGGATTTCGTCGCGCCGCAGGCCGGCCACTACGGCATCTTCTCCGGCCGCCGCTGGCGCGAAGTGATCTGCCCGAAAATCGGCGAGTTCATCAAAAAACACGGCTGATCCGCTCGCGCGGTCTCCCCAAAAAACGCTCTCCGGAGCGTTTTTTTTCGTCTCAGCTCGAAGCCGGGGCTGCCCACTGCCGCCAGTTGAAGAAAAATGCGCGGCTCGCGGGCCGCCGGCAAAGTTAGAACCCACGGCAAAGAGCTGGGGGCCGGTCCCAACGGGACCGGCGGGGCGTAGCCCCTCTCCGGACCCTGGGGTCTGACCCCAGGGTTACGCCGTGGGTTTTCTTCGGCGCCCAAACAAATACATCACGTTGTGATATATTATCCGCTTTCCCAAAAACCCGATCTCCAGCATGCCGCCCACCAAGCCACCGGTCTTGAGCAAGGCCGACTTCACCGCCCTGTCCGAATTCCGCTACCAGATGCGCCGCTTCGAGCGCTTTTCCGAAACCGCCGTCCAGGCCGAGGGCATCACGCCCCTGCAATACCTGCTGCTGCTGCATATCCAGGGCTATTCCGGCCGCGACTGGGCCACCGTGGGCGAACTGGCCGAGCGCCTGCAGGCCAAGCAGCATGGCGTGGTCGCCCTGATCAGCCGCTGCGAAGCGCTTGGCCTGGTGGAACGGCGCGCCAGCAGCAGCGACCGGCGCCGCGTGGAAATCCATCTGCTGGCCAAAGGCGCCACCATCCTGCGCCACCTGGCCGCGCGGCACCGCGCCGAATTGCTGTCGCTCGACGGCATTTTCACCATTCCCAAACTGGACGCTGGCCATGAGTAACTACGACGCCCGCCGCGACTTTGACGGCCAGTCGCGCCTGCTGCTGATCAGCGCCATCGCCGCCGTCGTCGGTGCCTTGAGCACCGTCACCGCCGACCTGCTGCTGCACGCGATCCGCTTATTCACCAATCTGTTTTTCTTCCAGACGCTGTCGACCGCCGCCAGTTCGCCGGCCAACCACACGCTGGGCGCCTGGGTCATCGTCGTGCCGGTGCTGGGCGGACTGGTGATCGGCCTGATCGCCCGCTTCGGTTCCGAACAGATCCGCGGCCACGGCATTCCCGAAGCGCTGGAAGCGATCCTGTTCAAGAGCAGCACCATGTCGCCCAGGGTGGCCGTGCTGAAACCGCTCGCCTCCGGCATCGCCATCGGCAGCGGCGGCCCCTTCGGCGCGGAAGGACCGATCATCATGACCGGCGGCGCGGTCGGCTCCCTGATCGCCCAGCACTTCCACCTCAGCGGCGCCGAACGCAAGGCCTTGCTGGTGGCCGGCGCGGTGGCCGGCATGACGGCCGTGTTCGGCACGCCGATCGCGGCGGTGCTGCTGGCGCTGGAACTGATGCTGTTCGAGCTGCGTCCGCGCAGCCTGGCGCCGGTGGCCGTGGCTTGCGCGGTGGCCGGCTTCCTGCGCCCGCTGCTGATCGAAAGCGGCCCCCTGTTCCCGCTGCACAGCGCGCCGCTGGCGCCGCTGGCCCTGCTGTCCTGCGCCGTGGCGGGCGTGCTGTGCGGCGCGCTGGCCTGGCTGCTGTCGACCAGCCTGTACCGGGTCGAAGACCTGTTCCACAAATTGCCCCTGCATTGGATGTGGTGGCCCGCGCTGGGCGGCCTGGCCGTCGGTATCGGCGGCTATATCCAGCCGCGCGCGCTGGGCGTCGGCTATGACGTGATCGCCGACCTGCTCAACGGCCATCTGGCGGCCTCGGCGATTGCCGCGCTGCTGCTGGTGAAAGCCGTGATCTGGCTGATCGCGCTCGGTTCCGGCACCTCGGGCGGCGTACTGGCGCCCTTGCTGATGCTGGGCGCCGGGCTGGGCGCGCTGCTCGGCCCCTACCTGCCAGGCGGCGACCCGGCCGTGTGGCCGCTGGTGTTCATGGCCGCCACGCTGGGCGGCATGATGCGCGCGCCCGTCATGGCCGTGGTGTTCGCCTTCGAACTGACGCAGGACGCCAACGCCCTGCTGCCGGTGCTGGCCGCCGCCACCGTGGCCTATGGCTTTACCGTGATCACCATGCACCGCTCCATCCTGACGGAAAAAATCGCCCGCCGCGGCCATCACATCTACCGCGAGTACGGCATCGATCCGATGGAGCGCCACAGTGTGGCCGAAGTCATGTCGCGCACGCCGCAGAGCATCGATGCCGGCGCGCGGCTGGCCGATGTCATGCTCAGCCATTTTGGCGCCGAACAGCGCCACCGCGCCTTCCCGGTCACCCGCGACGGTACCCTGATCGGCATGCTCGACCGCGCCGGCGCCAGCGGAGAACGCGCGACGCAAGCGACACTGGTGGGCGATCTGTTCGGCGTCAATCCCGCCATCGTCGCGCTGGCCGATGAGACCTGCCGCAGCGTCGCCACCCGCCTGGCCGTGCATGAGCTGGAACGGCTGCCGGTGGTCAGCGACGCCCAGTCGCTGCGCCTGATCGGTATCGTCAGCCGTAGCGACCTGATCAAGTCAGCTTTCAGCCTGCACGCGGAAGAGCAGCAGCGCACCACCTTGCGCGGCAATCCCTTCAAGACGGGATCGCACTAAGCAAGCATGCCACGGCGCATGCAAAAACCCACGGCAAAGAGCCGGGGGCCGGTCCCGTTGGGACCGGCGGGGCGCAGCCCCTCCCCGGACCCTGGGTCAGACCCCAGGGGTAGGCCGTGGGTTTTAAAGGGTGCCGCCGGCCCCTCAATCTCGCAACACGCGAACTTTTGCGCGGCCGCCGCGCAGATATCGGATAATGTCGCTTTACCGTGCCAGAGCCCTGCCGTGCCGCCCACCACTCCGCCCTCCCTCGCCGACCGCATCGAAGACCTGCTGCCGCAGACCCAGTGCACCAAGTGCGGCTACCAAGGTTGCCGGCCCTATGCCGAAGCCATCGCCGACGGCCAGGCCGGCATCAACCAGTGCCCGCCCGGCGGCGCCGAGGGTATCGCGCGCCTGTCCGCGCTGACCGGCCATCAGGTCATCCCGCTCAATCCCGTCAACGGCCTGGAGCGCCCGCGCGCCGTCGCCTTCATCGATGAAGCGCTGTGCATAGGCTGCACCCTGTGCATCCAGGCTTGCCCGGTCGATGCGATCGCCGGCGCGGCCAAACAGATGCACACCGTCATTGCCGACCTGTGTACCGGCTGCGACCTGTGCGTGGCGCCCTGCCCGGTCGACTGCATCGTGCTGTATCCCGTCACCGAGCAGACCGGCTGGGCCGCGTGGGACCAGCCGCAGGCCGATGCGGCCCGCGCGCGCCACGACTGGCGCACGCTGCGCCTGCGCCGCGAAGTGCAGGAAAACGATGCGCGCCTGGCCGCCAAGGCCGCCGCCAAGCTGGTCGCGGTCGACGCGCTGACACCGGCCGATGCGGCCGAACAGGCCGAGAAGGAACGCAAGCGCGCCATCATCGCCGCCGCGATGGAACGGGCCCGCCTCAAAGCCGAGGCCGCCAAGAACGAGACGCCACCCGAGGGAAGCCCGACAGCATGAATGCAGCAAAACGACTGGACATGTTCACGCGCTTTCGCGCCGCCAATCCCAAGCCGGAAACCGAACTCGCCTACACCACCCCGTTTGAACTGCTGATCGCCGTGCTGCTGTCGGCCCAGGCCACCGATGTCGGCGTCAACAAGGCCACGCGCAAGCTCTATCCGGTGGCCAATACCCCGGCCAAGATTTTGGCGCTGGGCCTCGATGAGCTGATGGCCTATATCCAGACCATCGGCCTGTACAAGACCAAGGCCAGGAACGTCATCGCCACCTGCCAGATCCTGCTGGACCAGCACGGCGGCGAAGTGCCGCGCGACCGCGCCTCGCTCGAAGCCTTGCCCGGCGTGGGCCGCAAGACGGCCAATGTGGTGATGAATACGGCGTTTGGAGAACCGACGATGGCGGTCGACACGCATATCTTCCGCGTCTCCAACCGCACCGGCCTGGCGCCGGGCAAGAATGTCGACATCGTCGAGCAGAAGCTGCTCAAGTTCGTGCCCAAGGAATTTTTGCAGGATGCGCACCACTGGCTGATCCTGCACGGCCGCTACACCTGCATGGCGCGCAAACCCCTGTGCTGGAACTGCATGCAGGCCGATTTATGCGACTACAAAACAAAAACGCCAGCACCGGAGGGTGTCTGACGTTGGATGGTGACGCCCAGGATGATGCGTGCCACGGCCCTGCTTGGATGCCACAGCAAAGAGCCAGGGTCGCTTCTTAAACTCCACGGCAAAGGAGCCGGAGCCTCTCTTAAAACCCAAGGCAAAGAGCCGGGGGCCTGTCCCGCAGGGACAGGCGGGGCGCAGCCCCTGCCCGGACCCAGGGTCAGACCCCAGGGTTACGCCCTGGGTTTGGGACAGCGCCGCCGACCGGCACGGCATCACGGCAAGCAAATTACAGCAGCACCAGATTATCCCGGTGCACCAGCTCCTGCCCCTCCAGATACCCCAGGATCGTGCCGATCTCGGCCGACGGCCTGCGCATGATGCGGCGCGCCTCCGCGCTGGTGTAGTTGGAAATCCCGCGCGCCACCGCCACGCCATCCTGGCCCACCAGCGTAATCACCGCGCCACGGCCGAACTCGCCACGCACATCGCTCACGCCGATCGGCAGCAGCGACTTGCCTTCCCTGGTCAGCTTCTGCACCGCGCCATCATCGAGCACCACCTGCCCCACCGTATGCAAGTGATCGGCCATCCACTGCTTGCGCGCGGTCAGATGACCGGTCTGCGCCGTCAGTTCGGTGCCGATCGCCTCGCCCTTGGCCAGGCGCGCCAGCACATCGCTGTCGCGGCCCCAGGCGATGATGGTGTGGGCGCCCGACTTGGCGGCGCGCTTGGCCGCCAAAATCTTGGTCAGCATGCCGCCGCGGCCGATGTTCGTGCCGGCCCCGCCCGCCATCGCCTCCAGCGCCGGGTCGCCCGCGCGGCCCTGCTGGATCAGATAGGCGGCCGGGTCCTTGCGCGGATCGGCGCTGTACAGGCCGTGCTGGTCGGTCAGGATGATCAGGGCGTCGGCCTCGATCAGATTGGCCACCAGCGCGCCCAGCGTGTCGTTGTCGCCGAACTTGATCTCGTCGGTGACGACGGTATCGTTCTCGTTGATGATGGGCACCACGCCCAGGCGCAGCAAGGTCGTCAGCGTCGAGCGCGCGTTCAGATAGCGCTCGCGGTCGGCCAGGTCGGCATGGGTCAACAGCACCTGGGCGGTGCCGAGCTGATGGGCGCGGAAACTGGTTTCATAGATTTGCGCCAGGCCCATCTGGCCGACGGCGGCGCAGGCCTGCAGTTCATGGATGTCGGTGGGACGGCGCTCGAAACCGAGGCGCAGCATGCCTTCGGCGATGGCGCCGGACGACACCAGCACCACTTCCTTGCCGAGGGCGCGCAGGCCGGCGATCTGCGCGGCCCAGCGCGCGATGGCGGCGTGGTCGAGGCCGCGGCCGTCGTTGGTTACGAGCGAGGAACCGACCTTGATGATGATACGGGTAGCTTTTTGAATGACGGAACTCATGGTGCAGCGGATCTCATCTCAAAGCGCGGCGGCAATATAGTGCCAGCGCGCGCATGACTTCACAAAAACCCCGGCGCAAAGACGCAATGCGCCGCGCCAGGACGAATATTGCTGTGATACCGCCGAGGCCAGGTGGGTGCCCTGCCTTGCTGCTAACAGCGCCGGACCCGAGGTAGCGGGCCGGCACCGGCATGGATGAGAGGTAGCGATGATAGGCGCTCATCTCATGAAGAAAAACGCTTACCGGCCGCGCAAGGCGGCCGGCAAGGGAATCACGAATCAGTGACCCAGGTACAACAATCAGTCGAGAATCTTGAAACGTGGATCGTCCGGATCGATCGAGGAAATGCCGCGCGCCTCTTCCGTCATCTGGGTTTCTTCCGCACGCTGTTCGCTGTGCTTCTTCTCTTCCAGATGCATATAGATGGCGTTGACCAGTTCCTGGGTACCGTCATGGCTCAGCGCGGAAATCTCGAAGAATGGACCTTTCCAGGCGAAGCGCTTGATGAAGTCCTTGACGACTTTCTTGCGCTCTTCTTCCGGCACCATATCGAGCTTGTTGAGCACCAGCCAGCGCGGCTTGTCGACCAGCGACTCGTCGTACTTCTTCAATTCCTTGACCAGGGCCTTGGCTTCCTTGACCGGATCGACATTGGTCTCGAACGGGGCCAGGTCGACGATGTGCAGCAGCAGACCGGTGCGCTGCAGATGGCGCAGGAACTGGTGACCCAGGCCGGCGCCTTCGGATGCGCCTTCGATCAAGCCGGGAATATCGGCGATCACAAAGCTCTTCTCGTGCGACACGCGCACCACACCCAGATTCGGGTGCAGCGTAGTAAATGGGTAATCGGCAATCTTCGGGCGGGCATTCGATACCGCCGAGATAAAGGTCGACTTGCCGGCGTTCGGCATGCCCAGCAGGCCCACATCGGCCAGCACCTTCAGCTCCAGACGCAGTTCGCGCCGTTCGCCTTCCTTGCCTTCGGTCTTTTGACGCGGCGCACGGTTGGTCGACGATTTGAAGTGGATATTGCCCCAGCCGCCTTCGCCGCCCTTGGCCAGCATTTCCATTTGACCATGCTCGGTCAGGTCGGCCAGAATTTCGCCGCTCACGTGATCGATGATCAGGGTGCCCACCGGCATGCGCAGGTGAATGTCGTCCGCGCCCTTGCCGTAGCAGTCCGCGCCGCGGCCAGGTTCGCCGTCACGGCCCTTGTGCATCTTGGAGAAACGGAAATCGACCAGGGTGTTGACGTTACGGTCAGCGACCGCCCAGATCGAGCCGCCCTTGCCGCCGTCGCCGCCGTCAGGGCCGCCGAAAGGTCTAAATTTTTCACGGCAAAAAGAGGCGCAGCCATTCCCGCCGTCGCCGGCGATGACTTCAATTTTTGCTTCGTCGATAAACTTCATAATGTGCCGCCATAAAACTAAAAAGGCTCTACCTTGGGCAGAGCCTTTCGATTGAAGGCTTGCGCCTTACAGTGTGCGTTTACGCCGGGGCGTAATTACGCTGGTACTACGGTAACGAACTGGTGCGAGCCTGCGCCCTTGACCACGAACTTCACTTTGCCTGCAACCAGTGCGAACAGAGTGTGGTCTTTGCCCATGCCGACGCCGTCACCGGCGCGCACTGGGGTGCCGCGCTGGCGAATGATGATGCCGCCTGCATTGATCGACTGACCGCCGTAGACTTTTACGCCCAGACGCTTTGACTCTGAATCACGGCCGTTTCGCGTTGTGCCGCCGCCTTTTTTGTGTGCCATTTAAGACTCCTTAGATACGGTTGAGATCGGGCAACAGCGATTAGCCGTTGATCGAGACGATTTGGATTTCGGTGTAATTCTGGCGATGGCCTTGATGCTTCTGGTAGTGCTTACGACGACGCATCTTGAAAATCTTCACCTTATCGTGACGACCGTGTGCCACAACAGTAACCAGTACCTTTGCACCTTCAACCAGAGGAGCACCAAACTTAATGGTGTCGCCCGCGCCAACGGCGAGGACCTGATCGATGGTGAGTTCGGAACCAATGTCTGCCGGTATCTGTTCTACTTTAAGTTTTTCGCCAGCGACAACTTTGTATTGTTTGCCACCGGTTTTTATGACCGCGTACATGATTTGAAACCTCATCAAATGTTAATAAATATGCTTCCCCGGCTCTCACAAACCTACTGCTCGGAAACGGGGGAACCGCTGATTATACATGGACTGTGATTTCACGTCAAAAACTATTCACAAATGCAGGATGGCGTGGTATGTCGGCAACCTTGCTTGCCATGGAAACTTACAAAAAATACATGCAGCTTGCCACTACGCTCAGCATTCGGCCACCGGGGGCGGGGCATGACGTATAATCGCGGCACCCAATAGTCTATTGCAGGTTCGCCTTGTCTGCCGCTACCCAACACGCCCCCCAAAACAACATCGCCCACACGATCGCCGCCGACATGGACGCGGTCAATGTGGTGATACGCCAAAAACTGCATTCCGAGGTCAGCCTCGTCAATCAGATCGCGGAATATATCATTAGTGCCGGCGGTAAACGCATTCGTCCGGTGCTGGTCCTGCTCGTCGCCAACGCCTACTCCTACCAGGGCAAGGCGCACCATGAGCTGGCGGCCGTGGTGGAATTCATCCACACCGCGACCCTGCTGCATGACGACGTGGTCGACGAATCGTCGCTGCGCCGCGGCCGCGCCACCGCCAACGCCCTGTTCGGCAATGCCGCCTCGGTGCTGGTGGGCGACTTCCTGTACTCGCGCGCCTTCCAGATGATGGTCGGCCTGAACAATATGCGCGTGATGCAGATCCTGTCGGACGCCACCAACGTCATCGCCGAAGGCGAAGTGCTGCAGTTGCTCAATATGCACGACCCGGACGTCAGCCAGGAACGCTATCTGCAGGTGATCCGCTCCAAGACCGCCAAGCTGTTTGAGGCCGCCGCCGAGCTGGGCGCCCTGATTTCCGGCGCCAGCGATGCGCAAATCGACGCGGCCGGCGAATATGGCCGCTCGCTGGGCACCGCCTTCCAGCTGATCGACGACGTGCTCGACTACGCCGGCGACGCCGCCGAAATCGGCAAGAACGTCGGCGACGACCTGCGCGAAGGCAAGCCGACCTTGCCGCTGATCTACCTGATGGAAAACGGCACCGAAGAGCAGCGCGCCCTGGTGCGCAGCTGCATCGAACAGGGTGACGAGCAGCACTTCGACACCATCCTGGCCGCCATCACCAGCAGCGGCGCGCTCGACTACACGCGCGAGCAGGCCGTTATCGCCGCCCGCCGCGCCGCCGACGCCATCCGCGACCTGCCCGACAGCGTCTACAAGGAATCCTTGCTGCAACTGGCCACCTTCGCGGTGGACCGCACCCACTAAGACGTGGGATGCAGACAAAAAAACCGAAGCCTGCGCTTCGGTTTTTTTATACTCGCGGCTTACATCCGGGGTCTGACCCGCCGGGTCAGACCCCAGCTCTTTGCACTGGGTTTTACTCCCAGCCCTTTGCCCTGAGTTTCGCCCCACCCCGCATCACGGCAAAATATCCCGCACCAGCTCGCAAGGCCGGCACAAACGCACACCCTTCTCCGTCACCACGAAGGGCCGGTTGATCAGAATCGGATGCGCCATCATCGTATCGAGCAGCGCATCGTCGGACAGCGACGGATCAGCCAGGCCCAGCTCAGTGTACAGATCGCCCTTGTCGCGCATCGCCGCACGCACGCTCAAGCCGGCCCTGGCGATCATCTCCTGCAGCGCCGCGCGCGATGGCGGGCTCTTCACGTAATCGATGATATCCGGCTCCACGCCGGTAGCGCGGATCAGCTCCAGCGTCTTGCGCGAGGTGCCGCAGGCGGTGTTGTGATAAATCGTGATGCTCATGGTGGATGCCTTTGCAGAATGCGTATTCAAGGCAGGCATTATCGCCGAATTCGCAGCGGCGCATCCGCCCCGCCTGAGCCTGAACATGGCGCGCCGCCTTGCCCCGTTCAGTTGAAAATCACACAAAATTCTGCTGTAATTAAGTCACAGTCGGGGTGTGGCTCAGCCCGGTAGAGCGCTGCGTTCGGGACGCAGAGGCCGGAGGTTCGAATCCTCTCACCCCGACCAAAAAAACTGCACGGCTCACTCTCCAAGCAAAGCAGCATACGTCCGCCCACTAGATAAGCTGGTAAGTTTCGGCTATTCCACGCCGTACCCCACATACTTTCCACGCCTTATGTTTTAAAGCAATACTTTCAATAAATTTATATCTTTCAATACGATACCTTCTTAGCTACTTACGTTTTAACGTAAGATGATAGCTATGATTTATCCGAAAGAATAAAATGACCGTCTTCGAGCAACTACAGCAACGCCGTAGCCAGCGAGGGAAAACGCTGCAGTACCTTGCAAGTTTGACGGGTATGAGCGTGCCCCAGGTCAGCAACGTACTGGGCGGGAAAGTCGATGCCAGACTCGGGACTGTCGAGGCGCTGGCGAATGCCATGGAAGCAAGTCTTGTCCTGATACCAAAGCATCTGCTTCCCGAAGTTGAGCGTCTCCTGTCCGGCAAAACAATCGGGGCGGACGATGTGCCATCAACGGTCGATCGACTCCTCGGGGGGCTGAATTGAGCCCCCCATTGAGACCGCGATATCTGGAAGTCCGGCTTCATGAGCAACACGTGGGATGGCTCTGTGAAGCAGGCCGAACAACGCGCTTCATCGCGACCGAGCACTACCTGGCCGATACACAGCGCGCCACATTGTCGCTTTCCATGACGCTGCCTGGCGCCGAACCAGTGACGCAAGAAACGCTGAGGAACCACTTTGACCCCGCAGTGTATCGGGAGCGCGGCGAGTTACCGCCCTTTTTTGCGGGCCTGCTGCCAGAGGGGGCACTCCGCCATCGTCTGGCTGCCACGCGCAAGAGCGAGCGCGACATGGATGATTTCGGTATCCTGGCCGCCGCCGGCGAAGACCTGCCGGGCGCCGTTACCGTGCTACCGGCCAAGCTCGACAATCTGACTGCGGCGGCGCGTGCATATGGCGTCACCGGCGGCACCGACAACCTTGACATCGGCGTGCCTGAGCAAGCTGCGCAGGGAGCCGCATCGCTCTCCGGCGTACAGGACAAGCTCGCGCTCTCTCACGCTAAGGACGGAAAACGGTACTGCATGCCGGTCAAAGGCAAGCTGTCAGACCTCATCGCCAAGCTACCGTCCGCTGGCGACGACACGCAGGTGATGAACGAATACGTGTGCATGCAATTGGCCGGTTTGGCTGGCGTCAATGTCGCGCAATGCAGGCCTGCGCCCATGAGCACGATGAGCGATCACCCGGAACTGGTCGCCGCCCTGGGTTCCGGGACACGCTTCCTGGCAGTGGACCGCTTCGACCGCAGCCCCAGCGGCGCGGTCCATATGGAAGATGCCTGCCAGTTGCTCACCCTCATGCCCAGCCAGAAGTATTCCGACCAAAAACAGTTCATCAAGCTCATTCAGGTGCTGGACCGCCTCGGCACGCGGGGCATTGAGGATATCCGTCAGTTCTTTATCAGGCAGGCCGTCAACACGCTCATCGGGAACTCGGACGCCCATCTGAAAAACTTCAGTGTGCTCTACCACAACGGTGTCCGCCCTGAGCTGTCGCCGGCCTATGACATCGTCTGTGTTTCCGCTCTGGCGGGCTTCCGCGGTTTCGGCATCAACGTCGCAATCGACAAATTGCAACGCCAGCAAACCCTGGGCACCTATGCCGACATTGCCAGGCAGGCGGGCATTTCGGAACGTATTGCGAAAGCAGCCGTCACCCAAACGGTTTCGCTTGCCCGGGACCTATGGCCCAAGGCTCTGCAAGATATGGACGTGCCGGACGCTGTGCGCCTCGAGATTCAGGAGCGACTGAATACGCTGCCGCTCGCAGGCGGCGCAAAGCCCTGAGCGAACACCACCGCAAGGCACAACAACGCCAGCAGGCGCCGCTTCCATTTCCGAATCAGGACAGCATGCCCGATTGTGCCGTTCCTCAATGCGGTGGAGCGTCGGATAAATAAGTTCGCTGTTGACACCCAGAACTACGATGTCTTTCGTAAATCAAAAACCGCGCGGCACGTCACCCATGCGTTGCAGTAACCAGGCTCGATATCAGCGAACAGCCGCATGCGCCGTGATGGCCCTGCAAAGCGACCATGCGCCCGCCAATAAGATAAGTCGGCGAACCCTCGACTATTGCATTCACGCCGTGACCCGGCATCGGACAGGCAATTTTATCGCCTACGCGGGCAATACCGATGCCGCCGATACTGTGCGAGGGAGATGCCGTGATGACCTTTCCGCCATGCGAAGTCGGATCTCCCAAGCGGATGATTGGCAATGCCATATTTTCTCCTGTTTTTTTAGTCTTCCTTATTTTCCAGCGACGGGAAGGTTGGCCTCATATTTCGCAATCCGATTCATAACCGCCGACTTAGTTTGAGCACTTTCGCTAAGTAAATCACTTAACAATCGACTATAATTTTCTTCCTCAAGCTCATTAGTCCGAGGAATTTTCAGGTCCGCCAAAAGATGATGAGCTGCTCTGGCAACCGCACTCGAATTAACTTCAGTCAAAATAATCTTTTTGAAAAATGCAACTGTCGCAGCATTTGCAGGTGTGCGGCCCACTGAATCAATAACGCGCGGCTTCAACTTATCTACGTAACTAGGGTAATCTTCAATTATATGGTTTTGGTACAGCAAATCATTTGAATGTTTTACTATTTCCTGCTGAACAAGATAAGCATCGGAATAAAAATTTCCCCGCAATCGCTGTTCTGCATCCTTTGCGGTCATCAATGCTTTTTCCGCATTCAATAGAAAGAGCCATTCCAGAGAATGCGGAATTTCCTTTACCAACAAATCAAATACTATCTCTTGCTCGGCATCGCTCAAGCCTATAAACACATCGTAACTGTAGCCATCAGCTTTTTCGCTACCCGTCATATTATATTGTTTCAAGAACCTCTTGAACGCCAAACTATCAGTACTACTCATTCAACATTCTTTCACGACGCTCACTGCGCAGCCGCATGCGCTGAATTTGCTACGCACGCGACTATGCATCCGTCAATTGTATAAATCGGCGAGGCCTTGACCATTAGATTCACCTCCATAAGGCGCCTGATCTAGATGTAATCAGGTATTTGAATTTCCTCAAGTCGCTTCATTCCAGCAATTTTTTCTTTATGAACATCAGATTTCAAAGACAAGTAAATTGATTTATACAAAGGGTTCTTTCTATCGAAATCCATTCCATGAATTAGCATTAACTTTGTTATTGCGGAGGTAAGAGGAATAGTTTCCGTTTCCGTAAAAACCATCCCTTTCAAAGCATCCACCGCACTGCGCGTAATTTGATGGGCAGGCAAATATTGTGCAAATTCCGCTCGTACCCTCTCAAACTCGCTATGTGAAAATTCGCTCATAGCAGAAAAATATTTCTCTTCAGGCTCCATTCTATTAATATATCGCAGCATGAGCAGGCGATTGCTTTCCATTTCCCGTTGCTCAGCTGGATATGGCGAAGAGGCCATAGGCAAATCGATTATTTCCTTAAACAAATCAATCGCTTTAACATTATCCATTATATATAGACCAGTTATACGTTCACTGGACAACCAAAAACCATCTTTAAGGAAGTTCCAGGCTTCCTTTTTTTCATCTTCATCAAGATCAATGAAATAGCTTTCACTAAGCCCGTTTAATCGCTCAGTTCCATATGTCTCAAAGAAATTATAAAATTGTGCCAGTTTTTTGTTGGACGCGGGAGTCATCATGGCGCTTCTCCTTTTAGTTGAAGAAGAGAATCAACGTAATTTTCACTTAAAGGTATAAATGTGCCGGAGTTATTTGTTGTGTACATGGTTATTCCACTAACTTCATCTTCCAATAATTTTGTTTGAAAAATAGGTTTCTCAATATTGTGCCATAGAGTACCCGTATCCCAAAGTTTTCCAGGTGTTTGCACTGCATTCACATTCCCGGATACTCCTTTAGCATATTTCGCAGACACACCTGCCCATAAGTCTTTTCCATATGGAGGTGCTCCATAACGGCTGTCCCAGGTATATCCTTTGTTAACTTCGTCCCAGCCATCAATGATTCGCCCACCAGATGTTGTCTCTAAGG
>JABTBR010000084.1 GCA_013284265.1 Oxalobacteraceae bacterium | reverse complement strand
GGGACACCATCAACGGTGGCGATGGCAGCGACGTGCTGCAAGTCGCCGGCAGTTTTGCCAGCTACACCATCACACGCCCGAGCGCCACCGACACCGTATTGACAGGCGCGTCCGGCAATGTGCTCACGGTGCGCAACACCGAGTATATTGTCTTTACCGACGGTGGCAGGACGATGGACGATATCTGGGGAAATATCCCGAGCAGCGGCGACGACCACCTGCACGGCACCAGCGGTGTGGACGTGATCGACGGCGGCGTCGGCAACGACACCATGGAGGGCGGACTGGGCAACGACGTCTATGTGCTGTCCAGCCCCGACGATGTGGTGATCGAAGGAGCCAATGCAGGCATGGACTCGGTCGGCCTAGCCTTTACCAAGTCGGCTACCTACTACCTGCCCGCCAATGTGGAACACGCCATCGTCGTGGCCGCGGGCAGCATCGCGGTGAATGTCACCGGCAATGAGCTGGCCAACTGGATCATCGGCAATGGCGGCGCCAATATCCTGGGCGGCGGCGACGGCAATGATACCCTGCAAGGTCTGGGCGGGGCCGACACGCTGATCGGCGGCACCGGCAACGATATTTATATCGTTGATGGTGCGGCCACCAAGGCTGTGGTGGTAGAAAACGATGGCGAGGGTATCGACCAGGTCACAACCGATTTGTCTGCCTACAAGCTGACGGATAATGTCGAAAACCTGTTTGCAAGGACGCAGTCCTGGTCTGGCGTTCGCAACTTTACCGGGACCGGCAATGCGCTCGACAATGTGATCAACGCGAGCTACTGCACCAGCGCCAGGCTGGACGGTGGCGCCGGCAACGACAGGCTGATCGACAGCGGTGGCAACGACAGTTTGTCGGGCGGGGATGGCGATGATCGCCTCGAAGTTACTGGCGGCAAGGATATCGTGGATGGCGGCAGCGGTTACGATACCATGGTGCTCTATTATTACCTGGGGGCGGCATCGACCTTCAAGGTGAAACAGGTCAACGCCGCCGACATCCTGCTGACCAATACCAGTGGCTATTCGGCTACCGTGCGCGGCGTGGAGAGTTTTATTTTCAACGGCGTCACGTTGTCGCTGGAGCAACTCACGCAGAACTTGCACGGCGTGGGTACTTCGGCCGACGTGTCGGCTTCGCTAAAAACCTCGGGCATCGGCATGGCCTACAACCACGTCATCTCTAGCGGCGAGTCCACCCAGATTGCCGTATTGACGGGAACGCCAAGCAACACGACGGCGGACTACTACTTCATTGACTACGTTCCTGCTTGATCGGGCGTCAACAAAGCGCAGCAGCGCCGGCATGCAGTGCTGCTGCATGTAAATGTCCATGGGCATGTATGCGGGGGTACAGCAACAACGTCTAAGCAATATTGCCGCCGCGATCAGCGGCGCAGGCAGGACCCGAAGGCCGCGAGAGATCGCGGCTTTTTTATTTGGTATGGGGGCTCTAGGAAATTGTATCCAATTGTGACGGTGGGTGAGATTTGGGGCGGGATAGGCGTGTTGCCATGCGGGCCTTGATAAAAAATCCAGAATTAGTTCCTTAAAGCAATCATATGCCTTTTCTCTTTTGTGCTTAGCTCAATCGACAATATTGGCATGGATGCAGCGACAGGCGCGGGCAGGATCAAAATCCAACTCAGCGGCAATCTGGTCGATTGCGATCCAGCATCTGAGTCGAACTGACATAATTTCGGCATCAAGCGCAGCAATCAGGCGTGTCGCCAATACCAATACAACTGTTTTCGAAAGACTTTCGCATGATTCCTTCCAATTATATCTACGGTACATATCGCAATGACACGTTGATGGGTACATCGGAAGGCGAACGGATCAGCAGCGGGGACGGCGATGATCTGATCGATGGCATGGATGGCGACGACTATCTTCAAGGCGAGAAAGGCAACGACACACTGTTGGGGGGAGCTGGCAACGATACGCTTCGGGGAGACGATGGCGACGATAGTTTGCTGGGCGGCGAAGGCGATGACCATTTCGTTGTGTATGACTGGTTCTCAAGTGGCAGCGATACCTTGATTGGCGGCCTGGGTAACGATACTTTTGATTTCAATTCCTGGTTTTATAAAAATAGTGTTGTTGCCGATGGCGGCTTGGGTGATGATTTATTTCTATTTGATTTGATCGGAACCAGCAATTTAACGATGACGGGGGGCGAAGGGCACGATACCTATCGCCCTGGAAATCACGATGGCAGTTTCGGCTTGACTATTACTGATTTTTTCTCGGGGCACGGCGGCGACCGTATTGACCTGGTGTCCACACTCAATAGGTTTGAGTCCTACCAAGGGGGAAATCCCTTCCATTCCGCGCAGGGATTCCTGCGACTACGCCAGCAAGGAAGTGACACGCTGGTGCAAATCGACCCGGATGGCGTAACTGGCAAGGCCAATGATTTTCAGACTTTATTTGTGCTGAAAAATGTTGATGCGGCTACGCTCACCGAGGACAACTTCATCGTAAGTAACTATGGAAAAGATCGAATTGATGCGCTGATTTCGCCGCATGGAGACGCGGTGGCCGGCGTACTAGTCAACGGAGGGGATAATTGGGGGGACGCCTTTGGTAGCGTTTTTAACGATACGATTTTGGGTGGTACTCTCGCAGAGAGGATATCTGCCTATGGGGGCGACGATTGGATTGAGGGTGGCGACGAATTTCAACGGGGCGATACCATCGTTGGTGGCAGGGGCAACGACACGATATACGGCGGTGCCGGCGACGACTATATTTTCGATGACGATACTTACAACCTGATCGATGGCGGCGCAGGAGACGATTTTATTGGCATCGGAGATGTCTCCTTTCCAGCCTACTTGGAGATATCTGGTGAACGCGAAGGAATGATTTCAGGTGGTGACGGTAAAGACCGTTTTCGTATCACGCTGAAAACGGATGTGAATGCACAGGCAGACACGGTCGAGGTCAGTGGCGGTAACGGTGACGATTATTTTGACATCAAGATATTTGCACAGGATCCAACGGATCAGGTGCTCGTGCGCGGGGACGCCGGCCGCGACACCTACGCAATTTCCTCTGTCGGCGTGACAATATATACCTCTTTCAGCCTGGCCGCGTATACCGTCACCGACTTTACAGTGGGCGAGGATGTGATCGATGTTCTGACTCTGATCGATCCTCACGCTACCAGCTACCGCGGCGGCAATCCCTTTGCTATGGAGCAGGGATATTTGCGGCTGGTACAGGATGGCACGTCTGTCGTATTGCAGTACGACGACGACGGCGTCGCCGGTCCGCATGCTTTCCGTTCCCTGGTCACGCTCAGTAACATTAATGTTGGCCAGATCGGTGCGCAAAGCTTCGCCAACGCTCACTTGCCGCAGGGAATAGACCCGAGTGGTGCGGTCATCCCCGGGCTGCAATTGTTTGCCACGCTGGAGACGCCAGTAATCGCCGGTAGTTATACCAATGACACACTGACCGGGAATGAGTTTGCAAACCGCCTCAATGGCGACCTGGGTGAGGATACGATCTACGGCGGTGCCGGCCGCGACACGCTCGACGGCGGCGATGGAGCCGATGTGCTCGATGGCGGGGCGGATGACGATACGATAGACGGCGATGGACTCGATACTATCTTCGGTGGGAATGGGAGTGACCGCATCACCGTGGGACAGGCGAGCGGCAATGCGCACGCTGTCCTCGATGGCGGCGACGGTAATGACAGCTTCGACATTCTGGCGCCGGTTACTGGGCAGTTACCGGTGACTGGCGGGGCCGGCAGCGACACCATTAATTTCAGATCGGCAAATGTTCAGGTGTTGGTAACGGACTTTGCCGCAGGCTCGGCTGGAGACAAGATTAACTTCAGCCAATACTACATGATCGGTAATCAAGATTTCAATGGCAACCCTTTCAATCCAACGTACGGCTTCCTAAGGCTGGTACAGAATGGCAGCAACGCAGAGTTGCAGCTAGACCGGGACGGCATTAACGGTACCGGACATGGGTTTGAGACCCTGGTCACCATGGTCAACGTTTCGGTCGCTGCACTGAACCAAGACAATTTCACCAGCGATAACTTGAACTCAGGCCTTAGTCCGGATGGCCGCGGGATGGGGGCCAAATTGGCGGGCACCAGCGGCAATGATCAACTGACTGGAACGATTGGCGACGATACGCTGGTCGGAGTTGAGGGCCGTGACACGATGGTCGGTGGCGAGGGCGACGATGTATATCTGATCGACGACCCGCTGGACCAAATCGTGGAGTCTGTGAATGGGGGCAGGGATACTGTTGTGGTCACGCCTCCCCAAGAGGCAATCTATGTTTTGCCGCCGACGCTGGAAAATGCAAGCGTTGACCCATACAGCAGCATCAACTTCCATCTTACCGGGAACCGCGAGGCCAATATCCTGACTGGGAATGCCATGCGCAACGTCCTCGTCGGCAACGAAGGCAACGACACCCTGGATGGCGGAGGCGGCGATGACTCCATGGTCGGCGGTATCGGCGACGATGTGTACCGGGTTGACTCGGCGGACGACGTTGTTGTCGAGGCAGCCAATGCTGGCAATGACAGGGTCGAGGTTAGCCTTGCTAGTTATACCTTGGGGGCGAATCTTGAGACGCTGGTGTTTACCGGGCAGGGGGGATTTAATGGCGTCGGAAACGGACTTGCAAATCGCCTGGTTGGCAGTACCTCCGGCGGCACCCTCGATGGCGGCGCCGGCAACGATACGCTGGTCGCCAGTGGCGGTTACGCTTGTTCCGAAACGCTCCTGGGTGGCGACGGCGATGACAGGATTGAAATCAATGCCACCATGGCTCCGTACAGGACCGTGGAGGTCGATGGTGGTGCGGGCAATGACGCTGTCGTGTTTTCGAACGCATTGGCCGATTTCTTCATCGCGCGCAGAAGTGCGACGGATTATGTAGTGACCAATAAATATGGTCAGGAGTTCGTATTGCGCGGGGTCGAAAGTATTGTGTTTTCCGACACCAGGCTGTTGGTGTCCACACTCAACGCCAGCATGGCGAGCCGGGGTAACGATGCACTGATCGGCACCGACGGTAACGACACGCTCGACGGTGATGCCGGCAACGACACGCTAACCGGAGGTCGCGGCGATGACGTCTATGTCACCGAAGGCAATGGCGACATGATTGTTGAGTTAGCCAATGGGGGACATGACCGTGTTGAGACCGTGGCGGAAAAATATGTGCTGGGTGCGAATATCGAGGCGCTGCGCTTTGTCGGCGATAAATACGGGAATTTCTCGGGCATCGGCAACACCCTGAATAACTTCATCGATGGCAAAGCCTGGGCGTCCACACTCGACGGTGGGGCCGGCAACGACACGCTCGTTGGCGGATACGGCGGAAATTCTCTGTCGGGTGGTGAAGGGGACGACGTATTGATGTTCGGTGGGGGGAGTGTGACGGTAGCGGACGGCGGCACGGGGACGGACATTGCGATTATTGATGCTGATTTCACCAGCTTCGCGCGTATCCGTCCCAACGCGACCGACATTTTGTTGCGCGGCTTGTACGCTGACATTACGTTGCGTAATGTCGAAACCGTCGTGTTCAATGACGGTGAGAAAACCATGGCCGAGATCAAACGTGACATTGTCAGCGAATACGATGATGTTCTGACGGGCAGCGACAACGCCGACCATCTGGATGGCGGGCTGGGTGCCGACACGATGAGCGGCGGCCTGGGCAACGATAATTATATCGTCAACGATGTGAAAGATATGATCGTCGAACTCGATGGCGCCGGCAGCGGTATCGACAGCGTGGTCGTGGCATGGACCAAACCCGCCATCTATACACTGGCGGTAAATGTTGAAGATGCCAGGCTGGAGGAGACTGCCGGCAGCAGTGGACTCAGCGGTAATGCGCAGAACAATGTCCTGTTCGGCAACGCCGCCGCCAACGTGCTGATGGGGCTGGCCGGCGACGACGTCCTGTTCGGCGCTGGCGGCAATGACAAGCTGCTTGGTGGTGCAGGCAACGATACCTATTTCGTTGATGAGCTCGGTGATGTGCTTACCGAACTTGCCGGAGAAGGTCGCGACCTCGTGCGCACTTCACTGCTCAGCTATACATTGGGGGCCAATGTAGAAGAACTTGAATTTGGTGATTCTCGCGGTGCTACTGGCATGGGTAACGCGCTGAATAACCGCATTGCCGGAGAACGCGGCAATGACCGGCTCGACGGTGGCGCCGGTGACGATACGCTTGACGGCCTGCTCGGCAATGACACCTTGATCGGTGGCGACGGTGCGGATAGCCTGATTGTCCAATACGGCAACGTCGTGATCGATGGCGGAACGGGCAGCGATACCCTGACTTTGCGGGACGCCTTATTTGAAGGCATGACAGTCAGCCGACCGAATGCTACCGACGCCTTGTTGGAACGCTGGGAAACGAGCATTCTGGTACGTAATGTAGAGTTCTTTGTCATTGATGGGGTGACAAAATCGTGGGCTGAAATGGTGAACAATCTGCTGAGTGATGGCGACGATTTCCTCACTGGCGGCGTAGGCGCGGACTCGCTCGACGGTGGCCTGGGCAGCGACAGTATGCGTGGCCTGGACGGCGACGATCAATACACGGTCAACGTCGCCGGCGACGTGATCAATGAAGCAGCCGATGGCGGCAAAGATACGGTACTGGTCGCTTTCACGGCCGCCAGCAGCTACACGCTGGCCGACAATGTGGAACATGGCACGGTGACGGCCAAGGTTGCCGGCGTCGGCATCATCGGCAATAGCCTGGACAACTACCTGAAGGGCAACGGCCTGGCCAATACCCTGGCCGGTGGCGCGGGCAGCGATACGCTCGACGGCGGCGCGGGCACCGATAAGCTGGACGGCGGCAGTAACGACGACCTGTATCTGGTCGATGCGATTGCCGATGTGGTCGTTGAACTGGCCGGTGGCGGCAACGACTCGGTGATCTCCACGGCAGCCAGTTATACGCTGAGCGTGAACGTCGAGAACCTGAGCTACTCCGACAGCAAGGCCTTCACGGGCACGGGCAACCTCGCCAGCAACAGCATCACCGGCAACGCCGGCAGCGATGTGCTGAGTGGCCTGGCGGGCGACGACACCCTGATCGGCGCGGCCGGCAACGACAAGCTCGACGGCGGCATCGGCAATGACAGCCTGAACGGAGGCGCGGGCAATGACACCCTGCTGGGCGGCGACGGCGACGATCTGCTCGACGCCGGCACCGGCGTGGACATCGTCGACGGCGGCCTGGGCAACGACACGGTGAAGCTGCTGGGCAATTTTGCCGACTACACCCGCTCGCGTCCGAATTTGAGCGATACGGTGCTGGTCAACGCGGCAACCGGAGAGAGCATCACCTTGCGCAATATCGAAACAGTGTTGTTCGACGGCGATGCCAAATCCATGTCGGCGGCCCAGGTCAATCTGACCAGCGTCGGTAACGACTCGCTCGAAGGCGGCGCAGGCGCGGACTCGCTCGATGGCGGTCTGGGTAACGACAGCATGCGCGGCCAGGACGGCGACGATCAATACACCGTCAACGTCGCTGGCGACGTGATCAATGAGGCAGCCGATGGCGGCACAGATACGGTACTGGTTGCCTTCACGGCTGCCGGCAGCTACACGCTGGCCGACAATGTGGAACATGGCACGGTGACGGCCACGCTTGCCGGTGTTGGCATTATCGGCAATGGCCTGGACAACTACCTGAAGGGCAACGGCCTGGCCAATACCCTGGCCGGTGGCGCAGGCAGCGATACGCTCGACGGCGGCGCGGGCAGTGACAGGCTCGATGGCGGCAGCGGCGACGATTGCTACCTGGTCGACGCGACGGCCGATGTGATCGTTGAACTGGCCGGTGGCGGTAACGATACGGTGATCTTCACTGCGGCCAGTTATACGCTGAGCATCAACGTCGAGAACCTGAGCTATGCCGACAGCAAGGCCTTCATTGGCATGGGCAACCTCGCCAGCAACAGCATCACCGGCAACGTCGGCAACGACGTGCTGAGCGGCCTGGCGGGCGACGACACCCTGGTTGGCGAAGCCGGTAACGACAAGCTCGACGGGGGCATCGGCAACGATAGCCTGAGCGGCGGCGCAGGCAACGACACCCTGCTGGGCGGCGAGGGCAACGATCAGCTGCTCGCCGGCGGCGGCACCGATGTGCTCGATGGCGGCCTGGGCAGCGACACGGCCAAGGTGCTGGGCAATTTTGCCGATTACACCCGCGCGCGTCCGAACGCGACCGATACCGTGCTGGTCAACATCGGCAGCGGCGACAGCATCACCTTGCGCGGCATCGAAGCGGTGCAGTTCGCCGACATCGGCAAGACCCTGGCCGAGCTGCATGTCAATGCGGCGACCATCGGCAACGATTTCCTGACCGGCACGCTCGGCGCGGACAAGCTCGATGGCGGTCTGGGCAGCGATACGCTAGACGGCGGTGCCGGTGACGACGCCTATGTGGTCAATGTGGCGACCGACGTCATCGTCGAAGCCATCGATGGCGGCAACGACAGCGTCAGCGTCGCCTTCACCGCGGCGGGCATCTTCACGCTGGCGGCCTATGTCGACAATGCGAGCGTCGCCAGGGCGGCGCCGGCGGGCGTGGGCATCAGCGGCAATGCGCTGGACAATCTGCTGACGGGCAATGACGCGGCCAATACGCTCATTGGCGGTGCGGGCAATGATACGCTCGACGGCATGGGCGGTACCGACAAGCTCGACGGCGGCAGCGGCAACGATAGCTACCGGGTCGATGCGAGCACCGATGTGGTGGTGGAACTGGCCGATGGCGGCAACGACACGGTCGCCTCCACCGCGCTCAGCTACACGCTGAGCGCCCATGTCGAAAACCTGGTCTATACCGACAGCAAGGCCTTCACCGGCACTGGCAATGGCCTGGCCAATACCATCGTCGGCAATGCCGGCAATGACAAGCTCGACGGCGCAGCCGGCGACGACACCTTGGTCGGCGGCGCCGGCAACGATACGCTGCTCGGCGGCGACGGCGCCGACCTGCTAGTCACCGGCCTGGGCAGCAACCTGGCCGATGGCGGCGCGGGTAGCGACACGCTGACCCTGGCCGGCGCCTTCGACGACTATGTGCGTACCCGCCCGACCGATCTCGACACCCTGCTGGTGAGCAAAGTCAGCGGCGAGAGCGTGCTGTTGCGCAATGTGGAAACCGTCATCTTCGCTGGCGTGAGCCATGCGCTGGCCGATCTGTTCGTCAACGTCGGCAGCAGCGCCAATGATGTGCTGACCGGCAGCGCCGGCGCCGACACCATCAATGGCGGCCTGGGCAGCGATACCATGAGCGGCCTGGGCGGCGATGACCGCTACCTCGTCAACGTCGGCGGCGACAGCGTCGTCGAAGCGGCCGATGACGGCAGCGACACGGTGGAGGTCGCCTTTACGGCGGCGGGCAGTTACACGCTGGCGAGCAATGTCGAGCATGGCGTGATCAGCGCCGCCGTGGCATTGACCGTTGGCCTGATCGGCAATGAACTGAATAATGTGCTGACTGGCAACGATGGCAACAATCTGCTGGAGGGCCGCGCCGGCAACGATGAGCTGATCGGCAAGGGTGGCAACGACACCATGGTCGGCGGCACTGGCGATGATATTTATCATGTCGATCAGAGCGCCGATGTGGTCACCGAACTGGCCGATGGCGGCAGCGACAGCGTGATCACCACCTTGAGCAGCTATACCCTGGCGGCCAATGTGGAGCGCCTGAGTTATCTGGGCAGTGCCGCCTTCAGCGGCATCGGCAATCTGCTGGCCAATACCCTGACCGGTTCCAACGGCAATGACACGCTGGACGGCGGCGCAGGCGATGACGTTCTCAATGGCGGCTTAGGCAGCGACAAACTGCTCGGCGGTATCGGCAGCGATACGCTGAACGGCGGTGCCGGCAATGACGCGCTCAGCGGCGGCGCCGGTGCGGACAGTTTCGTGCTCGATCAGCCGGCCGGCATCGACACCATCAGCGACTTCGTGTCGGGCACGGATCATGTGCGGATCAGCGGCGCCGGCATCGGCAATGGCGACAGCGTGCTCGACGGTGCAGTGCTGCGTGCCGCGGCGGGCGGCTTTGATGTCGGCGCGGAACTGGTGGTGTTCAGCCAGAACACCGCCGGCGTGACGGCTGCGGCGGCAGCCCTGGTGATCGGGTCGGCCAATAGCGCCTATGCCATCGGTGCCAAGGCGCTGTTCGCTGTTGACAATGGCAGCGCCACGTCGCTCTACCTGTTTACGTCGAGCGGTGCTGATGCGCTGGTGTCGGCGGCTGAACTGACGCAGATCGCGCTACTGACCGGAAATGCCTCGCTCGGCATCAACGATTACGGCTTCGTTTAAGAAACATCGCCGCCGCGACAAGCGGCGCAGGCAGGGCAGAAAGCCGCGAGAGATCGCGGCTTTTTTACTTCGAGCGCGCTCAGCGTCTCCTTGCACGCCGGCGTGGAAAGCCTCGGCTACGCCGGCAGCGCGGCCTTCAATGGCAGCGGCAGCGCATCGCACAACAGCATCACCGGCAACGCCGGCACAGACAAGCTCGGCGGCGGAGATGATATTCTTAGCGTTAACACAGGAATGATAAATTGCCACGTGGCATCACAAATGATACGCTGAAGGGTGGCGTGGGCAAGGACCTCCCGTCCGGTGAAGTCGAGGCTGATCGTTTCATCCTTGACCAAATGACAAGTTTCGCTACAATGGGCGACTTTGTTTCCGGTATGGATCATTTATGCATCAATGATTCCGCCCCTGGCGCTGGCATGGGTGACGGCGGCTGTGATCGCTCATCGAACGCGAATGGCGCCCTGGTATTGGCAGACGAATGGACTCAATTGGCAATACTGACCGGCAATGCGGCGGTCAGCCCAGGCGACTACGCCTTCTTGTCCTGAGTGCGGGAGGGAGGGCATAGGACTGTTTTTAGCGCTGTAATTAGTGCAATGAAATGCTTCGAAAGCGACAAGTGGATAATGCCTCTCCGAACCCCGACCCTCAATTAGTGAGTTTGCAGAACATCACAGGGGGCGACGGCGACGACAGCCTGGCCGGCACCGACGGGCCCGACGTGCTGTCGGGCGGGGCGGGCGACGACACGCTGTGGGGTTTACGCAACGACACCCTGCATGGCGACGCGGGCAACGATCTGCTGCTGATCGAAGGCCTTGGCGTGGCTGGCAACCTCATGCTGGCCGACGGCGGCAGCGGCGACGACCGTTTCCTGATCGGAATGGCGTTCAAGACCCTGGGGGCAGTCTCGCTGAGCGGCGGGGCCGGCATCGATACCTATGATTGCGTCGGCGAGCGCTCGGACTGGCAAGATGCCAGAGTCGATTCGCCCGCCGTGGTGGTGAGCGACTTCGTCGCCGGCGACGGTGGCGACCGCATCGACCTGAACCAGCTGATGCAGGCCAGTATCGACACCGGCTATGCGGGCGGCAATCCCTTCCAGGCCGGCGCCGCGCTGTTCCGGCTGGTACAACTGGGCAGCGACACGGTGCTCGAATATTGCCGCTTTGGCGCCGATCCGAACAACTCGGACGAGCATATCTTCATTCCGATGCTGACCTTGCTCAATGTCAGCAAGGCCAGTCTGACGGCGGCCAATTTTGTCGATGGCATCAAGCCCGACGGCAGCACCATGGCCGGCCAGCTGCTCACCGGCGCCGGCGCCGCGGACACCCTCGACGGCGGTAACTACGGCGACACCCTGAGCGGCGGCGCCGGCGACGATGTGCTCAACGGCCATCTGGGCGCCGACCTGATCCAGGGCGGCGATGGCAATGATGACCTGCATGGCAGCCGCGGCGACGACACGCTCGACGGCGGCGCCGGCGACGACACGCTCAGCGGCGGCGCGGGCGACGACCTGGTGACGGCCGGCGCGGGCGACGACCTGATCGTCACCGCCAGCGACTACTTCGCAAGCGGCCACGACACCTTGCTCGGCGGCGCCGGCAATGACCACTTCATGATCCGCAGTTTCGGCGGCGACGGCGATTCCATCGTGCTCGACGGCGGTGACGGCAACGACATCATCGAGATCGGCAATGGCAATGGCGAGCATGGCGACTGGACCTTCAGCGGCGGCCAGGGCAGCGATATCTATGTGCTGGCCAACCGCTACGCGCCGACCAATTTCAACGTCAGCGATTTTACCGTCGGCATCGGCGGCGACCGCATCGACGTGATCGCGCTGATCGAGGACGGCACCCTGTCCGGCAACCCCTTCAACACCGGCGTGGGCCTGTTGCAACTGGTGCAGGACGGCGCCGACACGCTGCTGCAGTTCGACGCCGACGGGATCGGGACGGACTATGGTTTCCGCACGGCGATGACGCTGAAAAATACCCTGCTCAGCGCCATCACGGCAGACAACTTCACGTTTGGCATCTCGCCCGATGGTTCGCCGGTAACGGGCGTGCTGCTGACGGCGCAAAACGGCGGCGAGAACCTGACGGGCGGCACCTTCAACGACACCCTCAGCGGCGGCACCGGCAGCGATACGCTCACGGGCGGCTATGGCGACGACCTGATCACCGGCGGCGACGAGGCCGGCGTGGAGGCGGGCGACAGCCTGCTGGGCGGCTATGGCAACGATACCCTGAGCGGCGGCGCCGGCAACGACACCCTCGACGGCGACGGCGACGCCGATCTGCTGAGCGGCGGCACGGGAAACGACCTGCTGCTCAGCAATGGCGGCAACGATACGCTGCAAGGCGGCGTCGGCGACGACCAGTTGCGCATCGTCGGCGACAGTGCGTCCAGCGGCATCGTGCTGGCCGACGGCGGCAGCGGCAATGATCTGTTTTATATGGATCTGGACAGCCTGCAGCGCGTCAATCTGGTGGCCACCGGTGGCACTGGCGTCAACACCTACCGCTTCTACGCCAGCCATGTCGGCGACGAGGCGACGGCGAGTTTCCGCGTCACCGATTTCAAGACCGGGCCGGGCGGCGACAAGATCGATTTCCCCGACCTGGACATCGCCGTCAAGCGGCCCAGCGACGCCGCCAATCTGTTCAAACCCGCGGTCCATGTGCTGCAGCTGGTGCAGGATGGCACGACGACCTTGCTGCAATACGATCTGGACGGCAGCGGTGCGGATTACGACTTCCAGACCGTGCTGATGCTCGACAACACCATGGTGGCCGATGTCACGTCCGATTCCTTCGTCGCGGTGCAACTGAGCGCGAGCGCGACGGAGCACTCGCTGATCGGCGGACTGGGCAACGATACCCTGGTCGGCAGCGACGCCGTCGATACCCTGATCGGCGGCTGGGGCGTCGACTCCATGGCGGGTGGTTTGGCCAACGACATCTATTTCGTCGACAATGCGAACGATCTCATCGTCGAACTGGCCGGCGCCGACGCCGCCGGCATCGACGAGGTCTATGCCGAGGTCGACTATGTGCTGGGCGCCAATGTGGAGAAGCTGTTTCTCGAGCAGGGTGCCCATCAGGGCACCGGTAACGAGTTGGGCAATTATATCCAGACCAACAATAATGACGGCAGTCTGTTGTTGGGCATGGACGGCGACGACCAGCTGATCGGTGGCGCCGGCAACGATACCCTGAACGGCGGCGCCGGCAACGATTACATGCCCGGCGGCGCCGGCGACGATGTGTATGTGGTCAATATCTCCAGCGATCTGCCGAGCGAATTCGCCGCCAAAGACGTGGATGCCGGCGGCTACGACCGGGTCGAGGCGAGCCAGGCGGCCTATACCTTGACGACCTTCGTCGAGCGCCTGGACTATACCGGCGCCGGCAACTTCGCCGGCACCGGCAATGCCAGCGCCAATGTACTCAACGGCGGTGCCGGCGCCGACACCCTCGATGGCGGCACCGGCATCGATACCCTGAGCGGCAAGGCGGGCGACGATACCTATATCGTCGACGTGCCGGGCGACGTGATCGTGGAGGCGGCCGACGGCGGCAACGATACGGTCAAGTTCGCCTTCCTGAGCGCCGGCAAATATCAGATGGTGGACAATCTGGAGAACGCCACCCTGGTGACGGCGGTGGCGATGGCCGTCACGGCCAATGCGCTGGCCAACAAGCTCACCGGCAACAACGGCAACGACACGCTCGACGGCGCGGCCGGCGACGATACCTTGATCGGCGGCGCCGGCAACGATCTGCTGATCGGCGGCACCGGCATTGACCAGGTCGACGGCGGCGCCGGCAGCGACACCGTCAAGGTGCTGGGCAGCTTTGGCAGTTATACCCGCATGGTGCTCAGCCTCAGCGAGACCATGCTGGTCAATGAGACCAGCGGCGAATCGCTGACGCTGAAAAACGTCGAGACCATCCAGTTCAGCGACGGCAGCAAGACGATCGAGCAGGTACGCCTGAACGTGGTCAGCAACGGCCCCGATGTGCTCGCGGGCGGCGATGGCAGCGACACGCTCGACGGCGCGGCCGGCAACGACACCATGAGCGGCGGCAAGGGCGACGATCTGTACCGGGTGGATAACCTGGGCGATACCATCGTGGAACTGGCGGGCGAGGGGATAGACCAGGTCAACGTCACGCTGGGCGCGGCGGGCACCTTCGTGCTCGCGGCCAATGTGGACAATGCCACCGTCATGGCCGCCTCGCCTTCCGGCGTCAACCTGACCGGCAACGACATCGCCAACACACTGAATGGCAATGATGGCGCCAACACCTTGCTGGGCGCGGCCGGCAACGACAAGCTCAACGGCCTGGGCGGTAACGACAGCCTCGACGGCGGCGCCGGCAACGACACCATGGCCGGCGGTGCGGGCGATGACCGCTACCTGGTCGATAGCGCCGGCGATGTGGTGAGCGAGCTGCTGGACGAAGGCAATGATCTGGTCGAAACCGCCTTCGCCACGGTGACCGTGGGCGCCAACGTCGAACGCCTCAGCTACACCGGTGCGCTGGCCTTCACCGGCACCGGTGGCGCGACGGCCAACACCATCACCGGCGCGGCCGGCAACGATGTGCTCAGCGGCATGGCGGGCAATGACTCGCTGATCGGCAATGCCGGCGGCGACAAGCTCGACGGCGGTGTCGGCAATGACACGCTGCAAGGCGGCATCGGCGACGACAGCTTGCTCGGCGGCGATGGCGACGATGTGCTCAATGCCGGCGTGGGCGTCGATGTCGTCGATGGCGGCCTGGGCAATGACAGCGTGTCCTTGCTGGGCAGCTTCGCCAGTTACACCCGCTCGCGTCCGAACGCGAGCGACACCGTGCTGGTCAACGCCGTCACCGGCGAGAACGTCACCTTGCGCAATATTGAAACGGTGGTGTTTAACGGTGTCGCCAAAACGATGCTGGAAACCCAGCTCAACCTGGTCAGTGTCGGCGACGATACCCTGACCGGCGGCAGCGGCGCCGACTCCATCGATGGCGGCCTGGGCGTCGATACCATGTCCGGCCTGGCCGGCAACGACCAGTACACCGTCGACGTGGCCGGCGACAGCGTCATCGAAGCGCTGAACGCGGGCACCGATACGGTCATCGTCGCCTTCGGCGCGGCCGGCAACTACTCCCTGTCGGCCAATATCGAGAACGCCAGCGTGGCCGCATCGGCCCCGGCCGGCGTGGGCATCGTCGGCAACGAGCTGAACAATGTGCTGAGCGGCAACGCGCTGGCCAACACCCTGGCCGGCGGTGCCGGCAACGACACGCTCGACGGCGGTCTCGGCACCGACAAGCTCGACGGCGGCATCGGCAACGATCTGTACCGCGTCGACGTCGCCACCGACGTGATTACCGAGCTTGACGGCGAGGGCAGCGACAGCGTGGAGGCCAGCGCCATCACCTATGTGCTGAGCGCGAACGTCGAGAACCTGAGCTACACCGGCGCGCTGGGCTTTACCGGTAGCGGCAATGCCTCTGCCAACGTTATCACCGGCAATGTCGGCAACGACGTGCTGAATGGCATGGCCGGGGATGATTCCCTGCTCGGCAATGCCGGCAACGACAAGCTTGACGGGGGTGCCGGCAACGACACGCTGCTGGGCGGCATCGGCGACGACAGCCTGCTCGGCGGCGACGGCGACGACGCGCTCAATGCCGGCGTGGGCGTTGATGTCGTCGACGGCGGCCTGGGCAACGACAGCGTGGCGGTGCTGGGCAGCTTTGCCAGTTATACGCGCTCGCGTCCGAACGCCACCGACACCGTGCTGGTCAACGCCGTCACCGGCGAGAGCATCACCTTGCGCAATATTGAAACGGTGGTGTTTAACGGCGTCGCCAAAACGATGCTGGAAACCCAGGTCAACCTGGCCAGCGTCGGCGACGATTCACTGACCGGTGGCGGCGGCGCCGACTCCCTCGATGGTGGCCTCGGCGTTGACACCATGTCCGGCTTTGCCGGCAATGACCAGTACACCGTCGATGTCGCCGGCGACAGCGTCATTGAAGCCGTGGGCGCCGGCACCGATACGGTGATCGTCGCCTTCGGCGCGGCCGGCAACTACAGCCTGGCGGCCAATATCGAGAACGCCAGCGTGGCCGCATCGGCCCCGGCCGGCGTGGGCATCATCGGCAACGAGTTGAACAATCTGCTGACCGGCAATGCGCTGGCCAACACCCTGCTAGGGGGCGTCGGCAATGACACGCTCGACGGCGGCCTTGGTATCGACAAGCTCGAAGGCGGCATCGGCAACGATCTGTACCGCGTCGATGTCGCCACCGATGTCATTACCGAGTTGGACGGCGAGGGCAGCGACAGCGTGGAAGCCAGTGGAACCGTCTACACGCTGGGTCTGAACGTCGAAAACCTGAGCTATACGGGCGCGCTGGCCTTCACCGGCGCCGGCAATGCTACGGGCAACATCATCACGGGCGCCATCGGCAACGATGTGCTGAACGGTCTGGCCGGGGATGACTCGCTGATCGGTAACGATGGCAACGACAAGCTCGACGGTGGTGTCGGCAATGACACCTTGTTGGGCGGCATCGGCGACGACACGCTGCTCGGCGGCGACGGCGACGACGTGCTCAAGGCCGGCGTGGGCGTCGACGTCATCGATGGCGGTCTGGGCAACGACAGCGTGGCCGTGCTGGGCGACTTTGCCAGCTACACC
>JABTBR010000083.1 GCA_013284265.1 Oxalobacteraceae bacterium | reverse complement strand
GCCGCCGGCCCGCAAACATTTTCTTTGAAGGCATTAGGGCCAGCGCCGAAATACGCAAAACGATGCCCGCTCACAACTAATGGCCTATCCAGTCCATAATGGCGCTGGAAAGGATACGCATGCATTTCAACCCCTTATACATATCGCTTACTATCCCGCCGCTATCGCCGATCGGATGGAGGCACAGTTGAAGCTGCTGCTGGCCGCGATTCTGGTGCCGTTCGCAGGCATGCTCATACTTGCGCTGGCCTACAAGCTGCTCTTCCTGTGCATGAGCCGGCGCGGCACGGCCATCGTCACCGCGACGGTCTTGCGCGAGATTCAGACTTCCGACGAGGATGTCCAGCGCTACCACCGGCTCTCGATCCGCTTCGAAGTGGACGGCCGCAGTTACGACGCCGACGGCTTCGACGAACAGGTCGACTATGCGGTCGGCAGCGAGGTGACGATACGCTACCGGCGCGGCAATCCGCAGGACGTGCACATCGGCTATTGGAGCAGCCTGTGGATGCTCGCCGTGGCGACCGCCCTCTTTTCCTCCTTCGCCTGGTTCGCCGTGAACTAAGGTAAACAAGGCATGCGCACCGGACTAGCGGCTATCCCATGGTCACCACGGCCGCAGACGCCTGCGGAAACAATCTGCTTATAATGAGGAAAGAATTGAACTGATGGGGGATGCCAATGTGGTTCACCGCCGTTGTTTTTGCCGCTGCTGCCGCCACGATCCCGGCCACTGAGCCGGCGCCGGCCAGTGCCGCCCCCACCGCCGTCAAGATCGGCCTGCAAAGCATGGTCGCGCCATTCGTGCTGTCCGAGCACGGCTCCGGCCTGCTGGTCGACGTGCTGCGCGCCGCGTTCGCATCGCAGCAGATCGGCACCGAATTTATCTATTTGCCGAATGTGGGCTTCGAGGAGCAGTTCCGCCAGGGCGTCTATGACATCAGCACCGCCTCCTCCCCTCAGCAAGCGCACGAGGGTTATCTGAGCCGGTGGCCGGTGTCCTATTTTCACAATATGGCGATTACCTTGCGCGGCCGCATTCCCACGCTGTCCAGCGTCGACGACTTGAAGAAATATCGGGTGACCGCGTTTCGCAACGCGCGCAAGCAGTTAGGGCCGGCCTACGCCGCGGCGACGGACCATCATCCGAATTACCGGGAAGCGGTGACCATGCCTTCCGGCGCGCTGTTTCTCGACCGTACGGACGTGATCATTTCGCAGCCCGATGTCTTCGTGTACTACCTCAGGCAGCAATTGCCGCAGAAACGCGATCCCGAAACAGAACTGGCGTTCCACGACGTGCTGGGACCAGGAAAGCTTTACTGGATGCGATTCCGCACGGAGGCGCAGCGCAACGCTTTTGAGCGCGGCGTCGCGCAGCTGTACGCCACGGGGGAGATCGACCGCATTCTGGCGCGCTACCAGCGCGACTACGGCGTGACACGCGATTTCTTCATTGCCCTGGATTGCCAGTTCCGGCCCGAACTGGCCCCGCAGAAGTGCAAGAAACTCGGCAAGTAGACCGGCGCGGCACCGTCAACGAAAACGGCGCGGCGAGCTTGCGCGGTGAGCCCGCCAGACGCGCTACTTGGCCAGCGTCGGCGCCAACTCGCCCCACTCCCGGCTGGCCCGGACGCGGCGTATCGCTTCCCAGGTCGCCGCCACTACGGCGGGATGGGTCTCCGCATAATCGTTACCAAAGGTAAGGTAGGCATCGCTCAGCAGGAAGGCCGGCGCGAGTATGCGCAGCGCCTTGAACTCTTCCTGATCGAGGAAACCCAGCGCATCCGATTCGCGTATGACCACCGCCTGAAAACGGCCCGCTCTCAGCATCTGCACCAGTTGCAGCGCCGTCTTGGCGGTGTCGGAATTGCGGATGCCAAGCTCGTCCAGCATCATCCGCACCACGTTGACGCCGCTGGGATAGAAAACGGGCGTGTTTAGCCCCGCCAACGTCCGTCCATCCCAGCGCAATGACACGTCGGCGCGGGTGACGAATACCCAGGTGTCCACCCCCAGCGCATAACTCCGGTCCGGCAAGCCATTCTTGAGCGGGAAGCGCATGAAATCCTTATAGGCATGGAAAGCTTGCACGCCCAGTACGCCATCCACCTGCCCCGCCCGTAGCGCCTCCACACAGCGCCTCCATGGCAGCACCACGAACGAGGGCTCGACACCGGCCGCCCGCGCGGCGGTGCGGCTCAGGTACTGGCCCTGGCCATCGTGATCGGGAAAGGTCAGCGGCGCGGCCGGCCGGTCGCTCACGCACAATGTCATGCCGAAGACAGGGGCGACCAGAGCTGGCAAGGCCACGCAGGACAACAGCAGGCGCGACACGAAAAATGGCAACTTGAGCATCTTCTGGCCGGGAACAATTCGATAGAAGAGAATAGCATGCAATGCATTGCTACATGCTCGCCAGCAAGGGCAAACAGTCCAGGCGACACAGGCTGAATGCCAAATTCAGAAGGATGAAGGGATAGGCGTCAACATGCCTGAGCCCAGGACGACCGCGGCAATCCAGCTGACGACGAGCCAACATGGTATAAGTAATTCGACCGTACTGGTCATATCACTGGGGCCTGCTCAACCATGACATCCATACCCGATATCTCTCCCCGGACCAAAACAGCGGCAAGTTGCGTCCAGTGTCAGCAGGCAGAACCACTGAATTTCGATTTCACCTTTGCGTATCAACCGATTGTCGAACTCTCTACCCGGTCGATCTTTGGTCACGAGGCACTCGTGCGTGGCCCCAACGGCGAATCGGCTTTCTCGGTCCTGGCGCAGGTAAATGACGAGAATCGCTATCGCTTTGACCAGGCATGCCGGGTCGGCGCCATCAAAGGAGCAGCCGAGCTCGGCATCCAGGAATTCCTATCTATCAACTTCCTTCCCAATGCCGTGTATCGGCCCGAGGCGTGCATCCAATCCACCTTTGCCGCCGCGCAGAAGTACGGCTTCCCGATATCGCGCATTATTTTTGAAGTTACCGAGGGCGAAGAAGTGAGGGACCGGCCACATCTCGTCAATATATTTCATGAATATCGCAAATTTGGCTTTAAGACCGCCATCGACGATTTCGGAGCTGGCTACGCTGGACTCACTTTGCTGTCGGAATATCAGCCGGACATCATCAAAATCGACATGGAGCTGGTGCGTGACATTGAGAAAAACACTGTCAAACGCGCAATTATGAAAGGCGTCACATCCATTTGCGGCGAGCTCAACGTCAGAGTTTTGGCGGAAGGGATAGAGACCGCCTCAGAGCGCGACTGTTTGCGGGATATGGGGATCGATCTCATGCAGGGATATTTGTTTTGCAAGCCTGCGTTGAGAGCGATTGGCGTGGTTAATCCGGCGTCGTGGTGACAGTTCTGCCCCATCCCTCTCGCCCAGCGACCGCAGCTCGCAAACAACTGCCTTTCAGAACGCAAAAAGCCCAGGCTGCAAAGGCTGGGCTTTTTGATCTTGCAAAAATTCTGGCTCCCCGACCTGGACTCGAACCAGGGACCTGCGGATTAACAGTCCGTCGCTCTACCAACTGAGCTATCAGGGAATTGAGGCCGCATTATATCTGGGCGGTTTCTAGCTGTCTAGGCAAGGGTGAAAAAATCATTCGCCTCCCGTCCAGCGCCATCCTCAGACGCCACCACCCCAGGTCGTGGTCGAAAATTATAGTCGCAGGCGTGCCGGGTCTTGCAGCCCTTCGCTCCCCTACGCGTCGTGAGGCGCTACGCGCGGCACGCGCAGCGTGAAGCAGGCTCCGCGGCCCAGCTCACTTTTGGCCAGCACGCTGCCGCGCAAGGCCGACGTGACCTGGTTATACACCACATGCAGCCCCAGCCCGCTACCACCCTGCCCCAGCCGGGTGGTAAAGAAGGGATCGAACACGCGTAGCAGATTGGCTTGCGAGATGCCCACGCCATTATCGGCGACGCTCATTTCGATCCAGTCATCGGCTTGTTGGTGCGCCGTAATCCGGATCTCGCCGGGAGACCCGTCAGGAAAGGCGTGCACCAGCGCATTGTTGACCAGATTGACCAAGGTCTGCTCAAGCGGCCCCGGGTAACTATCCATCGCGATGTCGCCGTCCAGTTCGCACAGTACCTGGTGGCCGCTCTTGCGGATGGCCGGTCCCAGCGTCGCCAGTATCTGGTCGCAGGTCCTCTTCAGATCGAATTCGCGCCGGCGCATGCTGGACTGGTCCACCGCGATCTGCTTGAAGCTGGATACCAGTTCGGCCGCGCGGCCCAGGCTGTGCTGCAAGATCTCCGCGCCCTGGTCAACGCCGCCAATGAAGTCGCGCATGCGCGTGCGCGTCACGCCGGCCTCAAGTTCCACGGAGATGGCCTCGGCATTGCTCTTGAGCGTGCTGGCCAGCATCAGGCCATTCCCGATCGGGGTATTGAGTTCATGGGCGATACCCGCCACCAGCTTGCCCAGTGCCGACATTTTTTCCGCGCGCAGCAATTCAGTCTGCATCACGCTGATCTTCTCCAGCGCCGCCTTCAATTCCGCATTGCTAAGTGAAAGTGCCTGGTTGGCATCGCGCAGGTCGATATTGCTGTTGATTAATTTCTGCTGCTGCTCGATGACCTTGAAATCGGCCTCGATGGCCCGCTTGATCTCCCACATCAGATCGAGATAGCGCTCCTGATAGACGCGCTTCTTGCTGTCGAGTACGCAGATTGTGCCGAACACTTCATCGTCGGGCCACAGCAGCGGCACGCCCAGATAGGAAATCATGTTCAGCGCGACGTCGGGATTGTTTTTCCAGTGTTCGTCCTCCAGCGCGTGCGGCACCTGAAGCATGGCACGGGTGGCCATCACCGTTTCGCAGTACAGGCCGGTATTCAGATTGGCTTTCTCGTCCGCCTCGTAGGGGTTGCCCGGCGTATGACTCGATACCAGCACCTCGATCTGCTTCGGCCCGACCCGCATGATCAAGCCAGCCGGCACATCAAAGATGCCCGCCATCACATTCGTGGTTTGCTGCCACTTTCCCAGGAAATCGTCAGAAACGACACGTTGCTGAATCATAAAGGCGGGCTCCTTGATCAGTCGGTACAGGGGGATGCAAACGCGGACCGCAGGCCGCGAACAAAGCGTACCGAGAAGCAAATGGTAGGCTCATTTGGGGAAGATTGGTGAAAATATTCTTTCGGCACGCTTGCGGGAATTGCATCCGCAGTCGAACTTGCTTATTTGATAGGCCAGTAGCGCTTAACGCATCATGCTGACTCGCTACGCCTGTCGTCGTTCAATTCCTGGTGCCTTAATTTATGAAAAAATCTCTCGCGGCCTGGCCCTGAGTGTCCTGCTGTCTACCGTCCTCCCTACGCATGCGCAGGACGCCGATCTGGTGGCAGCCAAGGAGGCGATCAAGAAGCGGGATTACACTGCGGCGGCGAAGCTCTTGCAGCCTTTACTGGACAAGGACGATCCGAAGGCCATGGCAATGATGAGCAAGATGCGCCTGTCTGGACAGAGCGTGATCAAGGACGAGGGCATCGCGGTGGAGCTGTTCAAAAAAGGGGGCGCGCCATACTATCAGTTCGTCTTTGATTGCCGCGCCAGCCAGTCTCGCATGGCGTCGTTCACACGCGTTTGCCATCCGCGTCCACTCGCCTTGAGCGCATCGAGAACGTCTTGATCGAAACGAATGGTGGTGGGCACCTTGGGGTTCGTCTTGACGCTCCCGACCGGGCGGCCACGACGGGCCGCGATCTGTTGCACAGTATTCACTCGCCCCTCACCACGCATGGACTGGTCCAGGCTTCGCAGCAGCGCCGCCTCAAACTCGGCAATTTCAGGATCAACTGTCCGCTTGCTGCGCTTGTTCATCAAACTTCTCCTTCAACCTCAGCAGAAACTCCGGGCGCAAGTTATCGAACTTGGCCTTCGCATACACGAATAGGAGCACCAGTTCGCCGCTTGCGAGGCGCGTGAAGTAAATCACACGCGCTCCTCCACGCTTACCTAGGCCTTGCCGCCGCCAACGAATCTTGCGCAACCCGCCCGCGCCAGGAATCACGTCCCCGGCCTGCGGATTGTCAGCGATCCAGTCGATAAACTCGACGCGCTCCGCATCAGTCCATATCGCGGCAGCCTATGCAATAAACTCCAGCGTTTCAATGACGGTTAGCATTGATTTAAGTGTACTAACAAAAAATTAGAGCATCAAGGATAATTTGTTAGTACATTTAATCCAAGCAGGCATGTCAACGAAACGCTCTGCGCGAGCTGAAGAAAATCAAGAGTGATGCTTGCATCTTCTTCGCCAGCTCCCCGGTCTGGACTCGAACCAGGTACCCGCAGACCAACAGTACGTCCATCGGCAACAAAACGCCACATATGACAAAATACCGTTTTAACCACATGAACACTTGCAAGAGCACCTATGCAACCACCAAATTTCAGCGATAAATTTTCCGACAACCTGGCCCTGCTTCCTTCAATGGCTACGGTTGCGGCAATCGAACTTGTCGACCAGTCAGGCGCTCCAGTGGCAAAGATCGAAAATAAACCAGGCCAAGCGGGATCGCTTCGCGTTTATTGCTGGCTGGCCGAAACGCTCGGTGCGATTTCCCCCGAAGCAGCGGAAGTGGGCCTGAAGATCTATGCCGAGCACACCGAAGATGCCCGCGCCAACCCAGGGAAACATCCCAATATTGACCGTCTGTTCAACATTAAAACACCAGATCAAACCCTGCAGGTAAAAAGCCTGTAAGCGCGGTCTTGATAGTCGCAATTGGCCCCAGAATGCAAAAAGCCCAACCGGTGACGGCTGGGCTTTTCTGTATTCTGGCTCCCCGACCTGGACTCGAACCAGGGACCTGCGGATTAACAGTCCGTCGCTCTACCAACTGAGCTATCAGGGAATAGGCCGCATTATAGCCTTTCCCCGAGGAATTTTCCATAGGGGACAGCCGCGCCGCGAAGGCCTCAGATCAGCACGGGCGCCCGCTGCGGAATACGCAGCACGAAGGTGGTGCCGGAACGGTCCTGCGAATGGGCGCTGATGGTGCCGCCCAGCAGGGTCGTGGCGATCCTGTGGGTGATGTTCAGGCCGATGCCCGAGCCGCCCCGCCCCAGCGTGGTCGTGAAAAAGGGATCGAAGATACGCCCCAGGTTCTCCGGCGCAATGCCGACGCCATCGTCAGACAGCGTCAGCGCGATCTGCGGCGACTCCTGCTCCGGCACCGCTTCCTGACGCGCCTGGATATGCACGCAACCCCGCTCGCGTCCGTCAAAGCCATGGCGGATGCTGTTCTGCACCAGATTCACGATGCACTGTTCCAAGGGGCCGGGATAGCTGTCCATGGCCAGGCCGGTCGGCACATCGATATGAAACTCCCACGGCTGATTCTTGTAACTGGGACGCAAGGCGGCCACCGTCTCGCCCACCACGGTGGCCAGATCGAAGGCACGCCGCTGCTGGGACGTCTGATCGACGGCGACCTGCTTGAAGGACGTTACCAGCGCCAGCGCGCGCTCGACCGAGCGCTGTGCGATGGCGCTCAGCTTGGCGCCCTCATCGAACAACTGCCCGATCTGCTGCTTGGTCAAATGATTGTCCAGATAACTGGCCTGCACCTCGCCCAGTCGGCCGATCAGCGTGGTGATCGCCATTTGCGCATTGCCCAGCGGCGTATTGAGCTCGTGCGACACGCCGGCCACCATCGACCCCAGCGCCGATAACTTTTCCGCCTGCAGCAACTGCTCCTGGGTGCGGCGCAGATTGTCCAAGGTACGCTCCAGTTCGGCGGTGCGCTGCGCCACCATCTCCTCCAGGTGCTCGCGATAATCGGCCAGCTCGGCTTCGGAACGGCGGCGCTCCGCCACTTCAATCTGCAGCGCATCAAAGCTGCGCTGCGCGCGCCGGTGCACCAGCATGGTCTCGCCCCAGACCCCAAACACAGGGAAGAAATAGCCGAGCAGCTTCAACACGTGGGCGGCATCCCAGTGCGCATCGAAAAACTGCTGCGCGTCGAAAAAGAACAGATGCAGCACCACCTGGAAAGCCATGCAGGCGAGCAAACTCAGCATGAGCGGACTGCGTGCCCGCGCCCGCGCATACATCCGGTAATACAGCAGGAAGACGACAAAATACAGCCCGGCGATGCCCAGCTCCAGCAACTGCTTGAACGCCGTCCCCAGGCGCCAGGCGCCCAACAGACTCTGCTGCTTAAAGATCAGCAAGGCGATCGTCGCCGACAGCGCAAACCCCACCACATTGAAGACCACCGCATCGCTGAGCCTGCGCTCCGGCGCCACCACCGTCTTGCCGCAAAAATAGGCCAGATACAGGGCCGCCATGAAAGTGATCCGTCCCGCCAGCCAGGTCGAGGTAATGCCCAGATTGACCGAGGGGATCACGATCGGCCACAGGCGCTCGAAGGAAAAAATGGCGTGGACGAATTCTTCCGCTCCGAGTTGAACGAAACCAACGGCGATAAACAGATACAGGACGCGGCCCGTCGTCAGGAAGTGCGACAGCACCATGACGCCCGCCGTCACGGCAAGCAGGGAGGAAGAAAATTCAAGCAGCGCATGCACGTCGCTGCTGCTGCGCCAGGAAGACTCGGCAACTTGGGGGTAAAACGCCAGTAACGCAAAACAGGCTGCGATAAGCAACTTATCGAAGGCAAGCGTTCTCATCGGGGTTTCCTTGGCATCGTGGCATAGCATGCACTTCAGCACTGCGGAAGACTGCGTCCATTGAAACAGACTGTGACTAAATTTGCAACTAAATAGCGGCACCCCAATGCAAAAAGCCCACGCTTTTCAGCATGGGCTTTTTGACTTACAAATTCTGGCTCCCCGACCTGGACTCGAACCAGGGACCTGCGGATTAACAGTCCGTCGCTCTACCAACTGAGCTATCAGGGATTAGAGGCAACATTTTATACTGTTTTGTCCACTTCATCAATATTTCTGATGATGCAATACTTGCGGTATTTCCTGTTGCCTTTCGAATTAATCTTGTCGATCAATCCGAAGAAGCAAGATCTTAAAGCACTTTGGCGATCGCGTCAATAACGATATCGATGTTGCGCGAATTCAGAGCGGCAACGCAGATACGGCCGGTATCGACAGCGTAGATCGACTGCGAACGCAGTTTCTCGACTTGTTCCTTGCTCAGGCCCGAGTACGAGAACATGCCGACCTGGTCGATGACGAAGTCGAAGTCGTGCGCTGGTGCTTTTTCTTTCAGTTTCTGCACGAAAGCGTTACGCATTTCCTTGATGCGCACGCGCATGCCGGCCAGCTCGTCTTCCCACAGCTGACGCAGTTCAGGCGTCGCCAGCACGGTGGCGACGACTTTGCCGCCGTGGGTAGGTGGGTTCGAGTAGTTGGTGCGCACGACGCGTTTCAGTTGCGACAGCAGACGGGCAGCTTCATCGGCGCTCGAAGCGACCACGCTCAGCGCGCCAACGCGCTCGCCGTACAGCGAGAACGATTTCGAGAAGGAGTTGGAGATCAGCAGCGGACCGCCGGCGGCGGCGAAGCGGCGCACCACGGCGCCATCTTCCGAGATGCCAGCGCCGAAGCCCTGGTAAGCCATGTCCAGGAACGGCACCAGGCCGTTGCCGACCACGGTGGCGATGACTTCATCCCACTGGGCCGAGGTCAGGTCGGCGCCGGTCGGGTTATGGCAGCAAGCGTGCAGCAGCACGATCGAACCGCGTGGCATCGCTTTCAGGTCGGCCAGCATGCCGGCGTAGTTCACGCCGTGGGTGACCGCGTCGTAGTAAGCGTAGTTGTTGACGGTGAAACCGGCGCTTTCGAACAGAGCGCGGTGGTTTTCCCAGCTAGGATCGCTGATGTAGACCTGGGCGCCTGGAGCGAAACGCTGCAGGAAGTCGGCACCGATTTTCAGTGCGCCGGTGCCGCCGATGGCTTGCACGGTCACAGCGCGACGCTCTTGAATTACGGCGCTGTCGGCGCCAAATACCAGCTCTTGCACGGCTTTGTCGTAAGCGGCCAGGCCTTCGATAGGCAGGTAGGTACGTGGGGTGACTTGGCCGATCAGAATCGCTTCCGCTTTCTGCACGCAAGACAGCAGCGGCACCTTGCCGTTGTCGTCATAATAGACACCGACGCCAAGGTTGATCTTGGCGGGATTTTGGTCCGCATTGAAGGCTTCGGTGATGCCCAGAATTGGATCGCGGGGTGCCATGTCGATGGCGCTGAACAGGCTGGCAGAAACGGAAGTAGTCGTCATGATAAGATTGGTTTCGATTGGAGGCGGTTCGCAGCGGAGTGCTGACAACAGCCCCACAACTAGGTTACAGGGCCGCTTCAGGTCATCATTTTAACAAAGGTCTGACAAGATGGTTGATCTCACCTCAGTAAGTAGCCCAGCGGCAACCGTGGTTACTTTCCCCGACTCCCCATTCAAGCTGCACCAGCCCTTCCCGCCCGCCGGCGATCAGCCCGCGGCGATCGACGCCTTGTGCGAGGGTATAGACGACGGCCTGTCCTTCCAGACACTGCTGGGCGTAACGGGTTCCGGCAAAACCTACACCATGGCCAACGTCATCGCGCGCATGGGCAGACCGGCCATTGTGTTCGCGCCGAACAAGACTTTGGCCGCCCAGCTGTACAGCGAATTCCGCGAATTCTTCCCGGAAAACGCCGTGGAATACTTCGTTAGTTATTATGACTATTACCAGCCGGAAGCCTACGTGCCCCAGCGCGACTTGTTCATCGAGAAAGATTCCTCGATCAACGAGCACATCGAACAGATGCGCCTGTCGTGCACCAAGTCGCTGATGGAGCGGCGCGACGTCGTCATCGTCGCCACTGTCTCGGCCATTTACGGTATCGGCAACCCCAGCGAATACCACCAGATGATCCTGACCCTGCGCGCCAAAGACCGCGTGGCCCAGCGCGACATCATCGCCCGCCTGATCCAGATGCAATACACCCGCAACGAAGTCGATTTCGGCCGCGGCACCTTCCGCGTGCGCGGCGACACCATCGACATCTTCCCGGCCGAGCACGCCGAACTGGCCGTGCGCCTGGAAATGTTCGACGATGAACTGGAATCGATCCAGCTGTTCGACCCGCTGACCGGCAGAGTGCGCCAGAAGATTCCCCGCTTCACCGTCTACCCCGGCTCGCACTACGTCACGCCGCGCTCGACCGTGCTGCGCGCGATCGAGACCATCAAGGACGAGTTGCGCGAGCGGCTGGAATTCTTCCGCAAGGAAACCAAGCTCATCGAAGAGCAGCGCATCGAACAGCGCACCCGCTTCGACCTGGAGATGATGGCCGAGATCGGCTTCACCAAGGGCATCGAAAACTACTCGCGCCACCTGAGCGGCGCCCTGCCCGGCGAACCGCCGCCGACGCTGATCGACTACCTGCCCAAGGATGCGCTGATGTTCCTGGACGAGTCGCACGTGCTGATCGGCCAGCTGTCCGCCATGTATAACGGCGACCGTTCACGCAAGACCAATCTGGTCGACTACGGCTTCCGGCTGCCGTCCGCGCTGGACAACCGCCCGCTCAAGTTCGAAGAATTCCAGCAGAAGATGCGCCAGACCGTATTCGTCTCGGCCACCCCTGCGGATTACGAAAAGACCCATTCGGATCAGGTGGTCGAGCAGGTCGTTCGCCCTACCGGGCTGGTCGATCCGGCCGTCATCGTGCGTCCGGCCAGCAGCCAGGTCGATGATCTGATGTCCGAGATCCAGGACCGCATCGCCAAGAACGAACGGGTGCTGGTGACCACGCTGACCAAGCGCATGTCCGAGCAACTGACCGAGTACCTCGGCGATCACGGCATCAAAGTGCGCTATCTGCACAGCGATATCGAAACCGTCGAGCGCGTGGAGATTCTGCGCGATCTGCGGATTGGTACCTTTGATGTGCTCGTCGGCATTAACTTGCTGCGCGAAGGTCTGGATTTGCCGGAGGTGTCGCTGGTGGCGATTCTGGATGCGGACAAGGAAGGTTTCCTGCGCTCGGAGCGCTCGCTGATCCAGACCATCGGCCGCGCGGCGCGGAATCTGAATGGCGTGGCGATTTTGTATGCGGACCGCATGACGGACTCGATGTACCGGGCAATTGGGGAGACCGAACGGCGCCGTAACAAGCAGATCGCCTTCAACCTCGAGAACGGCATCATCCCGCGCGGCGTACACAAAGTCATCCGCGACATGATCGACGGCGTCTACAGCCCGCAGGAAGCGCGCGAGAATCTGGAAACGGCGCAGGAGCAGGCCAAGTACGAATCGATGAGCGAGAAGCAGATCAGCAAGGAAATCAAACGCCTGGAAAAACTGATGATCGATCACGCCAAGAATCTGGAGTTCGAAAAAGCGGCGCAGGTGCGCGACCAGTTGCATTTGCTCAAGGAGCAGCTGTTTGGGGCGCCGGGGTCGGACAATGTAGTGTCGATGCTAGGGAAATAAGACGAAGCTATCAATGGATATCCCGATCGCTTCGACCGGGATATCCCTATCCGCCCTCACCGCTCAGCGCTGATGTCTCGCCGCAAGAAACCGCAGAGGAAAGCCGAGTTTCGACGGTCAGTAAAACTCCCCAATTTCGACAAGCGGTCCGCGAAGGGCAGCACTGATCGCGGCCACGAATTCACGGGCAGGAAGTGCGCGTACTTTTTCGCCAATGGCAGGGAGATCCTTTCCAAAGTCGAGCACGAGTGCACCGCGCCAGAAACCAAGGCAGGAATTCCATGCGACACATGGCTTGGTATTTTCTTCAATGTGCGCAATCACGACCGGAGGCGAGCTTGCCTCCGCGGACGGGTAGGTCGCAGTAAATAATGTGTCGTAGAGTTCGACATCGTCAGCCTCAATCGGCGCGCCATTGGCCATCGGTGGCGTCACGAGCTCGAAATAGATGCCATCCGCACACCACTGCACTCGATAATCGTCACCAATGACCAAGGTCGCTCTCTTGATGTACCGGTCAGCCGCTGTGATATCCGCATACAGGGACGGACCGGCAACAGTCTCTACCGCCGCTCCTGCCCCGCCAGAATAGACGATAGCGACTCCCGGACCTGGCGAAGCGGCACTGTTAGAGGAGCCCGTGTGCCGTTTTTGAGGGGCCGAAAGGTCCTCGATATGCTCGACCTCGCCAATGAGTGACCAGTCGCGCAGTACCGCCTCCACTCTGGCCGCTGTGTCACTCTGTGGACGCCACTGCGCATCGTCCACCACCAGGAAATGTCTGTACTCAACGCCCATGCTCGTCAGCTCCATGCGAAGTGAAATTATTGATGACTGCGGTTAGGTATCCGAATCGACAACGTTCCGCCAGCCCAAGGTTGCTAGATTAGCACGACTCGCCAAAGACTGGCGGCTGGCTAAAAAGCGGATACCGACTGGGACGCCCGAATGCCCATTCGAACACAGCCCAAAAACATTTACTGGGTCCAAAGGCCGAGTTTGTGTCCAAATAATCAGACTTACCCCTCGCCTTGCGATCCTCGCTAGCGTTACTATGCTCAAAAACCGAATTTTTCAGTGTGTCCCCAGCGATTTACAATGGCTTCACATCGATTGTTCCTCAAAGCGCCCCTGAACCACTTGCCCCACCTATAGATGGAGAGAACAATTGCCCACTTTTTTACACGTCGGCTGCGGTCCAAAACGTAAGAACCAAACCACCCGGGGATTCGCCTCGGATAATTGGCAGGAAATGCGATTCGACATCGACGAATCGGTGAGCCCCGACCTGGTCGGCACCATGACCGACATGTCCTCCGTGGCCGATGCATCGGTCGATGCCATCTACTCCAGCCACAATATCGAACACCTGTATCCGCATGAGGTTGGTGTCGCGTTGAAGGAATTCCTGCGGGTGCTGCGGCCCGACGGTTTTTTGGTGGTTACCTGTCCGGACCTGCAATCGGTGTGCAAGCTGATCGCCGAGGACCGGCTCACCGATGAGGCCTACAGCTCCCCGGCAGGTCCCATCGCGCCGATCGACATCCTCTATGGCCATCGCCCTTCCATGACCCAAGGCAATCTGTACATGGCCCACCGCTGCGGCTTTACCCAGAAAGTGCTGGACGGCACCTTACGCGGCGCGGGTTTCGCGACCACCGCCAGCCTGTGCCGCGGCCGCGCGCCTTTCTTTGATCTGTGGGCGGTGGCCAGCAAATCGCCCCGATCTGAAGCCGAGCTGCGGGTCTTGGCCGAGGCGCATTTCCCGTTGCGTTAATAGCATAATAGGTCCGGGACGCCGGTGGTCAGGGTCAGCCGCATCAAGGTCAGTCTGACGTGTAGACACAGACTGGGCCATGTGGACAAATGAAAGCCGAGGTCATGTCCGAATGCCGGACTTGCCCCTGGTACCTCGAGAGGCCTTGGCGGAATTAAAAATTTAGCTAACCTTGCGCTAGTAAAATTGGATTTATAACCTCGACAACGATCGCGGTTCCTACCCGACGCTGGCCCTCGGAAACAACAATTTCGCGCCCAGGCAAAATTGATTCCGGATAAGCCTCTGGTGTAATGAACCATATCCTGCAGCGTCCCTCAGCACCAGGAGCTATTTGAACAACATCAATCAATTCATGATTCACGGACGTAAGATAGCCATCTCGAATTGAATATTGTGGTCGATAGTTCGATGAGATGGCCCTATCCTTTCCGCCATCTGCGGTGGACGTAAGGCGGAGGATAACTTCGGCATCGGGAAGACGGTTCATCATCGGATGATAGCTTTGAATAAATCAATATATTCCATCTATTTCGCTTGGGCCTCCTGCGCCTGCTGCTAGATGTGAAATCGGCAAATTCTTTGCCAGAACCAGCTCTACTTCACCCAGGAAGAGCGCATCTGCACTTCCGTAGCGCCGAGATCAGCAAGCAGTTGGAGTAGCGATTCGATCGCGGCTACCGGCGCAGAGCCAAAATCAACGGAAAACGTGCTGTAACCCTCGCTCATTTCAGGAGCGGTGACCGAATGGATTACGCCTTGCAATCCGACCTTATCTTGCGTATGAAGATCTTTGACATCAATCCAACGCAAGGTCCACTCTTCCAGTTTTTTCCAAGATGGATTCACATTGCTTGTGATTTCGACACCATTCCAAGCTATAGGACTAAGCGACAACTTCAGCCCCGGTACAGGCATGAATGTTTTCTCTGCAAAGCTTAAATAGGTTTCTCGATTAATTTCCCGCATCTTTGCTTTGCCATTAATATTCGAGACTAAATCGATGCGATACAGGCGAAACGCATAGGCCCTTTCCGCGCCGAACTCGAATAATACCTCTGGCACTGACGGCGGAATCTCTTGACTAAATTCGCAAATAGCTTCCATGTAAGCAGCCATGTAGTGCTCGCGAATCAGATTCAATACAACGACAAGATCATCCAAATTTTTCTGCTCGTTGACGATTTGCTTAGGGCACTGTGCCCCTGTTATAGCTGACGGGAAAGCTGGTTCAGCGTGAACATGCCAAGTGGCAGAAAGCAATACCAACAAGAGGAAATGGCAAAGTGGGGAAATTCGCATCAATATAAATAGCACTGGATCGGAAGTATGAAATTATTATAATATTTAATTGTTAATTTATCAATTTCATCACTTCCGCCTGGATATTGCTCTTTACAGCGTTTTGACGAACTCGCGTATGCCGCCAAGCAGCATTTCGACCGACATCGCGGTCAGAATCAAGCCCATTAACCGCTCGAAAGCCGTCATGACCTGAGGGCCTAGCGCTTTCTGCAGGCGCTCCGCACCGAGGAATACCGCCAGCCAGACCACGCCCACCGCCGCCAGCGCGGCGACGTGGACCAGCACTTCGCCCATGCTTTCGCGGGAGAACAGCAACACCGTGGCCAATGCGGATGGTCCGGCCAGGGCGGGAATCGCCAGCGGCACGATGAAGGGCTCGCCGCCGTCGGTCTTGCCGAGCACGCCGTCGGGGTGGGGGAAGATCATGCGGATGGCGATCAGTAACAGGATCATGGCGCCGCCGATGCGCAGCGAAACTTCAGATAGCTGCAACGCTTCCAGGAAGTGGCGGCCGAAGAACATGAAGATGAGCAGCAGCACGAAGGCGATCGCACATTCGCGGATGACGATGCGGGAGCGGCGGTGCTTGGGGACCGGGCTCAATACGCTGGCGAACAGGGGGACGTTGCCGAAGGGATCGGTAACCAGCAATAGCAATATGAAGGTTTGGAAGAAATTCTGGGTCATCAAGGACTTTCGGACGGACGAGCGGTGGCCGGGTAGGTGCACTATGCTGCCATGGGACAATGGTATATGCAACTGGGATCTGTTTGGGGGCTTCTTTCGGGCGGAGTTGAAAGAAAACCCAGGGCGAAGAGCGAAAAGCGAATCAAAACCCAGGGCGAAGTGCTGGGGGACGACGGGGACGCCGAGTCCCGGCGGGTCGCACCCCGAGCATGCGCTGCGGACTTGGATCGGGCAAATCAGCCATCAGAAATCAATGTCTTCTAAGCGGACACGGAATTTGCGTCTCTCCGGCAGGCACCACTCATCGCTGGCGATGCCATCCCTCGGTTGCGCGATTCGATTGTGCGGGGCGTTGGCGGCACCTAGCTGAGCAGCTGTTGCGACAGTTTGTGTGAGCAAGGTTGCCAGTTGGCTGGACAGACTTGCATTGCTTGCGGGCGTGGCTGGTAAAGGCGTCGGTGCGGGGGCGGAATCCGCTGGTGTAGGGGCCGGGTTAGACGCAGGACTTACCTGCGGCCGCGCGTGTGACTGTGACGGCAATGCAGGCTGCGGCGGCGGTGTCAGGGCTGAAGTGCACGCGGCTTCCAATGCGGCCTTTTCCAACCGGGCCGTTTCCCGCCGTAGCCGGTTTGCGTGGATATAGGTTTTGTCCTGTGGCCGCTTAATGCTCAGGTCCATCCAGGCATTGCGGAAGGTGCGGGCGAAGGATCGGGCGAATTGATTGGGCGAGACCGAGCGCCCGGCATGCATGAGCTGGTCACCTTCGACAACCGCGTAGTTATTCTCGCCATAGCTCCAACTACGTAGTACGGTGCCCTCTGGGAGGAAGACGTTTTTCCACTGGTAGCCGTGAATGATTTCCCGCTGGCAGGCCGCTTTATCCCTTATTTCGGGCGGCTGACTGAGGTAAAGCTCCAGTGCTTTACCGATCAGGCTGGAGACTGTGTTTTGCTCGTTAGCCTGCTCCATAGCAAGTAGCTGAAGGAGGACGGGGGTATGCAGGTGGACGGACACTATGGTGAACATGCTCTTTCTCCTCTTTTTTCTTCTTTTCTTACCTCTTTTAGACTCTGAAAGCTAAGCAGTGGTTCCGCGAGAGGAGAAAAACCAAGAGAAAGAGAAGAAAAAAGAAGGAAAAGAGAGGGTTAGCTATAGGGGCACGCAGGGACTACCCCACCCTTCCTTTTCCGGAAATC
>JABTBR010000082.1 GCA_013284265.1 Oxalobacteraceae bacterium | reverse complement strand
CGGGCGTTAGCAGCCGTTCAGAAAATCCATACCTAGGTCGTTTAGACTGGCGCAGCATTTTTCGGCCAAAAAGTCTATCAAAACTAGCGTGCCGATTTTGAAATTTCAGTGATTAACTTTAAGACAGCAGGTTTTTCAGACAAATCTCTTCGAAATGAGCCCGGATCAGCCGGCTCATGGCTTCCTTTTTTAAGAAAGAAGATTTCCATCCTTTCTTTCGACAGATCTCTCATCGGACCAAGTTGCAAGATCTTCGCTCGCGTCTCGTTTACAACGATGGTGGCTGGCGGTTTTGGACCGCTGTTGAAAAGCACCTTGCTCACCTGCAAATACATGCGGATAGTATTTCCCGAACCCTGCCCCGTCATCGCGCTGACGTCGTTCACCTGTTTTCCAGCGCCATCGATCATGTCGACCTTGCTCACTTTGGCGACCACGATAAGGTCCGACATCTTGACCAAAGCATCCAGGCCGGCAATTCCCATTTTTGTCGCGCCGGAAAGCGATGCCAACAACATCAGCAGGCCCGCAAGAAAGAATTTTTTCATCCAGCCCTTCCGTATGCGGTGACGTCAAGCCTTGCTGATCTCCGCTTCCAGCAGCCGAATCGCGCTGTGCGCCTGGGCGATCACCCGGTCGGCCACGCGCTGGCGCATGCCCTGGATGCGCCCGGCCGCCTCGGCTTCGAGCATGATGGGAGTGAGCAGATGCAGGGCCGAACCGTGGAAGCCGTCGGCCACCAGATCGAGCTGATGATGGAACGATAGCTCGGCCTCTTCGAACTGGCGGCGCAGCTCTTCCTCGAACGCGGTGCGCTTGTCGCGGATTTCCGAGCGCTTGCGCTTGCCGCCATCGGCGAACCATTTGAATACGCCGGCCAAGAGCACGGCACCGCCCACAAAGGGCGCGGCGGGCGCCAGCACCGGCAGCACCACGGCGGCGCCGAACAGATAAGCCGCCGTGCCCGTCCCCGCCGCAGCGACCGCACCGCCCATCAAGGTGACATTGGCCGCCGTGTCGGCGCTATTGGCCAGCCGCGTCCCCAGTCGCAATCGCGGCATCAGGCGCGACAGCGCCGTGTGATGCTGCCGCTGGAACACCGAGGTCTGGCTCAGGCGCATCGCCTGCTGGAACAGCCGCAGTTCCTGCTGCAGCAGATTCAGCGCCTCTTCCTTGCGCCGGATCACGCGGTCCAGCCTGCGCTCCATCTCCTGGCCAAACTGGTTGCGGCCTATGCTGTCCCAGACTTCCTCTTCTTTCCACTTGTCGGTATTGAGGCGGTCGGTGATGGCCAGCTCGATGGCGTTGCCGGCATCGTGGACGGCATCTTCGATTTCCTGCACCAGCATGCTGCGCTCGTAGGCGATGCGCGCATCGACCAGCGTCAGGCGCTGCTGCACCTGATGCTTGAGTTCCTGCGCGGCGCTGATCACGCTGGTGGCACTGGCCTCGCCCACCTGCAGCATGCGCGCCTGCTCCTGATACGTGGTGATGGCCTGATTGATGGTGGCCGCGGCGTTTTGCACGAGCGTGCGAATTTGCTGCAATTCCAGCTGCCCGGCCTGATAGTTGCGGGCCTGCTCGACCAGCTCCTGCTGGCCAGTGCCGCGCGCGAAATCGCTGACGGCGTCGGCCAGGCTGCGGCCCTTGACCAGCTTGCGCGCCTGCTCGCCCAGATTGGCCAGCAGGCCGCGCTCTTCCGGCGCAGGCAAACGTTCGATAGCTTCAGGATGGGGCCGCGCACCGAGCGCCTTGGCCAGCCGCAGCGCCAGCGCACGCGCCTGCGCGCCATGCAGGGCCAGTAAAGGAAGGCTGGTACTAAAGGCGGAATCGCGCGCCGCCTGATCGGCGGTGGCGGCACTCTTGGCCAGCGCGCTGAGCGCCCAGTCGACGCTGACGCCGGACTCGATGGCATTCAATACCAGCGCGGTGAACACGGCCGAAGCCTTGCCCTCGCCGGCGATATCGGTGACGGCGGCGAACTGCGCCAGCGTGATCGCACCGTCGGAGGCGGCAATCGCGCCGACCGCGCGCGCATAGGCCGAGCTGAAGCTCTGGTCGGAAGACATGTGCTCGTCCAGCGAGCGCACCGTGACGTTGTGCTCGTGGTGCGGCGGGAGTTCCGAATTGCCGTTCTTGCTGTTCACAACTGCTCCAGTTCGTGACGATGGCCCTTGGCGCATTCTAACTGAAGCGCGGCCCAAGGTGCGCGAGGCAGCAGCGCGGTCGCAGCGGCCACGTCGCTACTGCGGCACTTCGGTCGACAGCACCAGCGTTTCCTTGATCTCTTCCATCACCACATAACTCTTGGACTGGGCCGCGCCCGGCAGTTGCAGCAGCATTTCGCCGAGCAGCTTGCGGTACTCGGCCATCTCGTGGATGCGCGCCTTGATCAGGTAATCGAAGTCGCCCGACACCAGATGGCATTCCTGCACCTCGGGGATGCGCAGCACTTCGCGCCGGAACTGCTCGAACACCGAGGCCGATTTCTGGTTCAGCGTGATTTCCACGAACACCAGCAGCTTGGCGCCCAGCGCGGGCGGATCGATGCGCGCATGGTAGCCGGTGATGACGCCGTCGCGCTCCATGCGCTTGACGCGCTCGATCGCCGGGGTGATCGACAGACCCACCTGCTCGCTCAGGTCCTTCATGGAAATACGCCCGTCATCCTGCAGGATGCGCAGGATCTTGCGATCGAGTTTGTCCAGGCTACGGACGGATTCTTTTTGAGTTCGCATAAATTCTTACTAAATTTCCCTATTTATACAGTAACAAATGCTAGTCATTTGAACATACCATAGTGTTATATCTGGCACAAGCCAAACGAACTGGGGACATGTATATGCGCGTTGTTATTCTGGGTAGTGGTGTCATCGGCGTGACCAGCGCCTACTATCTGGCCCAGGCGGGCCACGATGTCACGGTGCTCGACCGTCAGCCCGGCCCCGCGCTGGAAACCAGCTTCGCCAACGCCGGCCAGATCTCGCCCGGCTACGCCTCGCCCTGGGCCGCGCCCGGCATTCCGCTGAAGGCCATGAAATGGATGCTGCAGCGCCACGCGCCGCTGTCGATCACGCCGGACGGCACCCTGTTCCAGCTGCAATGGATGTGGCAGATGCTGCGCAACTGCACGCCCGAGCGCTATGCGGTCAACAAGGAGCGCATGGTGCGCCTGGCCGAATACAGCCGCGATTGCTTCAAGGCCTTGCGCGCCTCCACCGGCATCGAGTACGAAGGCCGCCAGCGCGGCACCACCCAGTTATTCCGCACCCAGAAGCAGTTGGACGACGCCGCCAAGGACATCCAGGTCTTACAGGATACAGGAGTCCCGTACGAGCTGCTGAGCGCGGCCCAGTTGGCCGGCGCCGAGCCGGGCCTGGCCGACGCCTCGCGTGAGCGCCTGGTGGGCGGCCTGCGCCTGCCCAACGATGAAACCGGCGACTGCCAGCTGTTTACCACCAAGCTGACGGCCATGGCCGTCGAGCTGGGCGTGAAGTTCCGCTACAACGTCGACATCACCGGCCTGGCCGTGGCGGGCGACGCGATCGCCGGCGTGCAGTGCGGCGCCGAACTGGTCAAGGCCGACTCCTATGTGGTCGCGCTGGGCGCCTACTCCACCACCCTGCTCAAGAATCTGGTGGACATTCCCGTCTACCCGCTCAAAGGCTATTCGATCACCGTGCCGATTCTGAACGCCGACGCGGCGCCCGTGTCGACCATCCTGGACGAGACGTACAAGATTGCCGTGACCCGTTTCGAGGACCGCATCCGCGTCGGCGGCATGGCGGAAATCGCCGGTTTCGACAAGCGCCTGAACCCGCGCCGCCGCGCCACGCTGGAAATGGTGGTCAACGACCTGTTCCCCGGCGCTGGCGACACCGCCGCCGCCAGCTTCTGGACCGGTTTGCGTCCGATGACGCCGGACGGCACGCCCATCGTCGGCCGCAGCAGCCTGCGCAATCTGTTCGTCAACACCGGCCACGGCACCCTGGGCTGGACCATGTCCTGCGGCTCGGCCCAACTGCTGTCGGACATCATCTCGGCGCGCCGTCCGGCCATCCGCGCCGACGACCTGTCAGTCAGCCGCTATGCCGACCAGGCCGGCGTGCTGCAGCCGCAACTGGCCGGCGCCTGATTCTGTAACTCAGGCCAACAAGCCGCACCGCTCTCTGTGGCCCGATCCGGGCCACCGTCTCCGGGCCGCCGTATCGCGGTGGCTCTTTCGGGGCGCCCGTCATCCGGGCGCCCTTTTTCTTGGCGCATCCGCCCGCCCCTGCCAGCTTTCGCACCACACCCGGCGTATATCAAGTGATATGCGTTGAGATTGCGTCTCAGCCGCCGTATAATTTTCTACATGAATAAACTGGAAGCGTTCGGGCACATCGCCGCCCTCGCCATTCGTGGCGAACTGATCTTTCCTACCAGCGTCAATGCGGCGCTGCGCGTGCAATTGGCGCTGGACGATCCCGACTGTCCTATCGAAAAGGCAATCAGCCTGGTGCTGGCCGAGCCGCTGCTGGCCGCCCGTACTGTCGCGATTGCCAACTCGGCCATGTTCAACCGCGCCGGCGCCCCCGCCATCACCCACGTGCGCGGCGCCATCATGCGCATCGGCTACCAGAACCTGTTCGCGCTGGCCGCGGCCATGGTGGTGCGCCAGTTCGGCAGCAAGATCATCCACCCGGACGTGCGCGCCAAGGCCGAACAGCTGTGGGATCACACCATCCACGTCGCCGCGCTGGCGCGCATCATCGCGCGCCAGATCACCAATGTAAATCCGGATACCGCGCTGTTCGCCGCCATCGTCCACGAAGTCGGCGGCTTCTACCTGCTCTCGCGCGCCGACGAATTCCCCGGCCTGCTGGAAGACGATCCCGAAAACTGGCAAACCTCCAGCGAAGAAATCATCCAGCGCGAAGTGTTGAACCAGCTCTCCATCCCCGAGCCGGTCAGCGCCGCCATCGAAGGCCTGCGCGACAGCTTCATGTCGGTACCGCCCGACAGCCTGCTCGACACCCTGCTGCTGGCCAACCACCTGTCGCCGGTCGCTTCGCCGCTGCAAGTGGCATCGAAGGCGCTGCCGGCCCATTCCGACTCGGTGATCGACCTGTTCATCGATGAAGACATGCTCAGCTTCATGCTGGAAGAATCCGCCATCGACGCCGCCGCCATGAACGCCGCGCTGCTGGTGTGAGTGGTATGCAGGCAGCACCCCTGACTTACGGATCGGATCAATCCGGGCTGGTCTGCGGCTATCTGTTCGGCGGCGATGGACAGAGCGGCAGCCAGGGCATCCCCATAGAATCGCCCCAGGCCCTGCAATGGCTGCGTGAACGCGAACAGCATCCGCAGCAATTCATCTGGCTGCACTTCAACCTGGCCAATACGGCCAGCGAAAAATGGCTGCACGAGCACCTGCAATTACCCGAGGAGTTCCACGACAGCCTGCACGAAGGTCCGCGCTCGACCCGCATCGAACTGGCCGACAATACCCTGGTGGCGGTGGTCAACGACGTGCTGCACGACTTCAGTTTCGAGCCTTCCGACATCTCCACCCTGTGGCTGAGCGTGGACCGGCAGATCGTCATCAGCGCGCGCCGCAAGCCGCTCAAGGCCATCGACGGCCTGCGCAACGCCGTGCGCAACGGCGAGCCGATCCGTTCCTCGGTCGAATTGCTGATCCACCTGCTGCGCGACCAGGCCGACGCGCTGCAGAAAATCGTCCGCGACGCGATGCAGACGGTGGACGATATCGAAGACAATCTGCTGGCCGGCAAGCTGACCACCAAGCGCGCCAGCCTGGGCGCGCTGCGGCGCGTGCTGGTGCGCCTGCAGCGCCTGCTGGCGCCCGAGCCCGCGGCCCTGTTCCGGCTGCTGCAAAGGCCGCCGGCGTGGATGGTGGAACTCGACGCCCAGGAACTGAGCCAGTCCACCGAGGAATTCTCGATGGTGCTGGCCGATATGGCCTCGCTGCAGGAACGCATCAAGCTGATACAGGAAGAAATCGCGGCGCTGGTCAACGAAGGCAATAACCACAGCCTGTTCGTGCTGACCATCGTCACCGTGCTGGCCCTGCCGATCAACATCATCGCCGGCCTGATGGGCATGAATGTGGGCGGCATTCCGCTGGCCGATGCGCCACATGGCTTCCTGGTCGTGGTGGTGATTGTCGCCAGCGTCACCGCGCTGGCCGGCTGGCTGGCGTTCCGGCGCCAGCGCGATCTGCGCTAGCGATATCCCTGCTCGTGGCATAGTTAATAAACATTTTAGTTTACATATTTAGCAGGCGGGACTACAGTGAAGTCCTGTCCTCCAGTCCGTCAAAAAATGAAAAACTCCCTGCTGATTACCGCCGCCTGCCTGCTCGCGCTGCTCTCGACCATCGGCGCCGCCCTGCCCTACCCGATTTTGCCGCCCCTGTTTGCCGCTGGCGTGACCAACGGCCTGAACACCTTCATGGACCTGCCGCCCAAACTGCTGTTTGGCCTGGCCCTGACCATCAACCCGATTGGCCTGCTGATCGGCTCCGCCCTGCTCGGACCACTGTCGGACCGCTTCGGCCGCCGCCCGCTGCTGCTGATCACCGCGATCGGCGCGGGCATCGGCCACGCCGTCACCGCCTGGTCGCTGATCCTGGAATCCTACCCGCTGTTCATCATCGCGCGCCTGGCCACGGGGCTGATGGAAGGCAATGGCTCGGTGGCGCGCGCGCTGCTGGCCGATAAACTCGACGGCGATCTGCGCATGCGCGCCCTGTCCTGGCTGAATGGCGCCTTCTATATGGGCTGGCTGGCCGGGCCGCTGCTGGCCGGCTTCACGCTGGCATGGGGCATCACTGTGCCGTTCTGGGTCGCTGTCGCCCTGTTGTTGATGACGGCGGTGCTGGTGGCGATCGCGCTGCCGCGCGAAGCGCCTTCGCTGGCCACCACCTCGTGGTGGCAGGTCGCGCGCGACCGCCATGCACTGAACCTGCTGCGCGTACCGGCGCTGCGCAGCCTGTTCATCATCCAGCTGGCCTATACCTGCGGCGTCACCGCCTTCTACGAGTTCTATCCACTGTGGCTGGTGGAAGTGCCGGGCTACGGCGCCCGCGGCATCGCCTGGGCCACGGCCGCCATGTGCGCGCTGATGACGGCCACCACCATCGTCGCGGGCCGTCCGCACAAAGGCGAGCCGCTGCTGCGCGCGCGCCGTTTCGCCTTCGGCGTGGCCGCCATGATTGCGCTGCTGGTATTGGGGAATGCCTGGGTGGGCCTGGCCGCCATCGTCCTGTTCGGGATTCCGCACTCCTTCTACAACGCCATCATGCCCAACTGGTGCGCGGAACGTTTCGGCGCGCATGGCCAGGGCGCCGTGATGGGACTGATCTCCACCACCTTCTGCCTGGCGAACATCCTGATGGCGCTGGCCGGTGCGGTGCTGACGCTGATCGACACCCGCCTGATCCTGCTGCTCGGCGCGGCGCTGTCGGCGTGGTCTGCGTGGCGCATGACGCACTGGCAGGCCAGCATGGCCAACGATAGCGGCCCTGCCGCCACAAGCTCCGGCATGCGGGGAGCGAATCCATGAATACCGCCGAACAGGTTCTTTTCCTGCTCAAGACGCGCGGCCCGCAAACGGCGCAGCAACTGGCCGCGCTGCTCGACATCACCTCGATGGGCGCACGCCGTCAGCTCGAATCATGGCAGGAAAAAGGCATGGTGCTGTTTGAGGACATCGCCGACAAGGTAGGACGTCCTTCACGCCGCTGGCTGTTGAGTGAAGCGGGTCACGCACGCTTCCCCGACCGGCATGCCGACCTGTCGCTGCAACTGATCGAGCAGGTGCGCGCCTTGTTCGGCGAGGCGGGGCTGGAGAAATTAATCTCTGCGCGCGAGCGGCTCAGCGAAGCGCAGTATCTGGCGCACCTTGACAGCGCTCCAGCGCAGGAGGCCGGCTCCGCCCTGTCCGCGCGCGTGGCCGCGCTAGCGCAAGCGCGCAGCGCCGAAGGCTATATGGCCGAAGCCGAAACACAGGCCGACGGCAGCGTACTGCTGGTGGAGAATCACTGCCCCATCTGCGCCGCGGCCCGGGAGTGCCAAAGCTTCTGCCGCTCGGAGTTGGACATTTTCAAGCGCGTGCTGGGCGACGCTTGCTCGGTCGAGCGCAGCGAACATCTGCTGGCCGGCGCCCGCCGCTGCGTGTATCGGATCACGCCTGTAAGCGGGTCCGCAAAAGCTTGATCATTTCTAGCTCTCCACGCCCCTCGGCTAACGTCAATGCGCTATGCCCTTCAGCCTCAAGAAATGGAGACGCCCCTGCTGCGATCAATATCTTCGCCACATCCAGGTGCCCCATTTCGGCCGCGCGGTGCAGGGACGTGAATCCCCGCAGGTCGCGCGCATCTACCTCGGCTCCCCGCTCCAGCAGGAAAGACACGAATAAAGGTTTGGACATCTGCACTGCATTCATCAATGGAGTAGCGCCCTCCTCGGATCGAATATCCACCGGCGATCCATGCGCGAGCAGCACTTCCATGACCGTCACCTCCGGTCTGGCCAGAGCCCAATGCAGCGGTGCCAGACCATCGCCCGCAAGCACCTCGGTCGAGCGCCCCTGCGCGAGGCAGGCCTTGACCGCGTCCAAATCGCCCCGCGCGACCGCAATATGCAGCACTGAATGCGTTCGAAGCAATTTGCTCGGCTGAACATGCTCGATCCGCTCTTCTGCCGCGAACGCGACCAGATTGCCATATAGGGAAAAACACCAAAGCGCCACATCATCGCAATTGAGTGCCGCGCCCATACCTGGGGGAAGCGGAGCCGGATAAGGCAAGCCAAGCACATGGCTCCGAAGCAGGTAGTCCAGCGTCCGCTCCGTAAAGTCCGGATCTTCGTCCGCGGCGCAGAATACTCCCTGAATTTCTGTGATCCTTATACTCCCCATCGAGCTTTTGACGTGCGCTATCACGGCAACCTGGCGTTGCCAGCTTCGAACGCAGATTATTTTTTCCTGGTGATAGAAGATTGCCCACTTATGTTCCATCTGCCTGGGAACAAACAGGACTCCATCGACAAGAATTTGATCGACGGGAAACGTCAGGCTTGAGGGAACGATACGCACTACTTTCGGCGCATCTCCAATGAAGACAGTTCCATCATCTTCCCCATAAGAAATCGCGTTTGTGGCACATTGTGGATCGGCGGAGGTTGAAACCATCGCATAGGTCAATGGCCGCACGTCCAGTACAGAAACGCGCCACGGATTGTCCTCGGCATTGATCCAGGCAACCGCCGGCTTTGCTGTTCCTGCATCGGCAACGTCGGCATTCTCTCCCGACGGGGAATCACTTTCCGTTTTCCCAGTGCCGACAAGCTTCTTTATGCGTTCCCACACCATAGAACTGACTTTCATAAATTATTAACCGCGGAACTGACTTCGTTAGGCAGCCAGCGCAAAAATATCGCCTATTTCAACGGCGTCAAATCGATCGGGGTCAAGTAACCATATTTCCCCGGCACGACATGGTAGGTCTGGCGGTACGGCTGGTAACCCGGCACTTTGATCGTCAATTCATAGCTGCCTTCGTTCAAACCGACAAACGAAAAAAACGATTCAAAAGCGTAGTCCTCGCCCGCCAGGTAAGTTTCAAGAGTACGGTTCCTCGTTTCGCTGGCCGGGGTGATCTCGCGCCGGTCCGTCCCGTTACTCAAGACGATGGATTCAATCTGGATGTTGCGACGCCCCGGTCGAAAACTACCTGCCGGATTATCGACCGGCTTGACGTCGGCGCCGATGTATCCATACAAGGTACCTTGAGGCTTCAATTCGAAATGCAGTTCCGGAATAGTTCCAGCGCCGATGCTTACCTGCGTGCTCGATGGCGTGCTCTCGAAGCCACGCGCCACCAGGCCTACGCTATAACGACCGGGTGGGAGCGGACCGAGTTCACGTCCGCTGTCACGCGCGCTGAGTGGCAGCACAATCCGCTCGCGGAGCGCATCGGCAGGCGTGAGTACCAGCATCGGCTCGGAGGCCGGCGTCTGATCCGGCCGCGTATAAGAAAACGCCACCCGCAAATTGCCCTTGAGCGCAGCCTGGCCATCGTCGCCGTTCTTGTCCGCCGCCTTGAGCAGCGCATCGTATTGGGCGAATACCTGTGGCGACGAGAGGATGCCAACATGGTCCGCATCGTATCCGAACACGCGTCTGGCCTCGCTTTGGGCGGCGGGCCTCAACTGGCTGGTCAGGGTAATGGCGCCATCGTTGCTGGCGGGACGCAGCAAGCTGTAATGACCTGCGTGCCCGAAGAACAGATAGTAGTCGAGACCTTGCGGAAGCGGCTTTTGAAACAGCGTCTGCACGAAGCGGCCGCTGGCCCGCACATCGTTCCAGGCGGGGATCACGGCGGGCGAATATTCGACACCCCGGTCGGCCATCGTATCACCGCCCCATGGCGTCGAGAAGGTGACGAACAGTTTCGCGGCCGGGAATTGCTCGCCATAGTTGGCCAGGAAAGAACGCACCACCAGTCCGCCCATGCTGTGCGCGGTCAGATAGAGCCTGTCGAAATGGTAGCGCCGCTGCAGATTGCTCAACTTCCAGTACAGCAGGTAAGACATCGAATCGAGCGAGGAACCGGATGGGTAATAGAAAATCCACGGCTGGTATTTGCTGCGATCCAGATGCTGAAGGAAGTATCGCCAGTCCTGCGGCGAACCGGCCGCGCCATGCACAAACAGGATAGGCGTCTTGCGCGGATCGTATTCTTCCAGGAAGTAGATATTGCCGCCGACCTCCTTGAAAAAATCGACCGGCGCCCAGTAACCGCGCCGTCCCGATTCGGCGGAAAACAGTTCACCGTCCATGCTGGCGATGGCGCCGACCTGGGTGCTGTGCGGTTTTCCAGATGCTGGCCCGGCGACGGCTGTGCCGACCGGGATAGCGCTCTGCGCCTTGTTCGATATCGCGAAGTCGAGATTCACCAGCGCCCCCGTTCCGGCGGCATGCACCGGTCCAAGCTCGTAGCCGCCAACGGGCTCGCCTTCGTCCAGTCTCAGGTTGCCGTTGGCGTCGCCGAAGGCAAACAGGGCATAGTCACCTTGGGGCACGATCAACTCGTAGCCGCCAGCTTCATGCAGCACCGTGTGGTGCGCGATTGTCAGCTGGTCGTCGCGCCTGGAGTAAGCGGCGACGACGATGGGCTGATCCCAGGGAACCGTGCTGGCGACATATCCGGCCAACACCGTCGACGAATAGAAGACTTTCGCTTCTTCCTTCAGTTTGACCAGAGAGCACGCGCTGAGGAAAAAACAGAGAAGTACCGGTACGAAGGTAGTTCGAAAAAAAATCATGGGTGCTTTGAAAAAGTGTTCATTTCAATCTCCGTGCTCCGAGCGCGACTTCATCAGGCCGGGCGATGGCTGGCCGAGGACGCCCCCAGGCCTTACGACAGTCGCGGTCTGGTCAATCATCAGGTATTACACATTAGGCAACGCATTTTACTAGACATCCCCTCCCAGCATGGGACTGAATAGTTCCTCCGCATCGCTTGGTACTGCCCCGCAGTACCTCCGGGAGCTTCTGTAGAAGCATTGATATTTCCGCTTGTCCGCCGCCCCCTGCCCTCAGAGAATGCACGATCGCTACGCTTGCTCGCGTGCCCATCTCGCCGCCATTCCGGCAGGAGCTGATTGTCATGGACTCCCTCATCTATTATTTCGTTCTCATTCCCGCCGCAGTGGTGCTCGTGCTACTTGCGTGCATAGGGTTCGCCTATTCCAACGCCAGACGATCTCGCGAAACCGCCGATGTGGTGTTGAAGCGCTATGTCGCGATGAATGGCACCGTGGACGATTTGAAAAGCCGCGTTGCCATGCTTGAGCAGCGCTTGAAGCAGCCGGCGGCAGCACCACGCTCGGACGCTGCGCCAGTGGCAGCACCCTTACACGCCAACCCTGCCAAGCCTGATCCAGCCAATGCCGCCAGTCCGGAATCGATGCCCGCGATGAAGCCGCAATCCCCGGCCACGGTGACGAGCGCGCAAGGTCCTGCGCCTGCCTCTCCACGGGCTGCGCCAGACGCCGCAACAGCGCGCCGCCAAGCGCCGCCGCGTAAGCCGGCCGAGCCCACCATCCCCAGCTCAGCCAGGGACTGGCTATTCCAGGGCAATCTGGTGGCCAAGCTTGGCCTGCTGATCCTGTTCCTGGGCGTGAGCTTCCTGCTCAAGTACGCCAGCGCACGCGTGTCCGTGCCGGTGGAACTGCGTCTGGCTGGCGTGGTGCTGGCCGACCTGGCGCTGCTCGCCTGGGCCTGGCGCATCCGCTTGGCGCGTCCGAACATCAGCCTTCCCGTGCAGGGCACGGCGCTGGCGATCCTGATGCTGACCGTGTTTGCGGCCTTCCGCCTGCTGCACCTGATTCCCGGCTCGCTGGCGTTTGTCATGCTGATCCTCATTACCGCCGCCACCTGCCTAATGGCCATCATGCAGAACGCGCAATGGCTGGCGATTTTCGGCATCGTCGGCGGCTTCGCCACGCCTATCCTGGCCTCGTCCGGCGGCGGCAGCCATATCGCGCTGTTCTCCTATTACGCTTTGCTCAACCTGGCGGTACTGGCCATTGCGCTGCTGCGCTCCTGGCGGGTGCTGAATCTGCTGGGCTTCGGCTTTACCTTCGTCATCGGCGCGGCCTGGGGCGTGCTGCGCTACACGCCGGAGAACTACCTGTCCGCCCAGCTGTTCCTGATCCTGTTCTTCCTGTTCTACGTCGCCATCGCCTTTGCCTACGCCCGCAAGCAGGCGCCCGCGCTCAAACACTATGTGGATGGCACGCTGGTATTCGGCACGCCTATCCTGGCATTCGGCCTGCAATCCGGGCTGATGCGGTTCGAATCCTTCGGCCTGGCCCAATCCGCGCTGGCGCTGGCGCTGTTCTACGCGATCGCCGCACTGGCGCTGTGGGAGCGCCGTGGCGGCACGCTCAAGCTGCTGGTGGAATCCTGGATGGCGCTGGCCATCGTGTTCGGCACCCTGACGATTCCTTTCGCCCTCGACGGCCGCTGGACTTCCGCGGCCTGGGCTCTGGAAGGCACGGCCATCCTCTGGGTCGGCATTCGCCAACGCCAGCAGTTGGCCTGGGCTTTCGGCATGCTGGTGCAGCTTTGCGCCTGGCTGTCCTTCCTTGGCACTGTCGCCTACTTCGATTCGCCCTACGCGCTGGGGAACTGGCAGTTCGTTCCCGCCGCCGTGTGGGACTGGCATAACGCCAGCATCAATCTGCTCGGCACGCCGATTCTGGGCGCGCTGCTGATCACGGGCGGCGCCGCGCTCAGCGCCTGGTGTTTGCGCCAGTATGGCGATGCGCGCCAGGTCAAACTGTCCGGCATCGTGCTGTGCTGCGCCGGCCTGTGGTACATCCTGATCATCCTGCCGATCCTGGCGGCCTGGCTGATGATGTGCTACCAACGCATCAGCACCGGCGTGGCATCACCGCAAGCGTCGCTATGGTGGTGCGCCTATGGATTGCTGGTGGCGGCCACCGGCCCTGCGCTGATGACCTTGGCGCGGCGCCTCGGCTGGCCGTCCCTGCTGCGCGGCGAGATGCTGAACTGGAGCGCGCTCGCCATCGCCAGCGCCGGCCTGCTGTCCACGCTGTACGGGGACTACCGCCTGCCCGACGCGGAAGCGTGGCTGGCCTGGCTGGCGCTGTGGCTGGCCAATGAATGGCTGATGCGCGCCGGCCAGCGCAAGGACCAGGAATTGAGCGCGCCGCTGCTGCAATTCCTGCACACCCTGCGCAGCGCCACGCCGTGGTTGATGATCTGGCCGGTGGCCTCTATCCTGATCGCACGCGCACTGCAAGCGGGCGACCCGGCATCGGCCGAGCTGCTGGCCGACGCCGGCTGGCACGCCAGCGCCAGCTGGTCGCGCTTCCTGCCGGCCTGGCTGATGATGGCCGCGCTGGGCTGGCTGATGCGGCGTACCCGCGCCAGCGCCGTCATCCGGGCAGACGTCGCCACCGCCCCGCTTTGGCCGGTGGCCCCCGTCGCCGAGTTTTACCGCACCGTGCTCATTCCTCTCGGCTGCGGCTGGGCGCTGCTGCTGGTGAGCGTGTGGAACCTGACCCAGAACGGCGCGATGGCACCCCTGCCCTATCTGCCGCTGATCAATCCCCTGGACCTGAGCAACTGCTATGCGCTGCTACTCGCGCTGTCCTGCTACCGCCAGCTGCAAGCCGCGCAAACGCCGCAGCAGGCCATAGAGCACGCCGTGACCATGCAACGCGGCCAGCAGGCGCTGGCAATGCTGGCTTACGGCTGGTTCAACCTGGCCTTGCTGCGTGCGATGGCGCAGTATCGCGGGCTGCCCTATGAATTCGACGCGCTGTTCGACTCCCAGTTTGTCCAGGCCACGCTGTCGCTCACCTGGAGCGTCACCGCGCTGCTGTGCATGCGCCATGCCGCCGCGCACGCCAACCGGCCCCTATGGATAGGCGGTGCCGGCCTGCTCGGGATGGTGGTGCTCAAGCTGTTCCTGATCGACCTGTCGAACGTGGGCGGCATCGAACGCATCGTCACCTTCCTCGGCGTCGGCGGCCTGATGATACTGATCGGCTACCTCGCGCCGTGGCCGTCCGAACGCGAACCGGCGCCGCACGCGCGCGCCGCCTGAATCAAGGTACCGGGAAACCCACCATGAACCGCATCCTACCTTCCGCGCCGGCCCTGCTGCTGGCAAGCCTGATGGCGGCAACTGGCAGCGCCGCCGCACCGGTGCCCAGCGACACCCCGCACGACTATGCCTACAGCATCGTCGTCAACACCCGCGCCAGCCAGGGTGTGACGCAGCTGCGCCTGCCCAAGGAGGTGTATCTGCACGCACAGTCGCCGCAGCTGCACGACTTGCGCGTATTCGACGCCGGCGGCAATGCGCTGCCGTTCGCACTGCAACTGCCGCAGGCCAGCGCCCAGACCAGCCACACCAGCCGCCCGCTGCGGATCTTTCCTCTGATGGGCGGCTCCGGCGCCAATCCCGCCAGCCAGCTCGATGTGGAAGTGAGCACCAGCGGCGACGGGCGCCTGAACTCCGTGCGCCTGCGCGGCGAGGCCGCCAGCGGCGCCTCCACCGCGCGCGCCGAACGCCTGAGCGGCTTGCTGCTCGACCTGCGTCCCGAAGGCGCCGCGCCGGACGACGAAGCGCCGCTGATCGACGGGCTGCGCTTCACCCTGCCGGCCGGCACCGGCAACTACCGCGCCCAGATCGGCCTCGACGTCAGCGACGACCTGAAACAATGGGTCGGCATCGGCGCCACCGAATTGAACTGGCTGGTCAACAGCGCCAGCGAGACCTTGAGCAGCGACCGGCTGGAACTGCCTGCGCGGCGCTTCCGCTATGCGCGCCTGCACTGGCTGCAGGGCACGCCGCTGCAGTTTGCCGCGATCCACGCCGAGACGCCGCTGCTCACCGAGCAGCCCGCGCCCAGCGCCAGCCTGCTGCTGCCGGCCGCACGCGGACGCGAGCCGCGCGACCTGGTGTATGCGGCGCCGGTGGCGCTGGCCGCCAGCAAGGTCGGCCTGCAATTTAGCGAAACGAGCATCGTGCTGCCGTTTACGCTGGGACGCTACCGCGAGCTGGCGCCGGCCCAATTGGGCCAGAGCCCCAGCTGGCGCTTCGAGCCGCTGCTGCACACCACCATGTACCAGATCACCCAGTCCGGCCAGACCCGCCGTTCCAGCCCCTTGTCGATCGCCCCGGCCAGCGCCGCGCAATGGGTGCTGCGCACCGACAGCCTGAGTACCGCGCGGCCCCAGCTGGAACTGCACTGGACCCCGGCCACGCTGGTCTTCCTTGGCAACGGCCGCGCACCTTACACGCTGGCCTTCGGACGCAGCCGCGCCAGCGCCGCCGAACAGCCGCTCGCGCAAGTGGCGCCCGGCTTCAGCCCCGCCGAGCTGGCGGGACTGGACCAGGCCACGCCCGGCCCGCTGCTCAGCAGCCCGCCCCGCGCCCAGGCGGAGCAGGAACAGGCCGCCGGCGTCTGGTCGGCCCGCAACCGCAATCTGGCACTGTGGGGCACCCTGCTGCTGGGCGTTGCCGTGCTGGCCGGCCTGGTCTGGCGCCTGTCCAGCCAGATGCGCCAGCCCGCCGACTCCTGACAAAGGCTCCGGCTTGCCCGTAAATTCTGTATCGAATACAATTGAGAATAATTCTCATTATTATTTATTCGATCAGGAATTCCCGCATGGCCCGTCGCAAGATCCCCTCCACCTCCCCGCTGCGTCCTGCCATGGTGCTGCTGCACCGCTGGTTCGGCCTGGCCATGGCCGTGTTCCTGTTCATCGCCGGCGCCACCGGCGCCGTGATCTCCTGGGACCATGAACTCGACGCCTGGCTTAATCCCGACCTGTTCCACGCCCACAGCGCCAGCGCCGGCACACCTGCCGCGGCGCCGCTGAACGGCCTGGAACTGGCGCGCATCGTCGAGACGGGCGACCCGCGCGTGCGCGTCGGCTATGTACTGACCGAGGTGGAAGCGGGACACGCTTCCCAGCTATCGGTCGAAGGCCACATCAATCCGGCCACCGGCCAGCCGTTCGAGCTGGGCTTCAACCAGGTGGCGGTCGATCCGTACAGCGGCCAAGTCCAAGGCAAGCGCCAGTGGGGCGAGATTTCGCTGAGCCGCGAGAACCTGCTGCCCTTTCTGTACAAGCTGCACTACACCATGCACCTTCCGGAAGTCGGGGGTATCGAATTCGGCATCTGGCTGATGGGCTTGATCGGCATCGTCTGGCTGCTCGACTGTTTCATCGCGCTGTGGCTGTCCTTCCCCAACTGGCGCAGCTGGCGCAAGTCCTTCGCCTTCCGCTGGGGCCAGGGCGGCCCCAAGATCACCTTCGACCTGCACCGCTCCGGCGGCGTCTGGGTCTGGGGCCTGCTGCTGATACTGGCCGTGACCTCGGTATCGATGAACCTGAACAATCAGGTGGTGCGTCCACTGGTGGCCAGCGTAGCGACCTTGACGCCGGATGCTTTCGCCAGCCGCGCGCCCGCGCCGCCCAGCAAGCCGGTGGAGCCGCGTTACAGCCGCGAACAGATCGTCGAGCTGGCGCGCGCCGAAGCCGAACACCGTGGCTGGACCCAGCCGGCCGGCGGCGTGTTCTATTCCTCCGCCTTTGGTTTGTATGGTGTGGGATTCTTCGAGGCCGGCAACGACCATGGCGATGGCGGCCTTGGCAACGCCTGGCTGTACTTCGATGGCGTCAGCGGCAAGCCGGCCGGCGACCGCATTCCCGGCGCCGGCAGCGCGGGCGACATTTTCCTGCAAGCCCAGTTCCCGCTGCATTCGGGCCGCATCCTGGGCCTGACCGGGCGCATTCTGATGTCTCTGATGGGCGCACTGGTGGCCATGCTCAGCGTGACCGGGGTGCTGATCTGGCTGCGCAAGCGGCGCGCCCGCGTGGTGCAGACAAGCCGCGTACCGGTCGATACCGCGCGCCCCGCAGCGCAGGCGTAAAACCCACGGCAAAGAGCCGGGGGGGGGCCCCC
>JABTBR010000081.1 GCA_013284265.1 Oxalobacteraceae bacterium | reverse complement strand
ACGCGGCTTTTCGGTGGTGGCCACCGAAATCCGCCGCCTGGCCGACCAGACTTCGGTGTCGACCTGGGACATCGAGCAGATGCTCAAGGAGATGCAGTCGGCCGTCTCGGCCAGCGTGATGGGCATGGATAAATTCTCCGAAGAGATACGCCGCAGCGTGGGCGAGGTGCGCCAGGTGACCGACCAGCTGTCGGGCGTGATGGATCAGGTGCAGAAGCTGGCGCCCCAGTTCGACGCCGTGCTGCAAGGCATGCAGTCGCAGGCCGTGGGCGCGTCCCAGATCACCGAGACCATGATGCAGTTGAACGATGCCACCCAGCAGACGGTCGAGTCGCTCAAGGCCACCAGCGAGGCGGTGCACCAGCTGCAGTATGCGGCCGGCGACCTGCAAAGCAGCGTGGCCAGCTTCGCGGTCGCGGTCTAAGGCCATGAAACAGCTCGTCTTCCATATCGGCGCCGACCGCTACGGCCTGCGCCTGCGCAGCGTGGTGCGGGTGCTGCCGGTGCTCGACCTGAAGCAGTTGCCGTTGGCGCCAGACAGCGTGGCCGGCCTGCTCGACTTCCATGGCCGTCCGGTGCCGGTGATCGACCTGGCACGCATGAGCGGACTGGCGCCCAGCGCGCCGCATTTCGACACCCGCATCATCCTGGTGGACTACCGCGTGGCCGATTCCCGCGCGCCCGATGGCCAGACGTATCTGCTAGGCTTGCTGGCCGAGCGCGTGCTGGGCGTGCAGGAGGTGGCCGAAGCGGCGCTCGAAGCGAGCGGCGTGCGGGCCGCGCCCTTCCTCGGCGCGGTGGCCAGCGCGGCCGGCGGCATGGTGCAACTGGTCGAACCGGACCAGTTGCTGCCGGAGGCCTTGCGCGCCCTGCTGTTCCAGCCCGAGGCCAGCCTGCCATGAGCGCGGTCCAGACCCTGCTGCGCGAAGCCACGGGCCTGAACCTGAGCAAGGCGGTGGTCGAACGCGCCATCCAGAGCCGGCTGGAGCAGACCGGCGCCAGCGACAGCGATGCCTATCTGGCCGCGCTGACTCCGGAGGAACTGGGCGAGCTGACCGAACTGGTGGTGGTGCCCGAGTCCTGGCTGTTTCGCGACGCCCAGGCCTTCCAGGCCGCCGTCGAGTATGTGCGCCAGTGCCTGGGCAGCCATCCGGCGCGGGTGCTGCATATCCTGTGCATTCCCTGTGCCGGCGGCGAGGAACCGTATTCGATGGCGATGGCGCTGTTCGATGCCGGCGTGGCCAGCAAATCCTTCACCATCGACGCGGTCGACATCAGCGCGGCCTGCGTGGCGCGCGCGCGCAGCGGCATCTACGGCCGCAATGCCTTCCGCGCCCAGGACCTGCAGTTCCGCGAGCGCTATTTCCATCTGGTCGATGGCGACGATTACCAGATCGACGACCGGGTACGCAAGCAGGTGCGCTTTCGCCAGGGTAATCTGCTGGAGTTCGACGCTGGGGGACGCAAGGGCAATTACGACGTGATCTTCTGCCGCAACCTGCTGATCTATTTCGACAAGCCCACCACCCAGCGCGCCGTCGAACACCTGCACGCGCTGCTCGACGACCATGGCCAGCTGTTCGCCGGCTACGCCGAAGTGCCCTCCTTCTGCCATTACGGCTTCACGCCGCTGCAGTATCCGCAAGCCTTCGGCCTGTGCAAGGATGCCGCCGCGCCCGCCGTTGGCGGCGTTCGCGCCAAGGCCGCCGCTGAACGCGCCGCGGCAAATGCGCCCGCGCCGCGCGCCGCGCGTGCCAGCAAGGCCAGTGCCACCCCGCTTGCCAAGGGCGCCGCACCCAGGGACGCTGGGGCAACACCGGGCCGGCGTGGCGCCGCGCCCGCCGCAGCCACTGCCAAAGTCCCCGCCGCCGCCCAGGCCAGCGCCAACGCGCCCCCGGGCGAGGAAGTGCTGCGCCAGGCGCGCCAGCTGGCCGACCTGGGACGCTTTCAGGAAGCCGACGCCAAATGCCAGCAATGGCTGGCCGCGGTGCCCGATTCGGCCGAAGCCTATTTCATCCTCGGCCTGCTCAACGAGCACGCCGGCAAGATGACGCTGGCCGAAGACTACTGGAAGCGCTGTATCTACCTGCAGCCCGAACACTACGAAGCCCTGTGCCACCTGGCCCTGCTGGCCGAACAGAACAACGATACGGCCGGCGCGGCCCGCCTGAAAGCCCGCGCCGCGCGCATCTACCAGCGCCAGCAGGCCAATTGAAAGCATGACCATGCCCACCACCACTCTGACCACCATCGTCCCCGTCGCGCTCGACATCGACGACTGCTGGAACCGCATCGGCGTCAACGGCGACCAGAGCTGCGCCAAGCTGGAGCAGGCGGTCCACTGCCGTAATTGCGAGGTGTATGCCGCCGCCGCCCAGCGCAACCTGCAGCGGCCGGTGGACGCGGCCTACCGGCGCGACTGGGCCGAGCATTTCCGCCAGCCGCCCGCCGACAGCGGCAAGCTCGACGCCTCCTGCCTGGTGTTCCGTATCGGCCGCGAATGGCTGGCCCTGCCCACCACCCTGTTTGTCGCGGTGGCGCCGCAAGCCAAGCCGCACCGCCTGCCGCACCGCGGCGCGCGCGAGCTGCTCGGCATCGTCAACGTGGCCGGCACCCTCTACCCTTGCATGGCGCTGGCGGCCCTGCTGGGCGTGGACGACAGCGAGGAACTGGCCGCCAGCGGCCGCCACATCTTCGCGCGCCTGCTGGTGTTGAAATGGGAAGAGCAAACCTTCGCGCTGCCGGTGGCCGACCTGCACGGCATCGTGCGCTATGCCAGCGCCGACGTGCGCTCCCCGGCCGCCACCATCAACAAGGGGCTGACGCGCTTTTTGGCCGGCGTGATCTCCAGCGCCAACCTGCATATCGGCCTGCTCGACGCCACGCTGATCGGCTACCAGCTGGCAAGGAGTCTGCGATGAGCCAGGACAAGGACGACCTGAGCCAGTTTTCCATGCTGGACCTGTTCCGCATGGAGGCCGACAGCCAGACCCAGATCCTGACCGAAGGCTTGCTGGCCATGGAGCGCCATGGCGGCGACCGCAACGCAATCGAGCCGATGATGCGCGCGGCCCACTCGATCAAGGGCGCCGCCGCCATCGTCGGCCTGGACGTGGTGGTGCAGCTGGCGCACGGCATGGAAGACAGCTTCATCGCCGCCCAGAACGGCAAACTGAAACTCACGCCCAATCGCGTCGACGTGCTGCTGGCCGGGGTCGACCTGATCCTGCAGGTGTCGCGCCTGGACGACGCCGGCGCCGCAGCCTGGGTCGTCTCCAGCGCCGCGCAGATCGGCAAGGCCATGGACGACATCGCCAATATCGCCTTCATGCCCGAGCCGCTCGATCTGCCAAGCGAATCAGTGCTGCTGCCGCCCGCCCCGGCGCCGCTTGCCGCGGCACCGGAAGCCAGCGCAGGCACGCCCGGCGCGCCCGATGAAGCCAATGCCACCCTGGCCACCGCGCGCCTGGCGCCCATGAAGGCGGGCCAGAACTTCGACCGCCTGCTGTCGCTGGCCAGCGAGTCGCGCATCAATGCGCACCAGATGCATCCCTTCATCCAGGACATGCAGCGCTTCAAGCGTAACCAGAGCAGCCTGTTCTCGCTGGTCGAGCAGCTGCACGAGGCGATCGCCAACAGCAGCGACGCCAGCCTGAAGGAAAAATCCCTGCTGGCCCTGCAGAAGACCCATCCGCTCAAGCAGTTCGTGCTCGAGCATATCGCCGCCATCGAAGCCTATGAGCGGCGCCTGCTGGGCGTCTCGCAAGGCCTGGTCGACGAGGTGCTGACCCTGCGCATGCGCCCTTTCCGCGACGGCGTGCAAGCCTTTCCGCGCATGGTGCGCGACCTGGCGCGCAGCATGGGCAAGGAAGTGCACCTGGAGATCATCGGCGAAGATACCCTGGTCGACCGCGACATCCTGGCCAAGATCGAAAGCCCGCTCAACCACATGCTGCGCAACGCCATCGACCACGGCATGCAGACCCCGGCCGAACGCAGCGCCGCCGGCAAGCCCGGCATGGGGACCATCGTGCTCGACGCCAAACACCGCGCCGGCATGCTGAGCATCGAGATCAGCGACGACGGCAACGGCGTGGACCTGGAAAAAATCCGCCGGCAGGTGGTCGAGCGCAAGATGACCAGCGCGCAGATGGCCACCTCGCTGTCGGGCGCCGAGCTGCTCGAGTTCCTGTTCCTGCCCGCCTTCAGCCTGAAGGAAGGCACCACCGAGATTTCCGGGCGCGGCGTCGGACTCGACATCGTGCACGAAACCATCCGCCAGCAAAACGGCACCGTGCGGCTGGACTCCGAACTGGGCGTGGGCTTCCGCACCTCGATCACGCTGCCGCTGACCCAGTCCATCGTGCGCGCGCTGGTGATCGATGTGCGCGACGAGGCCTATGCCATCCCCATCGTCAAGGTGGAACGGGTGCTCAAGGTGGCCCAGGACGCCGTGCACACGCTGGAGAACAAGCAGTTCTTCGACCTGCTGGGTGAGCATCTGGGGCTGGTCTCGGCCGCCCAGGTGCTGGAGCTGGGCGAGATGAATGCCAGCAGCGCCGAGCTGGCGGTGGTGGTGATCGGCACTGGCACGCGCCGCTATGCGCTGGTGGTCGATGCGATCCGCGGTGAGCAAAGCCTGGCGGTGCAGGCGATCGACCCGATCTTCGGCAAGATGCGCGACATCTCGGCCGCCGCCCTGCTCGACGACGGCGAGCCGGTGCTGATCCTCGACGTGCCCGACCTGCTGATCTCGATCGACAAGCTGCTGCACGAGGGCGGCCTGCACCAGCTGGCCAAGGCCGACCTGGCCGAACGGCGCAAGACCAAGCGCATCCTGGTGGTCGACGATTCGCTCACCGTGCGCGAGATGGAACGCAAGCTGCTGCAAAGCCGCGGCTTCCAGGTCGATATCGCCATCGACGGCATCGACGGCTGGAACGTGGTGCGCAGCGGCGACTACGACCTGGTCATCACCGACGTCGACATGCCGCGCATGGACGGCATCGAACTGGTCAACCTGATCAAGAAGGACATCCACCTGCACAAGCTGCCGGTGATGATCGTGTCCTACAAAGACCGTCCCGAGGACCGCGCGCGCGGCATGTCGGCCGGCGCCGATTATTATCTGACCAAGGGCAGCTTCCACGACGAAACCTTGCTCGATGCAGTGACCGACCTGATTGGAGACGCTCGCAGATGAAGATCGCAATCGCCAACGATGTGGCCATGGCGGCCGAAGCGCTGCGCCGGGTGGTGGCCAGCACGGCCGAACACCAGGTGCTGTGGATCGCCCGCACCGGACTAGAGGCGGTGCGCATGTGCGCCGACCAGCGCCCCGACCTGATCCTGATGGACCTGAACATGCCGGAACTCGACGGCGTGGAGGCGACCCGCCAGATCATGGACAGCAGTCCCTGCGCGATCCTGATCGTCACCGGGCGGCCCCAGGACAATGTGAACCAGGTGTTCCGCGCGCTTGGCGCCGGCGCGCTCGACGTCACGGCCACCCCGGTGCTGCAAGGGAAACAGGGCGGCGACGCCGAGCTGCTGGCCAAGATCCGCACCATGGACAAGCTGATACGCCACAGCGGCGGCAGCCAGGCGCTCACGCCGCGCACGGCCGCCGGCCAGCCGGCCGACAAACGCGAGCCCGCCGTCAAGACCCTGCTGGCGATCGGCGCCTCCACCGGCGGGCCGCTGGCGGTGGCCAAGATGCTGGCCGGCTGGACCCCGCCGCCCGGCTGCGCCATCGTGGTGGTGCAGCACATCGACGAGAACTTCGCCGACAACTTCGCGCGCTGGCTGGGCGAACAGCTCTTGATGCCGGTGCGCGCGATCGAGCAGAACGATGAGCTGGTGGCCGGCACGCTGCTGATCGCCAAGAGCAACGACCACCTGACGCTGGATCAGCACGGCCGTTTGCGTTACGATCCGGTACCGCGCGACTATGCCTACCGCCCCTCGGTCGACGTGTTTTTCCACTGCATCGCCCAGCACTGGCCGGGCGACGCGATCGGCATCCTGCTGACGGGCATGGGCCGCGACGGCGCCGAGGGCTTGCTGGCCATGCGCCGCGCCGGCAAGACCACGATCGCCCAGGATCAGGCCAGTTGTGCCGTGTACGGCATGCCGCGCGCGGCGGCCGACCTCGACGCGGCGCAAATGATACTGCCGCTCGATAAGATCGGCGCCACCCTGCGCAGCACCCTGGGCGGCAAAAGCTGAGGCCCCGCAGCCGACGCCCAGCCGCCTGTTACCGAACCAAGAAAAGAGTTGCGATGTCCGATCCCCTTCCCAGCCTGAGCGAGCAGGAAAGCGCCCTGAGCGCCTTCAAGGTGCGCGTGCTGATCGTCGACGATCAGCTGATTATTGTCGAAGCGGTGAGGCGCATGCTGGCCGACCAGGCCGATATCGAATTCCACCACGTGACCGACGCGCGTGCCGCCGTCCAGACGGCGCTGCAATTGCAGCCGACCGTGATCCTGCAGGATCTAGTGATGCCCGATATCGACGGCTTCGGCCTGATCAAGCTGTATCGCGAAGAGGAGCAGCTGCGCCACGTGCCGGTGATCGTGCTGTCGGCCAAGGAAGACCCCAAGCTCAAGGCCCACAGCTTCGCCACCGGCGCCAACGACTACATGGTCAAGCTGCCCGACAAGCTGGAACTGCTGGCGCGGGTGCGCTACCACTCGGGCGCCCATATCAGCCGCTTGCAGCGCGACCAGGCCTTCCGCTTCCTGCGCGAGAGCCAGAAAAGCCTGGCCGAGGCGAATATCGAACTGCAGAAACTGGCCGCCCTCGACGGCCTGACCGGCATCGCCAACCGGCGCCGCTTCGACGACACCATGCTGCTCGAATGGCAGCGCGGCCAGCGCGACAAGGCGCCGCTGTCGCTGCTGCTGTGCGATGTCGACTGCTTCAAAGTTTATAATGACAGCTTCGGCCATCTGAGCGGCGACCTGTGCCTGAAAAAAGTCGCCGCCGTGCTGACCGAACACCTGAAACGCCCGGCCGACCTGGCCGCGCGCTACGGCGGCGAGGAATTTGCTATTATCCTGCCGGAGACCGAATTGACCGGAGCGCTGATCGTGGCCGAGTCATGCCGGCGCCATCTGGAACAGCTCGCGATCGAAAATCCGCAGGCCGAGGCCGGGCAAGTGACCATGTCGATCGGCGTGGCCAGCATCGTGCCCTCGCCCCAGTCCAGCGTGGACCAGTTAATCGACCGAGCCGACCAGGCCCTGTATGCCGCCAAGCGCGGCGGCCGCAACCGCATCTTCAATGCGGCCGACCTGCCGGCGCCCCCTATCGAAACACCTTAAGGAAAACCGCAGCATGAGCACTCAATTTGATCAAGTCAGCGTCGTCAAGAAATCGAATATCTACTTCGACGGCAAATGCGTCTCGCACAATATCATTCTGGCCGACGGCAGCAAAAAATCGGTGGGCGTGATCTTCCCATCGTCGCTGACCTTCAACACCGGCGCGCCGGAAATCATGGAAATTACCGGCGGCGTCTGCAAAGTGCGCCTCGATGGCGCGGCCGAATGGCAAACCTATGGCGCCGGCCAGCAGTTCAGCATCGCCGGCAACAGCAAGTTCGACATCGAAACCGTGGAAACGCTGGATTACGTCTGCCACTTCGGCTGATCGTTCCCAGGGATTCAGCAAGCCGCCGCGCTTTTTAGAACCCACGGCAAAGAGCCGGGGGCCGGTCCCAAAGGGACCGGCGGGGCGCAGCCCCTCTCCGGACCCTGGAGGCAGACCCCAGATTTATGCCGTGGGTTTTGGGCGACTGCCAGCGGCCCCTTAGGGTCCCTCCCCCAGATTGACGCCTTGGGTTTTTCTCAGACAAACACCGGCTCCGGCTCCAGCCGCACCCCATAGCGCGCCTGCACATCGGCCTGTATCGCCTGCGCCAGTCGCACCACTTCCGCCCCCGTCGCCCCGCCATTGTTGACCAGCACCAGCGCCTGTTTCGGGTACACCCCGGCCGCGCCCATGCTGCGTCCCTTCCAGCCGCACTGGTCGATCAGCCAGCCGGCCGCCAGTTTCTCGCTGCCGTCGGCCTGGCGGTGATGCACCAGCGCCGGAAACTGCTCCAGCAGCGCCGCGCACTGCTCCGCCGACACCAGCGGATTCTTGAAAAAACTGCCGGCATTGCCGACCACGGCCGGATCGGGCAGCTTGCGGCGCCGGATCGCGATCACCGCGTCGGCCACCTGCTGGGCAGTCGGCGCGGCCTGCCCCTGCCCCGCCAGCTCCTGGGCCAGTTCGGCATAGCGCAGATTCGGCTGCCAGGCGCGCGGCAAGGCAAAGGTGACATCGACGATGATCAGCGAACGCCCTTCGGCCTGCTTGAACACGCTGTCGCGGTAGCCGAAGCGGCAGGCCGCCTTGTCCATCGTGCGGATCTGGCCAGTGGCGCTGTCGAGCACGGTCAGGCTGTGGAACAGATCGGCCACTTCGGCGCCATAGGCACCGATATTCTGGATCGGCGCCGCGCCCACCGTGCCGGGGATCAGCGACAGGTTTTCCAGCCCGCCCAGACCTCGGGACAAGGTCCACTGCACGAAACCGTGCCAGTTTTCGCCGGCGCTGGCGCGCACATGGTGGTGGCTGGCATCGCCACCCAGCACTTCGCGCCCGGCCAGCGCCAGGTGCAGCACCAGACCGGCATAATTACCAGTTAGCAAAATATTACTGCCACCGCCCAGCAGCAGGCGCGGCATCGCGGCCAGGGCGGGATCGGCCAGCGTGGCGCGCAGCTGTTCGAGCGACTGCACCCGCACATAGGCGCTGGCGCTGGCGGCAATACCGAAAGTATTCAGGGACTGGAGGGGAAAGTTGTGCTGGAGCGGGGACTGTGGGTGCATGGGAAAGCCGATCAATTTAGTCGATTATAGAGCGAAACAGGCAAAAAACCACCGCCAATATGGGGGCGCGGACACCGTTGTCCGTTAAAATGTCATCCTTTGATGCGGCGCTGACAATAGGCGCTGCCAGCCATGAATAAGGAAATACGCCATGCCGTCGTTTGATGTAGTCTCCGAAGCCGATATGATCGAAGTAAAAAATGCTGTCGAGCAAGCCAACAAGGAAATCTCCACCCGTTTCGACTTCAAGGGCAGCGACGCCCGCGTCGAACAGAAAGAGAATGAGCTGACCGCCTTTGCCGACTCCGATTTCCAGTTGACCCAGGTGCGCGACGTGCTGACCAACAAGTTGGCCAAACGCAAGGTCGACGTCCGTTTCCTCGAAGATGGCGACATCAAGAAGATCGGTGGCGACAAGCTCAAGCAGATCATCAAGGTCAAGAACGGGATCGAAACCGACGATGCCAAGAAGATCGTGCGCGTCATCAAGGACAGCAAGATCAAGGTCCAGGCCTCGATCCAGGGCGAATCGGTGCGCGTCACCGGCGCCAAGCGCGACGATCTGCAGGCCGCCATGGCCATGCTGCGCAAGGACGTGCCCGACATGCCGCTGGAATTCAACAATTTCCGCGATTGATGTCAATCAGTTGATCCAGCCCGCCGGCGGCTGTTGCGCCGGCGCGCCGTCACGGAACGGTAGTCTACTTGGAGTAGAATTCAGATAACTCCTCGTCGGCGTACCGCTGCGCGACCGCACCACAGCCAGGCGCATTTCCGCCCGGCGACAACCCACGGTAGTCTAAGGATAGCAATGAAACGTGTTGATGATTTCCGCCTGCGATTTGGCAAAGAAGAATATGTGCCCATCATGGTTGGCGGAATGGGTGTGGATATTTCCACCTCAGAACTCGCGCTGGAAGCGGCCCGCCTGGGCGGCATCGGCCATATTTCGGACGCCATGGTCGAGGACGTCTCCGACCGCCGCTTCGACACCAGCTTCGTCAAGGACAAGACCAAGCTGTACAAATTCAACATCAACAATATGGACAAGGCGGTGGTGCAGTTCGACCTGGGCCGCCTGGCCGAAGCGCAGCGCCTGCACGTGGGCCGCACCATGGAAGCGAAAAAAGGCCCCGGCCTGATCTTCGTCAACTGCATGGAAAAGCTGACCATGAACGGTCCGCGCGAAACCCTGCGCGTGCGCCTGAACGCGGCGCTCGACGCCGGCATCGATGGCATCACCCTGTCGGCCGGCCTGCACTTCGGCTCCTTCGCGCTGATGGCCGACCATGCGCGTTTCCGCGACGCCAAGCTGGGCATTATCGTCTCGTCGGTGCGCGCGCTGCAGATCTTCCTGCGCAAAAACGCCAAACTGAACCGCTTGCCCGACTACATCATCGTCGAAGGTCCGCTGGCCGGCGGGCACCTGGGCTTCGGCATGGACTGGGCCGAGTACGACCTGCACACCATCGTCGCTGAAGTGCTGGCCTACCTGAAGGCCGAACAGCTGGACATCCCTTTGATCGCCGCGGGCGGCGTATTTACCGGCAGCGATGCCGTCAGCTTCCTCGAAGCCGGCGCGGCGGGCGTGCAGGTGGCGACCCGTTTCACCATCACCAATGAATGCGGCCTGCCAGCCAAGGTCAAGCAGGAATACGTCAAGGCCACCGAGGACGACATCATCGTCAACGGCATCTCGCCGACCGGCTACCCGATGCGCATGCTCAAGAATACGCCGGCGATCGGCGCGGGCACCCGTCCGGGCTGCGAATCGTATGGCTATCTGCTCGACGCCACCGGCAACTGCGCCTACATCAATTCGTATAACCGCGAAGTGGCGGCCCATCCGAACGAGAAAAACATCGTCGTGATGGACAAGACCTGCCTGTGCACCCACATGCGCAACTTCAATTGCTGGACCTGCGGCCACTACACCTACCGCCTGAAAGACACCACCCACAAGCTGGACAATGGCGACTATCAGCTGCTGAGTGCGGAACACGTGTTCAAGGACTATCAGTTCAGCACGGACAATCGCATCGCCTTACCTGAAAAAGAACTCTAATCTATTGACATAGAGCAAAACGGCACGGTCTGCATGCAGACCGTGCCGTTTTTTTTCGTCCCTGCGCGGCGTAGCACCCCGCCGCCTGACTAGCCTTCGGAATTGATGCGCGCAATCAGCGCGCCCAGCACTTCCTCGGCCCGCTCATTGTCCACCTGGCAAGTGCCGGCGTTCTCGTGCCCGCCACCGCCGTATTCCAGCATCAGCGCGCCGATATTGGTCTTGGAACTGCGGTTCAGGATCGACTTACCGGTGGCAAACACGGTGTTCTGGTTTTTCAGACCCCATAGCACGTGGATGGAGATATTCGTCTGCGGATACATCGCGTAGATGATGAAGCGGTTGCCGGCGAAGATCACTTCTTCATTGCGCAAGTCCAGCACCACCAGATTCTTGTGCACGGTGGCGCAGCGGCGGATCTGGTCCTTGCACTTCTCGTTGTGCTCGAAATACAGATCCTTGCGCTCCTTCACGTCCGGCAAGGACATGATCTGGTCTATCGTGTGATTCTTGCAGTAGTCGATCAAGTCCATCATCAGATTGTAGTTCGAGATGCGGAACTCGCGGAAACGTCCCAGGCCGGTGCGCGCATCCATCAGGAAGTTCAGCAAATCCCAGCCTTCGGGATTGAGCACTTCCTGCTCATTGAAGCGCGCCGCGTCGCCCTTGTCGACCGCCGCCATCATCTCGTCCCAGGAGGCGGGGAAAGCCTTGAGTCCGCCGTAATAGTCGTATACCACGCGCGCGGCCGATGGCGCCTCGGGGTGGATGATGTGGTTCTTGCGTTCGCCGGTATTGCGGATGGTTTCCGACAGATGGTGGTCAAACGCGATATGCACGCCCGCCACGAAGGGCAGATTGGTCGTGATGTCCTTGTCGCTGATGGCAATCTTCCCGTCCTGCATGTCCTTGGGATGGACGAAGAGGATGTCGTCGATCAAGTCGAGATGCTTCAATAAAACGGCGCAGACCAGGCCATCGAAATCGCTGCGGGTCACCAGACGGAATTTTTTTGCATCAGCTGACATGAAGACACCTTTAAAAGTTGACACACTCAGGCAGCACCGTGCAAACCAGTGCGATAGGCAATGATACCGTCCAATTCTATGCCTGCACAGAAATTGTGGCACGACGTTGCAATGCGTCACACCGCGATCGCGCAGCCTCGGCGCCTTCAACATCAAAGTAACAAAACTACATAATTTTTCACGCTCTCGTTGACATCGAAAATGCTTCAGCGTAGATTCGCTATCGGTACTATGTAGGAGAACATCATTTTCCTGCCGCCAGAGTAATCGAAGTACAGCTTCGAATAAATGACCCCGGAAAGGGGCAGCAGAACCGAGACCATCCCCCTCATCGCAAAAATCGCAGCCGTTCGCGAGGCGCCCCTACGTCTGCCGGGTGTGCCGCGCAGCGCTGCGTGCGTCCGCCTTTCCGTGCCTCACAGAGCTTTCCCGCAGTTCATAACAACAAAGGAGATGTAGCAATGCACTTACGCAAGAAACCCCTCGCCCTCTTGCTGGCGACCCTGTTTGCCTCGGCCTTGCCGGGCGCCACACAGGCCGGCACGATCCCGGCGGCCCACGTCTATCACAACCACATGCCGAACTTCTGGCCCTTCTACGCCGTCGATGTCCAGGCCAAGTACAACGCCACCGCCACCGGCGCGCCTATCCGCTATATGTACGACGGCGAGGTGATCAACCTGAAGAACAGCCCGCCGGCCGGCTACAGCTATTACCTGCCGGTATCCATGGGCGGCGGCATCATGCCGCACGACGACCTGGTGACCTACTACGCGCCCGATGCCAAGACCGGCGCCTATCAGTACTGGCCTATGCAGGTGGCCAATGAAATGCAGAGCTGGTCCGGCGCCAAGGGCCAGGTCCACGTGACCATGTCCGGCGCCGTCATCAACAACGTGCAGAGCCTGAGTACCTTGCAGAATGTGGCCGGTTACAGCAATCCGAGCTGGGGCACGGCCTGGGCCAATACCTTCAGCACGCTGAAGACCAGCAACAACTTCCGTACCCTCGATACGGTCCACTTCACCGGTCACCATTCGATGGGGCCGCTGGTGGGCAGCGACTACTTCCTCAAGGATCTGCTGTACCAGAACGCGACCCTGGCCCAGCCCTACTTCCTGGGCAATAAATTCGTTTCTTCCAAAGGCTTTTTTCCAACCGAACTGGGTTTTTCCGAGCGCCTGATTCCCACCCTGGCCAAGCTGGGCGTGCAGTGGTCGGTGCTGGGCAATAACCACTACTCGCGCACCTTGAAGGATTATCCTTACGCCACCTATGACGCGACCGGCGATACCCTGGTGTCGCCGCCAAACCGGGCCGATCTGCAAAACACTTCCAGCGTCGGTAGCTGGGTGGCCAACGGCATGGCGCACGAGCAGCAGAACATCATCAACAAATTCCCCTTCGCCTCCACCCCGCACTGGGTGCGCCATGTGGACCCGCAAACGGGCGCCGTCAGCAAGCTCGCCGGCGTGCCGGTCAGCCAGAACGGCTCCTGGCTGGAAGGCTGGGAAGGCTCGACCACGGTCGATGAAATCGCGCCCTATGCCGCGCTGGAAGCGCGCCAGTTCTTCGTGGTCGCCCATGATGGCGATAACTCGGGCGGCCGCGCCGGCGCACTGAGCACCTGGCAGGCCGGCCACAACACCACCTGCACCGGCAATGGCTACTGCCAGGGTATCGATGAATATTTGAAAGCCACACCGATTCCCGCCAGCGACGTCCAGCACGTGCAGGATGGTTCCTGGGTCGACACGCGCGATTCCTCGTCCGACCCGACCTGGTACCACTGGCGCCTGCCTTTCCTGATCTGGAAAGGCCAGTTCGCCGCCTTCAATACCGCCACCGGCCAGAACCTGGCGCCCAAGACCAATCTGAAAGGACTGCAGGAAGGCGCCACCGTGTCCTTCGAACATGGCTGGCACTATCTGGAACGTAACTTCGCGCTGCTGCAGGCGAGCATGAACTACGCCAAGACCGCCGAGCAGATCTGGCTCGACGCCCACCCCAACCATTGGTCCCCGAGCACCACCCTCGATCAGCAGGTCAGCTATGCGGGCAATCAGCTGAACCCCTGGATGCTGTCGTATCCGGTCAAGGGCAATCCGGCGGCCGACTACGCGGGCGGCGCCAACCCGGCCGAGCTGGCCTGGTACTTCCTGCTGCCGGCAATGGATTCGGGCTTTGGCTACTACGATGAAAACAAGGATGACAGCGTCAAGCCTTCGCTGGCGTTCAATAATTCCCTGTCCTTCTCGAAACCCTATGTGCAAGCGAACGCGGCGCAGGACCGCACCGGTCCATCGGTATGGTGGCCGCAGCGCTATCCCTACAATCCGGGTTCGGTGAATGCGTCCAAGGCCGAAGGCTGGACCGTGCAGCACTACAGCAAGGACTTCGCGATCTACACCTATGCCTATGACGTGTCGGGCATCAGCAGCGCCAAGGTGAAGGTGCGGGTACACAACAGCACCACCATCAACGCCAGCGACGATACCTATAAAGTCTACGACCCGAGCGCGCTGGCTGGCGTGGCCGGCCTGTCCATCACCCCGGCCAGCGTGAGTGCCTGGGAAGCCTTCGATATGCAGGTGCGCGACCTGCAGCCGGTCATGAACGGCGTGGCCTGGAATGCCACCACCCGCGATACGCTGGCCGTGCTGCCGGCACAGGAAATCGGCGACCTGTACTACGTCTACCTGTCCAAGTACCGCAACCAGCTGCTCGACTACTACGTGGAAATGACCGACGCCGCCGGCAACGTCACCAAGTCGGAGATCCAGCAAGTGTATGTCGGCGCCGGCACCTACCGCGCCACCGCGACAGGCTCGGGCTTTGTGGAAGATATGGCGGGCACCGTCAACGGCGTCTATCCCTTCCTGGTCAGCGACAGCGCCGCACCAAGCGTACCGGGCGGTCTGGTCGCCAGCAATATCACCGACAGCAGCGTCAAGCTGAGCTGGACGGCGTCCACCGATAATGTGGGCGTCACCGGCTACAAGATCTACCGCAACGGTGTGCTGGTCGGCAGCAGCGTCGGCAACAGCTATACCGACACGGCACTGGCCGCATCCACGCCTTACAGCTACACGGTGCAGGCCTATGATGCCGCCAACAATCTGTCGGAAAAATCGGGCGCCATCAATACCACCACCCTGGCACCGGACACCTCGGCGCCCACCGCACCGGCCAGCCTGGTGCCGTCGGCCATCACATCAAGCAGCCTGATCCTGTACTGGAATGCGTCCAGCGATAACTATGGCGTGACCCAGTACCTGATCTTCCGCAACGGTGTGCAGATCGGCACCAGCACCGGCACCAGTTACACCGACACCGGCCTGAGCCCATCGACCACCTACAGCTATACGGTCAAGGCAAAAGACCAGGCCGGCAATCTGTCGCCGGCCTCGGCCGCGCTGTCGGCCACCACGGCGGCCGGCAACGCCGCCACGGTGTACTACAAGAATACGGCCAACTGGAGCACGGTCTATATTCACTACCAGCCTACCGGCGGCAGCTGGACCACCGCGCCCGGCGTGGCGATGGACGCGGCTTGCACCGGCTGGAAATCGAAGACGCTGGCGCTGAACACCGCGACCGGACTGGCCGCCGCCTTCAACAACGGCAGCGGCACCTGGGATAACCATGGCGGCGTCAACTACACGCTGGCTACCGGCATCTCGGCCATCAATGCGGGCGCCATCACCACCGTCAATCCCTGCACCGGCGCGGACGTCACCGCGCCAAGCGTACCGGCAGGTCTGGCCAGCACCATCAGCAACGGTGCGGTCGCCTTGAGCTGGACGGCCTCGACCGATGCGGTCGGCGTCACCGGCTACAAGGTGCTGCGTAACGGCGTACAGCTCGCTACCCCGGCCGGTACCAGCTACACGGACGCCAGCGTCGCCGCCGCCACCACCTATAGCTACACGGTGCAGGCTGCCGATGCGGCGGGTAATGTCTCGGCCAGCAGCAGCGCGCTGGCCGTCACCACACCGGCGGCAAGCGGCTGCCCGGTCACCTTTACGATCGCCAATGCCGCCACCGTCACGGGCCAAAACCTGTACGTGGTCGGCAACCAGACCGTGCTGGGCAGTTGGACACCAGCCAGTGGCGCGCTACTGGCGATTCAGGGCAGCGGCGCCAACGTTCCCTGGACTGGCACCGTCACCCTGCCGGTCAACACGGCGGTGCAGTACAAGTATGTGAAATGGAATGGCACGGCGGCGACCTGGGAGAGCAATCAGACCAGCACCTCCGGCAACCGCGAGTTCACGACGCCTGCCTCGTGCAGCGCGGCGATCGCGCGTAACGATGGCAATTTCAAGCCATAAGTAGCGAGGAAAGGAGGCGCCCGGTCCGCTGGGCGCCTCTCAAAATGATAGCGACAAGCATGCTCATTTGTTCTAGACAAACAAGTGAATCAAAGCAACAGTTCTGAATCGCGGCAGCAATTTTCCCCTGCTCCGAAGGTCAATTGCCTATACTGATAGACATTGAAATTCGTCAGGGTGCCAGATGAATCAGCGCGAGGTCCCGCAAGTTCCCATGCCGACGATACTCGTCGTCGACGATTCCCTGTCCTATCTGGGCGCCCTGCTCGACAGGCTGGAGCAGCATGGTTTCATGGTCGTGCTGGCCCAGACCGCGGCCGAGGGCTTGATGCGCGCCGAATTCGCGGAACCCGATCTGATCCTGCTCGACGTAGTCATGCCCGGCATCGATGGCTTCGAAGCCTGCCGCCGCCTGAAGGCCGGCAAGGCGACCAAGGATATTCCCGTCATCTTCATGACCAGCCTGACCGATCCCAAACAGAAAGTCACCGGCTTCGATGCCGGCGGTGTCGATTACATCACCAAGCCCTTCCAGATCGAGGAAGTGCTCGCCCGCATCAATACCCACCTGGCGCTGCGCAAGGCCAACCGCGAACTACAGAACATGGTCGTCACGCTGGCCCAGGCGCGCGAGGATCTGGTGCGGCATGAAAAACTGGCAGGGCTGGGCGCGCTGGTAGCGGGCATCGCGCACGAACTCAACACCCCGATCGGCAATAGCCTGATGGCGGCCAGCACCTTCGAGATGCAAACCGTCGATCTCAACCAGCACCTGAGCGAAGAAGGCACCGTCAAGCGCTCTGCCTTCGAACATTACATCCGCGACGCGCAGTTGGCCGTCGACATCCTCACACGCAACCTGCATCGCGCGGCCGATATCGTCACCAACTTCAAGCAGGTCGCGGTCGACCAGACCAGTTCGCAGCGGCGCAGCTTTTTACTGGCCGAAGTGGTGGCCGGGAACGTGCTGACGCTGCAACCGACCATCAAACGCACGCCCTTCCTGATCAAGCAAGACATTCCCGCCGCACTGATGATGGAAAGTTATCCGGGGCCGCTGGGCCAGGTCATTTCCAACCTGATCAATAACGCCATCGTGCACGGTTACGACGGCCGAGACGAAGGTGTGATCGCGGTCGCTGCGCAACTGTCGCCGCACGGTTGGGTATCGTTGACGGTGGAAGATAGCGGAAACGGCATTCAGCCCGCCGATGTGAGACGAATCTTCGATCCCTTCTTCACGACCAAGCTGGGCGTAGGGGGCTCAGGCCTGGGATTGAATATCGTGCACAACATCGTGACCGAAGTCCTGGGCGGCACCATCCATGTGGAAAGCGAGCTAGGAGGCGGCACCCGCTTCACGCTGACTCTGCCGATGCTGGCGCCGGACGTGAAAAAATCTTCGGCAGATCATTGAATATATA
>JABTBR010000080.1 GCA_013284265.1 Oxalobacteraceae bacterium | reverse complement strand
ATCGCGCCGCGCCTGAGCGCGGAGGCGCGCCTGGAGCAGCTGGTGGCCGCGACGAGCCGGGTGATCGCGAACGCCGAGGCCTTGGGCCGCGACAGTTCCGTTGCGCTGTGCGAGCGCGCGCTGGCGCAGGCCTGGCTGGGCCGCAAGCCCGAGGCGCTAAAGGATGTGCAGCGCGCGGCCCAGTTGCAGCCGCAGTCGGACGAGGTGCTGCGTTGCCGCGCCGAGCTGTATTTCATTCTGGGCCGCTTCCGCGACAGCGAGACCGATTTCGCGCGCCTGATCGCGCGCGGCGCCGATCAGGCCGACAATCTGCTGGGGCACGGACTGGCCAGTCTGTATCTGCACAAGGCGGCGGCTGCGCAGGCGGACTTCCGCACTGTGGCCGCCAAGGCCGAAGGCGAGGCCGAACGCCTGCGTGGCGCGGTCTGGTACCGCCTGGCGGGCGGTGCGGACAACTTGTCGCTACCCGCCGCAGACGATGCCGGGCTGGGCTGGCTGGACGAGGCGGCCAAGATGTTCGGCGGCGCAGTCGAGCCTGAGCATATGCTCAGCCGCGCCGCACGCAATCTGCTGTCCGGCATGGATGGCCGCCTGGTCGAGTCGTACTACTACGCCGGGCGCTATTTCCTGAGCAAGAACGAGGCGCTGAAGGCGCGCGTGTACTTCCAGCGCGCCGTCGACAAGCGCCTGCTCGACAATATCTATCACGTCGCCGCCCAGCATGAGCTGGTGCGCTGACCGGAAAATCCTGAAGGAATGGCTATGAAACCGATTACCACGCTGGCCACGCTGTTGCTGGCCGCGCTGACGACGGCATCCCCGTTGCATGCGCAAATTGTCGTGCCACCCCCTGCGCCCCCCGCGGGCAATGTGTTCGAGTCCAGCTATGAACGCGATCTGCGCAGCATCATGGACAATGCGCAGCTACTGGTCCACATGAAGACACCGTTGCCCGGGACACCGGCAAAATCCAAGCCGGAACGTGAATTCGAAGCAGCCTTCATGCAGCTGCTGACGCGTGAAACCATGTATCTTCATCTGCAGCCCGCGTTTGCGAAAGTGTTCGATGCGCAGCAGACCGCCGCCATTGCCCGGCTCAGCGCCAACCCGGTGTTTATCAAACGGGAACGGCTGGCAGTCGGCATGCCTGGCAGAGTCAGCTATGGTTCCAGCCTGTTTACCGATAGCGAGGCGGCAGAGCTGCGCCGCATCGACGCGAGTCCGGCGATGGCAATATGGCGCGCCGGCCAGGCCAGGCTCAAGGCGGAAGTGTTCCAGGCGATGAAGACCTGGGCCGGCCAGTTCGCCAACGACACGGCGGTCAGGGCGATGAAGGCGATTTACCAGGTACAGCTCGATCTGGCAGCAACGCGCGAGACGGACAAGGACAGAAAAATCGTTATCGGCCGTGTAGGCTTGTCTTATCTGGATCAGATGATCTGGGCCTCCGGTAGCTCGCAGATCAAGATTTTCAATGCCCACCGGCGCTTTAACCAGGATATGGAGCGGTTTGGCCTGTTTGACGCCTTGTTGCCTGCCAGAGTGGTGTCGCGCAGCGGTCTGGCCTTGTCGCGCACTGCGCTGGAACGCACCGAACAGTCCTTGGAAACCATGCAGAAAGAGGTGAGGATGGCGCTCAAAGAACGCGAAGAGGGTATGCGTGCCATCGAATTTCCTGGGCACGGAGAGTTTCAGAAGCACTTGGAAAAAGGGCTTGCTTCAGCCTATGGTTTTTATGTCGATTTCGACGAAGCCAACCGCCGCGCCATCGACCAGTACCGCCATGCATTGAGCTTTTTCGAAGAACGGCAGGAACATGTCCAGTTCAAGGATGGAAGACTGATTTTCGACAACGATGCCGATCTGGCGATGATGCGCGACATCATGGGGAATGTCCAAGCCGCTGCGAAGGACTTGCAGCGCATCGTCTCCGAGCAGGAGGCGCGGGAAGAGGACTACATGAAGCGGGCCACCAACGGCAAAGTGCAAGCGCCGCCGGCCGCCGCACCGGCCGCGGGCTGAGCTTTCATTGTGGCTGGCGCTCAGCTTGCGTTGACGACCCGGACTGAATTTGCGATGAAGGCGTCTCTTATCAATAAATAAACGTTATAGTGCGAATCAATGTCTTCAATTTTGATTCGCAGCGTTTATTCGAGGAGTCGCCGTGATGAATGTTCCAGTGAACCGGTCGTGGAAACGTGTGGGCCTGGGCCTGCACTTGTGTATCGCACTCAGCGCTTGCGCCGGCCCGCCGGCGGGCGTGGCGAGCAGCGATGCGGCGGGCTCGGCCGATGCCGCGGCGGAGGGGGCCAGGAGCTGGCAGCCGACCGGGCCGGTATTTTCCGGACCGCAGCAGCAACCGTTCATCTGCCGCAGCCAGGAATCCGGTCTGGGCCAGCCGCTGGTGGACAACCAGGACGGCATCGGCCATCCGGTGTTCGACGCGGATGGCAAGCCCATCGGCCATAGCCGCTATTGCAGCATCGCCACCCGCATCGCCTACTTTTATCTGGGTGCCGGCGGCTTCAAGCCCTTCGATCCGCAGACCGGCTATGCCAGCCCGCCGGCCGACCTGAAGTCCATCCCCTTCCAGGGCGGCAGCGTGCCTTTTGTGGTGCGGGTTGAAGGCGGTACGCTGAACCGCTTCCTGTACACGGTCGCCACGCTGGCGCCCCGGCCCGCGCCGGCCGGCGCGCCGCAGCAGTTCGATGGCGCGGCCTGGAACAGGAAGCTGGTCTACTGGCTGCGCGGCGGCGTCGGCATCGGCCACCAGCAGGGGACGGCGATGTGGTTCAAGGATGGCTTGAGCGGTTCTGAAAAACTGCTGATGCCCAGCCTGCTGGCCCAGGGCTTCGCTGTCGTCAGTTCCTCCGGCAACGAAACCGGGGTGCACTACAACCTGACATTGGCCGAAGAGACGGCCATGATGGTCAAGGCGCACTTCATCAAAGCCTATGGCAAGCCGCTATACACCATCGGCATCGGCGGCTCGGGCGGCGCGGTGCAGCAATATCTGTTCGCGCAGAACCGTCCCGGCCTGCTCGACGGCGGCATTCCCATCCAGTCCTACCCGGACATGGTCACCCAGACCATCCCGATCGCCGACTGCCCTTTGCTGGGCCAGTACTTCAAGGATGAGGTGGCATTGAATCCCGCTTCGCCGTGGGCGCTCTGGAGCAGGCACAGCCTGATCGAGGGCATGAACGCCAGCGATACCGTACCCAATGCCATCTTTGGCAACCAGGGCACGACGGAGTGCATCAACGGCTGGCGCATGGCCATCCCCACAGTGCTCAATCCGGTCTATCAGGACCCGCGCTACACGCTTGCGGCCGCGCTGTACCGCTATCCGGCGAATGTGTTCGAGCAGGTCAAGTGGACCCACTGGAACGACCTGGAAAATATCTACGGGACCGACCGCCATGGCTTTGCGCCTATCTCCATCGGCAACGCCGGCGTGCAATATGGGCTGGGTGCGCTGGGGCGGGGCCAGATCGATGCCGATGAATTCCTGCGTATCAATGCCTGCGTGGGCGGCTGGAAGGAGCAGGCCGACTTTATCGACTGGGACCAGGCGGGCGACCCCTACGATGCGCGCAATATGCTGCGCAGCGCCAGTTGCCGCGATCCGGCCGGTGTGCCGGCGCCGCGGCGCGCCGGCGACGCCAAGGCGATACACAAGGCCTTCGCGTCCGGGCAGGTGTTCAGTGGACGGCGCCTGGACATTCCACTGATCGACCTGCATCCCTATCTGGAGGCCGAGCTGAATATGCACAATGTGCGGCAAGCGTTCTCGGCGCGGGCGCGCCTGCTCGACACCGGTGGCGCCGGGACGCGCAATCAGGTGATCTGGTTCGTCGATCCCAAGGCCAATCTGCTGGCCAGCGTGATGGATGCGGTGGGCGTGCTGGACCGCTACCTGGGCGGTGCCCAGGCCCAGTCCGGTTTCGTCGACAAGTGTGTCGGCGCCGACAATGCCGTCATCGCTTCCGGTCCGACCGCATGGGACGGCATCCTGAACCAGCGCGCGCCGGGCGCCTGCACGGCGGCATTCCCGGTCTACAGCAGCCCGCGCATGGAAGCGGGCGAGTCGATCAAGGGCGATGTGTTCCGCTGCGCGCTCAAGCCGGTCGACACCGCGCTGGCCGATGGCACTTACGCGGCCGGTGTGCGCTTCAGCGCGCCGCAGCGCGACTGGCTCAAGCGGATCTTCCCCGACGGTGTCTGCGACTACCAGCAAGCTGGGCAGGGCCACTCGGCGGGAAGGTGATCAGGCGGGCCGGCGCGCTTGCGCCGGCTTGAATATCGGCGAAAGAACCGCAGCAGATCAGCACAACGCCAGGCGGTATGCCTGGCGTTGTCGCTTGCGGCGGTGATGGGTAGCGCCTAGCTGCTGCGCCGCGCGTAGGGGCTGCGCCGGTCGCGGATGTCGCTGCGCCGTTCGTCGACCGCGCTGGCGCCGCCATGCAGCGGCATCGTTTCGTTGGCCGCCACGCCCTGTGCCAGCCGTCCCGACGAGAGCTGGCGTAGCTGCCAGGAGCGCAGCAGGGCGCTGGCCGTGTCGCGTCCACCCAGGCCGAACGCCAGTCCCAGCGCGATCGCCAGCGCACCGATGATGCCCATGAACAGGATGTTGACGAGGCTGGCGGCGATGCCGGTCTGGTTGATGGCCACCACGACGGCGAAGAACCAGACCGCGCCCCGTGCCACCGAGGCCAGCAGGGTGGGATTGCCCAGGTCGCCCTTGCTGGCGGCGCTGCGCACCAGCTCGCTCAAGGCATTCGCGGCCAGGCCGCCCAGCACCAGCGCCACCAGCGCCACGATCAGGTTCGGCAGCCACATCACCAGCTGGCGCAGCACGTCGGACACGGCCGGCAGGCTCAGTGCGTCGAAGGCGACCACCAGGGTGATCAGGCGCACGAACCAGCTGGCGATATTGGCCAGCGTGCGTGAAGCATCGGTCTTGACGCCGCCTTTCTGGATAAAGCTGCTCAGGCCGGCCCGCTGGGACAGATGGTCGAAGCGCAGCGCCCGCAGCAGCGATAGCAGTGCGCGCCTGAACAGCGCGGCGACGATCCAGCCGATGATGATGATGGCGATGAAGCCGACGATGCGGGGTATGGCCGCGAAGAACAGGGCGAAGGCGGTCGAGAGCGATGTCATGATGGCGTCGCCCCAGTCGCTGAAGTTTTCTGGCATGGTGTCCTCCTCAAGATATGGACGCAGGCGACAGGCGCGCCCCCCGGCGGAGCGGGCGCACGCCACCCTGAAATATCGCTGCGATAGCTATTGGACAGGCGCGGCCAGTTCGAGTTCAGCACCGCGTGCTCGCGCCCGTTCGCGGCGGCCGCCTACGCGGGCCGGATGTTCTGATGGCTGCGGAACAGATTGTCCGGGTCGATCATCCGTTTGAAGCTCGCTTCATGATAGAGCGGGCGGGCCGACATTCAAGCGGGGTCGGCCCGTGCGCGCGCGGGGATCAGCGTTGTGGAACGACGATGACGTTGCCGCCCGTTCTGCCTTTGTCGCCCTTGTCGCCGGTGTCGCCCTTGGCGCCATCGTAGCCAGGGGCGCCGGTGTCGCCGGTCGCCCCCGTGCCGCCGGTCGCGCCGGTGGCACCCTTGGCGCCGTCGTAGCCGGGCGCGCCGCTAGTGCCGGTCTGGCCGGTCTGGCCGGTGGCACCGGTGGCACCGGTCGCGCCGGCCGGGGCCTCGGCACCGGTGGCACCGGTGGCGCCGGTCGCGCCAGGCGCACCGGCAGGGCCGGCGACGACCTGGACCACCGGGGTCGGCGGCGCTTCGCGCTGGCAGGCGCTCAGGGTAACGCTGGCGGCGAGTGCGAGCAAGATCAGGGAATGTTTCATGATGTGTCCTTTGGGCGGTGAGCAGCACCGCGGTGCGCGCAACGGCTCGACGGCGTCGGGCGCGAGTTGCGTGGAGCGGTGGTAAAGAGCAAGACTATGGCCAGGTGGCCGTCGGCGCTGGCGTCGGGAGCGACGCAGGCGGGGGGGCGGGCAGTAGGGAGTCGTTGCAGCATGCGCCGCTGTGGCGCATGCATCTGTGCGCTTGCGAACACAGCGGCGTATCAATGCCTTAAATATTTTTCGTAGATCGCCTTGTAGCGTCCGCTCTTGTGCAACTGCTGCAGACCGGCGTTGAAATCGTCGCGCACCGCCGCGTCGCGGAACACCGGGCGGTAGTCGCGCGGATCGGCGCGGGTAAACGCATGTTCGTCCAGCGCCGGCAGCTTGAAGCGGGGATCGAGCTTGCTTTGCAGATGGGCGTAATACTGGAAGATGGTGCGGTCGCTGAGCACCACGTCATAACGGCCGATCGCCAGCAATTGCGGTTGCGCTGCCTGGTTGTTGCGTTCCTGGTAGGCCGCGCCGCCCAGCCCGCCCAGCCAGTCGGGATAGCGTCTGGCCGCGCCGACGAAGGCGATCGTGCTCAGCGGTTTTAAATCCGCGGGCTGGGTGATGCGCAGCCCGCGCTGCCTGAGCGTATAAAAGATATTGTCGTACAAGACGGGCGGGGAGGCGTAGTGGCCGCCGCGGTTGCTCATGTCCTCGCCGACATCCATCATGATGGCGTCGACCTGGCCGCTGATGAAAGTCTGGGGGATGCGTCCCATCGGCATATAGCGGGCACGCAGCACATGGCCGCGCAGGGCCAGCGCTTCGCGCACGATGTCGACTTCGATGCCGCCATCGGACTGGACCAGGATGTACGGCGGCAGATTGTCGCCGAAGGCCATCGACACCTCGGCGCCGGCGGCCGCCTGTGGCAGCATGGCGCCCAGCAGCCAGAGCGCGGCCGGCAGCCCGGTGCGGCGGTGGATCATGCGGCACGGCTCCTGAGTAGGGGTTGATCGGCCAGGCCGCTGTGTGCGCGGCCGGAAAAAGAAACGTGCCGCACCGCTAGGGCAGCGGCAAATGATAGCCGCGGTAAATCCGCGCCAGCGCGCCATCCCTGAGCATGCCGTCATAGGCTTGCTGCCAGGCCTGTTGTTCGCTGTCGCTCAGGTCCTTGCTGCCGGCCAGCCACATATCGGCCGACTCGACCCGCATGCCGACCTGAAAGCGGGCAGGGTCGCGGCCGCTGGCGCGGATCTTTTCCAGATTGATCACGTTGCCGCCATACAGGGCATCGACAATGCCGCGCTCGACCAGGCGCAGCATGTCCTCGACCCGGGTCGCTTCGGCGATCTGGGACGGGGGCACGTCGCGGTTGAGCAGTTGGGCCAGGTTCGGCGAGCCGCGCAGCACCACGATGCGCAGCTTGCGCGCCTGCTCCAGCGAGCTCACGGCCGGTTCGCCGCTGCGGTTGATGAAGACGAAGTGCTGGGTATCGAGTTTGACCAGCCACTTGAAATGCGCCTCGCGTTCCGGCGTGCGCGTCAGCGGCAAAATGGCGGTGCGGGGGCCGAGTTTGGCCAGCGTGATGGCGCGCGCCCACGGAACGAAGCCGACCTTGAGCGGCGTGCCTGCGCGCTGCAGCATCTGCTCGACCACCTCCACATGGACGCCCGGGCTGGCGGGCTGGCCTTCGATGGCGTAGGGAGGCAAATCGCCGCTGACGACCTGGAAAGGCGCCTGCGTGTCGGCGGCGTGCGTCCAGTGCGCGCACAGCAGCATCAGCGGCAGTAAGGTCTTGCGGAGGGACCAGCGAACCATGAGTTCTACCTTGAAGTAACAGCCAATCTAGCCAGCATTCTACTCCAGGGAAATGGCCGTAGAGCAAGTTAATCGTGGGCCGGGAAGGCGGCGCAACAGCGGGTGCCGGGGCTTAGTCGCTCAGGCTCGCTTCGGGCAGATAGCGGCTGCTCAGCGCCTTGAATTGGGCGGTTTTCTTGAAGTGCGCCAGCGCCTCGTCGTACTGGCGGATGCGCGCCTCGGCCTGCGGATGGCGGCCGAACACGATGTAGGCGGGGGTCACGCTGAGCGGCGGCGCGAGGATGTCGGCGTCGTCCACCCGCCCCAGCTTGCGCAGCTCGTGGATCACGTTCAGATCGTTTTCGATGATGGCGTCGAAGCGCTTGAACAGCAGTTTCTTGATGTTCAGATCGGCACTGGCGACCACATCCACCCTGGCCCAGGGCGCCACCCGCAGCGTTTCGAACTGGTCGTTGACGCGTTTGTCCACATACAGGCCGATGGTGTGCTGGCGCATGAATTTTTCCAGGTTGCCGTCGTAGCGGATGTGCTCGCCCCGGCGCACCACCAGCACATTTTTCTGCTCCAGTATGGCTTCGCGCGGAAATAGCATGTATTCCGCATAATCTTTGAAATGCAGGACCGTCATGGCCATATCGCACTGTCTGTCCTGCATTTCCGACACCACCCGCGCCCAGGGCATGTAATCGATGCGTATGCGCCAGCGCAATTTGTTGCTGACATGCTGGAGTATCTCGACGGCATAACCGTCGGCCTTGCCGGCGGCGTTCTGCATCGTTTGCGGGGGCAGGCTCAGGCTGCACACCCGCATCACGGGTTCGGCGGCCAGGCCGGCCAAGGGCGGCAGCAGCAGTAAAGTCAGGCATAAAGCGGTTTTCATCAAGACACTGTAGCAGGAGATGGCGCGGCAGCGCTGCGCCGGCACGCCGTGCGCCAGGCCGCGCCCCGGCCCGGCGCCGTGCGATGTTGCGGATTTGGGACATTTCCTTCTGTTACGAATGCAGTGGGCTGGACGCCCGCTGCCGCCTGCTTTTCGCTGATCGCCGGGCGGCACATGGCGGCGAAGCGATGGCCGGGCTGCGCGCTGAGCCTGCTGGCCCCGCATGGGCTGGTCCAAATGTCAATATTTGCAGAATTGGCCGGACAGGCTCGCGGCCCCTTGCCCGGCACCGCATGGGCATTTCCGGCGGCGAATGCAGAATGCTGTTGCTGGCTGGGAAGGACGTACTGTATCGTATGATTTTTCATTAGATATGAAATGAGTTGCCTATCATGATGACTCTACCCCAGCGGGAACCTGCCAGTGTCGGCCAGGTGACGTTCAATCAAGTTGCCGAAGCGGCCAGTAGCATCGAGGACGATGGCCAGCGCGTCTGCGTCGAGGCGGTGCGCGACTTGCTCGGCACCGGTTCCCCCCACATCATCCACAAGCATCTGGCCGCCTGGCGCGCCAGCAAGCCGCCGGCCGAGGCGCCCAAGGCGGATATTCCCGATTCAGTGGCCGCATCGCTAGGCAACTGGGCCAGGAAATTCGCGGACGAGGCCGGTGCCAGCACGCGCGACGCGCTGGCCGATGCGGAACTCGACCTGGAAGCGCTGCGCGATTCGAGCGAACAGCTGGAAACCGAGCGCGACGAACTGCTCGATCAGGTGGCCCAACTGCAGGCCGATCTGGCCGAGCGCATCGAACGCATCGAGCGGCTGACGGCCGAGGTGCGCGATGCCCGCAATGTCGCCACCGAAGCGTTGGTGGGCAAGGCCAAGGACCAGTTGGCCATCGAAGGCAAGGACAATCAGCTGGCCGATCTGCGCGCGCAGATCGAGCGCAATGTGGCTTCGCAGGCGAACGAATCGGACGCCCGCCTGACGGCCCAGATGGAGCTGATCGGGGCGGTCACGGCGCGCGACAACTTCGCGGCCGAGATCAAGGAGCTGCAGGCCAAACTCGATGCCGCGCTGGGCGAACGGCGTGGCTTGAGTGTGGTGCGAAATGCGCCGGACAGTGCCAAGGGCGGCGCCAAGGAGCTGGCCAAGGATGGCGGCAAGGATAGCGAAATGGATGAGGACGGCGATGACGACCTCGACGATGACGGCGATGGCGCCGAGGATGGCGCCAAAGGCAGCGCCAAGGATAGTGTGACGGCTTCCTGACCTGGCAAACTTACCGGGCAAACTTATCGGGCAAACTTATTGCCGGGTCACGAACGGCGCCAGCGCTTGCTCGACGGCCGCCGGGCTCAGTGTGCTCGCTGCGAGCGGACGCATGGCGCGCGCCAGGTCCGCGCTGTCCGCCTCTTTCAGTAGCGCCTGATTGTCGGCCATCGAGCGCAGCAACTGCGTGGTGAGCCGGTCGAGTTCGGGGCGGATGGTGGTGCTCAGATCGGGGGCATCATCGAATGCGCCCGCTTGAACCGACTTCCACTTGGCGAACAGCTCCCTCTGCACGGTTTTCGACGCCTCGATCTGCGCGCGAAACACCGCTTCGACCCACACCCTGGAAAGACCGAGCGCGCTGCCTTGCTGTGCCGCCGCCTGGATCACTTGCGCCTCGCGCGGCAAGTCTTCGATCGGTGCCTGCACATTCCACTTGGCGCGCGCCACGGCCGGCGCCAGCAGCAGGCGCTGGTCGATGGCCAGCCGCAACGGCTCCAGGGTGGTTAAGCGCCCGCCGCTGCCAGCTTGCGCGCTGGCCGCTGCACCGATGAGCAGCAGGCACAATAAGGCGATGAGTTTTGCCACATGCTGACGGCAGCTAGTTACATGCATGAACACCTCGAATGGTTGACTGGCCTCGCCTCGCGCGGGCTGGCTTGGCGTGCGCCGGCAAGGGCTACACGCCGGCAGTGCGTAGTATAGCGATTCGGCTTCCAGGCGCCGGCGCGGCATCCGCTGACGCGCTTCGGGTGGCCGGCACAGCCGAGGGCGTCACACCGGACGGCAAGGACTATCGGTCTCCCGGGACGTCCGTGATTTGCTGGCGAGGCGGTCGCGCAGCAGCAGGAACGGTTTTTCCAGCGCGACGTGCAGCAGCCATGCGGCGGCCCAGGACAGGGCAGCGTAGATGAACAGGAACAGCAGACTGGCCAGCGCCGGCGCGGGGCGATCGGCGCCGGCGCTGGCCAGCAGGGCCTGGCACAGGCGCGTGGCTGGCTCGATCAGCGGGTAGTGCACCAGGTAGAGCGCATACGACAGCCTGGCAATGGCGCGCAGCGGCCGGGCGGCGCCAAACGCAGGCAGCCGGCGGTTGACGGCCAGGCCGCAGCGCACCAGCAGCGCAAACAGGCAGCACGACAGCGCGATGATCCAGCACACCGTCGGCCAGTCGCCCGCTGCCAGCCAGTCCCGGCGCGCGTGCAGCGCCAGCGGTGCCGCCGCAAGCGCCAGGAACAGCCAGCGCGGCGCGCTGCGCTGGCTCGAGGCGCCGTGTTCGACGGCCACCAGCACGCCCGCCAGGATGCCCAGCGCAGCATGGTGGGCCGGCGCCCTTACCGTCCAGAAGAAGGCGCCATAGTCGCCCGCCGCCGCGCCGCGCGCACTGGCCAGCATGGACCAGCACAGCCCTGCCATGGCCGCGATCAGCAAAACCACGGCGGCCTTTCTGCCCACCCCCATCAGCAGCAACAGCAGCGCCGGCGCGGCCAGGTAGAATTTTTCCTCGACGGCCAGCGACCACAGCGTGACCATGACGTCCGAGCCGAGGTAGTCCTGCAGGAACAGCAGGTGGGTGGCGAGCGACAGGGACGAGAATGCCGCGCCGGCCTGCCATGGCGCGCTCAGCCAGCACAGCAGGATGACGCCCCAGTACAGCGGCAGCGTGCGCAAGGCGCGGCGCCGGTAGAAGTCCAGCACGGCGGCCTTGCCGAAGGGCCCCGCCTGCGGCCCGGCGAAATGGCTGCCGATCAGGAAGCCGCTGAGCACAAAGAACAGGTCGACGCCGATCCAGCCGTTGGCCGCCAGCACCGCCAGCGGACCGCCGGGGACGCTGCCGAAGGTGCTGGCGGAGGCGACCGCCCAATGGCGCGCCAGCACCAGCAGGATCGCCAGCGCGCGCAGCGCGTCCAGCACCGGGTAGCGGCCCGGATCGCCGGCCAGGCCGGTGCGGGTGGCGGCCGCCACGGCTAGCCCATCTTCAGTGCGCTCTGGACTTCGCGCTTGCGCAGTTTCCAGATGACCGAGTCGACGATGTAGTGATGGAAATTGATGCCCTGGTAAACGATGATCAGCAGCGTCATCAGCGAGTAGTTGCTGAACCAGGCAAGGGAAGCGTCGATCGACTGGAATACCAGGCCCGTCAGCGCCAGACAGGCCAGCAGATAGATGGGCCAGCGGCCTTCCTGGCTGAGCCAGGACAGCGCCCTGTGCTGCGGATCGACGCCGCCCTTGAACTGATTCGAATTGAACAGCCACACGAAGGCGATGTACTGCGTGTTATGCCAGACGTTGATGACCATCCAGCCGTGGGTAATGTCGCGGATGGCGACATAGGACACCAGGTAGATCAGGAAGTGCGAGCACAGGTAGGCAAAATGCAGCCGGCCCAGCGTGCCGGCGCGCAGCGCGCGCAGTTGCGCCGCCAGCCACCAGGCCAGACAGGCGGCGGCCGCCGCCAGGACGCCATTGGCCAGCCACTGCGGCACCGGAAGTTTCCATACTTCCATCGACAGAAAGGTCGATTCCGGGCGCGCGCTCATCATCAGGAAAGCGGCCACCGGCACCAGGTAGAAGGTGCAGCGGTTGAATGCAGGGTTGCCGGCCTGGACGCTGCGCGTCTTCATGCCATAGGCCTTGTTGATGCCTTCGCTTTGGCGGGTGTAGTGGTACCACTGCCAGTGCATATACAGGGTGGCAAGCGCGGCCACGCCAGCCCAGTTGACCAGCAGGCAGACGCCGGCCAGCACCGCCACCGGCAAGGGTAGCAGCAGCGCCCAGTGCTGGCGCGCCGACTTCAGGTCGAACAGCAGCCGGGTGTAGGTGGAAATGATGTGGTGGTAGCCCAGCAGCGCCATGTCGAGCGACAGGATCAGGGAAAAATACTCGGGGAAGCCGAGCACCAGCGCCCCCACCGCCAGCGCAAGCAGTGGCGTACCGAGCACGAACAGGCGATCGAAGCGCAGGCTGCGCAGGTAGAGGGGGGACGTTGCTGCGCTTGCTTGCATGGTCGGGGCTCCAGCGGGAAAGTGGCGACGGCATAGCTTGTATGATAGTGCTATACAGCAATAAGTCCACCACTCCTTTGCGGTGTGTGCCCTCCCCGGTGGGACACTGCGGTTTCGCGTCGCAAATGGGGGCGCAGTGTATATCCATTGGCTCAAGGTATGATCATGCCTGTAGCTTCAACGATAGGATCAACCATGCTCATAGTGACACACAGCGGCAAGTTCCATGCAGACGATGCGTGGGCTGTCGCAGTACTGATTGTTTTATTCCCGGATGCCGACATCATCCGAACCCGCGATGAGGCGGCCATTGAAACGGCGGACTTCGCGATCGATGTCGGCGGCATCTACGAGCCGTCTGCTGGCCGCTTTGACCACCACCAGAAGGGCTTCGGTGTCACCAGGCAGAGCGGTGTTCCTTACGCAAGCGCGGGATTGGTGTGGCGGGAGTTTGGCGCGCGCTGCGTCGCTGCGCTGGCCGCCGCACATACCGGACATCAGTTAGCGGAAGAGAAGGCGCAGGAAATTGCCTACGGCATTGACGCCGACGTCGTGCAATACCTGGATATGTCCGACGTCGGTATGGCGAAAAGCGCACCGGGCGGCTATGGACTCTCGGCCGTGGTCTCGGGCTTCAATCCGAACTGGCTCGACGAGCAAAGGGTGGGCTATGGCGAGGCGTCGGACGCCTACCGGCTGGAGCGCTTCAAGGCGGCGATGGCTTTGCTGACGGACGTGCTGATCAATTCAGTAAAAAACCGTGTCGGCGCCATGCTGGCAGTTGAGCAAGTCCGCCAGTCCGACGTGTTAGAGGGCGGCAAAGTCCTGTTTTTGAAGAATGGCGCGCTGCCGTGGAGCTCGGTTGTCCGCAAGGAGATGCCCAAGGTCTTGTTCGTCATCAGCCACAACGTCGCCGAGCAACGCCACATGCTGCACACCGTCCCCACCAGCACGGAGAATTTCATCGCGCGGGCAGACTTGCCTGAGGCATGGGCGGGACTTCGCGATGCCGAGCTTGCAGCGGTGACCGGCGTGTCCGACGCCGGCTTCTGCCACAACGGCAGGTTTATCGCTGCAGCCAAGTCGTATGAGGGGATACACGCCATGGCTTTGCAGGCGCTGCGAGCCCTTGATGAGGCGCAAGCGCCGGCCTAGTCTGGACAGCGGTATCCGTTCAGCCGTGCAGCGAAGCTGCGCCGGCTTGAGCGTATCGTCAGCCGTCAGGCAGATCCCCTGCCGCGTCGCTTGTTCATATAGGGCAGCGCGAACAGGTAGAGGCCGGAAATTAACATCAGGAATAGCGGAGGCAGCGGCGAGTAGGTGATCCACGCCGGTGGCTCGCCCGGGGCCATTGCTCTTGCCGCGAAGTTGGCCAGCACGGTCAGCGTGAAAACGATGGACAGCCAGCGGTGGCTTTGCCGTATCCAATGCTGCCAGCTCATTGCAAGGTCCCCGCATCCGCCTTGGCCGCTTCGATCATCTTCCAGCCGTTGCCGGATGGATCGCGGAAGCCGGCATCGACCTTGCCATAGCGGTCCATCGGCTGCTGGGTAAATTCCACCCCGCAGGCATGCAGGCGCTCGTAGCTTGCACGGCAGTTGTCCACCGTGAGGACCAGCGGCGGCATGGCCCCCTTCGCCACCATCTCATTCAGGGTCTGCGCGGTGGCCGCGTCATGCACCGGCGGCCCGGGCTTGAACAGGCCCAGCTGGAACGAGGGCTGGTCCGGATGCTGCACCGTCAGCCAGCGGTAATTACCGTTTTGAACGTCGGTATGGACCTGGAAGCCCAGCTTACCGACATAGAACGCGAGCGCTTCGTCCTGGTCGCGCACATACAGACCGACTACATTGACACTTTGAGTCATATAACCTCCTTGGATGGGAACTACAGTTTGCCATCGGCCTTCATGCGCCGCTTCTCCAAAACTGCGATAGTGAGATCCGGCCGTTGCGCATTGCGCGCGACGCACTCGGGGATGTGCTCGCCGGCCTGCGGCAGCGCGCGCTCGCGCAGCCGTAGCTCGCCCGGGCTGGCGCCGGAGATGTCGCGGAAGATGCGTCCAAAGGTGCCCAGGCTGGTCCAGCCGGTTTGGAAGGCGATGTCGGTGATCGGCAGATCGGTGTCGCGCAGTAGCGCCGTGGCGCGCTCGATCCGGCGTGTCAGCAGGTAGCGATGCGGCGGCAAGCCGAAGGCTTTCTTGAACTCGCGCGCAAAATAGGCCACCGAGACCGCGCTCACTTCCGCCAGCCGGCCGATGGGCCACTCCTCATGGGGGGCGCCGTCCATTCTATCTTTCGCACGCAACAGGCGCCGCAGCAGGAGGGGGCTCTGGGTCATTATTTCCTAATGTCGAAATAGCACTATTTTAGCCTGAGGCGGCAAGCATCCCCGCCCGGATAGGGAGAGTGTTGTCTTTTCTATATAATATTAAAAATAGATAAACTTTACTTAATTTGCAGTTTAAAATTCCCGCGTGCTTGCCCACCTTTTCCTTATACCTTCCCTTATGAAAATTTCGATTCCCCAATCATTCGTCGCCGCCGCAGTGGTGTTTGCGATCACAGCCCACGCCGAGGAAACCAAGTCCACATTCGACTTGGGCTCCATGATCAAGAACAGTTTCAACAAGGCTTTGAACAAGAATGGAATCGGTAGCAAGGAGGGTGAGCAGGGAAGTGCCGGTGCGTCGTCCAATTATCTGAAACTGACCGATACCAAACTCAAGGATCTGATGAAGGCCTATCCGGTCAAGGATGATATGAATCCGCCCGCGTTTCCCAAGCTGGCCATTCGCATTACCGGCTACGCCAAGACGCTGGATCAGTGGTCAAATCGGACCAACACGCCCAACGAATGCGTGAACTACAACGTGACGCTGTGGACCAGCGAGCGCAAGAGTGAAAAGTTCGACAATCTGCGCATGTGTGCCAACGACCTGGCCCACAACATCAGTTTTGTCAGCGTGCGCAGTCCGTGGCCGGCAAAGATGAATTACAACAAGAGTTCCGGGCAGGTGCGCGACGATGGTCCGGTGGCACCGTCCAAGCCGTATCCGAACGATCCGGTGGCCCGCGGTTTCCTGGCCGGCGGCGGCGTGTTTTACATCGGTTCCATGTTCATCCAGATGGGCTACGATTGGGATTATCCTCACGACACCATGCGCGTGTGGGTGTCTGGCGTTTCCAATACTGGCGATGGCAGCATCTCGGTCGCCAACAATGCAGGGGCAGGGGCCGCGGGCGTGACGGGCAGCGCGCAGCCGCCGGCGGAGACGGCTTCCCAAGGCGCGGGTGGCGCCTATCCCGTCGCGGGCGCTTACGATGCTTCCGACCGTAATTTCGAGCGCACTTTTACCGTGTCGGCGGACGGCAAGTTTGAACTGGTGGTGCAGCAAAAAGGCAAGGCCGGCAATCTGCGTTCCGGTATCGGCGAAGGCCAGTTGGCCGACGGGCCAGGCGGCTGGCAGTTCAATGCCGGAAACTGCAAAATGACAGTGAAACGCGGCAGTGGAAGCGTTCAGCTGCACGCCGAACGTTGTTCCAGCGACTGGGGCGATGTGCCCTTCGACGGCCGCTATCAGTTCAAGGCGACGCCGTCCGAAGCGAAGGAGGCGGCTAAAGTCACGGGCAAGGCTGCTGCCAATGGTGGCACTGCTGAAGCGGTGCAGGCCGGCAATCTCCCCACGCGCAAGGAGCTGAAAGACAATTGGGATGCCGTGTCCACTGCCACGATATCGGGCAAGGCCTTGAGCGTGCTGATCAAGCGGGCCGCTTCTCTGGAAGGGAGTCCCTATTCGCATACGGATGCCGCCGTGTTTGTGATCGACAATCCCGCCCACGGCAGTATGAATGCGTCTGAGTTGGCAAAATCTCCGCTGAAAGTGGTGGATATTCCCTTGCCTCCGCGCGCGCCCAACCAGGGTTACGAGATTCAGGGAAACTGCTCGCAAGGCAAGAACAAGAACGTGGTGTTGATCCGGATTGCCAACGAAACCCCGTACGGTACCGCTCCGAAGCCCGTCAGCGCATGGGCGCTCGATGCGAATCAACAGGTGGTCCAGGTAAATCCTGCCAAGTCCGTCAAATGTCCGGTTGTGGAAACAGACGTTTGAATCTCGCGGGAGGGCCCGCTCAGGCCAGAGCGGGGCAGGGTCTGGCCGATGGATGATTGGACGATCCGCCGCGGATGGCTTACCTAGGCGGTATTCCAGCAGTCTGCTGGGGCTGTGCGTCAAATAAAAACTGCTTGGCCTTGGGATTGCCCTGGCGCCAAAGGACACTATCAATGAGGTAATGATGCACATTGATGAAAACCCAGGCGCAGGCGACTGTCAATGCCACTCCCTTGTTGATGATCGGGATCTGGCCCGTGCGCAGGTAGTCTGCCAGGCCCGGCAACAGCCAGAATCCCAGCGCGCCCAACACCATGGCGTACAGGACGAATGACAGCAGGCGCTTGCTTTCCCATTGGCGCGCGTGGGCCTCGTTGACTTTATAGCGGGACACGACTGTAATGTATTGCAGTGAATGGAAGAAGGGAATGACCAGCGCGAAAGCCGGGTCCTGGCTGATCAGCCCTAACCACACATAGAGCGTAATGAAGTACGCCACCAGCCCCGCCGCAGGCATTTGTTTCCAGCCGAGCTGTTGCGAGCGCCACTGACTGACGCAGCGATTCAAGGCAAGCGCGCACCAGATGGTCGTCACGCCGGCAATCAGGCAGGCGCAGAAGGTAACCGCACCAGGGATCATATAATTTACCCCGAACACGCCCCAAACCTGGCGCGCCAGCGAACCTCCGCTGCCCACAGTCCAGGCGGCGCCCCAGCAAGCGTAGGCGTTGATCAGCAGAGCCTTGCGGGTCGCCGTGGGCCAATAGCGTTTTTTCAACGCGGCATCCATCATGGCCATGCCGAAGCCTTGTTTGACGTAGTGCCAGCCGACGAGCAGTCCCATCAGCGTGAGCATCAGTCCCAGCAACAAGCCCTTGCCATTGGTCGACAGCAGCGCGCCGACGAGCAATCCCAATGCCAGCAGGACGGGCGCAATGACGCCGGCAATCCACCAGCGGCGACGCAGTTCGGGTGGCATGGCGCGCTGTTTCACGTCGGTCCACGAACCGTAAAATAATTGATATGAGAACGCGAAATGCGGATGGTTGACGAAATTTGCCAGCACCAGCATCAGCACAGCTAGTTTGGCGATGCCTTCGGTCTCAAGCTGTAACGCGGCCAGGACCAGCATGGCAAACAGCGATCCGCCGCCAAGCAGAAGGACGTCGGCCCAGGGACCGAACAGTCCCCGGGCAGGTGATCGGATGTTGTCAGGCAGAGCAGTGTCCATGAGTGGCCGCGATAATTTGAGGAGGGGAGAGACTAGCATTGTTATTGCCAACCACCAACTAAATTAATCACGGAACTGGAGAGATGTTCGCGAGTTGTGGCCAGGCG
>JABTBR010000008.1 GCA_013284265.1 Oxalobacteraceae bacterium | reverse complement strand
CGGCACAGGCACCTCCACCGGCACAGGCACCTCCACCGGCGCCGATTCTTGCGCCACCGCCGCCACCGCCGCCAAGGCCGACACCAGCGGCTGCGCCGCCCGGTGCGCAGGCGCTGACCGCATGGCGCCGCGGCGCGCCGGCAGGTAATGTTCGATCACCGTCAGCATGTCCTCCACCTCGATGGGTTTGGGAATGAAGTCGGAAATGCCGGCGGCGATGCAGCGTTCGCGCTCCGACTCCAGCACGGCGGCCGTCATCGCGATCACCGGCAGGGTCAGGCCCAGTTCCTGGCGCAGGGCGCGGGTGGCGCTAAAGCCGTCCATCACCGGCATCTGCATATCCATCAGCACCAGATCGTAGGCGCTGGCGCCGCTGCGCATGCGCTCGACCGCCTGCCTGCCGTCGCCCACCACGTCGAGCGTGGCGCCGGCGTACTCCAGCAGGCCGCGCGCCACGGCCTGGTTTTGCGGATTGTCTTCCACCAGCAAAAAATGGGCGCCACGCAGGCGCTGGCCAAAGTCCGGCTGGAGCGGCGGCAGCTCCGCGAGTTCATCCCTGGCGAGCATGGCCTGGCGCAGCGCGTCGAGCAGATGGCCCGCGGTGACGGGCTTGACCAGCACCGCATCGGTTTCCGGCGCGCTGGAAATGTCCTCCAGCTGCACACGCGCGAAGGCGTTGACGGTGACGATGATGGTCTGCTTAGTGCCGCCGGCGGCCTGGCGCAGCGCCCTGGCGGCCGACAGGCCGCCACTGCCGGCCATATGCCAGTCGGCCAGCACCACATCGTAGGGCGTGCCGCCGGCCTGGTGCTGGCGCAGCAGGTCGACGGCGTCGGCGCCGTTGTCGGCTTCGTCGGCATGCCAGCCCCAGGAACGCAGCAGCGCGGCGATTAGTTCGCGGCTGGTGCGGTTGTCGTCGGCCACCAGCACGCGCTGCGGCCCCAGCGCGTCCGGCTGCAGGCCTTCCTGCGGCTCTGGCAGCACCTGGAAGGGCAGGTGGAACCAGAACAGGGTGCCGCCCGTGGCGGCGCTCTCGACCGCGATGCGCCCGCCCATCAGCTCGATCAGGCGCCGGGTGATGGCCAGTCCCAGTCCGGTGCCGCCGAAGCGGCGGGTGATGCTTTCGTCGCCCTGCGAGAAGGCGTTGAACAACTGGGCCTTCTGCGCCTCGGTGATGCCGATGCCGGTATCGCTCACTTCGAAGCGCAGCACGACGGCGTCGCCGATGCTGCTGGTGAGCGAGATCCGCACCACCACCTCGCCCGTTTCGGTGAACTTGATCGCATTGCTGGCCAGGTTGATCAGGATCTGCTGCAGGCGCAGCGCGTCGCCATGCAGATGGCGCGGCACCTCGGGCGCGACGCTGATGGCCAGTTCCAGTTCCTTCATGCCGGCGTTCATGCTCATGATGGTCGACAGGGTATTGATCGATTCGTCGAGCGAGAAGCCGACCGGCACCAATTCCATGCGGCGCGCCTCGATCTTGGAAAAATCGAGCACGTCGTTGAGGATCTCCATCAGCGACTGGCCGGAGCTGCGCAGCATTGCCAGGTATTTGCGCTGCTGCGCATTGAGCGGCGTCGTGCCCAGCAGATTGACCATGCCCAGCACCGCGTTCATCGGCGTGCGGATCTCGTGGCTCATGTTCGCCACGAAGTCGGTCTTGGCGCGGTTGGCCGCTTCGGCGCGGTCGCGTTCACGTTCCAGCTCGATGGCGCGCGCCGCCGCTTCCAGCTGCAGGGTACGGCGCACCGTGATGTCGGTGACCATGGCCAGCGTCTTGCTGCCCTGGTCGGTGTGGATGGTCGACAGGCTGATCTCGGCCGGGAATTCGCTGCCGTCGGCGCGCAGCGCCGGCAGGCCGGCCTCGCCGCCCATGCGCACCGGTTCGGCGCCCGGACCGCCCTGGGAAAAGCGCTGGCGCTGGGCCGCGTGCTGGACCCGTAGCCGTTCGGGCAGCAGCGTTTCGAGCTGCTGGCCGACGATGTCGGCGCGGCGGTAGCCGAAGCAGCGCTCCGCCTCGCGGTTGAAGGTTTCGATGCGGCCCGCGCCGTCGACCACCACGATGGCGTTGGGCGCGAACTCGATCTGGCTGTGCAGGCGCGCGTCGGCCGCCAACCTTTCGTCCATCAGGCTGTTGAAGGCCATGGTCAGTTGGCCCACTTCGTCCTGGGTATGCACCGCCAGCGGGCTGAAGTCGCGGGTGTCGGCGCGCAGGCGCACGATGGCGTTGCGCAGCCGCACCAGCGGCGCCAGCAGGCGCGCCGTCAGCCAGCCGATCAGGGTGGCGGCCAGCAGCGCGGCGATCAGGCCCCAGATGGCTAGCCGCTCGAGCACGCCGTTGAAGGGCTCGAACGCTTCGTCCACCGGCAGCGAGGCGCCCAGCACCCAGTCCACCGATTTCAGCGATTTGTAGCTGTTCAGGGCGCGCAGGCCGGAGCTGTTGGCACTGATGACGGTGCCCTCGAAGCGCTCCTTGAGGGCGCGCGTGGTGGCGGGATTGGGATTGGGCGGACGCGGCTGCAGCAGGCGGGCCGGATCGGGGTGCAGCACGTACAGCGGCGTGGCGGCGCGCGTGACGGCGAAGTAGTAGCCGGTGTCGCCGACCTTGGCCTTGCGCAGGTGGCCCAGCAGATTGTCCTTGTACAGGCGCAGCACGCCTAGCAGCATGCCAGTGACCTGGCCCTGCTCGTTGAGGATGGGGGCGACCACCTGCACCACCGGCTTCTTGTTGGTCTTGCCGATCACCGGCTCGGAAATCATTGGCCTTCCGGTGCGCATGACTTGCTGAAAATAGGCGCGGTCGGCCACGTTGACGCCCACCCGCCCCGGCGACGAGGGCAGGTCGGCGATCACCTGGCCGCGGGTATCGAGCAGCAGCACGTCGTCGAACATGGCCAGGATTACGCGGTCGCCGAAATAGGCGCGCAGGCCGGCGGGGGGATCGGGATGGTCGAGCAGCTGGCGCGGCAGATTGCGCGCCGCCAGCGTTATGACGTCCTGCAGCAGGCTCAGCTTGTCGTCCAGTTCCTCGGCGGTGCGGTTGATCAGCGCGGTCTGCTGGCTGAACAGCACCCGGCTGAAGTCCTCGCGCATGCGTTGCATCTGCACCACGGTGATCATGGCGATCATCAGGATCGACGTCACGCTGGTGGCCAGGGCGACCTTGGCCTTGATGCCGAGAGGCTTCATGTCATCCTTGTGGACGCAGACTGCGGGGCGCTGGCGATGGCTGGCGGGGTTTCACTGCATACGAGTAAATTCTCCTATCAATGTGCTTGCTTGGCAAGAAAGAACGCAGGCGCGCCGTTCGCTAGCATCGCGCTAGGCGCTGGCCGCCAGCGGCCGCAGCCGCCCCACCGCATAGCCTTGCGCGAAGTCGACGCCGAGCTCGCGCACGATGGCCAGCGTGGCTTCGTCCTCGACGTATTCGGCCACGGTGCTGATGCCCATCACATGGCCGACCTCGTTGATGGCCTTGACCATGGCGCGGTTGATGGCGTTGTTGGCGATGTCGCGGATGAACACGCCGTCGATCTTCAGGTAGTCCACCGGCAGCGCCTTCAGGTAGGCGAAGGACGACAGGCCGCTGCCGAAGTCGTCGAGCGAGAAGCGGCAGCCCAGCGCCTTCAGGCCGGCCATGAAGGCTTGCGCCTTGGGCAGGTTGGCGATGACGGCCGTCTCGGTGATCTCGAAGCAGATCTGCTCGGGTGCGATCTCGTGGCGCACGAACTGCTCGATGATGTAGTCGTGCAAGCCGTCGTCGCTGACCGAGGTGCCCGACAGATTGATCGAGAACTGGGCCGGCACCGGATGGCGCTGGGCGACGAAGGCTTGCTCGGCCGGTAGCGCGTCGCGCACGGCCTTGACGTGGCGGCACACGGCGGCGATCACCCAGCGGTCGATCGCCACCATCATGTCGTAGCGTTCGGCGGCCGGAATGAAGGCGCCCGGCAGGATCAGGTCGCCCTTGGCGCCGAGGATGCGGATCAGCACTTCGTCATGATGTTCCTGGTGGCCGTTGAGGCTGACGATGGGCTGGGCGTACAGGCGGAAATGCTGGCGCTCGAAGGCTTCGTGCAGGCGCGAGACCCACATGGTTTCGCCGTGGCGCTGGGCCAGGCGCTGGTCCGACTCCTGGTACAGATGCACGCGGTTGCGGCCGCGCTCCTTGGCCAGGTAGCAAGCCTGGTCGGCCGCCACCAGCAGCTCGGTCATGGACTTGCTGTTGTGGTTGATCTCGACGACGCCGATCGACACGCCCAGCTCGAAGGCATAGCTTTCCCACACGAAGCGGAAGTTCTTGATCGACAGGCGCAGCTCGTCGGCGATCAGCATCGCCTGGCGCGGCGGGCAGTGCGGCAGCAGCACGCCGAGTTCGTCGCCGCCCAGGCGCGCCAGGATGTCGCTGTCGCGCATCTGGGTCTGCAGCATCTTCGACAGCAGCTGCAGCAGCTGGTCGCCGGCGCCGTGGCCGCAGGTATCGTTGACGATCTTGAACTGGTCCAGGTCCATATACAGCAGCGCGTGCACATGGCCGTCCTCCTTGGCGCTGTGCAGGGCGGCGGCGATCTGGTTCTCGAATTCGTGCCGGTTGATCAGGCCGGTCAGGGTGTCGTGGGTGGCATGCCAGGACAGTTGCTTGCTCAGCTTGCGTTCGTGGCTGACGTCGCGAAACACCACCACCACGCCCAGCACCTCGCCATTGTCGGACCAGATCGGCGCGGCCGATTCCTCCACCGCGATGCGGCGCCCGGCGTGGGTGACCAGCACCGTGTGGTTGCCGATGCTGACGGTCTGGCGCAGGCGCAGGCAGCGCAGCGCCACGTGTTCCATGGCGCCGTCCTCGGTCTCGTCGAGCAGCGGCAGGGTGACGCTGATATTGCGTCCGATCGCCTGTTCGCTGGTCCAGCCGGTCAGTTGCTCGGCCATGCGGTTCAGGTACTGGGTCTTGCCATGCTGGTCGGTGGTGATGACGCCCTCGCCGATCGAGCGCAGCGTGATGGTGGCGAACTCGCGCTGGCGCAGGGTGGACAGTTCGTTGAGCTTGCGCTCGGTGATGTCCCAGATCATGCCGATGGTGCCGCAGGCATGGCCGCTGCCATCGCAGCGCACCTGGGCCTTGGCCGCCAGCCAGTGCAGGGTGCCGTCCGGCCACAGCACGCGGTACTCGACCTGGTAGCTGCCCAGGCTGTCGACCCCGCCCTGCATGGTGTCGAGCAGGGTGTCGCGGTCGTCGCTGTAGACGCACTTGAGGAAGACGGCGAAGGGTTGCTCCAGGCTGGCCGGCGCCAGCCCCAGCAGGGCCGCGCCGGGCGCGGTCCAGTTGACGGTACTGTCGAGCACCTGGTCGCCGTCCAGCTCGGTGTCCCAGATCGCCATGCGCGCCGCTTCCAGCGCCAGGCTCAGATGTTGTTGCAAGTGGCGCATGTCATCCTCCTTTACGCCGGTCGAATGTGCAGTTAGAGCGAGGCTCTTTCGGAAAGTTCCGACAAATTTGGCGCTGCGGATCGGCGGCACAGGGGGAAGGAGGGTGACAGCGGCGGAGGGACGGTCGGCTGCGGGGCCAGCGATATGGGAGGGGGCGTTCCAGATTCAGCAGCGGCCGCGGCCGCCGCTGAACACTTGTTGCTGAGTTGCTTAGTTGCTTTGCTGTTTGTACTCGTCCGTTTCCGGCGCCCCGCTGGAGGCGATGTCGCGCACATTTTTTTGCACCGCCACGGCTGCGAACAGGCTCAGCACGAAGGACATGCCATAGAAGCCTTTTTCGCTGTCGGCCAGGGTGGCATTCCACAAGCCCACACCCAGCAGGCCCAGCGCGACCATGACCGAGACCCAGCACAGGCCGAAGTACATGCCGGTGACGGGGATGCCTTCCATGCGGTCGCGCACGGATTTTTGCAGCGAGACGGCGGCGAACAGGCCGTACAGCAAGATGGTGAAGTAATAGCCTTTTTCATTGAGCAGCATCTGGGCGTTCCACAGGCCGATCATATAGGTGGCTGTGCCGATGGCCAGCGCCAGCCAGGAAGCGCCGACGAAGGCGGCGGTGGGACGTTGGACGGGTAGTTTTGCCATGAGGACTCCTAAGGGAAAGGGGGCGGGCGCGCAGACCCCGGGCGGGTTGCCGCGCGCACTTGCCGGAATGGTAACAGACCGCTCAGGCCGCCTTCTTAAACAAACGCAATATTTTTCCGCCCAGCGTCACCACGGCCAGCGCCAGCGCGCCGGCGACGACGCCGGTCAGCGCGTCGAGCACGGTCGGGGTCAGCAGTTCCAGCAGCGCTCCGACCGCCGGGGTGCTGGCCACCGCCTCGGTGGCATGGTGGATGAGCTCGTGGGCGCCGGGCAGGCCGTGGGTCAGGATGCCGCCGCCGACCATGAACATGGCCAGGGTGCCGACCACCGACAACAGCTTCATCAGCTTGGGTGCGGCCGACAGCAGCAGCCGGCCAAAGGCGCGCACGGCCTTGCCGCCGCGCTGGCTCAGGTAGAGGCCGGCGTCGTCCATCTTGACGATGGCGGCCACGAAACCGTAGACGCCCACCGTCATGACCAGGGCGATCGCGCTCAATACCGTGACCTGCTGGGTGAAGGAGGCGGTGGCCACCGTGCCCAGGGTGATGACGATGATTTCGGCCGAGAGTACGAAGTCGGTGCGGATCGCGCCCTGGATCTTGTCTTTTTCCAGCGCCACCAGGTCGGCGTCGGGATCGATCAGGGCGGCGCTCAGCGCGGCATGGTGGGCCTCGTCTTCTGCGTCGTGCAGCAGGCTGTGGGCCAGCTTTTCGACCCCCTCGAAGCACAGGTAGAGGCCGCCCGCCATCAGCAGCGGGCCGATCGCCGCCGGCAGCCAGACGCTTAGCGCCAGCGCGGCCGGCACCAGGATGGCCTTGTTTTTCAGCGATCCGACGGCCACCGCCCAGACCACCGGCAATTCGCGTTCGGCGCGCACGCCGGAGACCTGCTCGGCATTGAGCGCCAGGTCGTCGCCGAGCACGCCGGCGGTTTTCTTGGCGGCGACCTTGCTCATGGCGGCCACGTCATCGAGGATGCTGGCGATATCGTCGATCAGGGCGAACAGGCTGGTACCGGCCATCTCAGTTGCTCCCTGGCGGGAAGGGGGATACGGCCGGAAAGGTGCTTGGTTTCATAGTTGGGCGGAGAAAATTTGGACAAAAAGCAATATTACCTCAGCCAGCGGCGGGCGCGGCGAGGAAGATGCGGTGAGGCTACAATGGATCAAGACCGCGTGGCCGCCATGGCGGCGCGTCTTTCACTGTTGACTACTCTTTTTGCCGGGACCCGCCATGAGTTTTTCCACCTGGATCACCTTTGTCATCGCCGCCAGCATCATCGCGGTCTCGCCCGGTTCGGGCGCCGTGCTGTCGATGTCGCATGGCCTGTCCTATGGCCTGAAAAAGACCAGCGCCACCATCTTCGGCCTGCAGGCCGGCCTGCTGCTGATCCTGTTCATCGCCGGTGCAGGCGTGGGTTCGCTGCTGCTGGCCTCCGAGCTGGCCTTTAGCGTGGTCAAGACGGTGGGGGCGCTGTACCTGATTTATCTGGGCTTTAGCCAGTGGCGCGCCAAGGTGGCACCGGGCGCGCAGCAACAGGCCGCGCAGACGGTCTTGCCCTCCTTCGGCAAGCGCATGCTGACCGGTTTCCTGACCAATGCCACCAATCCCAAGGGGATTATCTTCATGGTGGCGGTGCTGCCGCAGTTCATCAGCAAGGAAGCGCCGCTGCTGCCCCAGTTGCTGATCATCGCCGCGACGATGTTCGTGATCGATCTGTTCGTCATGCACGGCTATGCCTACCTGGCCTCGTCGATGCAGCGCTATTTCCGCGACGCGGGCGCGGTGCGCAAGCAGAACCGGGTGTTTGGCGGCCTGCTGATGGCGGTGGGCACGGCGCTGTTCTTCGTCAAGCGCGGCGGCGCCAGCGCCTAGTGCCGCCCGGCCCCAATCTGCAATCATTTGTAACCCCGGTAGGCGGAAGCAGGGCTGAGGCGTTAAATAAAGATGCCGCCATGCGCACATGGCGAGAACATCACCCTCGGGAGCGCAGCCATGATCCGCATACGTATGAAATACCTGGTCCTGGCCCTGCTGGCCTGTTGTTCCACCCTGGCGCTGGCCGATCCGCCGGCGCGGGTGGGCCGTATCGCCAGCCTGGAAGGCCAGGTGACGGTGGCGGCCGACGGCGAGGCCAATCCGGCCATGCTCAACTGGCCGGTGACGAGCGCGAACCACATCAGCACCGGGCGCGGCGGGCGCACCGAGCTGCGTATCGGCTCGGCGGCGGTAAGGGTCGATGGCGATTCGGATCTGGAAATTAGCGAGCTCGACGACGACAGCCTGCGCCTGCGCCTGCATTACGGCAGCGTGAGCGTGCGCATCCGCGATGCGGCCATGCTGGGCGAATTTGAACTGAGCACGCCGGAAGCCCATGTGACCATGAGCGAACCGGGCCTGTTGCGGGTCGATGCGGAACGGGTGCCCAACACCAGCGCGATCACGGTGCTGGCCGGCACGGCTCAGGTGGAAGGGGCCAACAGCGTGGTCACGCTGCGCAGCGGACGCCGGCTCGACGTCGGTATCGACGATGTGCGCAGCGCCAGCGCCAGCCGCGACAGTTTCGACCAGTGGGCCGAGGCGCGCGAGCGCCTGCCCGACGGCAGCGTGGCCAGCCGCTACGTGCCGACCGAGGTCACCGGCTACGAGGAACTGGACCGGCACGGCAGCTGGAGCGAGAGCGTGGAATACGGCTCGCTGTGGACGCCGCGCAATGTCGGCGCCGGCTGGGCGCCCTATCGGGACGGCCGCTGGATCTGGCTCGCTCCCTGGGGCTGGACCTGGGTCGATAACGCACCCTGGGGCTATGCGCCTTCGCATTATGGCCGCTGGGTGCTGGTGAACCATCGCTGGTGCTGGGCGCCGGGCCGGGTGAGCGGGCGGCCGGTGTGGGCGCCAGCGCTGGTGGGCTGGGTCGGCGGCAATGGCCTGCTAGTGACGTTCGGCGGCAATGTAGGACACCGGGCGCCCGGCCTGGGCTGGTTCCCCTTGTCGCCGCGCGAACGCTATGTGCCGCCCTACCGGGTGTCGGGCGATCACGAGAAACGGCTGGACTGGCACCATCACAAGGGCGAATGGAGTGGCCGCCATGACGATGGAAAACATCGGGATGGCCGCCACGACGGCATGACCGTGCTGCCGCGCGATCAGTTCGATGGGCGCCGCGCCGTGCCCGTCACGCATGGTCCCAAAACGGCCGTCATACAGACCGGCGGCCTGAACGCGACGGCGGTGAGCCCGCCGCCAGGGCCGCGGCGCGGCAGCGATGGCGCGCGGGCGACACTGCATACCGATGGCGATGAGCGCGGCCATGGCAATGATGGGCGCGATCGCGGCAATGCCGGTCATGACGGACAGGACCGGGGACGCGATCGTGGCAACTGGAGCAATCGCGGTGCTCAGGTGCAGACACAGTCTCAAGTGCAGCAGCCACAGGTGCAGCAGCCACAGGTGCAGCAGCCACAGGTGCAGCGCCAGCTACAGGTGCAGCAGCAAGCGCCAGTGCAGCAACAGCCACAAGTGCAACAGCAACCACAGGTGCAGCAGCAACCGAAGGTGCAGCAACAGCCACAGGTGCAGCCGAAGCCGCAAGTGCCGGCGGTGGTGATGGCGCCGGCGACCCCGGTGCACGTGGAGCGGGGGAATGGGCGCTTCGATGAGCGGGATGGCCGAACTGAGGATGGCGGACGTCGTACGGGTCGCCTGCTGGAAACGGAAGGACCACGCAACCGCCCGCAAGGTCAGCCGCAGCAACAAGTACAGCAGCCGGTAGCGCCACAACAGCCCGTGACCGCAGCGCAGCCGGCTCATCAGCAGCAACAGCAAGCACAACCGGTCCATCAGCAACAGCAGCCGCAACAGCAAGCGCAGCCGGTTCATCAGCAACAGCAGCCGCAACAGCAGCCTCAGCCGCAGCCTCAGCCGCAGCCTCAGCCGCAAGTGCAGCAGCCGCAAGTGCAGCAGCCGCAGCGGCCCGCGCCAGTGACGGTGCCGCAGCCTGCTCCGGTTCAGCGTGCGGCGCCAGCCGCGGAAACGGGCCGGGCCAGTGCGGAAGCGCACAGCCGCAGGGAAGCACAGGAAAAGCGTGAGGAAGAAGGCCGCAGGCGCAACAAAAATCAGCAGGAGCGCTGAGTTTGTCCATCAGGCGCGAATGCCCTCAGCTTCAGCAGGCCGGTAGGCGTTTAAAACCCAGGGCGTAACCCTGGGGTCTGACCCGGCGGGTCAGACCCCGGCTCTTTGCCTTGGGTTTAAGCACCCGCCAGCGGCCCGCGAACGGCGAATTTTTCTTAACTCAACAGCATATCCCTCAGGCGCCGCGGATCGGATTTGCGCAAAGCACGGTCCGCTTCCCGCCCTTGCGGCTCAGTCGCGCGTTTCGTGCGTTCAGACCGCCAATCCCGCAGTTCGTCACATCCGGCTGGTTGCGCCGGGGCCGTTTCGTTAAAGTAGCTCCATTGCAGCACGGCGAATCGGGAACCACAGGGCGCAACAGCCTCCGCAACCCGGATCACGTCGAGACCGTCCCACTATCCCGACTATTTTCACCCCGAAGAGAATAGTTTTGCGCCAGCCCCTCCACCGGCTGGCGTTTTTTTTTACTTCTGCTGTTCGGCCTTGATGCGCAGGCGCGCACGCCAGGCGCCCAGCGCCGACAGGGCGCCCTGGAATTCGCGTTCGATCAGGTCGGCCTCGGCCACCGTCACCTTGCCATCCATCAGCGCGTTCGACACCGCTTCGGCCACCGCGCCCACCTGGCTCATCACCTTGCACACCGTCTGCGACAGATCGTCCTCGCCGATCTGGTCGGGCGATGGCACCACGAACGCCGTCATGCCGTGGCGCGACAGCAGCGCATACAGCGGCAGATGGGCGTCGGTCACGCCGGCGCCGTGGCACAGGTCGACGATGGCCGAGACTTCTTCGAACGAGGGGTAGTGCGAGGCAATCGTCGGCGCCAGCTTGTTGCGCAGCACGTTGACGGAAATGCCCATTTGCTGCGCCAGCGCGTCGATGCCGCCGGGATAACTGCGCGCCACTTTGTACAGGGCGTCGTGCTGGTTCATGTCGAGATATTTGCGAGTCATGGTGAATCTGGCCTTTTATTACCGATGCGGGCGATCCGGCGGACCGCTATGCTGATTTTCATTCAACTCATGGCGAAAAGACAATCATGAAGTCCACTTATTTTGCGCTGGTACTGGCCTTGATGCTGTCGGTGGCCAGCGAAGCCCCGGCCGAAGCACGGCAGGGCTCACATTCTGGCACATCGTCGTTCAAGGGCGGTTTTTCGTCCCAGCGCAGTGCGCCGCCGCGCAGCCTGCCGCCGCGCTCGCAGCCGCCGCCGTCGCGCAATGGCCCGGGCGCCTTTGGCTCCGGCGCGAACGCCGGACGCGACGCGGCGCCGGCGCCGGCGCGCAGCGGTTCGGCCTTGTCGCGGGATATGGATCAGAGCGCCGCCCAGGCGAATGCGCTCAAGTCGCTTGATGCGCGCCGAGCAGCGGCTAACAGCCAGCCGCTGCCGCCGCTGAGCGACCCGGTGGCGCGCCCTGGCTACCAGTCCGGCAAGCAGGCCGCCAACCAGCCGGGGTATCAGACCGGCAACCAGGGCGAGCGGCGCCAGCCTGGTTACCAAACGCCGCCGCCGGTGTATCAAGCGCCACCGGTGTATCAGCAGCCATCCTCAGGCAATGGCCTGATGGCCGGCTTGATGGGTTTCATGCTGGGCCGTTCGCTGAGCACGCCGCAGCCGGTTTACTACCCCGGCAATGGTGGTCACGGCGGCAATGGTAGCGGCAGCAACGGCAATGGTGGCAACAACGGTGGCAGTGGTAACAGTGGCAGCAATGGTAGCGCTGGCGATCTGGGCAGCGGCAGTGGCGGCATGGTTGCCGGAGGGACGGAAGTAGGGATGCCCGGCCTGGGCGTGCCAGCTCCGGTGGCGGCCCCGGCGGCGCCATCCTTCTTTGCCTCGGTGCTGCGCCTGTTTGCCTGGCTGGCGCTGCTGGGCAGCCTGGGCTGGCTGCTGTACTTCGGCGCGAAACGCTGGATGGGCCGGGGTAGCGCAAGACGATCGAATTACTCTTTTGAAAGGAAATGATATGGCCTGGACGGATGCCTTCAATTACCTGCGCGGCGTGGCCGCCAGGCATGGCGTAGGCGACAGCACGCGGCCGGTGGATACCGATCTGCCGCTGGGGGCGCGGATCGGCAGCGTGCTGGCCATGCAGCAGTCGGGCCTGATCCGCGCCAATGGCAGCGGCTCGCTGATCCGCCTGCCCGACGAAGGCGACAAGCGCATCGTGGCCGTGTCGCAGATCAAGCTGAATATGGCGGGCGGCCTGTACCGCTACTACGTGGACAAGGGCGATGACGATGCCCGCGAAAAATTCCTGCAGCTCTACCAGAGTCCGCAGGGCGAGGTGGCCGAGATCATGTACTGCACCCAGCTGGCGCGGGTGATCCCGGAAACGGTGGAGGATCAGGAAGCGTATATGGGCGTGGCCGGCGCCGGGCTGGGCGACCGCAGCTACACCCTGTGGCGCAGCCAGCTGGGTGACTACGGACTGGACCAGGCCGATCTGGACCTGGTGTTCGGCGAGGGCGAGGGAGTGGATTACTGGCGCGATGCGGGCGACCCGGACACGCCCTTCGTCCAGCCCTTCGCCGGCACCGAAACCCGGCTCGACGACGCCAGCGGCCAGTTCGGCTTGCGCCAGGACATGTATTTCATGCCCTATGTGCGGGAGCTGAGCAGCGGAGTGAAGGAGTATTTATTGATTACCACGGAAGTCATTAACAGCGTCAACGGCGACGCATCGAAACGCGGTATCCATGTCGACTTCGTCATTGGCATACCGGTGGAGCGGGAACGCATCGTCATTCAGTGACGCTGCGGGCAGGACCAACATCAATCAACAACTCAATTTTGAAATTAAAGGAAACTGACATGAGCAACTCGAATGGCTGGGGTTTGACCGCGCGCCTGATCTCGAAACACTTTGGCGTACTGGGCGACCGCGTCTCGGAAGCGATCGCCAACTTTGACCCGGAAACGGCGACCGAAGCCGACCGCGACCGTCTGGCCGACAGCCTGCGCAGCGCGGCCCAGAAACTGGCGGCGGCGCGCGCTTCCTTCGACAAGGAGCAGGCCGACGTCACCCGCCTGCAATCGCTGATCGCGACCGATGAGTTGGCGGCCGGCACCCTGGCCGAGCGTCTGGCGGCCGGCAAGATTTCCGAGTCCACCATCACGCTGTTCTGCGATGAGCTGGAAGCGAACAAGGCGCGCATGCCGGTGGAGCTGCAGGAAGAGGCCGACGCGCGCCAGTATATGGATGAGCTGCAAACCATCGTCGAGGCCTTGTCGAAGCAGTTGTCGGAGTTCGACGCCGCCGCCAAAAAGGCCATGCAGGCGCTGACCACGGCCAAGGCCCAGCAGGATCTGCAGCGCCTGCGTGCCGAACGCCAGAGCCAGCTGGCCGGCCTGTCGACCATGCGCGGCAGTTCCTCGGCCCTGAATGCGCTGACGCGCCGGGCCCAGAACATCGCCAACGACGCGGCCGGCATGAAGATCGTCACCGATATCGGCCAGCGTCCGCTGGACCAGGCCGCCGAGATCGATGCGATCCGCAAATCGGTCAGCCAGCCCGCGCAGGGCGCCGAGTCGGCGCTGGCGCGCCTGCAGCGCCTGTCCGGACAGAGCGCGGCGGAGCCGGTCGCTTTGCTCGGCAAGTCCTGATCAAGTCCTGATTCTTCGCTGAATTCGCTACAATGAGGGCATGACAACCATTTTTGCTTGTCATGCCCGTTTTTTTATTAATAGATTGGAATGATTATGGCAGCGATCCCACCCGAAGAATCCCTCATTGAATACCCGAGCGATTTCCCGATCAAGGTGATGGGCCCGACGCATATCGACTTCGCCCCCACCATCGTGGCGCTGGTGCAGCAGTTCGACCCGGACTTCAACGACAGCAAGCTCGAAACGCGTCCCTCGCCCAAGGGCAATTACACCGGCCTGACCGTGACCGTGCGCGCGACCAGCCGCGAGCAGCTCGACGCGCTGTATACCGCGCTGTCGGCCCACGCGATGGTCAAGATCGTCATGTAAGAAGCTGGTGTCCTGAACCGGACACTAGTGCAGGCTCAACTGTTGCTGGAAGCTGGCCACCTCGGCCAGCAGCCAGGCGCGGAAGGCTTGCACCTGCGGCTTGGCGGCCGCGCCCGGCGGACTGACGAAGTAATACTCGTCGCTGCAGCGCACCGACACATCGAACAGCCGTACCAGCTGGCCCGAGGCCAGCTCCTGCATCGCCACCACATGGCGCACCAGCGCGACCCCGTCGCCATCGACGGCCGAGCGCACCAGCATCGACAAATCCTCGAACATCACCCCGCCGGACGGCTCGGCCAGGGCCAGCCCGGCCGCGCGGAACCAGGGTTTCCAGGGCTCCACCGAACGCAGTAGCGTGGCCCCGGCCAGCGCCTGTGGCTCGGCCGGCAGCAGGCCGCCGCGATAGTGAGGGCTCACTACGGGATAATAGGTGTCGCCCATCAGGCGCTGCACCACCATGCCCGGATACTGGCCGCGCCCGAAACGGATGCCCACATCGACGGCGTCGCGCGCCAGGTCCTGCAACTGTCCGCTGGCCTGCAATACCACTTCCACTTCCGGATGCTGTTCGATGAAGCGGCCCAGCCGCGGCGCCAGCCAGCGCGCCGCGAACGAGGGAATCGACGACACCGTCAGGCGCGTGCTGGCGCTGGTGGGACGCAGCGCGTCGGCCGCCGCCGTGATATCGGCGAAGGAGCGCCCCAGTTGCTGGGCGAAGCGCAGCCCTTCCGGCGTGACCTTGACGTTGCGGCCCTTGCGGATAAACAGGGCCACGCCCAGTTCTTCTTCCAGCGCACGCACCTGGTGGCTGATCGCGCCATGGGTCAGATGCAGCTCTTCGGCAGCGCGCGAAAAATTCTGGTGGCGCGCCGCCGCCTCGAAGGCGCGCAGTGCGGAAAAATTCGGCAGCCGGCCCGTTTCGCTCATGGTCCCTTGTGAATTTAATTAGCAGTAATGGGGAAAATATATCGTTATGTAATCTCATTGGCAAGGCTTACCATGTGAATTCACCTCAACCATCGCCGGAGCCTCCGCATGAGCCTTAGTCTGTATGTCGATAGCAACTTCGCCAGCCCTTACGCAATGTCCGTGTTCGTCACCCTGACCGAAAAAGGCTTGCCTTTCAGCGTGCACACCATTGACCTCGATAGCGGCATCAACAAGGAAGACGCTTACCGCAGCCTGGCCATGACCACCCGCATTCCGGCGCTGGACCACGATGGCTTCGTACTGACCGAGTCCAGCGCCATCAGCGAATACCTGGAAGAAACCTTCCCGGCTCCCGACTATGCCGCCGTGCTGCCGAAGGACCGCCAGAAGCGCGCCAAGGCGCGCATGGTGCAAGCGTGGTTACGCAGCGATTTCCTGCCGATCCGCGAAGAGCGCAATACCTTGTCGGTATTCTTCCAGCCGGTGGACGCGCCGCTGTCGGCCGAGGCGCGCGCCTCCGCGGACAAGCTGATCCACGCCGCCGAGCGCCTGATCGACGGCGCCAATCTGTTCGGCGACTGGTGCATCGCCGACACCGATCTGGCGCTGATGCTGCAGCGGCTGATCCTGAACGGCGACACCGTGCCGCAAAGGCTGAAGGATTACGCCGCCGCCCAGTGGCAGCGTCCGTCGGTGCAGCAATGGCTGGCGCGGATCGAACCGCAATAATGTGATTTCCCGGCTTCCAGCGAGCCGCCGCCGTTTTTAAAACCCACGGCAAAGAGCCGGGGTCTGACCCGCCGGGTCAGACCCCAGCTTTGAGCCTTGGGTTTTAACTGTGTCCCCGGCACCTTGGCTATCAGATGGCCCGCCACCCAAGAATCTCCCCACGATATACCTCCCAGCCCAGTTCCAAGCCAGCAACTCCCACCTGCCTTATAATGTCGCAATCCCGGTTTCCCCAGAAACCAGCCATTCCGACCTGCCCATGTCCACATTCCGAGCCGAACCGGCGCTGATCCGCCATCTCGGCCTTGCCGATTACGAGTCCACGTTTGCCGCCATGCGCGCCTTTACCGACGCGCGCACGCCGGACAGCCGTGACGAGCTCTGGATTGTCGAGCACCCGCCCGTGTTCACGCTGGGCCTGGGCGCCGACCGTGGCCACCTGCTGGCCGGCGCCAGCGCCATCCCCGTGGTGCAGACCGACCGCGGCGGCGAAGTCACCTTCCATGGCCCCGGCCAGGTGGTGATTTACATGCTGATGGACCTGCGCCGCAACAAGCCGGGCGGCAAGCTGTATGCCCGCCAGTTCGTCCATAAAATCGAGCAGGCGATCATCAATGTGCTGGAGGCGTATAATCTGGCTGGCGAGCGCATCGACGGTGCGCCCGGCATCTATATCGCCGGCGGCCCCAAACAGGGCGCCAAAATCGCCGCGCTCGGCCTGAAAGTGCGCGGCAACGGATGTACCTACCATGGGCTGTCGCTGAATGTGGCGATGGACCTGTCGCCGTTCTCCTGGATTAATCCCTGCGGTTACGCCGGCCTGGAAACGATAGACATGCGCAGCATGGGCGTGACTGTGCCCCTGGCCGACGTGCAGCAGGCGCTGGCGCAGGAATTGATCCAGGTGCTGGATGTAGCCGAAGCTGTCGCGCAGCCTGCGCAAGCCTTATCCTGAATAACCACACTACTGCCCTTGTGGGCACGCAGCCAAATGACCACTGAGACCCCCTCCAGCATTGCCCCCGCTTATAACCCGAGCGAAAAGCAAAAAGGCGCCAGCAAAACTGCGCGTATCCCCATCAAGATCGTGCCGATTGAGCAAGTCGAACGCCTGAAAAAGCCGGACTGGATCCGCGTCAAGGCCGCCTCGGCCTCGACCCGTTTCTATGAAATCAAGGATATCCTGCGCGAAAACAAGCTCGTCACCGTGTGCGAAGAAGCCAGCTGCCCGAACATCGGCGAATGCTTCGGCAAGGGCACCGCGACCTTCATGATCATGGGCGACAAGTGCACCCGCCGCTGCCCCTTCTGCGACGTCGGCCACGGCCGCCCGGACCCGCTGGACAAGGATGAGCCGGCCAATCTGTCGAAAACCATCGCCGAACTGCGCCTGAGCTACGTCGTGATCACCTCGGTCGACCGCGACGACCTGCGCGACGGCGGCGCCGGCCACTTCGTCGAATGCATCCAGCAGACCCGCGCGCTGTCGCCCAAGACCCAGATCGAAGTGCTGGTACCGGACTTCCGCGGCCGCCTGGAAAAAGCCCTGGACATCTTCAAGGACGGTCTGCCGGACGTGATGAACCACAACCTGGAAACTGTGCCGCGCCTGTACAAGGAAGCCCGTCCGGGTTCCGACTATATGCACTCGCTCAAGCTGCTGAAGGACTTCAAGGAGTTCTACCCGGCCGTCAAGACCAAGTCCGGCATCATGGTCGGCCTGGGCGAGACCGACGAGGAAATCCTGCAAGTGATGCGCGACATGCGCGAGCACAATATTGACATGCTGACCATCGGCCAGTACCTGGCCCCGTCGAACAGCCACCTGCCGGTACGCCGTTATGTGCACCCGGACGTGTTCAAGATGTTCGAAGCGGAAGCCTACAAAATGGGCTTCAAGCACGCCGCCGTCGGCGCCATGGTGCGCAGCTCCTACCATGCGGATGAGCAGGCGCATAACGTGCTGGCACCAGTCTGAGCTGTTAGAAAATAGGCCTTAAGCCACAAAAAAGCCCGGAACACGCTGTGTTGCCGGGCTTTTTCTTGTTTACCTCAATACTTCATGCAGTGGCTGGAAGGCGCGATTTGCCGATGGTGGCGAAATAGTGGCATTGTGCTATCGTGTTTCAGTACCGTCCCCATGGAGAAAATGATGACACTGGCCCTCTATGCCCACCCATTCGCATCCTATTGCTGGAAGGCGCTGATCGCGCTCTATGAGAACGAGACAGCGTTCAATTATCACGTGGTCGATCTGGGTGATACCGCCTCGGCAGCTGAGCTGGAGCGTTTGTGGCCGTTCAAGAAATTTCCCGTTCTGGTGGATGGGAATACCTCGGTAATCGAGTCTTCGATCATCATCGAATATCTGGATCTGCATCATCCGGGTTCGGTACGGATGGTCCCCGCCGATGCCGCAGCTGCGCTCGACGCGCGCTTTGTGGATCGCTTCTTCGACCACTATGTTCACACGCCGATGCAGGCGATCGTCGCCGAAACGCTGCACGGAACCAAACGCGACGACGTGGTGGCGCAAGCGCGCGCGACTCTCGACACCGCGTATGCCTGGCTGGCGCGTCGGATGGAGAACCGCACATGGGCGGCTGGCGATAGCTTTGGCCTTGCCGATTGTTCCGCCGCACCTGCCTTGTTCTACGCTGACTGGGTTCACTCCATCGGCGCAGACTTCCCTGCCGTGCGCGCCTATCGCCAGCGCCTGAATGCACGACCGTCGGTCGCGCGGACAATCGATGAGGCGAGACCTTATCGCCACTTCTTTCCGCTGGGCGCGCCGGACCGGGATTGATAAACCGGGAAAGGGCCAGTGCGGCGTGCCCCGGAGCTTTTTTATGTTTACCTCAATGCTCGGAGTGGCGCTTCGCTGCCTGGCTTGCAAGTGGCCTCTCCTTGCACTAGGCTGGGTTTAATCGGCAAAGGAGGACGATATGCCTAGCTTTGATATTCACGAAGCAGAAATGCAACTCGCGGAATTGGTCAATGCCGCTGCCCAAGGTGACAACATCCTCATCACTAAAGCAGGGAAACCGGTAGCGCGCCTGATCCCGGTTTTTTCCGGTCAACTCGTACGGGCACCTGGTTCGATGAAAGGAGAAATCTATGTCGCTGATGACTTTGATGCGCCTTTACCCGAGGAAATCCAAGCAGCGTTCGATGGGAAATGATGCGTCTACTTCTAGATACGCATGTGCTGTTTTGGTGGTTACAAGATAATCACAGATTGTCCACATTCGCTCGTGCCAGAATCGAAGCTGCCTCCGAAGGCTATGTCAGTAGCGCTTCCATTTGGGAAGCAAGTATCAAGGCGAGTACGGGTAAGCTCAAGGTCAACGTCAATGTGCTTGTTACTCAAATACTTCGTAACGGATTTTTACCCCTTGGCGTGACATATGCTCACGCTGAGCAAATCGCTTTGCTCCCATTAATTCATCGCGACCCTTTCGACCGGATGCTGATAGCACAGGCTATCTGCGAACCGTTGACGCTGCTGACCGCAGATCGGGTATTGGCGGATTACTCGGACCTCGTTGAAATCATTTAGGGCACAGAAGTTCATCGGTCCAGTCGACTCTGGCCGCAACGCTATCCAAAAAACAGCTTGCGCGTCAGGTGGGTGTGGTCGGCTTCGATCAGCATCATGCCCACCAGTACCAGCAGGGCCAGCGGCGGAATCACGATCACATAGATCAGCGCCAGGCGCTCCCACTTCAAGTGCATGAAGACCGCCACGATCAGGCCGGCCTTGGCCATCATCAGGACCAGGATCAGCGTCCAGCGCAGATAGCTCTGCACATGGAAAAAATCGACCAGGTAGGAAAACGTGCTGAGTATAAACAGCAGCAACCACACTTTCAGGTAGAGCCCGATTGGAGGTTGTTGCCCGTGTGCGGCGTCCATGCTGCCTCCTACCACAAGTAAAACAGCGCGAAGATGAAGACCCAGACCAGGTCCACGAAGTGCCAGTACAGGCCGGCGATTTCGACATTGTTGTATCTGCCCGACGCCTCATAGCGCCCGTCCAGCACGGCCTTGGCCACGCAGCTGAGATAGATCACGCCGGCCGTCACATGCAGGCCGTGGAAGCCGGTGATCATGAAGAAGCAGGCGCCGAACTGCGCCGCGCCCATCGGATTGCCCCAGGGCCGCACGCCTTCGGCGATCAGCTTGCTCCACTCGAAGGCTTGCATGCCGACAAAGCAGGCGCCCAGCAGGGCGGTGGCGAACATCAGCATCGCGCAGGTCTTGCGCTCGCGCCGGTAGCCGTAGTTGACCGCCATCGCCATGGTGCCGCTGCTGGTGATCAGCACGAAGGTCATGATGGCGATCAGGATCAGCGGCAGCTGGGTGCCATTGATCACCAGGGAAAACACTTCGCTGGGATTGGGCCAGGCCGCCGTGGCCGACACGCGCACGGTCATATAGCCGGTGAGGAAGCTGCCGAACACAAAGGTGTCGCTGAGCAGGAAGACCCACATCATGGCCTTGGCCCAGGGCACGTGCAGCGCCGCCTTGTCGCCGGACCAGTCCGCGATTAATCCTGTCCATCCCTGGGAGTCCTGAGCCATGGCAGCCTCACGTCGGTAAGAGGGTGTTGCAGACCAGCTGTACCAGCTCCGGCGTGACCGAGAACAGCAGGCCGAACATGGCCAGCCACAAGGCCAGCAGGAAGTGCCAGTAGCGCGCGCACAGGGCCATGCCGGCGCCGCCGCGCGCGCCGACGATGGTGGCGGCGACCAGGCCGCCGATCACATGCAGGCCGTGCAAGCCGGTGATGAGGTAAAAGAAACTATTGGCCGGATTGCCGTCGACAGCAAAATTGAGTGCCGTCATCGCCTGCCAGGCCCACAGCTGGACGCCAATGAATAGCAGCGAACTGGCATAGGCCAGGGCGAAGGCGAAGCGCTTGCCGCGCCGCGCCGCTTCCCACGCCAGGCTGCCCGCCGTCAGCAGCGCCGTACTCAGCCACAGCTGCCAGGGCACGATAGGCAGGGCGCGCCAGTCGGACATGGCCATGCGCATTAAAAACGCGACCGAGAACAGGCCGAACAGCGCCGCGATCACGCCCATGAAGACCCACAGGCCGACCTTGGGCGCAGCGGCCAGCGGCAGGCCGGCGCTGGCCAAGCCGCCGCCCACGCCCTTGCCCCCGCCGTTGCCCACGCCCTTACCTAAACCGCTGCTCAGATTGGCGCTCATGTCGGTGCCCCTCCCGGCAGGGGCGCGCCGCCGCGTCTTGCGCTGGCCGCCGCGATTGCCTCTTCATCCGGCCCGACGTTCTGGGGTATGTAGTCCGACGGGCCGTCCTGGTGGCCGTAATCGTAAGGGCCGCGATACACGACCGGTTCTTCGGGACCCCAGTTCAGATGGCCGGGCGGCGTTTCGGGCGTGAACCATTCCAGGCTGGCGGCGCGCCAGGGATTGCTGCTGGCGATGTCGCCGCAGAAAGTGCTCCAGGCCAGGTTGAAAATAAACACCAGCTGGAACAGGCCGACGACCAGGGCCGCGATGGTGATGAACTCGTTGAGCACCTGGGCCGACGGTGGAATGAAGGCGTAGTTTTCATAGGCGTAGTAGCGGCGCGGCATGCCCAGTATGCCCAGGTAGTGCATGGGGAAGAAAATCGCATAGGTGCCGAGGAAGGTCACCCAGAAGTGCAGCTTGCCCAGGGTTTCGTTGAACATGCGCCCGCTGACCTTGGGATACCAGTGGTAAATGCCGCCGAACACGGCCAGCACGGGCGAGACCCCCATCACCATATGGAAGTGGGCGACGACAAAATAGGTATTCGACAGCGGGATGTCGACGCTGACATTGCCGAGGAACAGGCCGGTCAGGCCGCCGATGACGAAGGTGCTGATGAAGCCGACGGCGAACAGCATCGGCACGGTCAGGTGTATATCGCCGCGCCACAGGGTCAGCGTCCAGTTGTAGACCTTGAGCGCGGTCGGCACCGCGATGATCAGCGTGGTGGTGGCGAAGAAAAAGCCGAACAGCGGGTGCATGCCGCTCACATACATATGGTGGGCCCACACCACGAAGCTGAGCGCGCCGATGATGACGATGGCCCAGACCATCATGCGGTAGCCGAAGATGCATTTGCGCGCATGCACGCTGACCAGGTCGGAGATGATGCCGAAGGCCGGCAGTGCCACGATATACACTTCCGGGTGGCCGAAGAACCAGAACAGGTGCTGGAACAGCAGGGGGCTGCCGCCCTTGTGGCTGAGCTGCTGCCCCATCGACACGATGGCCGGCATGAAGAAGCTGGTGCCCAGGGTTTTATCGAACAGCATCATCACGCCGCTGACGAACAGCGCGGGGAAGGCCAGCAGGGCCAGGATGGTGGCGACGACGATGCCCCATACCGTCAGCGGCATGCGCATCAGCGTCATGCCCTGGGCGCGTGCCTGCAGCACCGTGGTCACGTAGTTCAGCCCGCCCATGGTGGTGGCGACGATGAACACCACCAGCGAAATGAGCATCACGACGATACCCCATTCGACGCCCGGCGTGCCCGGCAGGATCGCTTGCGGCGGATACAGCGTCCAGCCGGCGCCGGTCGGTCCGCCCGGCACGAAGAAGCTGGCCATCAGGATCAGCACGGCCAGCAGATAGACCCAGTAGCTGAGCATGTTCATGAAGGGGAACACCATGTCGCGCGCACCCAGCATCAGCGGAATCAGGTAATTGCCGAAGCCGCCCAGGAACAGCGCCGTCAGCAGATAGATCACCATGATCATGCCGTGCATGGTGATCATCTGGTAGTAGCGCGCCGGATCGATGAAGGAGAACTTGCCGGGGAAGCCAAGCTGCAGCCGCATCAGGTCCGACAGCACCATGCCCAGCAAGCCGACCACGATGGCGGTGATCGTGTACTGGACCGCGATGACTTTATGGTCCTGGCTCCACACATACCTGGTCCAGAAACTCTGCTCTGCGTGGCCGTGCGCGCTTCCATACCCCATCTTGCCCTCCTACTTGACGGTTTTGATGTAGTCCACGATGAATGCCATTTCCGCGTCGTTCAGCGGCGTGTCCGGCATGATGGGCGCGTAGCCCTTGACGATCTGCGCCTTGGGATGGGCGATCGACTCCTTCAGGTAGGCGTCGTCGACGACGGCCGTGGCACCGCCTTCGAGCGTCTCGGTCTTGCCGAACAGGTTTTTCCAGCTCGGTCCCACGCCGGCGCTGCCGTCGATGCTGTGGCAGGCCACGCAGCCCTTGGCCTGCGCCAGCAGCTTGCCCTGGTTGTCGGCCTGGCTCACGCCGGCCGGACGGGCCGCCGCCGCCACCGCGCCGCCGCCGAAGGTGGGCTGGCGGGCCAGCCAGCTGGCATAGGCGGGCGCCTCGTCCACCACCACATAGCTGCGCATATTCGCGTGGCCCACGCCGCACAGCTGGGCGCACATGACTTCGAAGCGGCCGCTGCGGGTGGGCGTGAGCCAGAACGAGGTCACCATGCCCGGCACCATGTTCATGCGCGTGCGGAACTGCGGCACATAGAAGTCGTGCAGCACATCGGCCGCGCGCAGCAGCACCTTGACCGGCTGATTGAGGGGGATGTGGATTTCCTGGCCATCGACCAGATAGTCGTCCTGCCCATTCGGGTCGTCCGGGCTGATGCCGAAGGGATTGGCCGGCCCCATGAAGCGCACGTCGGTCAGGCCCAGCTTGCCATCCTTGCCCGGCAGGCGGTAGTGCCATTGCCATTGCTGGCCCATTACCTCGAATACCATCGCATGGGCGGGCGGATCGATCAGCTTGGCGTAGACCTGCAGGCCAGGCGCCAGCATCGCCATGATGCCGACCGAGGTGATGCCGATCAACCACCATTCGAGTTTCTTGTTGCCGTGTTCGGAGGAGGCGCGCACGCCGTCGCGGTGGCGGAATTTCACTACCGCATAGGCGACGAAGAGATTGACGGCGACGAACAGCGCGCCGGTAATGAGCAGGGTGAGCTGGAGCGCGTCATCCATGTCCTGCCAGTTGGAGGCGATCGGGGTCAGCCACCAGGGACTAAGCAGATGGAATACCAGCGCGCCAACCACAATGAGGATCAGAGCAAGGGCCAGAGCCATGAGAGTTTGATGATGAAAGGCGCAACCCGGCTTACGGTAAGCCGTACCTGACAAAATACGCGGGCGCCCGTAGGCGCACCGCCGCTGCTACTTGAGGTCTTTTCGTTCCAGCTTCAGGTAGGTGAACGCTGCCACCATGCCGAAGACGGCGTGGCCGATCGCGGTCGACCAGCCCTGCATTGCCGCGAGCCAGGGGAAGGCGCCGACCATGAGGTAGAAATTGCAGGCATACAGCGCAAGCCCGAAGGCGGTCCCGGCCAGCAGGATCATCGGCGCGCTGGAATCGAAGCGGAAGGAGGAGATCAGCAGCGCGAGCACGATGCCGAACACGACGCCAAGCACATAGTGAACCAGCAGAGCCACGGCCAGGATGGTGGTGCTGTAGCCAGTTGCGTCGAGCACGCTGGATCCCATCATCATGGCGGCGACCATGCGGGAACTGAGCCAGGGATCACTGGGTTGTACCGTGACCACCCATAACAGTTCCAGCAACATCAACACGCCGCCGGCGCCAAAACCTGCCACTGCCGCCGCCGCCCAGTCGGGCATGCGGTCCGTCCACCGATGTGAATGCAATAATTCCATGACACCCTCCGGGTCTTAGAATAGAAACAATACGGGCAAACTGTGTTCCATCCAGTGTAGGACAAAATCGCAAACATTCAATCTCGCCAACAAGTGTGTTGGAATGATTAGGCATATTGACAAGGCTGAGTGCTGGATTCAGGCTGCGCCTGACGCGGAAAATAGTCAAGTCCTGTCGTGCATGGGGCCGTTACCTCGATTTTTCTGGAATTTTTGTACAATCGGTCCATGACCCGACAGAGCCAGCACAGCCAACATCAGATTTTCTGGCGCGACCCAGACCTGCCTTTCATTGAGGTGCGGCTGGTACACGACGGACGACAAGTGAATCACTCGCGCCACTGGCATGAGACTTTTTCTGTCGGCATCATTACCGGCGGGCGCAGCAGCTACGTCAACGGCGGCCACAGCGAGGAGGTTGAACAGGGATCGCTGGTCGTCATGAGCCCCGGCGCCGTCCACGTCTGCAATGCGCTGGGCGATGGCACCTGGTCCTATCTGATGTTTTATCTCGATGCGGAATGGATGGGGCGTATCCAGGCCGATTTGCGGGGAGAGGCCGGCAGCGCTTTCCGTCCTTACGCCAAGGCGGCACTGTTTGCGCCGCGGCTCGCTCACATTGGCACGCAACTGTTTGCCGAACTGACGGACCCCGACAGCGACCGGCTGCAGCGCGAGATTTGCGTCGTCGATTTCATCGGCCTGCTGGACGCCGAACTGGCGCCAGGCGCGGTGGCTGGAGAGGGCAGCGGATTGAAGACGGAACGCGCGGCAAAATATATCGATGCCCACTTTGCCAAGGCGCTCTGGCTGGACGAGATCTGCGCCGAGGCGAACCTGTCCGCCTCCTATCTGATTCGCGCCTTCAAAAAGCGCTACGGTGTCGCGCCCCATGAATACCAGACCAACCGCCGCATCCAATTCGCCAAGGCACGGTTGAGAGACAACGTTCCGCTGACCCAGGTGGCATTGGAAGCCGGTTTCGCCGACCAGGCCCATTTCCAACGGATATTCAAACGCCTGACCGCGGCGACACCCGGGCAATATAAAGGCTGAGCGCAGCCTCAGCCGCTCACCAGATACATCACGCTGAGTACAAGCAAGGCGGCCATCGCGCGATTGAAGAGCCGAACGTGGTGTGGTGCACGCAGATAGTGCTGCAGGAAGCTGCCAGCCAGTGCCCAGCTCGCGATAGACAGATAACACACGATAAAGTAGATGCCGGTAAACAGCCAGACCGTGTCTGCCTCTCCTTTCGCCGCGTAGGTTCCCATCCCCGCCACTGCCGCCAGCCAGGCCTTAGGATTGAGCCACTGCATCACCGCGCCTTGCGCTAGCGTCGGTTTTTTCGATGCCTGCCCCGCGTCCAGTTCGCCGGAGTCTGTTGCCAGACGCCAGGCCATGTACAGCAGAAAGAGGACACCCGCCCAGCGTATCAGTTCCGTCAGCCAGGGTAGACGGACCAGCAGTTCATGCAGTCCGAGCCCGGTCAGCAGTAGCAGCAGAGTGAATCCCACCGTCGCCCCTGTCACGTGGCGCATGCTGGCGGACACGCCATAGCGCGCGCCGCTCCCAAGCGCAACGACATTGACTGGCCCGGGTGAAATGGACGAGGCCAAAGCAAACGCGGCCATTGAAAAAAGCATACTCATCTGGGACTCCTCTTATGTGCGTGATGTGCAGCAGATGATAGGGACGGCTGTCGTCGCGGTATTGAAGGAAATTGACCACTTCCCGGTGGCCTGCCGCACCGAACCGCGTCTGGCCGGGGGGCTGGCCTTGTCCGCTATCGCCATCGATAGTAAGATCGTCACGGCTTTGATCAGGGCTGGGCTGAGCGCCGTCAACCGCTAGAGCGCGCAGCGGGCCGCCGTAGCCGCGTCTGCGAGAGCCGATACCACCGCATACACGCCGCACCGGTCAGCCGCCGCCAATCCGGATAACAATGGGCGCCCAAGGCGGGCGCCCTTTCACCATCTATATTTCCCGCACATGAACAATCTCGCTTTCGCGGCCGTTGCCGCAGCCACCCTCCTGCTGGCCGGCGTCAGCGCCCATGCCGCACCGCCAGCCGGCCAGAATGCCCTGGCCGGTGCCCAGGTCAAGGTCGACGTCGGCGGCCGCAAGCTCAATATGTATTGCACCGGCAAGGGCGCGCCCACGGTGCTGTTCGAAGCCGATAGCGGCGCCGCAGGCTGGGATTGGTCGGCGGTGCTGCCGGAGGCCAAACGCACGCGCGCCTGCGTCTACGACCGCGCCGGCCTCGGTTCCAGCGATCCGATCATGCGCGCAGCGACGCTCGCCAATGCCAGCAAGGATTTGAACTTCCTGATCAAGAACGCGCACCTGGACGCGCCCTTCGTGCTGGTGGGGGCTGGCTATGGCGCCATGGTGGCGCAGCACTTCGCGCTGCGCTCGCGCGGCGCCGTCACCGGCCTGGTGCTGGTGGAGCCCATGCATGAGGATGCGCTGCCGGCGGACCGCGCCGCCAGGCTGGATGCGGCAATCGCCTGCCTGAGCGCAGCGGAACAGGGCAAGACCGGCGCTGGGTGCGCCTACCCGGTCACCAGCATCAACGGTGAAATCGGTCCCGCGCTGGCGGCGGCGCAAGTGGCCCAAGCGGCCAAGCCGACTTACTGGCGTGCCCGTGCCTCCGAGCTCGACAGCCTGGAGACCAGCGCAAGCCAGATGCGCACTGCACGCAAGCCTTTCGGCGATATGCCACTGGTAGAGGTGAAGCAGGGCGAGCCGAAGGCGATTGTCGCCGCAGTGATGCAGGTGCTCGACGGTCAAGCGGCTAAGTAAACTCGCAACGGCAAGCGACGTCGTATATGCATTGCAGGCGTTCCGTAACGGGAAGTTTACGGTGGGCGTTCTTGATCTGGACATCGAAGTACGGTTGCTGACACCGCACTGGCACTGATGGGTGATTCGCTGTGATGCGGTCCATCAAACGCCGGCGAATACAAGAAAAAACATGATACTTAGCGGTAAATAGCTGGCAGCCAACTTTTATCAGTCAGGACATGGGACTTAAAATATTATAAGAACTATCGGTACCCAATAGCCTTGACAGACGGAGTCACCATAGTCAAGCTATCCAATTCCAACATTAAAAACTAAAATGAAAAATATCAACTTATTTCTGTCCGCGCTCGCCGGAGTATTTTTTTCTGGTTGCGCGACGCAACTCGATAGTGGCGCAGACAAGGTACGACTTGTTACAACGACTCAAAAGGAATCGTGTGAATCCTTGGGTATTGTCAGCACTGACCAACAGTTGGGATTGAATAAAGCTTCCAACGCGATGAATAAGGCGATAAATGAGGTTGCGCGTCGCGGAGGTAACGCGGTCTTGGTGCTATCGACGGGAGCAAGCGGTCTGGACGGAGCAGCGGTAACTGCTGAGGCCCTGCGATGTAAATTGGGCTAAGGTCTTCGCTTGCTTGCATCTTTGGCTGCCCCTGTTGAGGGTTGCAGTCACGATGGACGAGAGCAGACGCTGGCTGTTCTTGTTCCTAAGCGGTCGTTCGATCAGTAGCCTCAATGGCTCAACTAAATATTAATCGAAAAAGGATATCAAAGATGCTTGCGCAAGAAATTGAAGTTGCACAACGCCTCGTGCGAACTGATGCTTACCAGATGTCTATTGGTGAAATTGTGACGATGTATAACGAGGGAGACCTCATTATAGATCCAGAATTTCAACGGTTATTTAGATGGGATATCGGTCAGAAATCAAAATTAATTGAGTCGTTGTTGCTAGGAATACCGCTACCTTCTATTTTTGTCTTCGAAAAAGAGGACGGAAAATGGGAGCTCGTTGATGGTTTGCAACGTGTTTCGACGATACTTGAATTCATGGGAACTCTGCGTAACCCTTCGGAAGGTGGTCATTATTCCCCATCCACCCTTGAGGCGACAAAATATTTACCATCACTTTATAATGCGGTATGGGAAAACTCGGACCGTATTGTCGATGTATCTATAAAAGAGCAACGGCCGATCGAAAAAACACAGCAACTTGCCATCCGACGTAGCAGACTTGGAGTTGAGATACTTAAACGTCCGAGTGACGATCAGACGAAGTATGACCTTTTCCAAAGACTTAATGCTGGAGGAACGCAGGCCAATGCACAGGAACTTCGAAACTGTATTGTTCTTATGATTAATGGGGCTTATTTCCGAGCTGTGAAGGCCGCCGCCGACCAAACGACATTCCGAAGCGTTATATCGGTTGGAGAGGAGCAACTTGAAAAGCAAAGGCATATAGAACTGGCAATGCGCTTTCTCGTTCACGTGAAACTACCATATGATGGGCGGCTGGATGTGGAGGAATTTATCGATGAGGGCATCGTTAATTTGGCTACTATCGGAGATGACGCCGGCGCATTGAATTTAATTAACAGAACTTTCCAATTACTAAGTGATGTGGCTGGGAGCAACGCGCTCCGACGTTTTAGCAATGGCCAATATGTTGGCAAGGTCGTTCTCGCCGGTTTAGAAGGCATAGCCGTGGGTGTAGCAAAGAACATTGAAGCAATCGAGGCTCTTGGGTCTGCCCAAGCCAGAAGTTTTATCAAGGAGAAGATAGAGACGTTCTGGGCACAGCCAGAGGTACCGCACTTTACTTCACTCGGCCTCCGCGGCACGGTAAGAATCCAGCGCACTGTTCCATTTGGTGAGAATTGGTTCCGTCCATGAGTAAACCCTATACGGAAGATGAATTTTCCGCACAGATTACTGCGGACAGAAATTGGCGGGTCAAAGAAATATCTGATTTAAAATCGGCAATCAAGAGGGGTGACGATGGCATGCGGAAGGTACTTCTGCGAGCTTTGGTAGCCATTTGTTATGCTCATTGGGAAGGTTATGTAAAATTTGCAGCGAGAAAATATTTTGAGCATATTGCATTGCGAAAATTTCCATACAAAGTCCTCGATCGGCAGTTCGTTCGGAACTATTTTTTGCCCCGACTAGCTGCGCTTTCCATATCAAAATTAAGTGTGGCTGAGCGCTGTATCATGATAGACGAAATACTGGAGTGTTCTGATCGTAGGTTCACTCACGTGAATGATGATTTAATCAATACGAAGGCTAATCTGAATTTTGATGTATTCACTGATATCTGTCTATTATGTGGACTGTCGGCTGTATCATTTGAAAAAAGTGCGACATTCATTGATGTAATTTTGCTTAAACGCCGGAATTCCATTGCGCACGGTGAAGACACATTAATTGCTTTTGATGAGTTGGATGAAATAACCGAGAACACAATCGGCATAATGCGCTTATTTGGCAATGAGTTAGAGAATCGCATTGTCCTGCAAACATATAAGGCAGCTTGAACGGCGACTTTAGTTGTGGACCGTCACGTCTGATAGATCACACCATCCCATATCTGAGCGACGAGAAAAAAGGGCACTGTCCAGTGACAGTGCCCTAAGTCGCGAGCGAACATTCCATCAAGCTCAAATACGGCGCAGTCTCTACGCCGCGCCTATTTAATCCTCCGCCTCCGCACTCAAACTCGCCGTCGCGCCCTCGGCATTCCGGTTGGCGATGTCCTGCACCGAAGTAGTCTGCTTGATCAGATCCAATCCGTACTGGCTAAAGGTTTGGGCGTTGTAGATATTCTTCGACAGCAGCGGATTGGTGAAGATCTGCGTGAACGCGTCATACGCCACCATCACATTCAGCAGCCCGCCGAACAGGGCGTCGTCGTCGCCCTTTTCTGCGAACAGGCCGACCAGGAATTCCACCTTGTTGACGTCGCCGCCATATAGCGCCGAGACGGTGTTACGCACATGTTCGTCGTCGCTCAGGTCATCGATGCTTTCGAGCCGTTCCATGCCGAAGCGCACGCGGTAGTCGTTGAACGAGGCGAGCCGGAATTTGCGCGACATGTTCAGCGCGTTGCGTTCGGCCTGCGCCAAAAAGTCCGGCGAATTGAACAGGCCGATCTTGCCGGCCGGCTGGCGCGAGGCCGTGTTCAGCACGCCGGCCAGTCCCAGCTCTTCCACCAGCACATTGTTGTTGCGGTAGTTGTTGACCATTTGGCCCTTGACCTCGATCGCGTCCGGCACCAGCGAGTGCCAGCGGTACAGCAGGTCGAACTCGACCGCGATCCAGTTCTGCCGGTACCATTTTTCCTTCTCGGCAAAGCTGTGGTCGAGCCGGAATACGTCGGTGCCGGCGATGTGGTTGATGTAATCCTCGACCACCACCTTGAGCAGCAGCACGATGTTGATCAGGCGCGCGGTCTGGAACAGGCGCTCGTCGCCCCAGTCAGGATTGCGCTGGGCCAGTTCGGTGGCGATGCGGTTGTGCTCGCGCATGAACAGGGTGCTGATGGCGACATAGCCGATGGTGGAATTGCCCCGCTCCAGCCCGGTGGCATAGGCCTTGGCCTTGCGTTCGGCCGGTACGCCGTCGAACACCGCGTCGACCGAGGCGGCGTAAGGCATGGCGGCAAACTCCGGCTTGACCGTCAGCTCGCCGTTGGCGGCCTTGTCGAACAGATAGGGCAGATAGCTCTCGCCATTGATGATCTGGTGCTTGAGCTGGCCGCCGGCGTGGCTGCGCAGCAGATTGCAGGTCTCTTCGTTCAGGCCGTAGATCTGGCACAGGTCGATATCGTGGTTGGAGGTGTTGCGGCGGCGGTCGCGCGGGTCGATGCGCAGCACGCTGTCGGTAAACCATTGGGCGAAGAACATGAACAGCACGCTGGAGCGGCCGGTTTTCATGTCGCCATTGCGCTGGTACAGCGCGGCCACGGCATCGAGCGAGGGCAGCGCGTCGGCGCTGGCCTGGTCCATCGGCGGCAGGTGGCGGCCGGAAAAACTGCGGTCGGTCAGGCCCGGCCACGAGGTGTAATCGGTGATCGGGCCGATCGCGCCTTCGCCCACCGGATCGGCCGACCACAGACTGTAGGCGCGCGGCCGCGGCACGGTGCGCGCCGCCACCTGGTTGATCGCCAGACGGCTGATTGATTCGCCCAGGAAGGGGACCTGGTGTATGCCTTCCAGTACTTCGTCAAGAATTCCCATGATGCTTCTCCATTTTCTTTGAATTAATAATCACTTTAGCAAGATTTGCGACTTAAATATTCACGCATTCTCACACTAGGTCTGTCAAGCGCGGCGATGTCGGATCGGGGCAACGGAAGCTTGCTATCATCGGTTTTTCGGCACGAAGGTAAAGCGATGAATCCTCAGTACACTCCTGACTCTTTCAATCAATTCGGCAAGGGCACGCTGCCGGAACACCTGGGCATCGTCGTCACCGCCGTGGAGCCCGGCATGGTCACGGCGCAGTTCGAGGTGCAGCCGCATCTGCTGGCGCCGAATGGTTTCCTGCACGCCGGCAGCGTGGTCACGCTGGCCGACACGGCCTGCGGCTACGCCTGCATCGCCAATCTGCCCGAGGGCGCCAACAGCTTCACCACCATCGAACTCAAGTCCAACCACCTCGGCACGGCCCGCGACGGGGTGGTGGTGGCGGTGGCCACGGCGGTGCATCTGGGCCGCACCACCCAGGTGTGGGATGCCATCGTCAGCCACGCCACGACTGGCAAAACGATAGCGTTGTTTCGCTGCACGCAAATGATCCTCTACCCTAAATAAGGCGGTCTGTCCTGGTCAATTCACTATTGCCGCATGGCGTGTTCTGCTAAATTGGGTAGCAACAGTATTAGTCCGATGAAAGGATAGACCGTGCGTACATGCATCCAATCGGCCGCGCTGGGCTGCCTGCTGGCCAGTGCGCTGGCCATGGCCCAGACGCCTTATACCGAGGATTCCACCTACCAGGGGCTGGGCGGCAAGGAAGGCATCAGGAAGATCGTCGCTACCTTCATTCCCATGCTGCTGGAAGATCCGCGCATCAAGGAAAGCTTCGCCGACTTCGATATGAAGCAGTTGGGCGTGCGGCTGGAGGAGCAGTTTTGCGAATATAGCGGCGGGCCGTGCAAGTACTCCGGCAAATATCGCGACAAGACCATGGATGGGGTTGGCACTGCGCGCGATATGGCCACCGTGCATGCGGATTTGAAAATTACCAATGCCCAGTTCAATGCGCTGGCCGAGGATTTGCAGATCGCCATGGAACGCAATAATGTGGCGAGCAGCGTGTCGAACAAGTTGATTGCGAAGCTGGCGCCGATGCAGCGGGTGATTGTGACGAAGTGATGAGTGTGGTGATGGGGCGCTGACGGCAGTTTAAAACCCACGGCATACCCCTGGGGTCTGACCCGGCGGGTCAGACCCCGGCTCTTTGCCGTGGGTTTTAAAAAATTCTCCGGCTCTTTGCCTTGTGTTTTAAACGATTCCCCGGCGCTTTGCCTGGGTTTTAAAAATTCCCGGCTATTTATAGCATCCGCACCCAGTTACCCTTGTACAGGATAGGACCGGTCGGGCCATTCGGATCGGGTGAGCCGCCCTTCGGTTCCAGGCTGACGGCCAGCAGGGCGACATCGCTGCTCAGCGCGCCTTCGTTCAATGCCAGGCGGACGCTGGCGCTGGCGGGCAGCACGCCCAGCGAACGCGGATTGCCCTGCTTCGGCACGACCCACAGTTGCAGGGTCTTGTCGGCGGCCACAGGCGCGGTGCTGACCAGCTGCACCTGCAGCGCGCCATGGCGGCGGTCGGCGGTCAGCAGCAGGGCGGTCTGGGCCTTGTCGTCGCTCAGCGAGGCCACGTAGTCGATGGAAGGCGCTTCCGGCGCGCGGTTCAGCAGCACGACCACCAGCAGCATGGCCAAGGCGCTGGACATGGCGCCCAGGCCGCGCCAGAAGTTCAGCGAGTCGTTGCGCCAGAATTGCCAGGCCGGCGCGGCGGGCTGCAGGCCCAGCCGTTGTTCGATGCGCTTCCATAGCTGGCGCGGCGGGGTCTGGGTGCCGGCGAATTCGGCCATCGGCACCAGCCGGTCCTGCCATTCGGCGGTCAGGCGGCGCAGCGCGGCGTCGTTGTGCAGCAAGCCTTCGAAGCGGCGGCGCGCGCCGCCCTTCAGCGTGCCGAGCGCGTATTCGGCGGCCAGTTTGTCGCGCAGCGCGGCGTTGTCGCGGTAGTTCATGCGTGCCCCCGTTTCGCCAGGCAGGTTTTCAGGCGTTCCAGGCTGCGCCGTATCCAGGTCTTGACGGTGCCGATCGGCAGCGCCATCTGCTGTGCCACCTCGCTGTGCGAGAGCTCGTGATAAAAGGCCAGGCTGAGGGCCTGGCGGTGCAAGCCTTCGAGCGCTGCCATGCAATAGGCCAGGGCCTTGGCATCGTTACTCATTTGCAGGGCCTCGATGGGGCTGGCCTGGGGATCATGGAGTGCATTGATGACCTCGGTATCAAACTGTTCTGCGTCGATTTCGACCGTGTCGTCGAGGCGGCGCAGTAAATCGAAGGCTTTGTTGCGCACGATCGTGGCCATCCAGGTCATCGGCGCGGCAAGCTGGCTTTGATACTGGGATGCGTTATTCCAGATCGAAACGTAACTTTCCTGCAGGGCTTCTTCGGCGAGCTCCCGCTTGATGAGTATACGCAGTGCGAAGCCAAACAGTTTCGACGAAGTTGCATCGTATAAAGATCGGAAGGCGGCGGCGTCGCGCCGCGCGGCGCCCTGTAGCATGGTACGCAACTGCTGCGGGTCGGGCTGGGAAGTGTCGGCTGGCACAGTTCGCCTTGAAAGATTGATAGGAATGTCAGGCAGGTTAGCGTAGTTTTGTATAGGACAGCAACAGTGCGGCGCAATTATTGTGCATTTCATCAGTCCGGGGTGGCGAGCAGGCCTGTCTTACGGCAAGCTTGTCCGGAAGACGGTCCCCGCTCAAGTCCAGGAGATACCATGCGAGATAGACGAGTTGATCAGAAATTGGCGGCGCGCGCGCTGCTGTGCTGCTGCCTGCTGGCCGCCGCTGCCAGTGCTCAGGCCCAGAGCAAGCCCGACATGGGTAAATTCCTCGCCACCGGCGGCGTGTCCCAGCTCGAAGGCGCGGGTGGCGGCGGCCTGACTCCCTGGGCCCTGATCAGCGGCTATGGCACCCGCGACAGCTGGGGCGGCAATGTGCACTACACCTATGTGGACACCCAGGATTATTCGCTGGGCACTTATGGGGTGGCGGTGGGCGTGGCGGACCGGCTGGAACTGTCGCTGGCCCAGCAGGAATTCAAGGGCCATTTGGCGCCGCTGAATCTGCTGCGCACCAAGCAGGATATTCTCGGCCTCAAGCTGAAAGTGGCCGGCGATGCCGTTTATGAACAGGACCGCTGGCTGCCGCAGCTGGCCATCGGCATCCAATACAAGCGCAACAAGGGCATAGCCGGCCTGGGTGCGCTGGGTGTCAGCAACGTCAAGCAGCTGGGCGCCAAGGACGACGCCGGCTACGATTACTATGTGGCGGCCACCAAGATCCTGTTCGAGCAGAGCCTGCTGCTGAACGGCACCCTGCGCGCCACCCGCGCCAACCAGATGGGGATATTGGGCTTTGGCGGCGACAAGGGCGACAGCGTGCGCCTGATGCCGGAAGTGTCGGCCGCCTATCTGATCAACCGCAAGCTGGCCGTGGGCGCGGAATACCGGCGCAAGCCGCATAACCTGGGCGTGGACAACGAGAAAGCCTATTACGATGTGTTCCTCGCCTGGTTCCCCAGCAAGAATTTTTCGGTGACGGGGGCGTACGCCGAGCTGGGCGACATCACCGTGTTCAATCCCACTAAGCAGCACGGCTGGTATCTGTCGCTGCAGGCAGGCTTCTGATGTGACAAGGGACGCCGTGGCGTCCCTTGTGGTGTGCTTTAGCCGCGCAGGGCTTTTTCGAGCAGCTTGTGCAGGGCCTCGAATTCCGGCTCGCCCACATAGCGCTTGAGAATCTTGCCATCCTTGTCGATGACGAAGGTGGTCGGCGTCAGCGCCACATTGCCATAGGCGCGGGCCGCGTCGCCGCCCACGTCGATGGCCACCTTGAACGGCAATTGGCGCGTTTCCGCGTAGTTGATCACGTAATTCGGTGGATCGTCCTTCATCGCCACGGCCACGAATTCCAGGCCCTGGCCTTTGAACTTGTTATAGGTTTCCACCATCTTGGGCATTTCGGCCACGCAGGTCGCGCAGGACGTCGCCCAGAAATTGACCATCACCACCTTGCCTTGCAGGCTTTCCGGCGAGATCCGGTCGCCCTTGATGCTCAGGAAGGTCACCGCCGGCGCCTTGGCCTGCTTGCTCAGCGACATATAGGCAGCCAGTCCCACGCCGGCGATAAGCGCAGCGGCGATGGCCGGTTTGATCCAGGCTTTGGAAGTGGTGGCGGACATGGGGTGCTCGGGCAAGTGATGGGGTACGGACGATTATAGACCGGTATTGTTAAACCGGCTGGCGAGGGAGGAAACCTCGCCAGTGGGATCATGCGGCAGGGTCAGGCAGGGTCAATTCTGCGTCGTGGAGGCGGGTATCGTCGCCGTGCTGGACGGTTTTGGCTGGTATTGCTTCCATTCGTCTTCGCTGATGTATTCGAAGATCTTCACGACCTTCTGCACGCCGGACACGCCGCGCGCCACATCGGAACTGATCTGGCCTTCGCGCTGGGTCACGCGGCCCATCAGGAACACCACGCCGCGCTCGGTGACGACCTTGAAGGAGTTGGCCGAGATATCTTTCATGTCGACCAGGCTGGCCTTGACCTTGGTGGTGATCAGGGTATCGTTGGAGCGCGAGGTATAACTGGCCGGGCCGGCGATTTCCAGTTCATTGGAGACCGAGACCACGCCTTCGATGGCGCGGATTTCGCGTTCGACCGCGTCCTTCATGGCCTGGTCGCGCACTTCGCCCGACACCAGCACACGGCGGTTGAAACTGTTCACATTGACGTGGCCGGCGTCGCCGACCAGGTTTTGCAGCTTGATTTCGCCTTTGACGGCGATGGTTTTATCTTCCGTCTGGGCGCCGAAAGTACGACGGTCCGACGCGGCCACGGTGCCCATGACGGCGCTACCGACGACCAGTTCGACGCAACCCGACAGCGTGACGAGCAAGGCGCCGCACAGCAGGCTCTTGGCCAGCGGACCTTGCAGGCGGCTCAGGTGTGGGCCGAATTTACTCATTAGCATCTCCTCCGAACAGGGCCACATCGATCCCGTCGCAAATACAGTGTATGGTCACCAGATGGACTTCCTGGATACGGGCGGTACGGTCGGCAGGTACGCAGATGTGCACGTCGGCATCGGTGAGCAGCTTGCCGATGGCGCCGCCGCCCTTGCCGGTCATGGCGACGATGCGCATTTCGCGCTCCAGCGCCGCCTCGATGGCGGCGATCACATTGCCGGAATTGCCCGAGGTGGAGAAGGCCAGCAGAATGTCGCCGGCCTGGCCGAAGGCTTGCACCTGCTTGGAAAAGATTTCGCGGTAGCTATAGTCGTTGGCCACGGCCGTCAGGATGGACGTGTCGGTGGTCAGCGCCAGGGCCGGCAGCGGGAAGCGTTCACGCTCGAAGCGGCCCACCAGTTCGGCCGCGAAGTGCTGGGCGTCGGCGGCGGAACCGCCGTTGCCGCAGACCAGGATCTTGTTGCCGTTGGACAATGCAGAGAACATCAAATCGATCGCCTGCGCAATCGCGGGCGCGAGCACGGTGGCGGACTGGATCTTGATTTCGGCACTTTCGTGGAAGTGCGAGAGGATGCGTTGATTATTCATAGTGTGCTGATTATAGTGCAGGCGCCAAGCGAGCCATACAAGCTCTGTTAAAAATGCTTACACTTCCAGCACATTTTGCATCCAAGACAAGTTTTCGCCGTCGATGGCGACCACATCGAAGCGGCATGGCGGCAGATGGCGGTAGCGCTGCAGGAAATACTGGGCCGCGCGCACCAGGCGCTTGATCTTGCGCGGCGTGATGCTGGCGGCCGCGCCGCCGTGCAGCATGTCGGCGCGGCGCCGCACTTCGACGAAGACCAGGCAGTCGCCGTCGCGCATGATCAGGTCGATTTCCCCCATCTTGCACAGGAAATTGCGTTCGACCAGCAGCAGACCGTGGCCTTGCAGATGGGCCAGCGCGAGCGCTTCGCCGCCCTGGCCGCTGCGCTGCTTGTCGGTCAGCGCCATGGTTGCGCTCAGGGAAGGACAGGTTGCGCCACGCCATTCTTGTACACGGCGGGCAATTCGGTGCGCTCGAAGCTGGCCGCGCCCTGGCCGAAACTGACGGCCAGGCGGCCGGTGACGCCGTCGAGCAGGAAGTGGCCGGCCCGGCGCTGGGCGATTTCACGCGCCACCCGGAAGGCGTCGATGCCCAGCGCATACAGGCGCTCCAGGTCGGCGGCGCCGGCCTTGCCTTCGGACGAGGCCGGATGCGGATAGACCATCACCGCAGGATGGTCGCGCTGCAACTGCCAGGGCAGGTCGAGCAGGCGCACGCCGTCCAGCTCCTGGGTCGGGAAGTTATTGGTATTGCCGGAATTTATGGCCGAGGTGCCATACACCGGCAGCTCGGTGCCGATGGCGCCGCGCAACTGGCGGGCCTGGTCGGCGCCCAGCGCCGCAAACAGCACCGCGGGCGGTTCGGCCTGCACCTTGGCGCGCAACTGGCCCAGTTCGATATCGCTGAGATAGCCGTTGGGCGCGCTCAGCTCCACCGTTTTGACGGGGCGGCCAAGGCGCTGCCATTGGGCCGCAAAGGCGCTGGCGATGCGTTTTTGCCATTGGGCGCCGGCCAGCACCACCAGCGCGGTGCCGCCCGGATGGTCGGCGCCGGCCCATTGGGCGGCCTGGCGCGCCTCTTCCTCGATCGACAGGCCCATCGCCAGCATCTGCGGCGGCAGGCGCGTGTCGGCACCGCCGCCATGTTCCGGGTAATTCAAGGCGATGGTCGGCTTGGACACCAGCGCGCTGGCCGCCACGGCGCCGACGGCCGAGCGCGACAGCGGTCCGACCATCATGTCCTGCTGGGCCAGGGCGCCGGCGTAGGCGGACAGGATGTCCTGGGCCACGTCATTGGTTTCGATCACCTGCACGCTGATGCCGTCGCGGTCGCGCTCCCACGCGGCCAGAAAACCGGCCCGTACGGCGGCGGCGGCCTGGCCCAGCGCTTCGGAGCGCAGCGGCAGCAGCAGGCCGATGCGGATGGGCGGGGTTTCAGCGGCGGCGGCGCCGTTGGCGGCATTGGCGCTTGTTCGTGCCTCGCCGGCACCGTCGCGGGGGGCAATCGCTGCTTCGGCGCTGCTGACGCGGGCGCTGGCTGTACGCGCATCGCCTGCAGTGGCGGCCGTCGGATCGATAGAAGAGGTGTTCAGCTGTGCCACGACGAGCGCGGCAGACGGCGCGGTGGCCGCCATGCGTGTCAGCACGGCCGGCGGCATGCTTGTGTTTGCAGAGATAGGCGCGCACAATCGGCCCGGCGCATCACAGGCCGCGCTATAGCCTGAAACGACCAGGACAGACGCGCCCAGCAACAGCATTTTGATACTTTTACCCAGCATCCTACCCCCAATGACCGAACACGAAACCAGCTCCATCGCCACCCTGCCTGTCATGGGTGAAACGGCGCACCAGACCTATCCTAGCGCAACCTTGTACGTCGTGGCGACCCCGATCGGCAACGTCACCGATATTAGTCTGCGCGCTTTGCACGTCTTGAGCATCGTCAACGCGGTCGCCTGCGAGGATACCCGCAACACCGCCCAGCTGATGACCCGCTTCGGCCTGCACAAGCCGCTGATCGCGGCCCACCAGCACAATGAGCGCGAGATCGCCGAGACGCTGATCGCCCGCCTGCAGGCCGGCGAGCGCATCGCGCTGGTGTCCGATGCCGGTACGCCGGCCGTGTCCGATCCGGGCGCGCGCATTGTGGATGCCGTGCGCGCGGCGGGTCTGCGCGTGCTGCCGCTGCCGGGCGCGTCGGCGGCCGTCACGGCGCTGTCGGCCAGCGGGCTGGTGAACGACCAGTTTTACTTTGTGGGTTTTCTGCCGGCCAAGGCCAAGCAGCGCGAGAATTTCTTGCAGTCCTTGCTCAGCGTGACGGCGACCATGGTGTTTTACGAAGCGCCGCACCGGATACTCGATTGTGCCGGCGCGCTGGCGGCCGTGTTCGAGCCCGAGCGCGAAGTCGTGTTCGCGCGCGAGCTGACCAAGATGTTTGAGGAGATCCACCGCTGCCCGCTGTCCGAGGCACAAGCCTGGATCAAGGCCGATCCGCACCGGGAAAAAGGCGAGTTCGTCGTGCTGCTGGCCGGCGCGCCCGCCGCCAGCGATGCCGAAGATGCCGAGGCCGAGCGCATCCTGAATATTCTGCTGACGGAATGCTCGGTCAAGCAGGCCGCCAATCTGACGGCGCAGATTACCGGGCGCAAGAAGAATGCTTTGTATGACCGCGCGCTGGAACTCAAGGGGCAGGCTGGCGAGTAAGCAGGTTTTCGACGTTCCAGGTAGCGCGCCGCAGACCATATTAGAACCCACGGCAAAGAGCCGGGGGCCTGTCCCACAGGGACAGGCGGGGCGCGGCCCCTCCCCGGACCCGGGGTCTGACCCCTGGGGTTACGCCCTGGGTTTTCAGGTAGCGCGCCGCAGACCATATTAGAACCCACGGCAAAGAGCCGGGGTCAGACCCGTCGGGTCTGACCCCAGATTTCAGCCGTGGGTTTTAAAAAAGCGATCGTTCCGCGGACCTACCACTTGCAGCCGTGGTCTTTCTTATCCATCATCAGGAATAAGGGCGCCAGCAAGCCACCTGGCAAACCGTCCTTGCAATCCGGGCGCTTGGCCTGCGACACGCGCTTGGCCATTTCAGTTTCCGATTCCAGCTGCTTCTGCGGCAAGCGCGCCAACGCCGTCCCCGCCTTGGCCGGATCAGGCTCATTGGCCATCTTGCGTGCCGTCCTGCGCGCCGCATCCATATCAAAGGCCGGCTTGGCATCGGCCGCGCGCGGTTCTGCAAAGGGATCGGGCGGCGGCGCCGACACAGGCCCCGGCAAGGTAATCGCCTGCGACTCCGTCACCGGCGGCGCGCTGTCCGGCTTTTGCGCCAGCTCTCTTGCTGGCGCTGGCAAACGCTCCGGCTTTTCCTTCTCCTTCGGCGGCTGTTGTGCCAGCACCCTGGGCGGCTCCTTTGGCTTGACCGGTTCCGGCGGCGGTGGCGGCTTGACCGGCGTGGGCGGCGGCGCGGGCCGCACCCATACCGTCAGCATCTCCGCATGCGGCAACTGCGGCAGCGGGGCCGGCGTCAGTCCGAAGCGATAGCCGAAAATCAGCACCCCATGCAGCAGCAGCGAAACCGCCACGCCCGCAGCGATCCCCCAGCGCCGCCGCGACGCGGCACCGTAGCGTGTCAAGCCTTGCGCCGCAGGGGAAATTTCTGGCATGGTTTATTTGTTAACGTCCTGAAGACGCTCATATTCTCACATTGAAAAAAATCCGCAATGGTACATACTGAATTCGTACCGGCACTTGACGGATACTGAAGCAGCTTGTATTATCTTGCTTCTTCGGAGTGTGGCGCAGCCCGGTAGCGCACCTGGTTTGGGACCAGGGGGTCCAAGGTTCGAATCCTTGTACTCCGACCAAAATTTAAAATCCCCGTTTGATGGAAACATCGAACGGGGATTTTTCTATTGCGCGAAGGGTTTTAAATTGACCTCGTGCCTTATTTCAATTGCAGCAAAAATTGCCCGCGGTTGAAATGAGCGTCGCACCGCAACTGGTTTTATCGCCGTCATACGCCACGGCTTTTCCATTGACGGTGTGCGCGGCGTTGCCGCTGGTGATGACACAGTTTTGATGTCCTGTGAGTGGGCACATGCACTTGTCGCCGACGAGCGCGACTGGCTTTCCGCCGACAATGAAATGCACGGCACTGCTGTTGACCACTTTGCCGCCGTGGGAGGTTGGGTCGCCCACGCGAATGATGTTTGGCATCTAGCTCTCCTTCACTGGCGGTTCGGCATCGCTGTCTTTCCTTAGGATTTCATCGTGCAGATGTTGCGTGGAATTGACTTGGGGCGGTGGGTCGATCTCGACCAGGGTCCACACGGCGGTAATGGAGGCGCGGGGACTGGCCCGGCTGAGTTTTAATTTTTGCCAGATCGAGGGCGTGGCAATCAGAATCGCATTGGGCATGCGCACTCCCTGAGTAAAATGCTGCCGGGCGCCGCCGGCCACCTGAAAGTCCCGGTCGCCATCCTTGGATTCCCACCATCCGCTTTGCGGGCACACTGTGCCGGACTGCGCCAGGGTGCCGAGTGCTACATTGGGCACCGCGCTTTGTTTCGCAGCTTCCTTGGTCGGACGCACGCGTATCGAGTTCGTGAGTTTGTCCCACAAGGCAACGGCTTCTTCGTCGGTGATGCTGGGCTTGCCACCGCCGATCTGATTGCCTTTCACGCCGGTGCTCAGCTTGATGTCCAACATTGGTATAAACGGATCGCCGGGCTCACCGTGACTGAGATAAGCGAACTCGTGGGTTTCTCCCACCTCAGCTTGTGCAGGCATATGGGCAAGGATTTCAAAGCCCGTCCACTTTCCGATCGTTCGCTGACCGCGTCGCAAGGTCTTGATCCGTGCGTACCAGGCGCCATTCCCGTTGCGCTTGGCATCTTCTTCAGCCTGTTTTAGACGGGGCTCAATTGCGTCTGAGGCAACATATTTCTTATTGTGTACTGAAAACGAAAAATGTACATCAGGGAACTCTGTGAGTCGGACACCGATGCTCAAATCTTCGTTAGAGATTGCGGTGGAAGTACGGATAAATCCATCCTCGATGCAAATGCCCGGTTCGGCCGGAATTTCCAGCTCACCGCGAGATCGCAATAGCGGCGCGATTGAATTCAGCTCACGAACATCTTGTTCGTTTTTCTTAGGAATGGAATCGCTTTCTTGAATGAATAGATCGTCTCCGATTTTGGTATAGGATTCAATCCTATAGAAACCTCCGCTTCCCTTGCTTACGCCAAAAACGATTTTTTGATTCGGTAAAGCACCATCGAAAACTTTGCCAACCAATGAGCTAGGAAGACGTAAATCCCCTTGGAGATATTTAGGCTCATCTCTTATTTCAATTAACCGGTCACTAATGACCTTTTCCATCTGCGCGCCTTTGCCTGGGTAATTGTTGATTGGCCACGGAACGTTTGCTGGGCCATATATTATTTTCGCGCTTTCTGGTACAACAACTATAAATCTCCCTAGGCAGATAGTTTTTGTTTTTTCAAAAATGTTTTGTATGCGTGGGCTCAATGGCATATTCTCTCCTGAAACATTTTTACTGGAAAAGGCGATAAAATAAAGTGCTGCAGCCAAAAAAAACATTGTTGCGCCGAAAATTCCACCAAATTGAACGGAAGACTTATGCATGATTGCTCCATTTCATCTTTTCAATAATGCGCACCAGACTGAATAAGGTCGATTTAATTGCTGCGTCGTCTTTATAGCTATTCTGGTGCTCATATCCTACCTGCCGAAATAGACCACTGAATTTTCCGCTGTGAAGCTGTTGATCGGAAGAGCGTGCCGGCACCGTTTGATCTCCAGGCCCAACGCTCGCGCCAAGCTCTACCCCGAACGATGGATATTGCGGAGGAATATTTATATTGGTTCCATCCATGCTTGCGATACCGGAATCTTCGTCATCAATGAAGTCGGATGTGGCTTTATATAATCGAAATTTCCCTTTTTTTTCGTCGGAAAATATATGTAATCCTTGCCAATCTTTTTCTTTATATTTTGGATCTAAATTCCAAATTACTTTTTCCCAGGAGGGACGACCACTATCGCAACCATAGTGTGCGTAGCAGAGGTCGTGGTAGCTTGAGTTGATCAACTCGTGAAATTCTTTGGCTTGTTCTAATAAAATATAGGTGTGATCAAATCCACAGCCTGGCTGGAGCGCTGGATTGAGCCACTCTTCGCGTAAAAGGCGCCACCATTTGTCTCGAATTTGATAAATTTCGGCATATGGATCCCCATTTTCAGGAAGGCTTCTGAGTAATTTTCCGTTCTGCCGGATCTCCAGCCATCCGTTTCCATACGCTTTGCTTGGCAATAGTTCCAATCCACCTTGAGCGTTCCCTAGAACTGCAGTCACGTCAGACCCGAAATTGCCCAATATCTTGGGTGCAAAATCTATGATAGATCCACTCTCTTCGGTACCGGAGCGTATCCGTTTATAGGCTGCAGGTGCTCCGGCTGCCGGCATTTCTCCATGAACAATACCCAAAATTTCGGAACTGAGTTTTCCAAGTTTTGGATGTATCAATGCACGAGCAACCAATCCACCCATGGAATGGGTTATTAATATTACTTTTTCGCATTGAAACTTCTGCTCGCGATATTTTTTTATCAGTTTAATTATGCGGTTACCTAGTTTTAAAGCAGAGTCACCATTTGCTTCTAACCAGTTGTAACCCATCGCATGAACTGGAAACCAGCATCCCTCGACCGCTTTTTTGAAATCGTTCTCCGAAAGACGTTTGAGCGCTGGCTCCGGATGCGCTCCCCATCTCACTGGATCGACTTCGAACATTTTTTTCCAAAAATCTGATGTTGGCGGGCTATTCAAATGCTGCTCGCATTTCTCAAGAATACCCTGGTAGCTGCCGCAGTAGATTTCTCCCCAACCGCGCTCCCGGGCTTTTTCTTCCTTGGTTTTGCCATTTTTTGATCCTTTCAGATCATCTGTCAGCAACGGTGTATTGATTCCAACATTCAGCGTTACAGAAACAGTTCCAATTTTATTTCTGTCTTCTGGCGTTTCTTTCTTGTCTCCAGTCGAACTATTCGGAGGGTCATATTCATCTACCTCCGTTGTTGAGGGATCTAACTGGAGCTGCCGCTCGCGTGGCGATGCATTTAAAAGCCCAGAAGACTCGTATTTAAAATCAGGTCTCCAAGCAATATTGTTTGATTTTTTTAGCTCTTCTTGCCTCTTGGCACTCATGCGGAGATTTGAACCCATGATTCCGGGAATAAAAATAATCGGTAACACCCTCCTGGGCGGGACACTCATCTTCTGAGGTGTTTTGTCTTCCTTGGGCGTGCAGCATCCAGTTGCCTTCAAGCCGCCTGCCGCCACATTGACCGCCAGTTGCTTTCCCATGTCTCCTCCTCAATCCAGCAATTCGATTTCGTAGTGTCCAAATGCGAGCTTGGTGCTGATTTTTTCTGTCAGCCCATCCTCGTCCGTGGTCCCTTCAAATACCCGCCCATCCTCCGAGGTGATGCGATAGCGGCGGTTGGGAATGGGTTCGTTGGATCTGAGATCCGATACCTCCACCCGCTGATCATGGTCAACTTCTGTCGTCGGAAGATCGAGATTTTCTGGGCTCCCCGCGCCGCCGTTCTCGTGGTTGAAGCGGGAGGATTTGATCGTATGAGCACCGCTGCTTTGCTGTGTGATCGCACCGCCGCCATAGTCCGCCTGACAGTCCTTGGCGACTATTTTTATCGCATCCGATTGCAACTCGATCCCTTCCGTTGCGATTAGCTTGATGCGTTTTGTCGTCGTGATTTCGATATCGCCGCTCTGTGCCTGGATACGAATGGCGCCGCTCGCCGCAATCAGTTTGATGCCGAGCTTGAAGGCGAACAGGCTGACGCCGCGCGCGGCCCTGAGCAACAGATTTGCGCCGGTGCCGACGCGCGTGTCGCCCGCACTGACCAGGTCTATCGAGGACTGCGCGCATATCGCCACGGCCTGCTGGCTGCCAATGAACGCCCCCGCCTGCGCGCTCAAGGCGACGATGGGTTCACCGTTGCCATCCCAGTCCTTGATCTTGTCCCCCAGATTCGCCAGTTCCGGGCCATCCGGGGCATCTTCCGCGAGCTTTTCCGCGAGGCTGGACAGCTGCCGGGCCACCTGCTGTCCCAATTCCGCCGTGCCGGCGAGCCCTTCCCGGCTAAGCAAGGGCTCGGAAGCGTTCGTGTCTTTGCTTGCGCTAAGCAGCACACCTTTCGCGCCACGAATCGATACCGCGTGGTCGCTGCGCAGTTCTGCGCCTTCGCCGCGCGCTTCGCTTTCGCCATCGAACAAGGGCTGGGTGAGAAAGCCCAGGTTCAGCTGCGTTTGTCCATGATCGCTGGCCAGTTGAGCGTTGATCCGGCCGCTGGTATCGTCAAAGCGTAGCTGGTTGGCACGGCTGCCGCGTACTTCGCGGCTCTTGATGCCCGAGAGATAACAATTGCCCGGCAGGTTGCCAAGATTGCTCAAAGCGGGAGGCGGCGCCATTGAGTTGTACAACTGGCCGACGATCACAGGCTTATCCGGATCGCCGCCGAGGAAGGCGATCAGCACTTCGCTGCCGATGCGCGGCAAGCCTACCGTGCCGCATTGGCCCACATTGCCCGGTCCATTGCCGGCCCAGTTGGACGCCACGCGCACCCAGGCCGAGTCGTATTCGCCGTCGGACGCGCCGGCACCGTGGGCATGCTCGTGATCCTGTTCACGCGTGCCAGGAAAGCGGATCTTCACCCGGCCAAGGTCGTCGCAATGGACTTCCTGCCCCTTCGGACCGACTACCATCGCGCTTTGCATGCCCACCTGCGGCAGGTCGATGCGCGCATCCCAGGCCGGCACAATATCGATGCCGCGCCGCACCGCCGTGAACTGAACATGCATGCGCATCGGGCCATTTGCCAGCTGTGCTGCCACGTCTGTTCGCGGCTGCGCATCTCCCATCCAGCTGCTGCGGGAAAACAGTCCTTCGACGCGCGCGGCCAGCGCCTTGGACAGATTGTTCTGCGCCGTCACCGTCAGCGCCGTGACCACGAAGTCGCGTTCCTCGCGCGGATGCGTGTCGATCTCCGGATGCCCGCTCAGGGTGAAGTATTCGCCGGCGCACAGGTCGCGCACGCTGCCTTCGCCGTGGAAGCATTTGGATTCGTAGTCGTGCCGGTTGACGTGCAGCTTACCCAGGTTCAGCAGGTCTTCGTTGTCGATACCGGCATGCGGCATCAATATCTGATAATCGTCCAGACTCGCGGCCAGCTGATTGCCGCTGGCACCCTGGTTGGTGTTGCTGCGGGTTTGCGCGCCCATAAACTGCGTGCCTGCCGGGTTCATGTAATTCCAGCTGTGGCGCGTCACCTTACCCGGCTGCAGGCTGCGTACCGCGCGCCATGCGGTGATCGTATCGCGCTCTTCGGTCGCGGCATCGCGGTGATAGCGAATCTCCCCCGCCGCATTCTGAAGCAGGCTGCCCGGGTAATTAAACAGCACCAAGGTATGAAAGGAATAGCTTCCTCTTGGTGTGGCGCGGATATACCAGCCGATGCCGCGCCGCTTCAGCAGGCGACGAATGAAATCGGCATCCGATTCGTTGTGCTGCATGGTGAATTCGCGCTGCGGATAGGTGCACTGGCCAAAAGCTTGATCGACTTCGTATGTGAAGCAGATGCCAAGCAGGGGATTCCCCAGTTGCCATTCATTGAGGATCTGGTAGACGATCCCGACTTCATTCATATTGCGGAAAACGCGAGTGTTGATACGCTTTTCCATAATGGTCAGCGCATCGCGTAGCACCAGCTGGTAGCTAGCCAGACCGCCGTCGCTGTCGCCCGAACTGGCTTCGGTGACGATGCCGCAGACGCTACGCAGTTCGCCAATGTCGGTGACAAATTCGAGCGTGGCCGCCACGGCGATCATTTGCTTGAGCGGTAGCTCTACCTCCTCCGACACGCACAGCACGCGGTACTCGATACCGCCGCAGATTGTCTCGGTGCCGACCACGCGCTGCGGCAGCAGCAGACTGTCGGATTGCCCGCTGGGCAGGTCCAGGCGCAGCCGCAAAGGGCGGCTGAAGGCCGTCAGCTCCCTTACCTGCTTGAGTAAGTCGAAGAATGTGCCATTGCCATCCACGATCGTCTCCCTATCCGCTGGCTGGGTTTCCCTTTAGCCGGTCTGGTGGATGGTGTCACGACTGCAAGATGCGATTATTGACATCCGACAATTTTTGAAGCGGAGCGCAAGACGAGGCGCAAGCTTATCGCACGGGGATTTTCTGGGGGAGTGGGGACAAACGGAACAGCAGTAATCCGGCGCCGCAGGGGCGCCGGATCATTCTACATTTAGCCCGCGCGCTTGGCGGCGATCGCGTTGCCGGCCCGGCTGGCGCCTTTGCGGCCGAGGAATTGCGAGATGAACTGGCCCGCGTCGACCACGATGTCCAGATCGATGCCGGTGTCGATGCCCAGCCCCGCCATCATGTACAGCACATCCTCGGTGGCGACGTTGCCGGTGGCGCCCTTGGCGTAAGGGCAGCCGCCCAGACCCGTCACCGAGGAATGGAAGATAGCGATCCCCACTTCCAGGCTGGCATAGATATTCGCCAGCGCCTGGCCATAGGTGTCGTGGAAGTGGCCGGACAGGCCGCCGATGGCGAACTCCTGGCTGGCGCGCTGCATCACCAGCTGGGTCTTGCGCGGGGTGGCCACGCCGATGGTGTCGGCGATGTCGATCTCGTCGCAGCCCAGGTCGCGCATGCGCGCCACCACGTCGGCCACGGTGTCGAGTGGCACCTCGCCCTGGTAGGGGCAGCCGAAGGCGCAACTGATGCTGCCGCGCAGGCGCAGGCCGTGATCGCGCGCGGCCTTGGCCACGCCTTCGAAGCGCGCCACCGATTCGGCGATCGAGCAGTTGATGTTCTTTTGCGAGAACGCTTCCGAGGCCGAACCGAAGATCACGACCTCGCCCGCACCGGCGGCCAGCGCCGCGTCGAAGCCCTGCATATTCGGCGTCAGCGCGGAATAGATCACGCCGGCACGGCGTTCGATGCCGGCCATGACTTCGGCGCTGGTGGCCATCTGCGGCACCCATTTGGGCGACACAAACGACGCCGCTTCGATATTGCGGAAGCCGGCGCTGGAGAGGCGGTTGATCAGTTCGATCTTTACTTCCGCCGGGACGTTTTCCTTCTCGTTCTGCAGGCCGTCGCGCGGACCGACTTCAACGATCTTGACCTGCTTGGGCAGGGTGGTTTGGGTAAGCATGGAGTCTCCTGTATTCAATAACCTTGGGTGCGGTCGACGACACCGTCCACCGCTTCGCCCTTGTTCAGGCGGCCGATTTTTTCGACGATCTGCTGCACGCTTTCGCGCCGCAGGGTCAGGGCCGAGATATGCGGCGTGATGGTGATGCGCGGCTCCTGCCAGAACGGGTGCTGCGAGGGCAGCGGCTCGTTGCGGAACACGTCCAGCGTGGCGGCGGCGATATGGCCGGACTTGATCAAGGTGAGCAGGTCCGGTTCGGCCACATGGGCGCCGCGCGCCACGTTGATCAGGTAGGCGCCGGCCGGCAGCTTGCTCATATTGCTGCGGTCGACCAGGTTGCTGGTGTCCGGCGTCAGCGGCAGCATGCAGACCAGCACGCGGCTGCCGCGCAGGAAGGTGTCGAGTCCATCGGCGCCGTGATAGCACTGCACGCCGGGCAGGGTTTTCTCGGTGCGGCTCCAGCCGCGCAGCGGGAAGCCGAACGGCGCCAGCGCTTCGAGCACGCGCGTGCCCAGCACGCCCATGCCCAGCACGCCGATGGAAAAATCTTCCTTGGGATGCTGGGGCAGCGGCAGCCACTGGCCGGCCCGCGCCTGCGCTTCGTATTCGTCGAAACGGCGGAAGTAGCGCAGCACCGCATGCGCCACATATTCGGCCATCTGCACACCCATGCCGGCATCGCCCAGGCGGATGATGGGCACATTGGGCGGCAGCGCATCGCCGAACTTGAGCAGGCCGTCGGCACCGGCGCCGGTCAGGAAGATCGCCTTGACCTTGGCCAGGTCGGCCAGCATCGCTTCCGGCGGCGACCACACCACCGCGTAATCATAGGGCGCCACCGGCTCGCCCGCGCGCCAGATTTCCACTTCGGCGTCGGGCATGCAGCGCGCGAAGTCCTTGACCCATGCATCGGTCTTGCCATCGGCCCGGTGCAGCAAAATGCGTGTCATGGCCATGCCTCCTTACGCTGCCTTGAACGCCAGCAGCGGCGCGCCATCGGCCACCTGATCGCCGACGTTGTACAGAATGTCTTCCACCACGCCGTCGTGCGGGGCGGCGATGGTGTGCTCCATCTTCATCGCCTCCATGATCACCAGCGGATCGCCCTTGGTCACCTGCTGGCCCTTGGAGGCCAGCACCGCGACCACCTTGCCCGGCATCGGCGCGGTCAGGCGTCCGCCTTCGGCCTCGCTCTCGCCGGCATGCGCCATCGGATCGTTGAAGCTGAGCGGGTAGTGGCGTCCGCCGGTAAACACGTGCAGCAGTTCGCCGTCGCGCAGCACGGTGCCGTGCACGGCCTGGTCGCCCAGGCGAATGCTCAGTTCATGGCCGTTCTGCGCCGTCAGCGACAGCACGCGCGGCGCATCGCCAGCTACGGCGGGCTGCTCGAACAGCCAGTCGCTGGCGCGGTAGGTGATGCGCACGCCATAGGCCTTGGCCGGCAGCGTGGCGGCATACTCGTCGCCGAAGGACAGCGTGCGTGCGAAGGCGTTATTCAGGCGCCAGCCCAGTGCCTGGCCCCACGGGTCGGCGCTGTGCGCGCCCGACTGGGCGGCCGAGGCATCCTTCTCCGCTTCGATCAGGGCCACGGCGGCCAGTGCCAGCGCGCCGTCGGCGGCCGCCTGCGCGGGCGGGAACAGGCTGGCCTGATTGCGTTCGATCAGGCCGGTGTCCAGCTCGGCCTGCGAGAAGGCCTGGCCTTCGACCAGGCGCTTGAGGAAGGCGACGTTGGTCGACAGGCCGACGATGCGGTATTCGGCCAGCGCCTGGGCCATGCGCGCCAGCGCCTGGGCGCGGTCGGCACCCCAGACGATCAGCTTGGCGATCATCGGATCGTAGAAGGGCGAAATCGCGTCGCCCTGGCGTACGCCCGAGTCGATGCGCACGGCGGCCGGCAGCACGCCGTTACCCATGCCCAGTTCGAACGTTACCGCGCCCGGCGTGGCCATGTGGCGCAGCGTGCCGATCGACGGCAGGAAGCCTTTTTCCGGATTCTCGGCGTAGATGCGCGCCTCGATCGCATGGCCGTGGATGGCCAGTTCATGCTGCTGTTTCGGCAGCGGCAGGCCGGCGGCCACGCGCAACTGCCATTCCACCAGGTCGGTGCCGGTGATCATTTCCGTCACCGGATGCTCCACCTGCAGGCGGGTGTTCATCTCCATGAAGTAGAAGGTGCCGTCCTGGTTGACGATGAACTCCACCGTGCCGGCACCGACGTAGCCGACGGCGCGCGCGGCGGCGACGGCCGCTTCGCCCATGGCGGCGCGGCGCTCTTGCGTCATGTTCGGCGCTGGCGCTTCTTCCAGCACCTTCTGGTGGCGGCGCTGCACCGAGCAGTCGCGCTCGAACAGGTAAATGCAGTTACCCAGCGTATCGGCGAACACCTGGATTTCGATGTGGCGGGGACGCTGCAGGTATTTTTCGGCCAGCACCTTGTCGTCGCCGAAGGAGCTGATCGCTTCGCGCTTGCACGAGGCCAGCGCGGCCTTGAAGTCGTCGGAACAGTCGATCACGCGCATGCCCTTGCCGCCGCCGCCGGCCGAAGCCTTCAGCAGTACCGGGTAGCCCATGCTGTCGGCTTGTTTGTGCAGATAGTCCGCATCCTGATTCTCGCCGTGGTAGCCCGGCACCAGAGGCACCTTGGCCGATTCCATCAGCGTCTTGGCGGCCGATTTGGAGCCCATCGCGCGCATCGCCGATGCCGGCGGACCGATAAAGACCAGACCCGCTTCGGCGCAGGCGTCGGCGAATTCGGCGTTCTCGGACAGGAAGCCGTAGCCAGGATGGATCGCCTGGGCGCCGGTGGCCTTGGCCACGGCGATGATTTTCTCGCCGCGCAGATAGCTTTCCTTGGCCGCCGCGGGGCCGATCAGCACCGCCTCGTCGCAAGCCGCCACGTGGGCTGCGCCGGCATCGGCTTCGGAATACACGGCAACGGTCTTGATGCCCATGCGGCGCGCGGTGGCCGCAACCCGGCAGGCGATTTCGCCGCGGTTGGCGATCAGGATTTTTGTGAACATGGTCTCTCTCTTTGCAGCTTGTGGCTGGAAGTTTTTTATATGTCCGGCGGGGTGTCCGGTACGGGGTACGATGACGGTTCGGTGCTTGTGGATTTGTTGGCGGGCCGCTACGGCTGGCAAAAAACCCAGGGCGTAACCCTGGGGTACGACCCGGCGGGTCGTACCCCGGCTCTTTGCCTTGGGTTCTTTGCGAGCGTCGCGGCCCGCTTACTTTTTTAGCAGCCGCACTTTTCCTTCGGCGCCGATTCCAGCATGGCGCCGCGCGTTTGCAGGCCCAGCTTGTTCAGCAGGGTGCGGTCGTCCTCGGCTTCCGGATTGTCGGTGGTGAGCAGCTTGTCGCCGTAGAAGATCGAGTTGGCGCCCGCCAGGAAGCACATCGCCTGCACCGCTTCGCCCATCTGGCGGCGGCCTGCCGACAGACGCACGCGCGCCTTCGGCATGGTGATGCGCGCAACGGCGATGGTGCGCACGAATTCGAACGGGTCCAGCGGGTCCATGCCGAACAAAGGCGTACCTTCCACCTGCACCAGATGGTTGACCGGCACCGATTCCGGATACGGATTCAGATTGGCCAGTTGGGCGATCAGGCCGGCGCGCTGCAGACGCGTCTCGCCCATGCCGACGATGCCGCCGCAGCAGACCTTCAGGCCCGCTTCGCGCACGCGGCCCAGGGTGTCCAGGCGGTCCTGGTATTCGCGGGTGGAGATCACGTTGTCGTAGAACTCGGGCGCGGTGTCCAGGTTGTGGTTGTAGTAATCCAGGCCGGCTTCTTTCAGGCGGTTGGCCTGGCCTTCTTCCAGCATGCCCAGGGTGGCGCAAGTTTCCAGGCCCAGCGCTTTTACTTCGCGCACCATTTCTTCAACCTTGTCCATGTCGCGCTCTTTCGGGCTGCGCCAGGCGGCGCCCATGCAGAAGCGGGTGGCGCCGTTGTCCTTGGCCTGACGGGCCGCATCCAGCACGGTCTCGATGTCGAGGATCTTCTTGGCTTCGACGCCGGTGTCGTAGCGCGCGGCTTGCGGGCAGTAGCCGCAGTCCTCTTCGCAGCCGCCGGTCTTGATCGACAGCAGGGTGGCCAGTTCCACGTCGCCGTCGGGGAAGTTCAGGCGATGGCTTTGCTGGGCGCGGAACATCAGGTCGTTGAAGGGCAGGTCGAACAGGGCCAGCACGTCTTCCAGCGGCCAGGTGGCGGCAGGCGGCAGGGTGATCGGTGCGCCCGGGCGGTGCAGGGAGACGGTTTTTGGTTCTTGGTTCAGGGACATCGTGTTTCCTTCTACGTTCAAGTGTTTCATGTGTTATTGCGGCCAACAGGCCAGTTCGGCAGCTGGCTAAAATCCAGATACTCGGCGGCGGCGGCGGCGGACGGATTGTCCAGGCGCGGCACGCGGCCCAGCAGCGGCGCGGGAATGCGCTGCTGCAGTGCGTCGATGTTTTCGTCGATGTAGGCCATGTCCGGGTCGACTTCATTGGCGACCCAGCCGGCCAGCATCAGGTTGCGGGCGGAGATCGCCTCCACCGTCAGCAGCGCATGGCTGATGCAGCCGAGCCGCATGCCCACCACCAGCACCACCGGCAGATCGAGCTGTTCGGCCAGGTCGGCGGTGTCGAATTCCTCGTTGAGCGGCACCTTGAAGCCGCCCACGCCTTCGACCACCACCGCGTCGGAGGCGGCGCTGACTTCGATGTAGGCGGCCAGGATGGGCACCGGCGAAATATAGGTGTCGTCGATTTCGGCGGCGATATGCGGCGCGGCCGGTTCGGTCAGCATGAACGGCGTGGTGAGCGACTGCGGCAGCGTGACGTTGCCGGCCGCGATCAGGCGGTCGGCATCGTCGTTGTGCAGCACGCCGTTGCGCAGCTCGGCGCCGGCGGCCACCGGCTTCATGCCGCAGGCGCGCACGCCGTTCTGCACCAGCGCATGCAGCAGCGCGGCCGAGACCATGGTCTTGCCGATTTCAGTGTCGGTGCCGGTGACGAAGCAGGCGAAGCGCGGCGGCAGGCCGCTGCCGGCCGGTGCGGCCTGTGCTTGCGGGGCCAGTTCGCGCGCCGGATCCAAAACGGGGGCCAAAACAGGGTCGTCCAGACTCATATCAAGTCCTTTCCAATGCGTTGATTGCGGTGATCAGGCGTGCCACTTCCTCATCCGTATGGCCAGCTGACAGCGTCACCCGCAGACGCGCCGTCCCCGCCGGTACGGTAGGCGGGCGGATCGCGCCCACCCACAGGCCCTGCTCGTACAGGGCCGCGCCGGCTTGCATGGTTTCCGCATTATCCCCGATCAGGATAGGCTGGATCGCGGTGGCCGAGGGCATGCGCTGCCAGCGCTCCAGGCGCAGGCCATCGTCCAATTGTGCCACCAAAGCTTGCAACTGTGCACGTCGCCGTTGCCCTTCGGGCCCTTCCAGCAGGTCCAGGCTGGTCAGCAGGGCGTGCGCCATGGCCTGCGGGGTGGCCGTGGTGAAGATATACGGACGGGCTTTCTGGATCAGGGTCTCGATCACCAGCTCATGGGCGGCGATGAAGGCGCCGCCCACGCCGGCCGCCTTGCCCAGCGTGCCCATATAGACCAGATAGGGCGATTTCAGATTGAAGTGCTCCAGCGCGCCATGGCCGTTCTGGCCCAGGGTGCCGAAGCCGTGGGCGTCGTCGATCACCAGCCAGGCGCCGTGCTGTTCGCACAGGGCCAGGATGGCCGGCAGCGGGGCCAGGTTGCCGTCCATGCTGAACACGCTGTCGGTCACTACCACCTTGGTAGCGGCCTTGCTGGCGGCCAGCAGGGCGCCCAGCGCTGCCAGATCGGCATGCGGGTAGACCTTGACGGTGGCGCGCGACAGGCGGGCGCCATCGATCAGCGAGGCGTGGTTGAGCGCCTCGGAGAAGATCTCGGCATCGCGGTCGCCCGCGGTCAGGCCGGTCAGCACGGCCAGATTGGCCATATAGCCGGTGCAGAAGGTCAGCGCGCGCGGCGACTCCAGGTGGGCGCCGACGAACTGCGCCAGCCGTTCTTCCAGCTGGGCGTGGGCGCGGCCATGGCCACTGATCAGGTGCGAGGCGCCGCTGCCGACGCCATACAGGGACGCGCCCTCGGCCAGCGCGGCGGCCAGCGCCGGATGGCTGGCCAGGCCCAGATAGTCATTGGTGCAGAAGGCCAGCAGTTCGCGTCCGCCCACCTGCACGCGCGGACCGCAAGGCGAGTCCACGGTACGGCGCTTGCGGATCAGCGAATGCTGTTCCAGCACGTCCAGCTGGCTTTGCAGATTGTTCAGCAGGTCCATGGTCAGCCCGCCATCACTTGATTGAACACCGCCAGCGTGCCGGCGGCCAGGGTGGCGATTTCGCCATCGTCCAGGATATACGGCGGCATCAGGTAGACGGTGCTGCCGATCGGACGCACCAGCAGCTCGTGTTCCAGCGCGGTGGTGAAGAAGCGGCGCGAGAAGTCCGGCGCGGCATCGATGGCGTCGAAGGCCCAGATCATCCCGCGCTGGCGGAAGTGGCGCACTTTGTCGTGCCGGGCCAGTGGTGCCAGCGCTTGCGTCATCTTGGCGGCGCGTACGCGGTTCGTTGCCAGCACGTCGTCATCCTGGAAAATCTGCAGCGTGGCCAGCGCGGCGCGGCAGGCCAGCGGATTGCCGGTGTAGGAGTGCGAATGCAGGAAGCCGCGCGTGACGTCGGTACTGTAGAAGGCTTGATAGATGTCTTCGCGCGTCATCACCAGCGACAGCGGTAGGTAGCCGCCGCTGATGCCCTTGGACAGGCACAGGAAGTCCGGCCAGATGCCGGCCTGCTGGCAGGCGAAGAAGCTGCCGGTACGGCCGCAGCCGACCGCGATTTCGTCCAGGATCAGGTGGACCTGATGGCGGTCGCACAGCTCGCGCACCAGGGTCAGGTATAGGGGATCGTGCATCGCCATGCCGGTGGCGCACTGCACCAGCGGCTCGATGATGATGGCGGCGATCTTGTCGCCCCGCTCGGCGAACAGGCGTGCCACATCGGCGGCGGCGCGGCGCGCCACGTCCTGGGCGGTTTCGCCTTCCTGCGCGTTGCGCGCATCCGGCGACAGCACCGTTTGCGAGGCGCGCAGCAGCGGGCCGTAGGCGTCCTTGAACAGGGCCACGTCGGTCACGGCCAGCGCACCGATGGTCTCGCCGTGGTAGCTGCCCTGCAGGCAGACGAATTCCTGCTTGTCCGCGCGGCCGCTGTTGCGCCAGGCGTGGAAGCTCATCTTGAGCGCGATTTCCACCGCCGAGGCGCCGTCGCTGGCGTAAAAAGTGTGGCCCAGCTGATGGTCGGTCAGGGCCGACAGCTGCTCCGATAATTGAATCACCGGCTCATGGGTAAAGCCGGCCAGCATCGCGTGTTCCAGCTTGTCCAGCTGGTCCTTGAGTGCCGCGTTGATGCGCGGATTGGCGTGACCGAACAAATTGACCCACCACGAGCTGATCGCGTCCAGATAGCGCCGGCCTTCGTGGTCGTACAGCCAGGCCCCGCGGCCATGGCTGACGGGAATCAGCGGCATGGCGTTGTTCTGTGCTGCGTGGTGCTGCATTTGGGTGCAGGGGTGCCAGACACTGCGCAGGCTGCGTGCTACCCAATCGTTTTGCTTGTTCGGTTCCAAAAACACTCCAGATTCTTTACATGGCCGTCCCGGCTACTGTAGCCAGTTGGGCTTGCGCTTTTCCAGGAAGGATTGCACCCCTTCCCGGCCCTGTTCGGAAGCGCGGATGTGGGCGATGCGCTCGGCCGTATCGGCCAGCAGCGCGTCGTCCACCGTTTGTCCTGCGATATCGCGCACCAGCACCTTGGCATGCTGCACGGCGTTCGGGCTGTTATTTACCAGCGCCTTGACGATGCCGGCCACGGTGGCGTCGAGCGCCTCGGCCGCCACCAGCTCGTGCACCAGGCCCATTTGCTTGCCCTCCCGGGCGGAGAAACGCTCCGCCGTCAGGAAGTAGCGGCGCGAGGCCTGCTCGCCCATGGCCTTGATCACATAGGGCGAAATGGTGGCCGGAATCAGCCCCAATTTCACCTCGCTGAGGCAGAAATTGACTTCCTCGGCGGCCACGATGATATCGCAAGCGGCGACCAGACCCATGCCGCCCGCGTAACAGTCGCCCTGCACCCGCGCCACCACGGGCTTGGGACAGAGGTAAATAGTACGCAGCATTTGTGCCAGCTGCAGGGCGTCGGCCTGGTTTTCGCTGTGCGAATAGGCCGCCATCTTCTTCATCCAGTTCAGGTCCGCGCCGGCGCAGAAGGCCGGGCCGCTGGCCGCCAGCACGATGGCGCGCACCAGGTCGTGGCGTCCCAGCTCGTCGAAGGCGCGGGTCAGTTCGGCGATCGTGGTTTCATTGAAGGCATTACGCACATCGGGACGGTCCAGGGTGACGGTGGCCACATTGCCGGCGATGGCGATATTCAGGGTTTGGTAGGTGTAGTCGCTCATCATCGGTCCTTACATGCGGAACAGGCCGAATTTGGTGTCCGGGATCTCGGCGTTCAGCGCCGCCGACAAGCCCAGGCCCAGCACCATGCGCGTGTCGGCCGGGTCGATGACGCCGTCGTCCCACAGACGCGCGGTGGCGTAGTAGGGGTGGCCCTGCAGTTCGTACTGATCCTTGATCGGCTGCTTGAAGGCCGCTTCTTCCTCGGCCGTCCACTGGCCGCCCTTGCCCTCGATACCGTCGCGCTTGACCGTGGCCAGCACCGACGCGGCCTGGTCGCCGCCCATGACGGAGATGCGCGCATTTGGCCACATCCACATGAAGCGCGGCGAGAAGGCGCGCCCGCACATGCCGTAATTGCCGGCGCCGAAGCTGCCGCCGATGATCACGGTGAACTTGGGCACGGCGGCGGTGGCGACGGCCGTCACCATCTTGGCGCCGTTGCGGGCGATGCCCTCGTTTTCGTACTTGCGCCCGACCATGAAGCCGGTGATATTTTGCAGGAACACCAGCGGGATCTTGCGCTGGCAGCACAGCTCGATGAAGTGGGTGCCTTTCAGCGCCGATTCCGAGAACAGGATGCCGTTATTGGCGATGATGCCGACCTTCATGCCGAAAATATGGGCAAAGCCGCAGATCAGGGTGGTGCCGTAGCGGGCCTTGAATTCGTCGAATTCGCTGCCATCGACGACGCGGGCGATGACTTCGCGCACATCGAAGGGCTTGCGGGTATCGACCGGGATCACGCCATACAGTTCTTCCTTCGGATACTTCGGCTCGGCCGCCTCGCGCAGCGCGCCCTGCTGGGGCTTGGTGCGGTTCAGGTTCGACACGATGGTGCGCGCCAGCGACAGTGCATGCAGATCGTTCTGCGCCAGGTGGTCGGCCACGCCGGACAGGCGGGTGTGCACATCGCCGCCGCCCAGGTCTTCCGCAGTGACGACTTCGCCGGTGGCGGCTTTCACCAGCGGCGGGCCGCCCAGGAAGATGGTGCCCTGTTCCTTGACGATGATCGACTCGTCGCTCATCGCCGGTACATAGGCGCCGCCGGCGGTGCACGAACCCATCACCACGGCGATCTGCGGGATGCCCTTGGCCGACATATTCGCCTGGTTGAAGAAGATCCGGCCGAAGTGGTCGCGATCGGGGAAGACGTCGTCCTGATTCGGCAGGTTGGCGCCGCCGGAGTCGACCAGATAGATGCAGGGCAGCTTGTTCTGGTCGGCGATTTCCTGGGCGCGCAGGTGCTTCTTGACCGTCATCGGGTAGTAGGTGCCGCCCTTGACGGTGGCGTCGTTACAGACGATCACGCATTCCTGGCCAGACACGCGGCCGATGCCGGTGATGATGCCGGCGGCCGGTGCCGCATCGACGCCCTTGGCGTCCTGATACATGCCGTAGGCCGCCATTTGCGACAGTTCGAGGAAAGGCGTGCCGGGATCGAGCAGCATCTGGACCCGGTCGCGCGGCAGCAGCTTGCCGCGTGCGACGTGCTTGGCGCTGGCCGCTTCTCCGCCACCGGCGGCGATGCGCGCGACCTTGTCGCGCAGGTCATCGACCACGGCCTGCATGGCGGCCGCGTTGGCTTTGAAATCCTCGCTGCGCGGGTTGAGTTTGCTTTCGATGTGCGGCATGGGCGGTTCCTCTGGTCTTATTCGCGCAGTCTCCGGCGCGTCATTTTTTGGGAAAACTACCGTCAACATAAAACCAGCGCATGCCACCCTCGCCCGGCTCGCGCACGAAATTACTAATTTCGTGCAATCTTTCCGCCTTGCCATCTACCTTGTAGCGGGCCACGAACTCGACGGTGTCGCGCTCGGCGGCTTCATTGGGCAGGCCCTCGGGAGGCGCATTTACTTTACGTTGACGTAAACGTAAAGACGATTTTACCTCAAGTCCCAGCCAGTGCAACTTTTCATCGCTATTTATAATTGGCTCCTGCGGGCGGGTGCTAGTGTGCCATGTAGCCAACAGGTAAGGCTCATTTCCCAACGTATAAGCGCTATAGCGCGAGCGCATCAGCGTTTCGGCCGTGGGTGCGATGGCGCTGCCATCGATATACGGGCCGCAGCAGGCGGCAAGCGAAGAGCCGCCGCAGGGGCAGGCGGCGGTGGCGGAGCTGGGTTTCTTGGACATGGGCGTAGGGCGGGCAGGCAGCGGAACAAGCAGCATTATCCGCCAATTCCCTGTCTGCGGTACAAGCCCGGCCTTGCTTAGCGCCAGGCCAGCGTGGCCAGGGCCGGGGACGCGGGGCGGCCCAGCATCAGGTCCGCCAGCAGATGTGCCGAGCCGCAGGCCAGCGTAAACCCCAGCGCGCCATGGCCCAGATTGAGCCACAGGCCGGGATGGCCGGTGGCGCCGATGATGGGCAGGCCGGACGGCGTGGCCGGGCGCAGGCCGGCCCATGGGATGGCGTTGTCATAGTCGGCCGCGTCGGGCATGGCGGCGTGCACCAGCCGCCGCAGGCTGGCCAGCCGGGAGGGATTGATGCGGCTGTCCATGCCGGCCAGGTCAACCATGGCGGCCACCCTTAACTGGTCGCCGATGCGGGCGTACAGCACCTTGCGTTCGACATCGGTCACGCTGATCGAGGGGGCGCGATGGTCCGGGCCGACCGGGGCGCTCAGGCTGTAGCCCTTGAGCGGATACAGTGGCAGGGCCAGGCCGGCACTGGCGGCCAGTGCGCGGCTGTGGATGCCGGCGGCGAGGACAAAATGGTCGGCTTCCAGGGTGCCGGTGGTGGTTTCCAGTGTCAGCGCCTGCCCTGCTGCCTTGCGTAGACCGAGCGCTTGTGTTTGCAACATGCCATCGAAAAGGGGATGGGCACGGATCTGGCCGAGCAGGGCCAGGCAGAAGGCATGACAGTCCGCCACCGCTTCGCCGGGGTCGAAAATCGCGCCGGCCAGCGAGGGATGCAGGGTGGCCAGCGCGGGCTCCAGGGCCAGGGCCTGATCGGGACTCAGATACTGGCGCCGGGCATCGGGCTCCGGCAGGATCGCGCAGGCTGCGGAAGCGGAAATGGCGGCGGTGGCCGGAACCGGAGCGTCGAATCTGTTAGCGTCAGCGGCGACCGCCGCGGCGAACTGCTTGTGGTCGCGGTACAGCAGCAGTTTGCCGGGCTGGCGCCAGCCGATGCTGTGCAAAGACAGTTGCGGCTCCAGGCTGGCCAGCGATTGGCGGCTCAGTTGCGCCAGTTCGAGCAGGATGGCGCTGCTGCGCGCGTTGTCAGTACTATTACAGTGGCGCAGAAACTGCAGCAGCCAGCGCCATTGCTGCGGATCGGCCTGGGGATGGAAGCGCAGCGGGCCGTCGCGCTGCATCAGCCAGCGCAGCGCCTTGAGCGGCACGCCCGCGTCGGCCAAGGGTGAGACGTAGTGATAACTGAGCTGGCCGCCGTTGGCGTAGCTGGCGCCCTCGCCCGGTTCGGCGGCGCGCTCGAGCAGGCGCACGCGAAAGCCGGCCTGCAGCAGCCACCAAGCCGATGTCAGACCGACCACGCCCGCGCCGATTACGGTTACGCGGGTCGCCATGAGTGAACCCGGTTGTGCGACGTAAGGTGTATAGCGCTTGCAGGCCGCTGGCTGGCGCCGGAAACCCAGGGCGCAACCCCGGGGTCAGACCTTGGGATCTGGAGAGGGGCTGCGCCCCGCCGGTCCCGATGGGACCGGCCCCCAGCTCTTTGCCGTGGGTTTTGAATGCGAGCCGCCGGCATGCGCCCCCCCGCACCCACGCCTGTTTGCGCAAAACCGCACCCACCCAGCCGCAAGCCGTGCGGCGGTGCCGCAGGCGGGGTGTTAAGCTGACTCATACACGAAATCGTCATGGCGATTGTCGCTTTCGCTGAATATTCTCAGGCAATGTACACCACAATTGCATATCGCCATTACACTAGAGGCGATAGGAGAATTAGATGAGCCACACCAGTTTTGAATTCACGGCCGATGCCAGCGACAATTCGCCTTTGTATCTGCAAATTGCCCGAAAATTAAGCGACGACGTGCGCAACGGCCGTTACCACGTCGATCAGGCCCTGCCTTCCGAACGCACCCTTTCCGAATTGCTGAGCGTCTCGCGCGTCACCGCGCGCAAGGCCATCGATCAATTGGTCGACCAGGGACTGGTGGTGCGCCGCCGCGGTTCCGGCAACTACATCGCGCCGCGCATCGAACAGCCGCTGTCGAACCTGACCAGCTTTTCCGAACAGTTGGCGCAGCGCGGCCACCTGCCCGGCTCGCGCTGGCTCAAGCGCGCCATCGTCACGGCCAGCGCCGACGAGCAGCTCAGTCTCGGCCTGTCGCCCAATTCGCGCGTGGCGCGGCTGGAGCGCCTGCGCCTGGCCGACGATGTGGTGATGGCCTATGAGGTTAGCGTACTGCCGCAAAAGATCGTGCCGGACCCGGATGCGATCGGCGACTCGCTGTACAAATACCTGGAAAGCGTGAACAAGGCGCCGGCCCGCGCGCTGCAGCATATCCGCGCGATGAACGCGGGCGTGGAACTGGCCGCGCGCCTGAATGTGCCGGCCGGCCAGGCCGTGCTGTTCATCACCCGCATCGCCTATCTGGAATCGGGCGAGGCGATGGAACTGACCCATTCCTACTGCTGCAGCGATCATTACGACTTCGTGGCCGAGATGCGCCGCGGCGGCTGAGTTTTTCCAACCGCGCTGCCGGCACACGCGGCGGCGCCCACCAAGGCAGGGCGATGCTGACCACCGAAACTCCGCGCCAGGAACACGCGCAGCTGGACCAGTATCCTGTAGAACAGCTGGTTGCCGCATTGACCGACGATCAACTGGTCGCCGTGCAGGCGGTACGCGCCGCCGCTCCACAACTGGCCGCCGCCGTGCAGGCGGCCGTGCCACGCATCGAGGCGGGCGGCCGCCTGATTTATGTCGGCGCCGGCACCTCCGGGCGCCTCGGTGTGCTCGACAGCGTGGAACTCTACCCCACCTTCTCCTGGCCGCACGAGCGCGCCCTGTCCTTGCTGGCCGGCGGCCCGGGGGCGATGTTCACCGCCGTCGAAGGCGCCGAGGACGACGCTTCCCAGGGCGCGGCGGAATTGATATCGCTGGCGCCCACCGCCAACGACGTGGTCCTGCTGCTGGCCGCTTCCGGCGCCACGCCCTATGTGCTGGGCGCCCTGCGGGCCGCGCGCGCGGCCGGCGCGCTGACCATCGGCATCGCCAACAACGCCAACGCGCCGCTGACGGCGCAGGCCGAACACGGCATCACGCTCGACACCGGCGGCGAAATCATTTCCGGCAGCACCCGCCTCAAGGCCGGCACCGCGCAGAAGATCGCGCTCAACACCATTTCCAGCGCCTTGATGGTCAGGCTGAACAAGGTGTACGGAAACTTGATGGTAGACTTGAAGCCCACCAACGCCAAGCTGGTGCAGCGCGCCGTGCGCCTGACCATGCATGCCACCGGCGCCGACGAAGCGGCCGCCCGCGCCATGCTGGAACGCTGCCAGTTCCACGTCAAGGTCGCGGTGGTGGCGCTGCTGCGCAAGGAAACGGTGGAGCAGGCCGTCGCCCAGCTGGCGCAAGCCAACGGCAGCGTGCGCGCCGCCCTGGCCGCCTGACGGCGTTCCGGCCCGGCCGTTCGACTCAACCCACCTGTCGCAAGGATGTATGCAAGCAGCGCAAGCCCGTAATCCCTGGAGCTGGATTCCCACACTCTATTTTGGCCAGGCCATCCCTTATTTGGTGGTGATGACGCTGTCCGTCATCATGTACAAGAACACCGGCTTCTCGAATACCGACATCGCGCTCTATACCGGCTGGCTGTATCTGCCATGGGTGATCAAGCCGCTGTGGTCTCCGCTGGTGGAGCTGCTGGGCACCCGGCGCCTGTGGATCGTCGGCCTGCAGCTGCTGATAGGTACTTCGCTGGCGATGGTGGCGCTGACCACCCATCTGCCGCAGTTCTTCCAGCTGAGCCTTGCCGTGCTGTGGCTGATGGCTTTCAGCTCCGCCACCCACGACATCGCCGCCGACGGCTTTTACATGCTCGGGCTGCCGCAGCACCAGCAGGCCGCCTTTGTCGGCGTGCGCAGCACCTTCTACAAGCTGGCCACGATCGCCGGACAGGGCGGGCTGGTCTACCTGGCCGGCAAGCTGACCGAGTCCAGCGGCGACGCGCGCATGGCGTGGTCGGTGGTGCTGTGGATACTGGCGGGGCTGTTCCTGTTGCTGGCGGCCTACCATTACTTTGCACTGCCGAAGCCCGCCGAGGATCGCAGCTCGGGCCACCGCGGCACGCTGCTGAGCGATTTCGCCTCCACCTTCGCCGCCTTCTTCCGCAAGCCGGGCATCGCCGTCATTCTGGCCTTCCTGCTGCTGTTCCGCCTTGGCGAGGCCCAGTTGCTGAAACTGGCCGTGCCCTTCCTGCTGGACCCGGCCGCCCAGGGCGGGCTGGGATTGAGCACGGCGCAGGTGGGTGTGGCCTACGGCACCATCGGCCTGACCGCGCTGATACTGGGCGGACTGCTGGGTGGCGTGGTGATTTCGTGTTTTGGTTTAAAACGCTGCCTGTGGCCGATGGTGTTCGCGGTGCACGTGCCGGATCTGGTGTTCGTGTACCTGTCCGGCGCGCTGCCGGAGAATTTTTACCTGATCTCGGCCTGCCTCGCGGCCGAGCAGTTCGGCTATGGCTTCGGCTTTGCCGCCTATCTGCTGTACATGATGATGGTGGCCGACGGCGAGCATAAGACCGCGCATTACGCCATTTGCACCGGTTTCATGGCGCTGGGGATGATGCTGCCGGGGATGGTGAGCGGCTGGATTCAGCAGCAACTGGGCTACCACCACTTCTTTATCTGGGCCTGTTTGTCCACCCTGCCCGCGTTCGCGGTCACCGCGCTGGTGAAGATCGATCCGGCGTTCGGGAGAAAATAAGGTGGCGGCGCATTACAATATCGCCTTTGCACGCGCATCGTCTGGATCGGGGAATAGTTTTGGTTTTTAATGCGAAGAAGCGGCTGTCGCTGGCCGCCGGGGTAGCCCTGATGCTGAGCGGCTGCTCCACCACGCCGCTGGGGCCGGATGTGCCGGCCTCCTCCACGTCCCCGGCCGCGCCGCCGCGCAGCGCGCCGCCCGCCGCCGCAGGCGCCGGTGCCGCGCCGCAGGACCGCAACACCCCGCCGCCGGCGCCGCGCGAATTCCGCGCCGCCTGGGTGTCCACCGTCGCCAATATCGACTGGCCCAGCCGCAGCAACCTGAGTGTCGACAAGCAGAAGGCCGAGGCGATCGCCATTCTGGAGCGTGCGCGCAGCCTGAATCTGAACGCCATCGTGCTGCAGGTGCGGCCCAGTGCCGACGCCATTTATCCGTCCGAGCTGGAGCCGTGGTCCGAATTCCTGAGCGGCGCCCAGGGGCGCGCCCCGCGCCCGCTGTACGACCCGCTGCAATTCTGGATCGAGCAGGCGCATGCGCGCGGGCTGGAGCTGCATGCCTGGTTCAATCCCTACCGCGCGCGCCATGCCACCGCCAAAACGCCGCTGGTGCGCGAGCATATCGCCAACACCCAGCCGGAAACGGTGAAGCAATACGGCCGCTATCTGTGGATGGACCCGGGCGAGAAGGCCGCTTCGCAGCACACGCTGAAGGTGATCCTGGACGTGGTGAAGCGCTACGATATCGACGGCGTACACATCGACGATTACTTCTACCCTTACCCGATCGACGCACCGAATGCGGCCGGCGCCGAGAGCGCGGCGCTCGACGGCGGCACGTCCAGCCGCGGCGAACTGGAATTCCCCGACCAGCCATCGTGGCAGCGTTATCTGCTCGACGGCGGGCAGCTGAACCGCGCCGACTGGCGCCGCCAGAACGTCAATCAGCTGATTGAAGCACTGTATGCGGGCATACACCGCGAAAAGTCGTGGGTACGCTTTGGCATCAGCCCCTTCGGCATCGGCCGTCCGGAGAAGCGCCCGCCCGGCATCGTCGGCTTCAGCCAGTACGACAAGCTGTATGCGGACGCGGAGCTGTGGCTGGCCAAGGGCTGGCTCGACTACCTGGCGCCGCAGCTGTACTGGCCGGTGGCGCAGGCGCCGCAAGCCTTCGATGTGCTGCTCGACTACTGGCTGGCGCAGAACACGCGTGGCCGCCATGTGTGGCCGGGGCTGTACACCAGCCGCATCGACAATAGCGCCAAGGCCTTCGCGCCGGAAGAGATCGTCAAGCAGATCGGCGTGACGCGCAGCCGTGCCGGATCGACCGGCCATGTGCATTTCAGCGTGGCCGCGCTGATGGACAACCGCAAGGGTATCGTCGATCAGCTCAAGGCCGCCAGCTATCAGGGGCCCGCACTGGTGCCTGCCACGCCGTGGCTGGGTTCCGAAGCGCCGGGTGCGCCGGCGGTGGCCCTGCGCCGTGAGGGCGGCGCCACCGCGCTGCGGCTGACCGCCGGGGGCGGCAAGGCAGCGACGCAGTTCGCCGTGTGGTCGCGCTACGGATCGGAATGGCGCTTCGCGCTGACCCCGGCCGCGCGCCCGGAACTGCTGCTGGCCGATGACGCCAGTGCCGGCCCGCCCAACGCGGTGGTGGTGAGCGCCGTCGACCGCCTGGGCAATGAGAGCGAAAGGGTGCATCTTGAAGCCGCCAAGCGTAACTGAAGCCATGCGGGCGCCGGAACGGGCAAGTGGCAGGTCCACCGGCGCAAGCGCATCGGAAGCAGCGGGGGGCGCCGCCGCGACAGGTGCCGAGCCTGTCCTGGGACTCGGCATCGACGCTGGCGGCACGCAAACGCGCTGGGCGCTGGCCGACACCATGGGAGTCATCGTGGCCGAGGGCGGCATGGCCAGCCTCTGCGCCACCCAGGTGTCCGGTGCTGACGGGCAGGCCGCTATTCGCGCGGGCTTTTTGGCCCTCGCCCGCGAGGTGCTGCCGCAGGCACAGCCAAGTCGCATCTGCGCGGGCCTGAGCGGCTTCGGTGGCGATGGCAGCCACGCGGCCGCATGGCTGGCCGAAGCATTCGCTCTGCCCACGCAGGCGGTGCGGCTGCGCAGCGATATCGAAATCGCTTATCTGGATACCTTCGCCGCTAGTGAAGGCTATCTGGTCTACGCCGGCACCGGCTCCATCGGCGCATGGATAGACCAGGACGGCGCCTTCCACCGCGCCGGCGGCCGCGGCGTGACGCTGGACGATGGCGGTGGCGGCTTCTGGATCGCGCGCGAAGCCTTGCGCCATATCTGGCGGCGCGAGGATGAAGCACCTGGCGAATGGCGCCAGTCGGTGATGGCGCAGACGGTCTTCGCCATGGTGGGCGGCAGCGACTGGGCGCAGTCGCGCCAGTTCGTCTATGGGCAGGAACGCGGCGCCGTCGGGCGGCTGGCGCTGGCCGTCGCCGCCAGTGCCGACGCCGATCCCGCCGCGCGCGAGATCCTGCGACTGGCCGGACAGGAACTGGCGCGCCTCGCGCTGGCGCTGGTGTCCCGTTACGGCGAGCGCCCCATCGTGCTGGCTGGCCGTGCCGCCGGTCTGCACGTGCTGATTGAAGAATCCATGCGCGCCGCCCTGCCGCCGTCGCTGTCGCTGGTCCGGCGCACCTTGCAGCCGCAGCACGCGGCCGCGCGGCTTGCCTTACACTCTGCTGATTAATTTGCCACCGAGGCCCTGATGAAACTCGTCCCGCTCGCGTTGTTGACCGCCCTGCTCACCGGTTGCGCCACCGTGCCGCCGCTCGATTACACCTACAGCGCGCGCAGCCAGAGCGACCGCGTCAAGTACATCGTGCTGCACTACACCGTGAGCGACCTGCCACGCTCGATCAAGACGCTGACGCAGGACGAAGTCAGTTCGCACTACCTGCTTGGCGATGGCGACACGCCCGTGGTGTATGTGCTGGTGGACGAATCGCGCCAGGCCAATCACGCGGGCCTGAGCAGCTGGAAGATCTACAACCAGCTCAACTCCGCCTCGATCGGCATCGAGATCGTCAATCCCGGCTACCGCGAGACGCCGGAAGGGCGTGTTTATGCGCCGTTCAAGCCGGCCCAGATCGACCGCCTGATTCCGCTGCTGAAGGATATCGTCGCGCGCCACAACATCAAGCCGGAGAACATTCTGGGGCATAGCGATATCGCGCCCCAGCGCAAGCAGGACCCCGGCCCGGCCTTTCCGTGGAAGCGGCTGGCCGACGCTGGCCTGATCGTGTGGCCGGATGCCGGGCAGGTGGCCGCGCGCATGCCCGCGTTCGAGGCCATGCCGCCGGAGACGCTGTGGTTCCAGAAAAAGCTGGCCCAGCATGGCTATGCCGTGCCGCAGAACGGCGAGCTGGATCAGGCGACGGTGAATGTGCTGGTTGCCTTCCAGAGCAAATATCGTCCGGCGCGCTTTGATGGCTATCCGGATGCGGAAACGGCCGCCGTGCTGGATGTGCTGACCGCGCCGGGAGTTGTTGCCGCGCCCATACCCGAGTCCACTGCAGCGCCCGAGGGCCACTAGCCCTTTTAGAACCCACGGCGTACCCCTGGGGTCAGACCCGACGGGTCTGACCCCGGCTCTTTGCCGTGGGTTCAAGCTGCAGCCGGCGGCCTGCTGAGGGGTACACCCCCAGAGCTACGCTGTGGGTTTTGGCCCCCCGTTGCATCCGCGCCCGCTTTCCCCTATCCTGTAAGCCATGCGCAGGCACAACTGGGTGGCCAGATGAGCAAGAGCATCACTAGCGAAGCGGTAGCGGGGCATGCGGGATTCCGGCATTTGAGCGGCATCTCCGGGATTGGCGTCGACCTGCGCTATGCCACGCCGGACAATTTTGTCGGCCGCGACCTGTATTCCCCCCTCGACTGCGCCTGGCTGCACCGCGACGCCGCCGCTGCCCTTGAACGCGCCGTGCGCTGGCTGACGCAATACCATCCCGATTATTCCCTGCTCGTATTAGATGCTCTCCGTCCACAACGTGTACAGGAGCAACTATGGGAAGCGCTGCAAGGTACCGAGTTGCTGGGCTACATAGCCGAACCGGCGCGCGGTTCGCTGCATTCCTTTGGCATGGCGGTCGATGTGACCCTGGTCGATCTTGAAGGTGCCGAGCTGGACATGGGTACCGGTTTTGACGATTTGAGCGAACGCTCGCATCCCTCGCTGGAGGAGCAGTTGCTGGCAAGCGGAGAGCTGGATGCGCGCCAGATTTACAACCGCCAACTGCTGCGCGGTGCGATGGCGCAGGCGGGCTGGGTGGGTATCAATAGTGAGTGGTGGCATTTCGATTGCGGCGACCGGGTTGCCGTGCGGAGTAGTTATACGCGGGTGTTGTAGGGTTGGGTTCGACGCTACCACCCTAAAATTCCGCGTGCCGGCAATGCATGCAAAAACCCAAGGCCAAGAGCCGGGGGCCGGTCCCATCGGGACCGGCGGGGCGCAGCCCCTCACCGGACCCTGGGGTCTGACCCCAGGGGTACGCCGTGGGTTTTAATCGCGTCGCCGGCCCGCCACCTCAGTATTTCTTTTACTTCAACGTCGTAGCCACGGCTGAAGCAGCCCGCCAGCGCAGTGCCGGCGCAGGATACCCAGACCGCTCAAAGTTCGGATACCCGCTATCCCGCATCATCTTGCGGAAATAATTCGCCAGCCGCGCCGCCGGCCAGCCAGCGTGCCAAGCCAACCGCATTCCCGCCTCATCCGCTTCCAGTTCCTGCGCGTAATTGAGCGGTGCTAACTGCTCGATCAGCACATTGTCGTTATCCACCGCATCTTCCAATTCCGCAAACGGACGCTGCCCCCAGCGTGGATCAATCTGCATCGCCCGCTCGTACTCCTGCAGATTGTGCCGCAGCGCCGCATGGGATATTTCATGCGCCAGCAGCATGGCCAGCTCGGCATCATTAAGCGCCAGCTTCTCTACATAGGCCTGGCCGACCAGTATTTTCCCACCCGCCATGCAATCGGCATTCTGGTCGGCATCGCTGCTGGTATGCACTTCCCACTCCCATGCCGCCGTGTCGGGATAATCCTGGCGCACGCGCGCAAGCAGCAAGGACGCAATGCGCTGCACGCGGGCATGAAAGGCCGCGTTTGCGTCGAGCTTGTGCGCAACGCGCAGATCGGCAAGCCGGCCCGCATATACCTCTGCCGCGCGGGTGACCAATTGTTCCTGCGTGACGGCCCCGGCATACGCACTGCCGCACAATAGCGCGAACGAGGCGGCCAGCGCCGCACATGCCGACGCGCAGCCCAAGCGCAGCGCTTGTGCCTGCCGATTAAGCATCGCGCACCCGTGAGCCAGCGATCATTGCGCTGGCGTGCATGGGCTGATGTTGCAGCGTGCGCGTCATGGCTGGCGTCATACCTTGCTCACGGCACTGGCGATGGCGCACCGCTGCGCGCCACCCAGTCCACCAGCGCATCGAGCACCACCCGGCCGGAACCATTGGTCACCAGCTCGTGATTGATGATGCCCACCACCACGCAAGGCTGGTTGTTGGCATCCATCACATAGCCCGCCATGGCCACAACACCGTTCAGGCTGCCCGTTTTGAGCCGCGCGCGCATGGCGGCGGCGCTGTCTTTCATGCGCTTGCGCATGGTGCCATCGACCGAGGCGATCGGCAGGCTGGCCATGAACTCGGGCGCCCACGGGCTGGCCAGTCCCGCCTGCAGCAATGCCGCCATCTGTGCCGGCCTGATGCGTTCCAGCCGCGACAGCCCGGAACCGTTTTCCATCACCAGGCCCTGGGTATCGATATGCTGGCGCTGGAACCATGCACGTATCGCCTGATCGGCGCGCGCATTGGTGCTCAGGCCGCTGCCATCCGGCGGCAAGGGGTGGCTGCCCAGCAAGGTATCGCCTTCCAGGCTGCCCAGGCTGAGGAACAGGGTGCGGGCCATTACGTTATCGGAGAACTTGTTGGTATCGCGAACGATTTCCGGCAGGCTGCGCGAGACGTGCTCGGCGAGCAGGCGGCCAGTGACGGGCACCGCGTTCGCCGCAGCAGGAGCAGGAGCAGAGGTGCCGGCCGTACCGGCAACGGTGGCAGAACCCGCATATGCCCCCATGCCCGCGATCGGGCCAGCCTCACGCACCACGCCGCTCATCGTCCCACCCAGCTTGCGCCAGCTGGCGCGCAGCAGACGGCCCAGATATTCATTCCTGTCCAGCAAATTCACGCTGTTGCTGCGGATGCAGTTGCGAGGGAAGGTGCCGCGCAGAACCAGGTCGATATGCTCGCCCTTGCGCGCAATCATCGCTGGCTTCCAGCCCTCTTCCCAGCGCGCGCAGGGACCGTCGATCAGGCGCATCTCGGCGCGAATGCCCACGTTCTCCAGCTCCGGCATCATCACCAGGTCGAGCTTGCTGGCGCTGGAGCGCAGTTCCACCTTCAACAGATTATTGTTGATCAGCAGCGCATCGGGAATCACGTTGTAGTAGGCCATGGGAAACTCATCAAACGGCAGCGCATCCACATCCGTGCGGGCCGGCTGGAACAGCTGTCGGTCCAGCACGATATCGCCCTGGATATGGCGGATGCCCTGGTTGCGCAGCGCCTGCAGCATATGGCCCAGCACGTCCTCGTTAAAATCCGGATCGGCGCCGCCGCGCAGATACAGCGCGCCTTGCAGCACGCCCTGCACCAGTTCCGCATCGGTACGCAATTCGGTACGCGTGCGGAAGGCTGGTCCCAGCTGCTCCAGGGCAACCAGCGTGGTCACCAGCTTGATGGTGGAAGCCGGCTGCATGACACGCTCGGCGCCATGCGACACCAGCGTGGTCGCGCCACGCTGCACCACGATGCCAACGGCATCATCCGGAATGCCGGCCGTGCGCAGCAAACGGGTAAGGGCTTCGGGCAGCTGGGCCTGGGCGGCGCCACTGGCGGCCAGCAGCGCGGCAAGAATTAAGCGACGGAACATAAGCAATCTCAATGGAAGAACAGGTAGGATACGAAGATCGCGGCGATCACACCGGCGAAGTCGGCGATCAGGCCGCAGGAGATCGCATAGCGCGTCTTGCGGATGCCAACCGAACCGAAGTACAGCGCGACGATGTAGAAGGTGGTATCGGCCGAACCCTGGAAGACGCAGGCCAGGCGGCCGACGAAGGAATCGACGCCATAGGTCTTCATCACATCGATCATCATGGCGCGCGAGCCGCTGCTGCTGAGCGGCTTCATCAGTGCCGTCGGCAGGGCCGGAACGAAATCGGTATTAAAGCCGAGCATGGTAAAGAACCAGTTCATCCCTTCCAGGATGAAGCCGAACACGCCCGCATTGCGGATCACGCCTATCGCCACCAGCATGCCCACCAGATAGGGAATGACGGTCAGCGACGTCTGGATGCCGCCCTTGGCGCCTTCGATAAAGGCTTCGTACACATTCACCTTCTTGCACAGTGCCCAGACAATGAAGCCGCAGATCACCGTCAGCAGCAACAGATTGCTGGCTACCTTGGAGAACAGTTCGATCTCGCCCTTGCTCAGGTATTGGGTAAAGTAAAACACCATCGCACCAATGGCGACGGTGATGCTGCCCAGCCAAGCCACCACGACGCGGTCGAACAGATTGATGCGCTGGCGAATGGCGACGCCGATGATGCCGGTGACGGTCGCCACATAGGTTGCGATCATGCAGGGAATAAAAATGTCGGATGGATCGGCCGCGCCCAGGATCGCCCGCTGCGCCATGATGGCCACCGGAATCAAGGTCAGCCCCGAGGTGTGCAGCACCAGGAACATGATCTGCGCATTGCTCGCCTCATCCTTGTTGGGATTGAGGGTTTGCAGGCTTTCCATCGCCTTCAGGCCGAAGGGGGTGGCCGCATTGTCCAGGCCCAGCAGGTTGGCCGAGAAATTCATCACCATATGGCCGTTGGCCGGATGGTCCTTCGGTACGTCCGGGAAGATGCGCGAGAAGAAGGGCGCAATAATGCGCGACAGCAGTTGCACCGCGCCCGCTTTCTCGCCGATATTCATGATGCCCAGCCACAAGGTCATCACCCCCGCCAGCGGCAGCGCGATATCCATGACGGCCATGCGGGCCGAGTCGAAGGTGCCTTCGATGATGCGTTTAAAGATTTCCGTGTCGCCCAGCAGCAGCCACTGCGCCAGTGCGGCGATTAAGCCGACCAGAAAAAAACCGGACCAGATGTAATTGAGCGACATAGAGCCTTATTCCTGAAGCAAATTGAGCAATTTGCAAAGTATAGGGCCAGCGAAGGGTGCTTTGATGAAAGAATGCGCTGCATAAGCCTGAAAAATTGTTAAGCTGCCTTCCTGTTGCGACAGGCAAATGGAATTGCACATGAGAGCTTCGATCACAGCGCTGGTATTGACCGCGGTTCTTGCCTTGCCCATGGGCGGCCTGGCGGCGGCCGGCGCGAGCAATGCTAAGGCGGCTGCTCCCGGCACCGGCACGAAGGTGCTGCACGCCTTCCTGAGCACAGGCGAAACCGGGCTGGACCCTGCCGTCGCGTCCGACCTCGCCAGCCTGAGCCTGCTGGAGAACCTGTTCGATCCCCTGCTGCGCTACGACTACCTGGCCCGCCCCGTTCGCCTGCAGCCCAACACCACCCGCGCCATGCCCAGCGTCAGCGCGGACGGCCTGAGCTATACCTTCGTGCTTCAGCCCGGCATCTACTTCACGCCCGACCCCGCTTTTAAGGGGAGCAAGCGCGAGGTGACCGCCGCCGACTATGTCTACAGCCTCAAGCGCCTGTACGACCCGACGCTGAAATCCCCCTGGTTGTTCCTGCTGGAAGGAAAAATCGAAGGCGACGGCGCCCTGCGCGGCGACAACTTCCGCTACGACGCCAACATCGCCGGTCTGCAGGCGCTGGACCGCTACACCCTGCGTATTCGCCTGAGTGCGCCCGATCCCAACTTCCTGTTTTACCTGGCCACGCCCGCCAGCGCCGTCGTCGCACGCGAAATCATGGAGGCCTACCCTGGTCAAACGGGTAACCATCCAATCGGTACCGGCCCCTTTTTGATTGGTGAATGGAAACACAGCGACCGCATCGCTCTGCTGGCCAACCCTGATTTCCGTCCCACCGTCTTTCACGCCGGCCCCAACGTCGCCCCGGCCGACCGCGCGCTTGCCGCCGCACTGGAAGGCAAGCGCCTGCCGCTGCTGGACCGCATCGACGTCAAGATCATGGAGGAATACCAGTCGCGCATGCTGGGCTTCCTGAACGGCGAGTTCGACTATCTGGAGCAGGTGCCGGAATCGATGAAGGAAATGGTGCTCCAATCGGGTCCCGGCGCGCCCGCGCTCAAGCCTGAGCTGGCAAGCAAGGGCGTCGTGCTGCAAGCCTTCCCTGTGCTGCAGACCTATTACCTGTGGATGAACATGGATGACCCCGTCATCGGCGGCTATAGCAAGGACAAGGTCGCCCTGCGCCGCGCCATCGCGCTCGGCTACGACAGCGCTCAGGACATCGCCCTGCTGAAAAAAGGCTTGGCGATCCCGGCCCAGTCACCCTTGCCGCCCGCCGTGCTCGGCTACGACGCCAGCTACCGCAGCCCCGCGCGCTACGACCCCGCGCTGGCGCGTGCGCTGCTCGACCGCTTTGGCTACCGCAAGGGCAAAGACGGCTTCCGCAGCAAGCCCGACGGCACGCCCTTGCTGCTGCGTATGCATTCCGAGCCGTCGATGGTGGGCCGGCTGCGCGACGAAATGTGGCGCCGCAGCCTGAACGCCATCGGCCTCAAGGTGGAATTCAAGACCGACAAGAAAACGGAGATTATCAAAGCTTCGCGCCTGGGCCAGGTGATGATGTTCGAAACCAACTGGATCGCCGACTTTCCCGATGGCGATAATTTCTTCCAGCTGCTGTATGGTCCCAATAGCGGCCGGGCCAACTATGCCCGTTTCAATCAGCCCGAATTCAATCGGCGCTACGAGCAGGCCAGGCTCATGCCCGATTCGCCTGAACGCCAGCGCCTGTATCGGGAAATGACGCAGATTTTGCATGCTTATGCGCCGTGGGTGCTGCTGACCCATCCGATTTCGGCGGATCTGTATCAGCCGTGGCTGCGCAACTACAAGCGTCATCCGGTGGAGCTGACTTCCTGGCGCTATCTGGACAGGACCACGTCGCCGTCCAGGATGCCGGATACGAGATGATGAATGCCGGCGGCGAACTGCTGATGCTGTAGTTCGTCGAGGTGAACGCCATCCACTTCGCTAGGCTTGATAACGTCTGCCGCGTCAAAGAAGAAAGTGCCACGTTCTTCGGAAATGCGCTTGTACCAGTGGGAGAATTGATCCGATTTTTCTGCCGCGCCGCGGAATTTTTCCGCCATAACGCCGTGTGGATCAATGATACGCGGAGGGGAGATGAGCAGAATCTGAGGAGGGCTGGCCATTGGTTCGGCGACGCATCCTTTGATGATATCGACAAGGGCCGCGGCTCCCAGAGACGACTCATAGGCGTTCACCCCGTACATGGACTGCAAGTCGTTGGTTCCCAGGAAGAGAATGAGCAGGTCGATGGGGGAATGGGAATGCAAGCTTGGCAGTAGCAGTTCTTTTCCATTGCGCCCAGGCCGGAAAGGGTCGTCCCAGACCGTTGTCCGCCCATTCAAACATTCTTCGATAATCCTGATGTCGGGGCCGAGCAGTTGCTGCAGGATACCGGTCCAACGTTTTTCGAATGGATGGCGCTGTCTGCTACCAGGCACGATGCCCCACGACATTGAGTCACCATAGCAAAGTACATGTTTGGCAATCATCGTTAGCGAGTTCTTTCCGTCATCAGGCTCAAGCAATTCTTGTCGAATGCGCTGGATTCGCGGCCAGGCTTGAGAAATCTGGATCGCTGCTTATTTTGCCTTAGTGGCAGTACGATTGGATATCCTGATCAGCGATGCGCCTGTCGTTGGCATCGGTTGGCGCGCCGCGTGAACGTACCGCGGCGCCGCTTTTGATGTCATGGGCAAGATCACAGCGCGACTTATCTGTTTCCGGCTTATTGCTGTAATAGGGGTTGTTGGGATTCCGGCTTTTGGGATGCCGGCTTTCCGGCGGGGAGGCTTGCACCCTGGTTTGTTGTTGCGCCTGACGCAGCTTGAACTCGATTTCCTGCTGCTTCCAGGTGGGTATGGGCGCGGTTGGCGGCGCTTCTGGCGGCGCCTGGACCTTCAGCTGCTCTACCTGCGCATTGCCAGCCTGATCTTTGTTATCCGAGTAATGCGTTTTTCCATTGGCGTCGACCCATTTGTAGACTTCTGCGTGACTGGCTTGCGGTAGTTGCAAGAACGCAAACACAGCTCCGATGAGGATCGTGCGCAGAGGCGTTGGCGCGCGGCTAGATGGGGGAATTGTCGATGCTCGCACTTTTAATCTGATGGTCAATTGGTCGTAGGCGGAAGGTTAGCATGTTGCTAGCCGGTAAAAATACTTACATTGTCACAGCCGGGCTGGAACTTCAGCTGTGACGTCGGCTCAGCCAGACGCGCCTGCGCCGAAGGAGTGTAATAACAATTACTGAAATAATTTGTGCGTCGCACAAAGAACTGTGATACACTTCGTTTTGTGGTGAGGTTTGCGTGCAAACAGTCCCATTATCCAAGGTCTGCGCTGCGGTTCGATATGTGTAAGCTCGAACAGCGTCAAGCTGCAAAAACCTGGAGTTGTAGTTCCGAATACGATGGTCGATTTACACGTTGGGGGCACCACGCAGATAGCATGGGCGCCCGAGACTCGGAGGCACTTTGCAGATAGCACTGGCGTCCGGCATGCGATTAAAGAATAGGTAGTACATTGAACGAGGCCCGCGGAAGCGGGCTTTTTTTATGGCTGGAGATTTGTTGTGCTTGTTGGGAGCGCCTTGGTTTTATACCCACGGCGAAAGACCGGGGACGACGGTCGCGCTGCGTTGGCATGCCGCGACATTCATAAGAACCCACGGCAAAGAGCCGGGGTCTGACCCGCCGGGTCAGACCCCAGGGTTACGCCATGGGTTTTAAAAAACGCGGCCGTCGCCGCGCTTTAGCGATGATTGCGAAGCTTATAAGGCCCGCGCAATCAGCAGCTTCTGAATATCGCTGGTGCCTTCGTAAATCTGGCACACGCGCACATCGCGATAAATCCGCTCCACCGGGAAGTCGGACACATATCCATACCCGCCATGCACCTGAATCGCGTCCGAACAGACGCGCTCGGCCATCTCGGAAGCGAACAGCTTGGCCATCGCAGCCTCTTTCAGACACGGCAGCCCCGCATCCTTCATCGACGCCGCATGCTGGATCAAATGCCGCGCCGCTTCAATCTGCGTCGCCATATCGGCCAGACGGAACTGCACCGCCTGATGCTCGAAGATAGGCTTGCCGAAACTCTCACGTTCGCGCGAATACTTCAGCGCCGCTTCATACGCGGCGCGCGCCATGCCCACCGCCTGCGAGGCGATGCCGATGCGTCCGCCTTCCAGGCCGGACAGGGCGATCTTGTAGCCCTGCCCCTCTTCGCCGATCAGGTTGGCGGCCGGAATGCGGCAGTTCTCGAACAGGATCTGCGCCGTATCCGAGGAATGCTGGCCCATCTTCTGCTCCAGCCCGGAAACGATGTAGCCAGGCGCGCTGGTCGGTACCCAGAAGGCACTGATGCCCTTCTTGCCGGCGGCCTTGTCGGTCACGGCCATGACGATGGCCACATCGGCATACTTGCCGCTGGTGATGAATTGCTTGACGCCGTTGATCACATATTCGTCACCCTCGCGGGTGGCGGTGGTGCGCAGGGCGGCGGCGTCGCTGCCGGTGTGGGGCTCGGTCAGGCAGAAGGCGCCCAGCATCTCGCCTTGCGCCAGCGGACGCAGCCATTGTTCTTTCTGCGCGTCGTTGGCGTACATCATGGCGATGCTACACACCGGGCAGTTGTTGACGGAGATGATGGTCGAGGTGCCGCCATCACCGGCTGCGATTTCCTCCAGCACCAGGGCCAGCGACACGTAGTCCAGCCCGGCACCGCCCAGCGCTTCCGGTACGGCGACGCCGAAGGCGCCGAGTGCGGCCAGCTCCTTCAGTTCCTGTTTAGGGAAGTAATGTTCCTTGTCCCAGCGCGCTGCGTTGGGGGCCAGGCGTTCCTGCGAAAAATTGCGCAGGGCGTCGCGGATCATATGGTGTTCGTCGCTCAGTATCATGGAGGCTAGCTCGGTAAGGGTCGGAGGGAATCGCTGCTTGGCTTAGGCCAGTTCGATGGCCATGGCAGTGGCTTCGCCGCCGCCGATGCACAGGGCCGCTACGCCGCGTTTGCCGCCGGTCTTTTTCAGCGCGCCGATCAGGGTTACGATGATGCGCGCGCCGGATGCGCCGATCGGGTGGCCCAGGGCGCAGGCACCGCCGTGGATGTTGATCTTGTCGTGCGAGATATCCAGGTCGTGCATCGCGGCCATCGGCACGGCGGCGAAGGCTTCGTTCACTTCGAACAGGTCGACGTCGCGCGCGGCCCAGCCGGTCTTGGCGAACAGTTTCTGCATCGCGCCTACCGGGGCGGTGGTGAACAAATTCGGTGCCTGGGCATGGGTGGCGTGGCCGATGATGGTGGCCAGTACCGTCAGGCCTTGTTCCTTGGCGGTCGAGGCGCGCATCAGTACCAGCGCGGCGGCGCCGTCGTTGATCGAGGAGGACGAGGCGGCGGTGATGGTGCCGTCTTTCTTGAACGCTGCGCGCAGCGATGGAATCTTTTCGACCTTGGCCTTGAGCGGGCCTTCATCCTTGTCGATGACGGTGTCGCCGTTGCGTCCGGACACGGTCACAGGGGCGATTTCCCAGGCGAAGCTGCCGTCGGCGGTGGCGGCCTGGGCGCGCTTGACCGAGGCGATGGCGAAGTTGTCCTGCGCTTCGCGGCTGAAGCTGTACTGGCTGACGCACTCTTCGGCGAAGGTGCCCATCGAGCGGCCATTGCCTTTTTCATCCTTGCTGTAAGCGTCTTCCAGGCCGTCGAGCATCATGTGGTCGTACATCATGCCGTGGCCGATGCGGTAGCCGCCGCGTGCCTTGGGAATGATGTAGGGGGCGTTGGTCATCGACTCCATGCCGCCGGCCACGATCACGTCGGCGCTGCCGGCTTTCAGGGTGTCGTGCGCGAAGATCGCGGCCTGCATGGCCGAGCCGCACATCTTGGACAGGGTGACTGCGGCGGCCGAGGTCGGCAGGCCGGCCTTGAGTGCGGCCTGGCGCGCTGGCGCCTGACCCTGGCCCGCCATCAGGCAGTTGCCGAAATAAACGTGTTCGACGGCTTCCGGCTTGACGCCGGCGCGCTCGACGGCGGCGCGGATCGCCACGGCGCCCAGGTCGCTGGCGCTGACGGCGGAGAAGTCGCCCTGGAAGGCGCCCATAGGGGTGCGTGCCGCACCGACGATAACGATAGGATCATTCATTTTCTACTGTCTCCATAAAGGGGGGCGGCGTTACCGCCGGTGGGGGTGTCATATGCTGATTGCAGAAACGGATGTGCTGCGGATACGGGAACACGTCTTCGACGAAGCCATCGAGAATGCGTTGCTTGCGCGCCTGCCACCAGGCTTGCGTCAGCAGGTCGGCGTGGTGCTTCATGAAATATTTGCGGATCTTGGCGTTCCCCAGCAGGAACTTGCCGAACTGCTCGGGGAAGACGTCGTATTTGCCGATCGGATACCAGGGCTCGGAGGCCATTTCCTCCTCCTCGTTGCGCGCTTCCGGAATATTGCGGAACACGCAGTCGGTGATGTACTCGATTTCGTCGTAATCGTAGAACACCACGCGCTGGTGGCGGGTCACGCCGAAGTTCTTGTACAGCATGTCGCCGGGGAAGATGTTGGCAGCCACCAGTTCCTTGATGGCGTTGCCGTATTCCAGCACGCCATGTTCGATCTGGTCGTCGTCGGCATCCTTCTCGGCATTGCTGAGCCAGATGTTGAGCGGCACCATGCGCCGCTCGATGTACAGGTGCTTGATGATGATCTGCTGGCCGTCTTCCTCCACCAGCGAGGGCGCGAAGTGCTTCAGTTCGGCGATCAGCGCTTCGCTGAAGCGGTGGCGCGGGAAGGCGACGTTGGAGTATTCCAGCGTATCGGCCATGCGGCCCACGCGGTCGTGGTTTTTCACCAGCAGGTATTTCTCCTTGATCAGCGCGCGCGTGGTGTCCTTGGGCGCCGGGAAGAAATCCTTGATCACCTTGAACACATAGGGGAAGGAGGGCAGCGCGAACACCAGCATCACCAGGCCGCGGATACCGGGCGCGATTTCGAACTGGTCGGAGGAATGCTTTAAATGCTGCAGGTAATCGCGGTAGAACAGCGTCTTGCCCTGCTTCTGCAAACCCAGAATCGTATAGATCTCGCTGCGCGGCTTGCGCGGCAGCAGGCTGCGCAGGAACTGCACATAGGCCGAGGGCACTTCCATATCGACCAGGAAGTAGGCGCGGGTAAACGAGAACAGCACGGTGATCTGTTCCTGGTCGAACAGCACGGTGTCGAGTATCAGTTCGCCGTGGCGGTTGTGCAGGATGGGCACGATGAAGGGATATTCGCGGTTGCCGTTGATGCCCTTGCCGACGATGTAGGCGCCCTTGTTGCGGTAGAACAGGCTGGACAGCACCTGGATCTGGTGGTTCGGCTCCACCCGGTTGCCGCCGAACAGCTGGCGCAGGCGCGCCTGCACCAGTTCCACGTCGCGGTCCAGATTGGCGAACTTGGCGTCGAGCTGGAAGTTGGTGACGATGCGCTTGAGCGTGTAGTGCAGGCCGTCGGTGCCGGGGTAGTAGACGCGGTAGGTCGGCGCCAGTTCTTCCGTTTCGATGTACTCGGTCGAGACCACCGGGCGCACGAAGATGAAGTCGTTATGGAAGTAGGTGCGGTGCAGGATATTGCAGCAGACCGAGTTGAAGAAGGACTCGGCCAGTTCCGGCTGCTTGTGGTCCGACAGCATGCCGATGAAGTGCAGCTTGAGCTCGCGCCAGACTTCGTCCGTCAGTTCCGACTGGTCGTATTCGTCTTCCAGCATCTGCACGCATTCCTGCACCCGCTTGTCATAGAAGCCGATGCGCTCGCGCGCGGCCACCTGGGCCTCGGCCCAGGCACCGCGCTCGAAATGCGATTTGGCCTGCTGGCTGGTGAGGCGGAACAGGCGGTAATGCTTGTCGAAGCCTTCGCGTATCGTGCGGGCGATATCGAAGGCGATCTGGGACGACAGCAGTTTGGGAAAAGCTCCTTGGATCATGGCTGGACTCGCTTGTGTGCATTGACTGGATTGTTATTTGCCGGCCATCCAGCCAATGCACACGCGCTGCTTACCTGGTTTCCGCGAACAGTTCGCGGCCGATCAGCATGCGGCGGATTTCGCTGGTGCCGGCGCCGATTTCGTACAACTTGGCGTCGCGCCACAGGCGGCCAACCGGATACTCGTTGATGTAGCCGTTGCCGCCCAGCGTCTGGATCGCCTCGCCGGCCATCCAGGTCGCTTTTTCTGCGCTATACAAAATGGCTCCCGCCGCGTCCTTGCGCAGCTGGCGGACTGCTTCCGGGGTCGTGGCGCGGTCGCAGGCCTGACCGACGGCATACACATATGCTTTGCATGCCATCATGGTCGAGTACATATCAGCAATCTTACCCTGCATCAGCTGGAATTCGCCGATAGCCTGGCCAAATTGCTTGCGATCGTGGATATATGGCACCACAGCGTCCATGCAGGCCTGCATGATGCCCAGCGGGCCGCCGGACAGCACGGTGCGTTCGAAGTCCAGGCCGGACATCAGCACATTGACGCCCTTGCCCAGGCCGCCGAGCACGTTTTCGGCCGGCACTTCGCAGTTGTCGAACACCAGTTCGCCCGTGTGCGAGCCGCGCATGCCCAGCTTGTCGAGCTTTTGCGCCACCGAGAAACCCTTGAAATGCTTTTCGATCAGGAAGGCTGTCATGCCGCGCGGGCCGGCTTCCAGGTCGTTCTTGGCGTAGACCACCAGCACATCGGCGTCGGGGCCGTTGGTGATCCACATCTTGGTGCCGTTCAGCACCCAGCGGTCGCCCTTGAAGTCGGCGCGCAGCTTCATGCTGACGACGTCGGAACCGGCGTTCGGCTCGGACATGGCCAGGGCGCCGACGTGTTCGCCGGAAATGAGCTTGGGCAGGTATTGGCGTTTCTGTTCTTCGGTGCCGTTGCGCTTGATCTGGTTGACGCACAGATTCGAGTGGGCGCCGTAGGACAGGCCCACCGAGGCCGAGGCGCGCGAGATTTCTTCCATCGCCACGATGTGGGCCAGGTAGCCCATGCCGGCGCCGCCATATTCTTCGCTGACGGTGATGCCCAGCAAGCCCAGCTCGCCCATCTTGCGCCACAGGTCCATCGGGAACTGGTCGCTGCGGTCGATTTCGGCGGCGCGCGGAGCGATTTCCGCGGAAGCGAACTCTTGTACAGCGGAACGCAGGGCGGCGATGTCTTCGCCGTGGTCAAAGGTCAGGCCTGGGAGATGGAGCATGGCATCCTCGTGGGTAAGATGGTATCGAAGCGCCCATCATACTCATGTATTCCGTTTACGTAAACGTAAAGTAGAAGACGCATGCTGGGCTGAATGTGTTGTTTTTTACACTATTGCCCGCGTGCAGCAGCGCACGCGGTTCTACCGTTCCGCGCCGCGCTTTACTCGGTGGCGCTGGCCGGCTGCTTGCCTTCCGCGATGGCGGCCAGCAGGCGCTTGCATTCATCCTCGTGGGCGGTGATGTCGGCCAGCGACATTTCGATGTCCTCGCGCTGCTGTTCCAGCGTTTCGCGGTGCTGGGCCAGCACGCCCAGGAAGCGGTTCATCTGGGCGCTGGTGTCCTTGGGCGTCTCGTACATATCGACCAGGCTCTTGATTTCCGACAGCGACAGGCCCAGGCGCTTGCCGCGCAAGGTCAGCTTCAGACGGGTGCGGTCGCGCGGGGTGTAGACCCGGCTGCGTCCGCCCGCGCCTTCGCGCGAGGGGCTGAGCAAACCCTGGTCTTCGTAAAAGCGGATCGCGCGCGCCGTGATGTCGAATTCGCGGGACAGTTCGGAGATGGTGTAGGTCGTCGGCATCGTATGGGCTTGCGGAAAATGATCAGTATAAGGGAGGCGGCAAACGGCGGCGCGGCGGGCTGGCGCGGATCGAGTTCCGTTTACGTCAACGTCAATCACATTGTAGCGCGCCCGCCTGAAAAGGGAACCTGAAAAATGGCGGCGGCTTGGAAGATGGAGAGTCGGTGTCTAAAATTGACCCAAAGTGGATGGGTAATACCGAAAATATGTACTCGATTGCAATCGTGCGCCACGGAAACGAAACGGGCGGCATCATTGATGCCGCATGATATAGCGCAATCGCAACTGAATCAGCGTGGCGCGCCGACTCAGCCGGTACTACACTGTAGCGCTGGCCCCCGCCATGCGCGCAAGCTCGTCTTGCAGCCGGCTGTGATATGCCTCTTCGGCGCCCGCATTTCTTGCGTTGTTGCATAAACTGTTAAATATTACTAAAAAATTGTTACAATCGCAGTTTGGCCCCGAACGACTGACTTTCATGTCGTGACATGAAATAGTGCATCTATGAATTCTTCCAATGAACGCGAATGCTTTAGCCAGCGCCTGCAACAGGCGCTGAAAAACGCCCACTACTCCCCCGACAGTCCCACCCGTCTGGCCCGTGAATTCAATATCCGCTTCGATGGCCGTCCGATTACCGTGCATGCGGCCCGTAAATGGCTGGTTGGCGAAGCCATTCCCACCCAGGAGAAGCTGCGCATGCTGGCCCAGTGGCTGGGCGTGCCGGCCGAATGGCTGCGTTTTGGCGGTCCGGAAACGGCAGCGGCCAACGGCGAGGGCGCCAATGGCTTGTCGCGTTTCGAGTCGGCCGACGTCAAGCTGATCGCCGATTTGCAGCGTCTGGACGAGCATCATCGTCAGATCGCGCGTGAATTCATCCGCATGCTGGTGCGCGTGAACTACCAAAAGTAATACCAAAAGTAACAAAGCGGCTGGCCTGGATGCGCTGAGGGTTTCCCCTAAGACAGGGATTCGATTGTGATTTGTCACTGATCAGACACGAAACTAGTGCACAATAGGGTTACTGAGCCGGTCGGATTTTTCCTCATAGCGCGCCATTGCGGCAAGGAGTTTCGAAATCCGGCAGCGGGCTTGGCGGAGTACAGCGTTACGCAGCCTTTACTACGGAGCCAGCTTTTGAGCCGTCTAATGAAAAGTAATTACAGCAATGTAGCGCAGCTAAAAGATTTAATGACCGTTCCGCCCATGACTGCAGAACAGCATGCGGAAGTCATGCGTAAGCGCATCGCGCATCGTCGCATGGTGGAAGAAGCCCGGGATTTAAAACGCGCCAGCGGCCAGCAGTTCGAGCCGCGTTAATCAACTGATGCCGGTGGGCGGTTTCTGCGCCGCCGGTTCGGTCTTGCTGCAATCACCGGTGTCTTTGCGATGCCGGCGGGAGCGCTGACGGCGCCGCATCTTCTGCGCGCAGCCAATGCCAGCCCAAACTCACATCCCCGTAGCACCCTTCATGCCAGCCCAGCGGGGCGCCAGCGCATGCTCCAAAGCAAATAAATCCAGAACCCGGCCCACCGTGTGATCGACCATTTCCGCAATGCTTTGCGGCTGGTGGTAAAAGCTCGGCAGTGGTGGGAAAATGATGCCGCCCATCTCGGTGACGGCCGTCATATTGCGCAGATGCGCCAGATTGAAGGGGGTTTCGCGCACCATCAGCACCAGCCGGCGGCGCTCCTTGAGCACCACATCGGCCGCGCGCGCGATCAGATTATCCGACAGGCCGTGGGCCACGGACGCCAGGGTCTTCATCGAACAGGGGGCGACGATCATGCCGTCGGACTGGAAGGAGCCGCTGGCGATCGAGGCGCCGATATCGCGGGCTTTGTGCACCACATGGGCCAGCGCTTCGACGTCGCGTCGTTGCAGGCCGGTTTCCTGGTGCAGGGTGAGCACGGCGGCATCGGAGACGATCAGATGCGTCTCTATGCCAGCCGCGTGTTGCAGATGCTGCAGCAGGCGCACGCCATACACGGCGCCGGTGGCGCCCGTGATGGCTATGACGATGCGCCTGGCTTGATCAGGCATCGATCAGGGCTTTCAGTTCGCCCGATTCAAACATTTCATTCATGATGTCGGAACCGCCGATGAATTCGCCCTTGATGTAGAGCTGGGGAATGGTCGGCCAGTTCGAGTAATCCTTGATGCCTTGACGGACTTCAGGATCGTCCAGCACGTTGACGGTGGCGATGTTTTCGACGCCGCAGGCTTTCAGGATCTGGATGGCACGGCCGGAGAAGCCGCACTGCGGGAACTGGGCGGTGCCCTTCATGAACAGCACCACAGGGGTGTTCGTCACGGTTTCTTTGATCCAGGTTTGTACGTCGCTCATAGCTGCCTCAGGGGAATTGAATAATAGATGGCGTCATTTTATAAGAAAATGACGGTGGGGGTATGGTTTGGCTCTGGGAGCGGGCCGTTGGCTGCAAGCTGAAACCCACGGCGCAACCCTGGGGGCCTGTCCCAACGGGACAGGCGGGGCGAAGCCCCTCCCCGGACCCTAGGGTCTGACCCCGGCTCTTTGCCGTGGGTTTTAAATACTGCCGCCGGCACCTTGGCGCTGGTCCTTATCCGCGCAGCTTGGCAAACGCGGCGGCCATGCTGCCACCCGCCGGTTCCGCGCGGGCGGCCTGCTTCTGGTGCTGACCCATGCTCTTGCGGTCATTGCGGTCGGCGCGCTGCTGCGGCTGGGAACCAGCCTGCGGCGCGCTGTCCGTCAGGCGCATGGTCAGGGCGATGCGCTTGCGCTTCTCGTCCACTTCCAGCACTTTCACGCGCACCACCTGGCCGGCCTTGACCACCGTGTGCGGGTCCTTGACGAAGGTGTTCGACAGCGCCGAGATGTGCACCAGCCCATCCTGATGCACGCCGATATCGACAAAAGCGCCAAACGCGGCCACATTGGTGACCACGCCTTCGAGGATCATGTCCGGACGCAGGTCGCGGATTTCCTCCACGCCTTCCTTGAAGGTGGCGGTGGTGAATTCCGGACGCGGATCGCGGCCCGGCTTTTCCAGCTCCTTCAAAATATCGCTGATGGTCGGCACGCCGAACTTTTCGTCGGCGTACTTGGCCGGGTTCAGGCTCTTGATCAGCGCGGTCTCGCCGATGACGGCCTTGATATCCTTCTTGATGTCGCCCAGGATCTTTTCCACCAGCGGGTAGGATTCCGGATGCACTGCCGAGGCGTCCAGCGGATTGTCGCCGCCGATCACGCGCAGGAAGCCGGCCGCCTGTTCAAAGGTCTTGTCGCCCAGGCGCGGCACGGCTTTCAGGCCGGCGCGCGAGGTGAACGCACCTTTTAAATCGCGGTAGCTCACGATGGACTGGGCCACCGTGGCCGACAGGCCGGACACACGCGCCAGCAGCGGCGCCGAGGCGGTGTTGACGTCCACGCCGACGGCGTTCACGCAATCCTCGACCACGGCGTCGAGCGAGCGCGCCAGCTGGCTTTGCGACACATCGTGCTGGTACTGGCCCACGCCTATCGATTTCGGGTCGATCTTGACCAGTTCGGCCAGCGGGTCCTGCAGGCGGCGCGCGATCGAGACGGCGCCGCGCAGCGACACATCCATGTCCGGCAGTTCGCGCGAGGCGAATTCCGAGGCCGAATACACCGAGGCGCCCGCCTCGGACACGACGATCTTGGTCATCTTCTGTTCCGGGAACTGCTTGATCAGGTCCTGGGCCAGCTTGTCGGTTTCGCGCGAGGCGGTGCCGTTGCCGATGGAAATGAGCGACACATTGTGCTTGGCGGCCAGCTTGCCCAGGGTGTGCAGCGAGCCATCCCAGTCGTTCTTCGGCTGGTGCGGATAGATCACGGCGGTATCGACCACCTTGCCGGTGGCGTCCACCACGGCCACCTTGACGCCGGTGCGCAGGCCAGGGTCCAGGCCCATGGTGGCGCGCTGGCCGGCCGGGGCGGCCAGCAACAGCGCCTTCAGATTGGTGGCGAAGACATTGATCGCGTCCAGTTCCGAACGTTCGCGCAGCGCGCCCATCAGCTCGGTATCCAGATGCATGAAGCTTTTCACGCGCCAGGTCCAGCGCGCCGTGTCGGCCAGCCATTTATCGGCCGGACGGCCCTGGTTCTTGATGCCGAAGCGGGCGGCGATGCGGCTTTCGCAAGGATTGTGCGGCGCGTCCCATTTCGGTTTTTCCACTTCCGTGTCCAGACGCAATACCACGTCGAGGATGCCCTCGCGGCGGCCGCGCAACAGGGCCAGCGCGCGGTGGGAAGGTACGGTATTGATAGTTTCCGAGTAATCGAAATAGTCGGCGAATTTTTCGCCTTCTTCTTGCTTGCCTTCAACGACTTTCGATTCCACCACGCCATGATCCTGTACATACTCGCGCAGCGACTGCAGCAGGGTCGCGTCTTCGGCGAAACGCTCCATCAGCACCTGGCGCGCGCCGTCGAGGGCGGCCTTGCTGTCGGCCACGCCGGGATTATTGCCTTCGGCGGTGGTGAAGGGTTCGCGCAGGAACTTGCCCGCTTCCATTTCCGGCGTCAGTTCCGGGTTCTCCAGCAGGGCGTCGGCCAGGGTCATCAGGCCCGCTTCGATGGCGATCTGCGCCTTGGTGCGGCGCTTTTGCTTATAAGGGAGGTATAAGTCTTCCAGACGGGTCTTGTCTTCCGCGTGCATGACTGCATCTAGCAAGGAAGGTGTCATCTTGTTTTGCTCGGTGATCGAGGCGACGATGGCGGCGCGGCGGTCTTCCAGCTCGCGCAGGTAGCGCAGGCGCTCTTCCAGCAGGCGCAGCTGGATGTCGTCCAGGCCGCCGGTTGCTTCCTTGCGGTAACGGGCAATAAACGGCACGGTTGCGCCTTCGTCCAGCAGGGCGATGGCGGCGGCTACCTGGGCCGGTTTGGCAACAAGTTCCAGGGCAAGACGTTGTTCAATCGTAGGCAACATGGGGGGACATCCTTCGCGGTCAAGCCCGGAATCATACGCAATCGGCGCCAAGTTGCCAGTCTTGACAGCCCAATCGGACTGTGCGCCAGCACACCCTGCGCGTGCCATTTTGAAGATTACGCAAACACGAATCGCCGTATGGCGGATAATATTGCCTGTTGCCGTTTTTGAACTGAATTAGAACAACAATGCGCCCTATGGATTTTACCCGCGACGACGACAGCGAAGCCCCGGTGGTGACGCCCCGTCTTACGCCGCCCGCGAACCAATTATCGTACGCTGTAGCCACCTGGCTGCAGCGTGTGGATGCTGCCGCCCATCCCAAAGCCAAGCTGCCGGCCAGTCCGGTCGAAGCCGACCCGAAACAGGCCCAGACCCAGTACCGGCTGATCTATGTGATGGCGCCCACCAGCGGCGGCCGCCATGTGGCCCTGTGCCTGTACAAGGCGCGCCTGCGCGGCAATGGCGACGTGGCCGCGGCCACGCCCGTCAGCGAAGTGTTTTCGCTGCTGTCGGCCCCGCCAAGTTTCCTGCTGCCGGGCGACGAGGATCTGGTGCGTTTCTTTGTGGCCATGCGCAGCGGCAACAATTCCCAGACCGGCAGCGCCACCGAGCCGCGCGGCAAGATCGGCGCGGCCCTGCTGCAGATGCTGTCCGATCAGGGTAAGTTGCTGTGGGCCAATTCCTGGGCCGATGTCGGCAATGGCCTGGTCTATCCGCTGCAGGCCGGCCAGTTGCGCGAAGCCAATCTGGCCTGGCGTGAAGAAGGCAAGGGCCTGCGCCTGGGCTGGCAGGTCGCCGCCCCGGCCGGCGCGCGCCATACCGGTGCCGATCAGATCGACTACATGCTGCCCACCGATCCTCCCTGGTATATCGACAATCTGTCCTGCGGCGTGCTGCAACTGAACCAGGGCGGCGCCGAGATTCCGCTGGCCGATCTGCAGGCGCTGGTGGCGCAAGCCCCGCTGCTGACCGCCAACGACAAGGTGCGGGTATCGCAACTGCTGCTGGCCCACGGCCTGCAGCAACTGATGCCGCTGCCCCAGCCGCTGCCGCAGCGCCTGCGCGAAGACGTGCTGCCACGCCCCATCCTGCTGCTGGACGCGGCCATGCTGGCCGACGGCAGCGTGCAGCGCTGGCACGACTTCGCCGTGCTGTCCTTCGACTACGACGGCGAACGGGTCTCCTTCGACCCGTCCCAGCGGGTGGTGCGCCAGAAGGGCGAAGTCACCGAAATCATCACCCGCAACGAGGCCGCCGAAGCGCTGGCGCTGGGCGCCCTCGATGCGCTGGGCTTCCGCAAGCCCACGACTTTGCCGCTGTCCAGCGTCAAGGGCGCGCAGCTGCTGGCCAGCCAGGCCGAATGGATACGCTTCGCCGCCGATGGTTTCGACGCGCTCGAAGCCCAGGGCTGGCGCGTCGAACGGGCGGCCAAGTACCGCTACGACGTCACCGAGGTGGAAGACTGGTATGCCGACGTCACGCCCGATGCGGCCGATGGCGGCAATGCCTGGTTCGAGCTGGAACTGGGCATTGTGGTCAACCAGGAGCGCGTGCCGCTGCTGCCGGTGCTGGTGCAGATGATCCGCAACGCCCCGCTGGACTTCAATCCCAAGGCCCTGGCCGCGCACACCGATGCCGACCAGATGCTGGCCACCTTGCCCGACGGCACACGCGTGGCCCTGCCCTGGGGCCGCGTGCGGCCCATCCTGTCCACGCTGGGCGAGCTGTATTTCAGCGACAAGATCAAGACGGCGCTGCGCATGGCGACCCTGGACGCGGCCCGTCTCGACGAGCTGGCCCGCGGCCTGGAGCTGCGCTGGCAGGGCGGCGAGGCATTGCTGGAAATGGGCCGCAAACTCAACCAGTTCGGTTCCGTCAAGAAAGTGGCGACCCCGCCCGGCCTGCAGGCGACCTTGCGCGACTACCAGTCCGACGGTCTGGCCTGGATGCAATTCCTGCGCGAATACAATCTGGCCGGCATCCTGGCCGATGACATGGGTCTGGGCAAGACGGTGCAAACCCTGGCCCACATCCTGATCGAAAAAGAAGCCGGCCGCCTGAGCGCGCCGGCGCTGGTGATCGCGCCGACCAGCCTGATGGGCAACTGGCAGGACGAAGCGGCCAAGTTCGCCCCCTCGCTGCGCGTGTTGCTGCTGCAAGGCAAGGACCGCATGGGCCAGTTCGACCAGATCGCCCAGTCCGACCTGGTGCTGACTACCTACGCGCTGCTGCCGCGCGACGAGGAAAAACTGCGCGAGCACGATTTCCACCTGGTCATTCTGGATGAATCGCATTACATCAAGAACACCCGCTCCAAGGCGGCCCAGAGCGCCGGCCTGCTGCGCGCGCGCCATCGCCTGTGCCTGTCCGGCACGCCGCTGGAAAATCACCTGGGCGAGCTGTGGTCGCAATTCCACTTCCTGCTGCCGGGCCTGCTGGGCGACGAGAAAAGCTTCAACAGCCAGTTCCGTCATCCTATCGAGCGCCAGGACGATCCGATGCGGCGTACGCTGTTAAATCGCCGCATCAAGCCCTTCCTGCTGCGCCGCACCAAGGACAGCGTGGCCAAGGAATTGCCGCCGAAGACGGAAATGGTGCGCAAGGTCGAACTGACCGGCGCCCAGCGCGACCTGTACGAAACCGTGCGCCTGGCGATGGACCAGAAGGTGCGCGACGAGATCGACCGCAAGGGCGTGGCGCGCAGCCAGATCGTGATCCTGGAAGCGCTGCTCAAACTGCGCCAGGTGTGCTGCGACCCGCGCCTGGTCAAGTCGCTGCCCTCGCGCAAGCAGACGGCTGGCTCGGCCAAGCTGATCGACCTGATGCAGATGGTCGAGGATTTGCTGGAAGAAGACCGCAAGATCCTGGTGTTCTCGCAGTTCACCAGCATGCTCGAACTGATCGAGCAGGAACTGGAGGCGCGCGACATCCCGTATGCGCTGCTGACCGGCGACACCAAGGACCGCAGCGCCCAGGTGGCGGCGTTCCAGCAGGGCGCCGTGCCGATCTTCCTGATCAGCCTGAAGGCGGGCGGCGTGGGCCTGAACCTGACCGCGGCCGACACCGTGATCCACTACGATCCGTGGTGGAATCCGGCGGCCGAGAACCAGGCCACCGACCGCGCCTGGCGTATCGGCCAGGACAAGCCGGTGTTTGTCTACAAGTTGATCGCCAAGGGTACGCTGGAAGAAAAGATCCAGATCTTGCAGCAGAAGAAATCCGACCTGGCCCAGTCCATCCTGGCCGATGGCGAAGCCCAGAAGATGGCGCTGACCCAGGAAGATTTGCAGCAGATCTTCGCGCCGCTGGCGGAATAAGAGCGCATACTGTTACGATAATATTTTATTAATAAAACCATGGCGACTGTTCCTGAATTGCAAGCCGCCCTACAGCGGGCTCAAGACAATGAGGCGCGTTACCGCCTGATGCTGGAACATAGCGGCGCGGTGTGCTGGACGGTCGATTGCGCCAGCCTGCGCCTGGTCTATCTGAGTCCGGCCGCGCTGGAGCGCTTCGGCTATACGCTGGAGCAGGCCCAGGCGCTCGCCCCCATGCTGCTGCAGGACTTGCCGGCGCGCATAGCGCGCTATGCGGCGGGCGACCACAGCGTGCGTTTCCTGTCCAGCGAATCGGAACAGCCGCACCGCGACGGCCGCCTGATCCCGGTGGAAATCGACTCCACCCTGGTCTGCAATGCCGATGGCGACGTCACCAGCGTGGTCGGCGTCATTCGCGATACCTCTTCGCGCCGGGAATTGCTGGAGCAGCAGAAAAAATTCGCGTCCATGGTGTCGCATGAGTTCCGTACCCCGCTGGCCACCATCGATGGCGCGGTACAACGCCTGGAATCGACCGGCGCCCACCACGACGAAGCGACCCGCAAGCGCTACCGCAAGATCCAGAGCGCGGTCGACCGCATGCTCGAACTGCTGGAGGAATACCTGTCGCCGGAACGGCTGGCCAGCATCGGCCGCCAGCGCCTGGCCAATGAAATCTCGCCGCGCGCGCTGCTGGAAGACGCCGCCGGTGCCGCGCGCCTGCGCCGGCCCCAGATCAGCGTGCACAGCGAAGGCTTGCCGCAGTGGTTGCGCGCCGATCCGAACGGCATGCGCCTGTGCCTGGAAATCCTGCTCGACAACGCCATCAAGTACTCGCCGCAAGACAGTCCCATCGTCATGACGGGGCGGCTGGCGCCGGAAGGCGGCGTCGAGCTGCTGGTGCGCGATCACGGCCCCGGACTGGCGCCGGACGAGCATGAGCGCGTGTTCGAACGCGGCGTGCGCGGTGCGGCGGCGCAAGCCATGGCCGAGCCGGTGGCCGGTTCCGGCCTCGGCCTGTACATGGCGCGTTCGGTGCTGGAGGTGCAGGGCGCTTCCATTAGCGTCAGGAATCTTTCTGAAAGCGGCGCGGAATTCCGTATTTGGTTGCCCATGCTAGCGCCAGCCGGGAAAAGCCTTGCGCCGGATGGTTGCAGCAGTGATAATTCTCTGACATAGCAGCGCTCTCCCGGGTAGCAAATCGGGCAGTCCGCTCACTCATCGTTTCGAATGGCGCATCAATGACGCAAATACTCATCGTGGAAGACAATCTGGACTACGCCGAAGAAATGGCGGAGTTCCTGGCTGAGCTGGAACACGAAGTGAACATTACCAACAATGCGAGCGAAATGTGGTCCGCATTGAGCCAAGGCAATGTCGGCGTGGTGGTGCTGGATCTGGGCCTGCCGGACGAAGACGGCTTCAATGTGATTCCGCGCATGCGCCAGTTGTATCCGCAGATCGGTCTGCTGGTATTGACCGGCCGCGTGGCTTTCGACAACCGCATCCTGGGCCTGCGCCTGGGCGCCGACCACTATCTGACCAAGCCGATCAAGTTTCCCGAACTGGCCGCCCACATCGAGGCGCTGGACCGGCGCGTCGGTCCGCAGGAAACCATCCCCGTGCCCAGCAAGTGGACCCTGAAGGTCAGCGCGCGCCAGCTGGAGCTGCAAGGCTTGGCGATCACGCTGACTGAAAAAGAGTGCAACTTCCTGCATCTGCTCACTATTAACACCCGGCCCGTGCCGCGCCAGGTGATTGTGGCCGGCATAGGCGGCGACGATCCGGATGCCGGCCGCCGCGTCGACATGCTGGTGTATCGCCTGCGCAAGAAGGCCCGCACCGGCCTGGGCCAGGATCTGCCGCTGCGCAGCGCCTATGGCGAGGGCTACAGCCTGTCCGCCAGCTTCAATTTATCGTAGTCTCTCCACTCCCTTCCTTTAAATAGGGACGGAGTCGGCCTGTATTTTTCAATTTTAAAAATAATCGGGGACAGAGTCGCTGCGGCGGCGTAAAATCGTGGTTTTCCGCTACGTGAACCGCCATGGCCCGCCTGCCCCGTCTGATCATTCCCGCCCAGCCCCACCATCTAGTCCAGCGCGGCAATAACAACGACACCGTGTTCCGCGATGCCGACGACCACCTGTTTTTCCTCGGCTGGCTGCGTACCGCCGCGCGCCAGTACAAGGTCGCGGTGCATGCCTTCGCGCTGCTGCCCAGCCAGATCCAGCTGCTGGTCACGCCGTCCGACGAAACCGGACTGGGCCAGATGATGCAATGGATAGGGCGGCATTACGTACCTTACTTCAATCAAAAGTATGGTCGTAGTGGAACTTTGTGGAACGGACGCTACAAAACGGCGCTTATTGATGCAGATCAATACCTAATGTCGTGCAGCAGATATATCGAGTCCGAGGCGGTGCGTTTGGGGCTGGTTGGGCAGGCGGGAGATTATCCCTGGTCCAGCTATGCCCACCATGTGGGGGCCAAGCCGGATGGCTTGATTACCGACCATGCCAAGTACTGGGCGCTGGGCAATACGCCGTTCCAGCGCGAGGCGGCCTATCTGGAGTTGTCCAGCTATGGGCTGTCCAGCAAGGAGAGGCTGGCCATCGAGGAGACCGTGCTCAGGGGCTGGCCGCTGGGTTCGGAACATTTCAAGACGGAGTTGCAGGCCAAGGCCAAGCGCCAGGTCTTGCCTGCCAAGCGGGGAAGGCCGTTCAAGGTCAAGCCGGCTGAGGTTGATTCCACTGCAGAGTCTGAGTAACTTGGCGGGCCGCCGCCGCTTTTAAAACCCACGGCTGAACCCTGGGGGCCTGTCCCATCGGGACAGGCGGGGCGAAGCCCCTCCCCGGACCCGGGTCAGACCCCGGCTCTTTGCCTTGGGTTCCAAGGAAGTCAGCGGCACTCAGGCGTAGATTTTATAGACGACAGCGGTACGGCTAAAAGCCGCCGCAACCCGCTAAAACCGCACCGGCGTCGCGCCGCTGCGGTTTTTCTTTTGATAAGACTCACTATGTCCCTATTTAAAATTTCAACTTTCCGATTTAAATTTAATGTTACTCCGACCCTAATTGTTCTAGTTGAGTTTTCTGCTGCGTTGCACTACTCTAGGTTCTCGATATCAAAATGCAGCGGAGAATCCCATGAAAGCCCAAGGTCTGTACGATCCGTCCAATGAACACGATGCCTGCGGCGTCGGTTTCATCGCCCACATCAAGGGCAACAAAAGCCACTCCATCGTTGAACAGGGTCTGCTGATCCTGAAAAACCTGGACCACCGGGGTGCCGTCGGCGCCGATGCGCTGATGGGCGACGGTGCCGGTATCCTGATCCAGATCCCTGATCAGTACTACCGCGATGAAATGGCCAAGCAAGGCGTGGAACTGCCGCCGCCAGGCGAATACGGCGTGGGCATGGTCTTCCTGCCGAAAGAAAACGCTTCGCGTATCGCCTGCGAACAGGAAATCGAACGCGCCGTGCGTATCGAAGGCCAGGTCGTACTGGGCTGGCGCAATGTGCCTATCGATGCCGACATGCCGATGTCGCCGACCGTGCGCGCCAAAGAACCCGTCATTCGCCAGATCTTCATCGGCCGCGGCCCGGACATCATGGTGACCGACGCGCTGGAACGTAAGCTCTACGTGATCCGCAAGTCGTCCGGCCACGCGATCCAGGCGCTGAAACTGCTGCATGGTAAAGAATTCTTCGTGCCTTCGATGTCGGCCCGTACCATCGTGTACAAAGGCCTGCTGCTGGCCGACCAGGTCGGCGTCTACTATAAAGACCTGCAGGATGCGCGCTGCGTGTCCGCCCTGGCGATGGTGCACCAGCGCTTCTCGACCAATACCTTCCCTGAATGGCCACTGGCTCACCCCTACCGCCTGCTGGCGCACAACGGCGAGATCAACACCGTCAAAGGTAACTTCAACTGGATGCGCGCCCGCGAAGGCGTGATGAAATCTGCCGTGCTGGGCGAAGACCTGCAAAAGCTGTTCCCGCTGATCTACGAAGGCCAGTCGGACACCGCCTGCTTCGACAACGCGCTGGAACTGCTGCTGATGGCGGGCTATCCTATCGCCCAAGCGATGATGATGATGATCCCGGAAGCCTGGGAAAATCACGGCACCATGGACGACAACCGCCGCGCCTTCTACGAATACCACGCCGCGATGATGGAACCATGGGACGGCCCTGCCGCCATGGCCTTCACCGATGGCCGTTATATCGGCGGTACCCTGGACCGTAACGGTCTGCGTCCTGCGCGCTACATCGTCACCGACGACGACCTGGTGGTGATGGCATCGGAATCGGGCGTGCTGCCGATTCCTGAATCGAAGATCATCCAGAAATGGCGTCTGCAACCAGGCAAGATGTTCCTGATCGACCTGGAAGCGGGCCGCATCATCGACGACAAAGAGCTGAAAGACACCTACGCCAACGCCAAGCCATACAAGGCATGGATCAACGCGGTGCGCATCAAGCTCAACGAAATCAAGCTGTCGGAAAGCCAGCTGGCGCACAACCGCGTCAAGTACAGCGCCGCCCCAGGCGAAAAAGCCGTGGCATCGGTGCTGGACCGCCAGCAAGCCTTCGGCTACACCCAGGAAGACCTGAAATTCCTGATGGCGCCGATGGCCGCCGCCGGCGAAGAAGCCACCGGCTCGATGGGTAACGACTCGCCGCTGGCCGTGATGTCGAACAAGCTCAAGCCGCTGTACAACTACTTCAAGCAGTTGTTCGCCCAGGTCACCAATCCGCCTATCGATCCGATCCGCGAAGCGATGGTCATGTCGCTGGTGTCCTTCATCGGCCCCAAGCCGAACCTGCTCGACACCAACAACGTCAATCCGCCGATGCGCCTGGAAGTCTCCCAGCCTATCCTGGGCTTCGACGACATGGCCCGTCTGCGCGGCATCAGCCTGCACACCGGCGGCAAGTTCAAGTCCTACGAACTGAACATCTGCTACCCGCTGGCCTGGGGTAAAGAAGGCGTGGAAGCCTGCCTGGCCTCGCTGTGCGCGGAAGCCGTGGACGCGGTCAAATCCGGCCACAACATCCTGATCGTGTCGGACCGTTCGGTCGGCCCGGATCGCGTTGCGATTCCCGCGCTGCTGGCCACCTCGACCATCCACCAGCACCTGGTCAGCAAGGGCCTGCGCGCCTCGACCGGTCTGGTCGTCGAAACCGGCTCGGCCCGCGAAACCCACCACTTCGCCCTGCTGGCCGGCTACGGCGCGGAAGCCGTCCACCCTTACCTGGCCATGGAAACCCTGCTGGAACTGGCACAGGGCATGCCGGGCGACCTGTCGGGCGAAAAAGCGATCTACAACTACACCAAGGCCATCGGCAAGGGCCTGATGAAGGTCATGTCGAAGATGGGTATCTCCACCTACATGTCCTACTGCGGCGCGCAGATCTTCGAAGCGATCGGCCTGAACAAATCGCTGGTCGACAAGTACTTCAAGGGTACGGCCTCGAACGTCGAAGGTATCGGCGTGTTCGAAGTGGCGGAAGAAGCCCTGCGTCTGCATAACCTGGCCTTCGGCAACGATCCTCTGCTGATCGATAAACTGGACGCCGGCGGCGAGTACGCCTTCCGCGTGCGCGGCGAAGACCACCTGTGGACCCCGGATGCGATTGCAAAACTGCAGCATTCGACCCGCAGCAACAACTTCTCCAGCTACAAGGAATATGCCCAGATCATCAACGATCAAAGCAAACGCCACCTGACCCTGCGCGGCCTGTTCGAGTTCAAGCTCGACCCGACCAAGGCGATTCCACTCGATGAAGTGGAACCGGCCAAGGAAATCGTCAAGCGTTTCGCCACCGGCGCGATGTCGCTCGGTTCGATCTCGACCGAAGCCCACGCCACCCTGGCCGTGGCGATGAACCGCATCGGCGGCAAGTCGAACACCGGCGAAGGCGGCGAAGATCCGGCGCGTTACGCAATGGAACTGAAAGGCATCAAGATCAAGCAGGGCGACACCATGGCTTCGGTCATCGGTAAAGAGCAGGTGCTGGTCGACATCCCGCTGCAGGCTGGCGACTCGCTGCGTTCGCGCATCAAGCAGGTGGCATCGGGCCGTTTCGGCGTGACCGCCGCTTACCTGAACGCCGCCGACCAGATCCAGATCAAAATGGCTCAGGGTGCGAAGCCAGGCGAAGGCGGCCAGCTGCCAGGCCACAAGGTGTCGGAATACATCGCCACCCTGCGCTTCTCGGTGCCGGGCGTGGGTCTGATTTCGCCACCGCCGCACCACGATATCTACTCGATCGAAGATCTGGCGCAGCTGATCCACGATCTGAAAAACGCCAACCCGCGCGCGTCGATCTCGGTCAAGCTGGTGTCGGAAGTCGGTATCGGTACCGTCGCCGCAGGTGTGACCAAAGCCAAGGCCGACCACGTAGTGGTGGCCGGCCATGACGGCGGCACCGGCGCTTCGCCGCTGTCTTCGGTCAAGCACGCCGGTACCCCGTGGGAGTTGGGTCTGGCTGAAACCCAGCAGACGCTGGTACTGAATGGTCTGCGCAGCCGTATCCGCGTTCAGGCCGACGGCCAGATGCGTACCGGCCGCGACGTGGTCATCGCCGCCATGCTGGGCGCCGACGAGATCGGTTTCGCAACCGCACCGCTGGTGGTCGAGGGTTGCATCATGATGCGCAAATGCCATCTGAACACCTGCCCGGTCGGCGTTGCCACGCAAGATCCTGTACTGCGCGCCAAGTTCTCGGGCAAGCCTGAGTATGTGGTCAACTACTTCTTCTTCGTCGCCGAAGAAGCCCGCCAGCTGATGGCGCAACTGGGCATCCGTACCTATGACGAACTGATCGGCCGCGCCGACCTGCTCGACAAGTCGCGCGCCGTGGATCACTGGAAAGCACGTGGCCTGGACTTCAGCGCCATCTTCTACCAGCCGGAAGCGGTCAATGGCCAGGCGATCTACCACACCGAAGTACAGGATCACTGCCTGGAAAAAGCGCTGGATCACAAGCTGATCGCCCAGGCCAAAGCGGCACTGGAAAAAGGCGAGCGCGTTTCCTTCATCTCGCCGGTGCGCAACGTCAACCGTACCGTCGGCACCATGCTGTCGGGCGAAGTGGCACAGCGCTACGGTCACGCCGGCCTGCCGGACGACACCATCCACATCCAGCTGCAAGGTACGGCCGGCCAGTCCGCCGCCGCCTTCCTGGCACACGGCATCACGCTCGATCTGGTGGGCGAGGGTAACGATTACGTCGGCAAGGGCTTGTCGGGCGGCCGCATCATCGTGCGTCCGAACACCGAGTTCCGCGGCTGGGCAGTGAACAACATCATCGTCGGTAACACCGTGCTGTACGGTGCGATCGCTGGCGAAGCCTTCTTCAACGGCGTGGCCGGCGAACGTTTCGCGGTGCGTAACTCAGGTGCCACGGCGATCGTCGAAGGCCTGGGCGACCACGGTTGCGAATACATGACCGGCGGTACCGTGGTCGTGCTGGGCGCCACCGGCCGTAACTTCGCCGCCGGTATGTCGGGCGGTATCGCCTACGTCTACGATCCGGAAGGCGACTTCAAGCTGCGCTGCAACACCGCGATGGTCAGCCTGGAGGCTGTACTGACGGCCGCCGAGCAGACCGTGGACCGTGCCACCTGGCACACCCAGCACCGCGATGGCGAGCCTGAGGCCGACGAAACGATCCTGAAGCGTCTGATCGAGCGTCACTTCAAGCACACCGGTTCGACCCGTGCGCGCCTGTTGCTGGACAACTGGGCCGAAGCCCGCGGCAAGTTCGTCAAGGTGTTCCCAAGCGAGTACAAACGCGCGCTGGCCGAAATGGCCGAGGACATCGCCAACGAAGCGTCCGTGGTGCAGCCGATCGCTGCCTAATTGAGAGCGGGCAGGCCGCGCGCCTGCCCCCGCCAGCACAAAAATTATTGAGGATTTATCGTGGGTAAAATCACCGGTTTCATGGAATTCAAGCGTCAGGAAGAGGCCTATCTGGCACCTGCCGCGCGTCTGAAAAACTATCAGGAATTCGTCATCACCCTGACGAACGAGCAGGCCAAGGTACAGGGCGCGCGCTGCATGGATTGCGGCATCCCTTTCTGCAACACCGGCTGCCCGGTCAACAACATCATCCCTGACTGGAATGACCTGGTTTATCGCGGCAACTACCGCGAAGCGCTGGACGTGCTGCATTCGACCAACAACTTCCCGGAATTCACCGGCCGCGTCTGCCCCGCACCGTGCGAAAGCGCCTGCACCCTGGGCATCAACGATGATCCGGTCGGCATCAAGTCGATCGAACACAAGATCATTGACGAAGGCTGGGAACACGGTTGGGTGCTGCCGCAACCAGCCGCCAAGCAGACCGGCAAGAAAGTGGCCGTGGTCGGTTCCGGTCCCGCCGGCATGGCAGCGGCCCAGCAGCTGGCGCGCGCCGGCCACGCCGTGACCGTGTTTGAAAAGAGCGACCGCGTGGGCGGCCTGCTGCGCTACGGTATTCCTGACTTCAAGATGGAAAAGTCGCATATCGACCGCCGCATCAAGCAGATGGAAGCCGAAGGCGTGGTCTTCCGCACCAGCGTGCTGGTCGGTAAGGATTTCCCGGCCAACGTCAACAACTGGGCCAAGGAAACCATCTTCCCTGAAGATCTGGAAAAAGAATTCGATGCCGTCGTCATCGCTGGCGGCGCCGAGCAGCCACGCGACCTGCCGGTACCGGGCCGCGACCTGAAGGGCGTGCATTTCGCCATGGACTTCCTGCCGCAGCAGAACAAGGTCAACGCCGGCGACAAGCTGAAAGACCAGCTCAAAGCGAGCGGCAAGCACGTGGTCGTCATCGGCGGCGGCGATACCGGTTCCGACTGCGTCGGCACCTCGAACCGCCACGGCGCCGCTTCGGTCACCCAGTTCGAACTGATGCCGATGCCGCCCGAGCAGGAAAACAAGCCCCTGGTCTGGCCTTACTGGCCAACCAAGCTGCGCACCTCGTCCTCGCACGAGGAAGGCTGCGAGCGCGATTGGGCGGTCGCCACCAAGCGCCTGGAAGGCAAGAACGGCAAGGTCGAGAAGCTGGTGGCCTGCCGCGTCGAGTGGAAAGACGGCAAGATGGTCGAAGTGGCCAACTCGGAATTCGAAATGAAGGCCGACCTGGTGCTGCTGGCCATGGGCTTTGTATCCCCAGTGCAACAGGTGCTGGACGCTTTCGGTGTCGACAAGGATGCCCGCGGCAATGCCAAGGCCAGCACCGATGGCGAAGGCTGCTACAAGACCTCGGTGGACAAGGTGTTTGCCGCCGGCGATATCCGCCGCGGCCAGTCGCTGGTGGTGTGGGCGATTCGTGAAGGCCGCCAGTGCGCCCGCGCGGTGGATGAGTTCCTGATGGGTTCGTCCGATCTGCCACGGTAATTGACCTACCGGCCGGCGCCGCGTGGCGCCGGCCAACACGTTTATCCCAACCGGAAGTCGGGGCGCTTGCCCTGGCTTCCGGTATTTTTTTTGTCCGGCGCATCGCTGTAAAACAAGCCTGCCGCCGGGCTTTTTAAAACCCACGGCGTAACCCTGGGGTCTGACCCGCCGGGGCTCGGCGCCCCCGTCGCCCCCGGCTCTTTGCCGTAGGTTTTAATAGTTTCCCCGGCCCCTGAGCGGGCAATACCCTCAAATTTACGCTGTGGCTATGTTGCAACGCAGCACGCCTACATTGTTTACCAAATGTAAATTGCCGACTTTCAGCGCAGCAGTGTTGTAAAATCTGCTACTTCGCCGCTTCCCCGGCAAGGCCCCGGGGGCCTGCCAGCAGAGATTCACGTTTCTGCTCTACAATACGGCATTCAAAAAAAAGAGCTTCGTCGTGCCTAATCTAGTCGAAATCCGTGATCTGCACTTCTCCTATGGAAAGCGCTCCATTTTGTCGGGCCTCCAGATGGACTTCCCGCGTGGGAAAGTGGTGGCCGTCATGGGTGGCTCGGGTAGCGGAAAAACGACGGTGCTGCGCCTGATCGGCGGCCAGTTGCGTCCGCAAAAAGGCCAGGTCAAGGTGCAGGGCCAGGTAGTTCACAAACTCAAAACCGAGGCGCTGTATCTGCTGCGCCGCAAAATGGGCATGCTATTTCAACATGGCGCCCTGTTTACCGACTTGAGTGTCTACGAAAACGTGGCCTTCCCGCTGCGCGAACACACCGATCTGCCGGAAGAACTGATCCGCAATCTGGTGCTGATGAAGCTGCACGCGGTCGGCCTGCGCAACGCCGCCAAACTGAAACCGGGCGAGATTTCCGGCGGCATGGCGCGCCGGGTCGCGCTGGCGCGCTCGATCGCGCTCGACCCGGAACTGATCATGTACGACGAGCCTTTCGCCGGCCTGGACCCGATCTCGATGGGCGTCACCGCCAATCTGATCCGCAATCTGAACACGGCCCTCGGTTCGACCACCATCCTGGTCTCGCACGACGTCAAGGAATGCTTCGCGATCGCCGACCATGTGTACTTCTTGTCGCAAGGAAAGATTGTTGCCCATGGCACGCCGGCCGACATGCTGGTCTCGACCGACCCCTACGTTAAACAATTCGTCCACGCGGAAGCGGACGGGCCGGTGCCCTTCCACTACCCAGGCAAATCCCTGGCCGACGACCTGGGCCTGGGAGCCCGTCCATGATCAAGCAACTGCTGTCCAAGGTCGGCTCGACGCTGCGTAACTACGTCGAAAGCGTGGGCTATGGCACCCGTACCTTCTTTTATATGCTGGGCGTATCGCCCGGCCTGCTCAGGCGTCCGCGCCTGATCGTCGAGCAGCTGCACTTCATCGGCAATTATTCGATGCTGGTGATTGCCCTGTCGGGCCTGTTCGTCGGCATGGTGCTGGGCCTGCAAGGTTATTACACACTGAATAAATACGGCTCCGAACAGGCGCTGGGCCTGCTGGTGGCCCTGGGCTTGACGCGGGAACTGGGGCCGGTGATCACCGCCCTGCTGTTTGCCGGCCGCGCCGGCACCTCGCTGACGGCCGAGATCGGCCTGATGAAGGCGGGCGAGCAGTTGTCGGCGATGGAAATGATGGCGGTCAACCCGGTGCAGCGCGTGCTGGCACCGCGTTTCTGGGCCGGCGTGATCGCGGTGCCGGTGCTGACGGCGATCTTCAGCGCGGTCGGCGTGTTCGGCGGTTATCTGGTCGGCGTGCAGCTGATCGGCGTTGACGAGGGCGCGTTCTGGTCGCAGATGCAGGGCGGCGTGGACATCTGGAAAGATATTTTCAACGGTTTCTTCAAGAGCATCGTGTTCGGCATTGCCATCACCTTCATCGCCCTGTACCAGGGCTATGAAGCCCAGCCGACCCCGGAAGACGTCGCGCGCGCCACCACCCGCACCGTCGTGATCTCCTCGCTGATGATCTGGTGGCTGGACTTTATGCTGACCGCGCTGATGTTCAGCAAGTAAATACGACACATTGACACGTAATAAGCGGTATAGCGCCAAGGCGGCCGCAAGAAAAACTGATTAGGATTAAGCTATGCAACGTAAATCTCTGGATCTCTGGGTTGGCCTGTTCATCGTCCTGGGTGTGGCCGCGCTGATGTTCCTGGCGCTCAAGGCCGGCAATATGGGGTCTGTCTCTTTTGCCAAGACCTATACGATCACGGCCAAGTTCGACAACATCGGCAGCCTGCGTCCCCAGGCCCCGGTCAAGGCCGCCGGTGTGGTGGTGGGCCGGGTCGGCTCGATCAAGTTTGATGACAAGAGTTATCAGGCACTGGTAACCTTGAACATGGAAGAGGGCTATAAATTCCCAAAAGACAGCTCGGCCAAGATCTTGACCGCTGGCCTGCTGGGCGAACAATACTTAGGCATCGAAGCGGGCGGCGACACCAGTAATCTGGTTGCCGGCGACAAGATTGCCCGAACCCAATCGGCCGCCGTGCTGGAAGACCTGATCAATCAGTTCATCTACAGCAAAGCCGCCGAAGGAAAGGATAGCAAATGACAGCCTCCCCTATGAGCCGCAAGGCGCCGCTGCACAATGTTGCCCGCCTGGCGCTGGCCGCTTCCGCGCTGGCCTTGCTGGCTGGCTGTGCCGGGCCGAATCCGCGCGACCCTTACGAGGGCTTTAACCGCACCATGTTCAAATTTAACGACACGATCGATCAGGTGGCCCTGAAGCCGGCCGCGACGGCATATCGTAACGTTCTGCCAACGTTCGTGCAGACCGGCGTGAACAACTTCTTCGGTAATCTGTCCGATGTGTGGAGCGCGGCCAACAACTTGATGCAAGGCAAGGGCGAAGCCGGCATGAGCGACGTCACCCGCGTGGCGCTGAATTCCACCTTCGGTCTGCTGGGCTTGCTCGACATCGCTTCCGAAGCCGGTTTGCCCAAGCACAATGAAGACTTCGGCCAGACCCTGGGCACCTGGGGCGTGCGCTCCGGCCCCTACCTGATGCTGCCATTGCTGGGTCCGTCCACCGTGCGCGACACGGCGGCGCTGCCGCTGGACTTCCGCGGCGACCTGTGGCGCTTCAAGGAGCCTATCTACATCCGCAACATCGGCACCGCCGGCCGCGCCGTCGACCAGCGCGCCAATCTGCTCGACGCCTCCAGCCTGCTGGAAGACGCGGCCCTGGACCGCTATGAATTCGTGCGCGACGGCTTCCTGCAGCGGCGCGAAAGCCGCATCAACGATGGCGAATCGAGCACCCGCAAGGGCAGCAAGAAGCTCAGCGAGATGTATGACAAAACTGATACGCCTGATTTCGTGTCATCCGAAGTAGCCCCAAAAGAGTTAAACTCCGGTGCACCGGCTGCAACCAGCGTCAGCCAGTGACCCGAAGAAACCACTTAAGGCAAACCATATGAAATTGATTAAACAACTTATCGCAGTAGCAACCGTCGCGCTGGCCACCAGCGCCTACGCCGCCGTCCCGGCCGCCGCCGAGGCGCCGGACGTGCTGGTCAAGCGCATCAGCCAGGAAGTGATCGATACCGCCAAGAGCGACAAGTCGATCCAGGCCGGCGACCAGAAAAAAGTCATGGACTTGGTCGAAAGCAAGATTCTGCCTTACGTCGATTTCCAGCGCATGACCGCGCTGGCGGCCGGCCGCTTCTGGCGCGACGCCACGCCGGAACAGCAAAAGCAGCTGTCCAACGAGTTCCGCACCCTGCTGATCTTCACCTATTCGGGCGCGCTGTCGCAGATCAAGAACGAAACCGTGGAATTCAAGCCGCTGCGCGCCGATCCGGCCGACACCGAAGTCGAAGTGCGTTCCCAGGTCAATGTGGCCCGCGGCGAGCCGATTCTGCTGAACTACCGCGTGGCCAAGTCGCCTGCCGGCTGGAAGATCTACGACATCAATGTGCTGGGCGCCTGGCTGGTGGAAACCTATAAAGGTACTTTCGCTTCGGAAATCTCCAAGGGGGGCGTCGATGGCTTGATCAAAGCCTTGTCCGAGAAGAACAAGAAACTGGCCAACCGTCCTCTGAAAGCCGCCGCCAAGTCATGAGCACGCCCGCCATGCCAGCCGCTATCGACAACCTCAGCACGCTCACCTCCCTGACCGTGCTGAACGCCACCGCTGCCCTGCAGCGCGGTCAGGACGCCATTCGTGCCGGCCAGACCGCGTTCGACTTGCGTCATATCCTGACGGTCGATTCGGTGGCGGTGTCGGTGATGCTGGCGTGGCAAAAGTTCGCCCAGGATAGCGGCGTCGCGCTGCAGCTGAAAAACCTGCCGCCGGCCCTGCAAAGCCTGACCAAGCTGTATGGCGTGTGCTCGCTGCTGTTCCCCACCTCGGTGCCGCTGGAAGGCGCGAACCAGCAGGCGCACAATCCGGCCCACCATAATTTTGCTCCAGTGAAAGACGCTGCCACAGCGTCCAAGCCCGGCCTGGCCAACGCGCCTGCCGGCTTGCACCATCATTGACCTTCGCCCCACCCCGCCGCCCCGCTGTTGTCCAGACAACAGCCCCAGTATTGCCCCGTCCGGCTCTGCCGAATCAGATTTCCCCTATAATTGAACGTTGCCGCCGACATATAGTGCCGCGGCTCCCGCAATAGACAGTCTTCGAGCCCTGTGCGGCGGTCTGCGCCGCCGCCACCAACCGATAAGCCAAGCATGACAGCGATCCAAATCAGTAATGTCGAAAAGCGCTACAAGTCGCTCCAGGCGCTGGGCGGCGTTTCCCTCAGCATCGAGGAAGGCGAGTTCTTCGGCCTGCTCGGCCCCAACGGCGCCGGCAAAACCACCCTCATTTCCATCATCGCCGGCCTGATCCGGCCTGATGCCGGCTCGGTGCGCATTCACGGCCACGATGTGACGGGCGATTTCCGCGCGGCCCGCAAAAAGCTCGGCGTGGTGCCCCAGGAACTGGTGTTCGACCCCTTCTTCACGGTGCGCGAGACCCTGCGCCTGCAGTCGGGCTATTTCGGCCTGCCCAACAACGACCCCTGGATCGACGAGGTGATGCATAACCTCGACCTGAGCAATAAGGCCGACACCAATATGCGCGCGCTGTCGGGCGGCATGAAGCGGCGCGTGCTGGTGGCCCAGGCGCTGGTGCACAAGCCGCCCGTGATCGTGCTCGACGAGCCGACCGCCGGCGTCGACGTGGAACTGCGCCAGACGCTGTGGAAATTCATTTCGCGCCTGAACCGCGAAGGCCACACCGTGGTGCTGACCACCCATTACCTGGAAGAAGCCCAGGCCATGTGCAAGCGCGTGGCCATGCTCAAAAGCGGCAAGGTGGTGGCGCTGGACACGATGGCGGCACTGATCCGGCGCATTTCCGGCTCCCAGCTGATCGTCAACATGGTCCAGGGCGAGCTGCCGGACGACCTGCGCCACCTGGTGACCCATCCCGAGCCTTCCGAGCACGGCAACAAGTACAGCCTGCGCATCAACGAGTATTCCGAGGTGGAACCGATCCTGGCGCGCCTGCGCGAGAACGGCGCCGTCATCGACGATATGCAGCTGCAACAGGCCGACCTGGAAGACATCTTCCTGCAGATCATGGACAAGGGGACCGTATGAACTTCATCTCCACCGGCTTCCGCACCCTGGTCTACAAGGAAACCTTGCGCTTTTGGAAAGTCGCGACCCAAACCGTGGCCGCGCCCATCCTGACCGCCATGCTCTACCTGCTGATCTTCGGCCATGTGCTCGAAGGCCGGGTCCAGGTCTACGACGGCGTCAGCTACACCGCCTTCCTGATTCCCGGCCTGGTGATGATGAGCGTGCTGCAGAACGCCTTCGCCAATTCCTCGTCCTCGCTGATCCAGTCCAAGATCACCGGCAACCTGGTGTTCGTGCTGCTGACCCCGCTGTCGCACTGGGAAATCTTCTCCGCCTATGTGCTGGCGTCGATGGTGCGCGGCCTGGTGGTCGGCTTCGGCGTATTCGTCATCACCGCCTGGTTCGCCCACCTGTCCTTCGTGGCGCCGCTGTGGATTATCGTGTTCGCCCTGCTGGGCGCGGCCATCCTCGGCACCATGGGCCTGATCGCCGGCATCTGGGCCGAGAAATTCGACCAGCTGGCCGCCTTCCAGAACTTCCTGATCATGCCGCTGACCTTCCTGTCCGGCGTGTTCTATTCGATCCACTCGCTGCCACCGTTCTGGCTGACGGTCTCGCACCTGAACCCCTTCTTCTATATGATCGACGGTTTCCGCCACGGCTTCTTCGGCCAGTCCGACGTCAACCCCCTGATCAGCCTCGCCATCGTGGGCGGCTTCCTGGTGGTACTGGCGCTGGTGGCCATCCGCATGCTGCGCAGCGGCTACCGCCTGCGCCATTGAGGACCGAAGCGGCGCTTGCGCTATATTGTCTATACCGAACAGCAGATTGCTACCCGCACTAAAAGGATTTATCGTGACTACTACTCCAGAACTGATCCACGGCTACCTCAGCGCCGGCCTCGAATGCACCCACCTCGAAGTGGAGGGCGATGGCCAGCACTTCCAGGCCATCATCGTGTCGCCCGCCTTTGTCGGCAAACGCCTGATCCAGCGTCACCAGCTGGTGTACGCCGCCCTGGGCGACCGCATGCGCGAGGAAATCCACGCGCTGTCGATGAAAACCCTGACCCCTGACGAATACCAAGGATAAGCATGGACAAGCTCCTCATTCAAGGCGGCAACCGCCTGGCCGGCGACATCACCATCTCCGGCGCCAAGAACGCGGCCCTGCCCATCCTGTGCGCCGGCCTGCTGACCGCGGGCGACCTGGAGCTGAGCAATGTGCCGCATCTGCACGATGTCGCCACCATGCTCAAGCTGCTGGGCCAGACCGGCCTGAAGATCAGCCAGGACGACGACCGCGTGGTCCTCAACGGCAGCGCCATCGACAAGCTGGAAGCGCCGTATGAGCTGGTCAAGACCATGCGCGCCTCGATCCTGGTGCTCGGTCCCCTGCTGGCGCGCTTCGGCGAAGCCAAGGTATCGCTGCCGGGCGGCTGCGCCATCGGTTCGCGTCCGGTCGACCAGCACATCAAGGGTCTGCAGGCGCTGGGCGCCGAGATTTCGATCGAGGGCGGCTATATCTACGCCAAGTGCAAAAAGCTCAAGGGCACCCGCATCCTCACCGACATGATCACCGTCACCGGCACCGAGAACCTGCTGATGGCGGCGACCCTGGCCGAAGGCGAAACCATCCTGGAAAACGCCGCGCGCGAACCGGAAGTGACCGACCTGGCCAATCTGCTGGTGGCCATGGGCGCCAAGATCGAAGGCATCGGCACCGACCGCCTGGTGATCCAGGGCGTGGCCGAGCTGCATGGCGCCAGCCACGCGGTCATTTCCGACCGGATCGAGGCGGCGACCTTCCTGTGCGCGGTGGCGGCGGCCGGTGGCGACATCACCATCCGCAATACCCGCGTCGACATCATGGACGCCGCGCTGGACAAGCTGCGCGAAGTGGGCCTGAACATGGAAATCGGCGACAACTGGATTCGTGCGCGCATGGATAGCCGTCCGAACCCGGTGACCTTCCGCACCACCGAATACCCCGGCTTCCCGACCGATATGCAGGCCCAGTTCATGGCCGTCAATACGGTGGCCGACGGCGCCAGCCGCGTCACCGAAACGATCTTCGAGAACCGTTTCATGCACGTGCAGGAGATGAACCGCCTGGGCGCGGCCATCGAGACCGACGGCAATACGGCTTTCATCAAGGGCGTCGAGCACCTGATCGGCGCGCCCGTGATGGCGACCGACCTGCGCGCTTCGGCTTCGCTGGTGATCGCCGCGCTGGCGGCCCGTGGCGAAACCCTGATCGACCGCATCTATCACCTCGACCGCGGCTACGACCGCATGGAAGTGAAGCTGTCGGCGGTGGGCGCGAACATCCGCCGCGTCAAATAAGCACGAACAAAAATCGAACAAGAATCTGAGAACCCATCATGAGTGCATTTAACAGCCAGGCCAATTCCCAACTGATCCTGGCCCTGTCGAAAGGCCGCATCTTCGAGGACACGCTGCCGCTGCTGGAAGCGGCCGGCATCATCGTCACCGAAAATCCGGAGACCTCGCGCAAGCTGATCCTGGCGACCAACGACCCGGATGTGCGCGTGATCATCGTGCGCGCCTCCGACGTGCCGACCTATGTACAGCATGGCGCGGCCGATTTCGGCGTGGCCGGCAAGGATGTGCTGCTCGAACACGGCGGCGAAGGCCTGTACCAGCCTATCGACCTGAACATTGCGGCCTGCCGCATGTCGGTCGCCGTCAAGGCCGGCTTCGACTATGAGACCGCGGTGCGCCAGGGCGCGCGCCTGCGCGTGGCCACCAAGTTCGTCAACACCGCGCGCGAGCACTTCGCCGCCAAGGGCGTGCACGTCGACCTGATCAAGCTGTATGGTTCGATGGAACTGGCGCCGCTGGTCGGCCTGTCGGACGCCATCGTCGACGTGGTCAGCACCGGCAACACGCTGCGCGCCAACCACCTGGTGGAAGTCGAAGAGATCATGGACATCTCCTCGCGCCTGATCGTCAATCAGGCCGCGCTCAAGCTCAAACGCGAGCGCCTGCAACCGATCATCGAGGCGTTTGAACGCGCCTCGCGCAAAACTCAATAAAGCTTAGCCGGAACCTTCCATCATGCCGATTCAGATCACCAAGCTCGATTCCAGCCAGGCCGATTTCCAGCCAAAACTGGATCGCCTGCTGGCCTTCGAAGCTAGCACCGACGAAGCCATCGAGCGCGCCGTCGCCACCATCCTGGCCGACGTCAAGGCGCGCGGCGATGCCGCCGTGCTGGAGTACACCAACCGCTTCGACCGCATTCCCAATGGCGGCGCCGCCAGCATGGCTGCCTTCGACATCGGCACGGAAGAACTGCAGGCCGCGCTCGATGGCCTGCCGGACGCCCAGCGCAACGCGCTGCGCATCGCCGCTGAACGCATCCGCGTATTCCACGAGCGCCAGAAGCAGGAGCTGGGCGGCTTTACCTACACCGAGCCCGATGGCACGGTGCTGGGCCAGAAGATCACCCCGCTGGACCGCGTGGGCATCTACGTCCCGGGCGGCAAGGCCGCCTACCCATCGTCGGTGCTGATGAACGCGATTCCGGCCAAGGTGGCCGGCGTGGCCGAGATCATCATGGTGGTGCCGACTCCGGACGGCGTGAAGAACCAGATGGTGCTGGCCGCCGCCGCGATCGCCGGCGTGACCCGCGTGATCACCATCGGCGGCGCCCAGGCCGTGGGCGCGCTGGCCTATGGCACCGAGACCATCGCCGCCGTCGACAAGATCGTCGGCCCCGGTAACGCCTATGTGGCCGCCGCCAAGCGCCGCGTGTTCGGCACCGTCGGCATCGACATGATCGCCGGCCCGTCCGAAATCCTGATCATCTGCGACGGCACGACCGATCCCGACTGGGTGGCGATGGACCTGTTCTCGCAGGCCGAGCACGACGAACTGGCGCAAGCCATTCTGCTGTGCCCGGACGCGGACTACATCGCGCAGGTGGAAGCGAGCATCAACAAGCTGCTGCCGACCATGCCGCGCCAGGAAACCATCCGCACCTCGCTGACCGACCGCGGTGCCCTGGTCAAGGTGCGCGACATGGCCGAAGCCTGCGAGATCGCCAACAGCATCGCGGCCGAACACCTGGAAATTTCAGCCGAAGAGCCGCAGCAGTGGGCCAACCAGATCCGCCATGCGGGTGCGATGTTCCTGGGCCGTTTCTCGTCCGAGTCGCTGGGCGACTATTGCTGCGGCCCTAACCACGTGCTGCCGACCTCGCGCACGGCGCGCTTCTCGTCGCCGCTGGGCGTGTACGACTTCCAGAAGCGCTCGTCGATCATCTTCGTCAGCGAAGCGGGCGCCCAGACCCTGGGCAAGGTCGCGGCCGAACTGGCTTATGGCGAAGGCTTGCAGGCTCACGCCCGCAGCGCCGAACTGCGCTTGAAGTCCGGCTTATGAGCGAAATGGCGAGCTGGCTCGACCAGGTCTATTGCGAGGACGCGCTGGCAGGATTGGCGCGCATTCCCGACGCATCGGTAGACCTGATCCTGACCGACCCGCCCTATAACCTGGGCAAGGATTACGGCAATGCCTCGGACCAGCAGACGGTGGCTGAATACCTGCGCTGGACCGAGGAGTGGATCACGCTGGCCCTGCCCAAGCTCAAGCCGAACGGCAGCCTGTACATCTTTTTGACCTGGCGTTTTTCGCCGGAGATCTTCGTTATGCTCAAGCAGCGCATGACGATGATGAATGAAATTATCTGGGACCGGCGCGTGCCCTCGATGGGCGGCAGCGTGCGCAGCTACTCTTCGGTACACGACACCATCGGCTTTTTCGTCGGCCGCAAGGATTATTACTTCGACCTGGACGCGGTACGGATTCCGTATGACGCGGCCACCAAGAAGGCCCGTTCGCGCTCGATCTTCGTCGGCGCCAAATGGCTGGAAGTGGGCTACAACCCCAAGGATTTGTGGAGCGTGTCGCGTCTGCACCGGGAGCATCCCGAGCGCGCCGACCATCCGACCCAGAAGCCGCTGGAAATCATCGAGCGCATGGTCAAGGCTTCCTGCCCGCCGGGTGGCGTGGTGATGGACCTGTTCATGGGCAGCGGCACCACCGCGATCGCGGCGCGTCGCTGCGGACGCCACTTCGTCGGCTTTGAACTGAACGCGGAATACTGCGCGATCATTCAGGAGCGGCTGGCCGCACCGCTGGACGCGGACAAGCCGGAAAAGCAGAAAGCCGTGCGCAAGCCGGCGGCGAAGAAGGCAGCGGCACCCAAGAAGCCGGCAGCGCTTAAAAAACCGGCGGCAAAGAAAACCGTAGTAAAAGAACCCGTAGTAAAAGAAATCGCGGTGAAGAAGTCAGCAGCCAAGAAAGCAGCAGTCAAGCCAGCAGCAGTCAAGCCAGCAACATCGGCAGCGGAGCAGCCAGCCGCCGCCAAGCGAAGTCGGGCCGTGAAAAAAACGGAACCGGCTGAAATCCTAGCGTAGTGATTTTCAAACAGGAGCGTAGCAAGATGTCTTCCATCGACACCCTCATCACCAATACCATCCGTTCCGACGTGCGCGCCATCCATGGCTACCACGTCGCCGACGCGAGTGGTTTTATCAAACTGGATGCGATGGAGAACCCTTACCACCTGCCTGAGCATCTGCTGCGCGAGCTGGGCGAACGCCTGGCCGCGGTCACCCTGAACCGCTATCCGGTGGCTTCCTACGCCACGCTGAAGGAGCGCATCTGCGCCCAGCTGGGCGTGCCGGACGGTTACGACGTCATCCTGGGCAATGGCTCCGACGAGCTGATCTCCATCCTCGACATGGCTTGCGCGCTGCAGGACCGCCGCGCCGTGGTGCTGGCGCCGACGCCGTCCTTCGTCATGTACCAGCGCTCGGCCCAGTTCGCGGGCATGGACTTCATCGGCGTACCGCTGAACGCGGACCTGAGCCTGAACCTGCCGGCCATGCTGGACGCGATCGCCACCCACAAGCCTTCGCTGGTCTACCTGTCCTACCCGAACAACCCGACCGGCAATCTGTTCGATGCCGACGCCATCGTCGCCATCCTCAAGGCCCTGGGCGATACCGGCATGGCCGTGGTGGACGAGGCTTACGAACCGTTCGCCCAGCAGACCTTCATGGCGCGCCTGCCGGAGTTCGACAACCTGATCGTCATGCGCACCGTGTCCAAGCTGGGCCTGGCCGGCATCCGCCTCGGCTATATGTCGGCGGCACCCAAGCTGCTGGAGCAGTTCGACAAAGTGCGGCCTCCTTACAACATCAATGTGCTGACCCAGGCTGCGGCCGAGTTCGCCCTCGATCATGTCGAAATCCTGAATGAGCAGGCCACCCTGCTGCGCGCCGCGCGCTCTGAACTGGCGGTGGCGATGGCGGCTTTGCCGGGCGTGACGGTGTTCCCGTCGGCGGCGAATTTTATCTTGATTCGGGTGCCGAATTCCGATGATGCCCATGTGAAACTCCTGTCTCACAAGGTATTAGTCAAAAATGTGAGTAAAATGCATGCTGTGCTGACCAATTGTTTGCGTATCACGGTCAGTACCCCGGAAGAAAATTCCGCTTTCCTCGCTGCGCTTTCCGCAGCGCTGGCAGCCTAAGTCACCGCAAGAGCCTTTCATGAACCGCACCGCAGAAATCACGCGCAATACCAACGAGACGCAAGTTCGCGTATCGATCAACCTCGACGGCACCGGCCAGCAGAAGCTGAACACCGGCGTGCCCTTCCTCGACCATATGCTGGACCAGATCGCCCGCCACGGCCTGTTCGACCTGGACATCGAAGCGACCGGCGACACCCATATCGACAACCACCATACGGTGGAAGACGTGGGCATCACGCTGGGCATGGCGGTCGCCAAGGCGATCGGCGACAAAAAAGGCATCCGCCGCTACGGTCACGCCTATGTGCCGCTGGACGAGGCGCTGTCGCGCGTGGTGCTCGATTTTTCCGGCCGTCCGGGCATCGAATACCATATCCCCTTCACCCGGGCCATGATCGGCACCTTCGACGTCGACCTGACGCTGGAATTCTTCCGCGGCTTCGTCAACCATGCGCTGGTCAGCCTGCACATCGACAATCTGCGCGGCACCAACGCCCACCACCAGTGCGAAACCGTGTTCAAGGCTTTCGGCCGCGCCCTGCGCATGGCTTCCGAGCTGGACGAACGCGCCGCCGGCATCATCCCCTCCACCAAGGGCAGTCTGTAATAGAATTGACCACAAGCGGCGGGGCTGCCTTGCGCAGCCCTGCCCGGGTCCCATATATGCTTGAATGGCACTATGAATAAAATTGTTGTGGTTGACTACGGCATGGGCAATCTGCGCTCGGTCGCTCAGGCCTTGCGCGCGGTCGCGCCCGAGGCAAACGTGCTGATCTCCGGCGAAGTGGCCGATATCGATAGCGCCGACCGTATCGTGCTGCCCGGCCAGGGCGCGATGCCTGACTGCATGCGCAGCCTGCGCGAATCCGGCGTCCAGGACGCGCTGCTGCGCGCCGCGCGCAGCAAGCCGCTGATGGGCGTGTGCATCGGCGAGCAGATGCTGTTCGACGCCAGCGAGGAAGGCGACGCCGCCGGTCTGGGCTTGCTGCCTGGCAAAGTTGTGCGTTTCCAGCTCGATGGCCAGCTGCAGGAAGACGGTTCGCGCTTCAAGGTGCCGCAGATGGGCTGGAATTCGGTCAAACAGACCGCACCGCATGCGCTGTGGGACGGAATTCCGGACGACAGCTATTTCTATTTCGTGCATAGTTACTTTGCCCAGCCGGAGCAGTCGGCCCACACCGTCGGCCAGACCGTGTACGGCGCCGCCTTCAGCTGCGCGGTGGCGCGGGACAATATTTTCGCCACCCAGTTCCACCCTGAAAAGAGTGCGGCGCTGGGCTTGCAGCTGTATAAAAATTTCGTGCACTGGCAGCCTTAAGCGCCTTTGCTCACCTTTTAAACTTTTTACGAACCCGACGATCATGCTGCTCATTCCTGCCATCGACCTCAAAGACGGTCACTGCGTACGCCTCAAACAAGGCGATATGGAACTCGCCACCGTATTCTCCGACAACCCGGGCGACATGGCCCTGCATTGGCTCAAGCAGGGCGCGCGCCGCCTGCATCTGGTCGACCTGAACGGCGCCTTTGCGGGCAAGCCGAAGAACGAAGGCGCGATCAAGGCCATCCTGAAGGTGGTCAAGGAATTCGCCGAGGAAAACGATATCGACGAGATCCCTGTCCAACTGGGCGGCGGCATCCGCGACCTCGACACCATCGAGCGCTATCTGGACGCCGGCATCAGCTACGTCATCATCGGCACTGCGGCGGTGAAAAATCCCGGCTTCGTGCAGGACGCCTGCAGCGCCTTCCCCGGCCAGATCATCGTCGGCCTGGACGCCAAGGATGGCAAGGTCGCCACCGACGGCTGGAGCAAGATGTCCGGCCACGAAGTGATCGACCTGGCGAAAAAATTCGAGGACTATGGCGTCGAATCGATCATCTACACCGACATCGGCCGCGACGGCATGATGGGCGGCGTGAATATCGAAGCGACCGTCAAGCTGGCCCAGTCGGTGAAGATCCCCGTGATTGCCTCCGGCGGCCTGCACAATCTGAGCGACGTGGAAGCCCTGTGCGCGGTGCAGGACGAAGGCATCGAAGGCGTGATCTGCGGCCGTTCGATCTATGAAGGCACACTGGACCTCAGCTCGGCGCAACTGCGCGCCGATGAACTGAGCGACAGCGATCTGACCCAATAAAGGCGGGCCTTCGGGCCGACAGTTTCCCATGCTTGCAAAACGAATCATCCCCTGCCTGGACGTGACCAACGGCCGCGTCGTCAAAGGCGTCAATTTCACCGAGCTGCGCGATGCCGGCGACCCGGTCGAGATCGCGCGCCGCTATGACGAACAGGGCGCCGACGAAATTACCTTCCTCGACATCACCGCCACCAGCGACAACCGTGGCCTGATCCTGGACATCATCGAGGCCGTCGCCTCGCAGGTGTTCATTCCGCTGACCGTCGGTGGCGGCGTGCGCGAGGTGGCCGATGTGCGCCGCCTGCTCAACGCCGGCGCGGACAAGGTCAGCATGAATTCCTCGGCCGTCAGCAATCCCCAGCTGGTGTTCGACGCCTCGCAGAAGCACGGTTCCCAGTGCATCGTGGTGGCGATCGACGCCAAGCAGGTTGCTCCCGGCAAGTGGGAAGTGTTCACCCACGGCGGCCGCAAGGCCACCGGCATCGACGCGATCGAATGGGCGCGCAAGATGGAACAGCTGGGCGCCGGCGAAATCCTGCTGACCAGCATGGACCGCGACGGCACCAAGTCCGGTTTCGACCTGGGCCTGACGCGCGGCGTGTCCGATGCGGTCGGCATTCCCGTGATCGCCTCGGGCGGCGTGGGCGGCCTGCAGGATCTGGCCGACGGCATCAAGCTGGGCAAGGCCGATGCGGTGCTGGCGGCCAGTATTTTCCACTATGGCCAGCACACCGTGCAGGAAGCCAAGCGCTTCATGGCCGAGCAGGGCATTCCGATGCGCCTGCGCTGATCGCACATAGAGGAAAAAGACGATGTTGAACCCTCCCAGCCTCCCCAAGGCCAAATGGCTGAAGAAAATCAAGTGGGACGAGCACGGCCTGGTGCCGGTGATCGCCCAGGAAGCCGGCAGCAATGACGTGCTGATGTTCGCCTGGATGAACCGCGACGCGCTGGCGCGCACGGTGGAACTGGGCGAGGCGGTGTACTGGAGCCGTTCGCGCAAGAAGTTGTGGCACAAGGGCGAGGAATCGGGCCATACCCAGAAGGTGCTGGAGATCCGCCTCGACTGCGACGAAGACGTGGTGCTGCTCAAGATCGAGCAGGCCGGCGGCATCGCCTGCCATACCGGACGCCATTCCTGCTTCTTCCAGAAGTTCGAGGGCGACTCGGAAGAGGGCGACTGGCAGGTCACCGAGCCTGTGCTGAAAGACCCGGAGACGATGTATCCGGACCAGACCAAAACCAAAAAAACGACCAAACCAACATGAGTGCAATCCTAGACCGCCTGGCCGAGATCATCGAGTCGCGCAAACTGGCCAACGGCGGCGATCCGGACAAATCGTATATTTCGCGCCTGTTCGCCAAGGGCGACGATGCGATCCTGAAAAAAATCGGCGAAGAAGCCACCGAGACAGTGATGGCCGCCAAGGATGCGCGCGTCGACGGCGACAACAGCAAGGTGCTGTACGAATGCGCCGACCTGTGGTTCCACTCGCTGGTGATGCTGGCCCAGTTCGATCTGACGCCGCAGCAGGTGCTCGATGAGCTGGCGCGCCGCGAAGGCGTGTCCGGCATCGAAGAAAAAGCGGCGCGCAAGGATGAACTGCGCGACGCGGCCGAAACCAAGAAAAATTGATTAGCGGAGACTTCGTGGAAAACTGCCTTTTTTGCAAGATTGCCGCCAAACAGATTCCTTCGACCATCGTGTACGAAGATGAAGATCTGCTGGCCTTCAAGGACATCAACCCGGCCGCGCCGGTGCACCTCTTGGTGATTCCCAAGCAGCACTTCTCGACCCTGTCCGACTGCACCGCCAGCCAGGCTCCCCTGCTGGGCAAGATGCTGGCGCTGGCGCCGCGTCTGGCCGAGGAAGCCGGTTGCGCCGTCAGCTATGACGCCGACGGCACCCCGGGCGGCGGCTACAAGACGGTAATCAACAGTGGGCCGGACGGCGGGCAAGAGGTGTACCATTTGCACCTGCACGTGGTCGGCGGCGCGCGCCCTTGGCGCGGCATGCGCTAAGGCGTATATGAGGGCAGGGTTCATATGCCCTCAGCTAATATCGTCATGAGAATATGACCGGCACATGTCAGCTGTGCATGGCTTATACTATGCGCTTGGCTTCAACCGAATTTATTGGGCGCATGCGCTCTGCTAGGGGAAAATGATGGGTTCAATGAGTATTTGGCACTGGCTGATCGTGCTGGTGGTCGTGATGCTGGTGTTCGGCACCAAGAAGCTGGGCAATATGGGTTCGGATATCGGCAAGGCCGTCAAAGGCTTCAAGGATGGCGTCAAGGGCAGCGAGGACGACGTCAAGCCGGCCGCGCCCCAGGGCACGATCGATGTCGACGCGAAAGAAAAGAAACAGCCCTAAGCTGAGCGGGGCCGCCGCGCCCTGTTCCGCTTGCGCTGATTGCGTATGATCGATCTCGGTCTTTCCAAACTTGCCATTATCGGCGTCGTCGCCCTGATCGTCATCGGTCCTGAAAAGCTGCCGAAAGTGGCGCGCATGGCGGGGTCGCTGTACGGCCGCGCCCAGCGCTACCTGAATGACGTCAAATCCGAAGTGAGCCGCGAAATCGAGCTCGAGGAATTGCGCAATCTGCAAAAGAGCGTGCAGGAGTCGGCCCAATCGATCAAGCAGGACGTTGAATCGTCGATCGCGCAGAATCTGGCCGAGGTGGAAAACGCCTGGCACGATACGCCGTCCGCGACGCAGATCACCGCCCACCCCGACCATCTGGCGCGCAAGGCGCGCGAATTCCGCCGCAAGAAACTCGTGCGTACCTCGGCCATTCCAGCCTGGTACAAGCAGCGCAACGGGGGCAAGCTGCATGTGACCTCGGGCGCGGCCCGGGTTGCCCGCTTCCGCCCACGCAGCAAATCCCCTTCCTCGTTCTTCTAAATGACTACACCTGCATCGGGCGAAGAGACCTTTATCTCGCACCTGTTCGAACTGCGCGACCGCCTGGTCAAGGCATCGTTCGGCATCGTGCTGGTCTGTGTGGCGCTGATGATCTGGCCCGGCCCGGCACGCATCTACGACATCATCGCCGAGCCGATGATCAAGTCGCTGCCGGTCGGCTCCAAGATGATCGCCACCGGCGTCATTTCCCCCTTCCTGGTGCCGATGAAGGTCACCCTGCTGATCGCCTTCATCCTGGCGCTGCCCTGGGTGCTGTACCAGCTGTGGGCCTTCGTGGCGCCCGGCCTGTACACGCATGAGAAGCGCCTGGTCGCGCCGCTGGTGATTTCGTCCTCGCTGCTGTTCATGGCCGGGGTGGCGTTCTGCTACTTCTTCGTGTTCGGGCGGGTGTTCAGCTTCATCAACGAGTTCTCGCCTACCTCGATCGCGGTCACGCCGGATATCGAAAACTATCTCGATTTTGTGATGTCGATGTGCCTGGCTTTTGGGGCGACCTTCGAGGTGCCGGTGGTGGTGGTGATCCTGGTGCGCATGGGCATGGTCAGCGTGGCCAAGCTGAAGGAAGTGCGGCCGTATGTGATCGTCGGCGCCTTCGTGATCGCCGCGATTGTGACGCCACCCGATATCGTCAGCCAGTTCTCGCTGGCGATTCCGATGTGCCTGCTGTTCGAGCTGGGCCTGCTGGTGGCCCCGGTGTTCGTGCGGGTGACGCAGGCGCCGGAAGAGATCAGCTAAATATTTACCGCAAGCCCGAACAGGCCCCTGCCGGCGTGAAGCTGCCAGGGGCCTGTTTCATTGTGCTGGCTAATGTGGATCGGTGTGGTTGGCGTATGCATCGGCGGCTGCGGTGATGCATTGCAAATGCGTATCGACGGTGTCGAGTAGCGCTTGCGTCTGCGCTGGTGAGTGATTTCCCGATTTATGCAGAGTTACAAGGATGTGCTGCAACCACACTTCAATGCGCTTCATGAAATCGGCGTGCAACTGTTCGGATTCGGTTCGGGCCAATAGCTCGTTCAGAATGTTGTAGGTCACTTTCGCATATGCCTCAGCTTGCGCACGCGGAATGCCGCTTTTTTCCAGGGTGTCGGCATATTTCACTGTGTTTATCATCAAAGGCATGGCGCGAACTTTCAGTGATTGAATTGACTCCCTCAATCCTGCGCGCCGTTGCTGGCCGTTGATTGATCTCTCGCAAAGGGGTGCCATGGAGTAGCCGTGCAAGTATGGTTTTTCTGTGAGCGCTGAATGTTATGTTCTCGTTGCGAATATTTCGTTTATTTCGTAAGATTCGTTTATATGCGCTGTTTGGAGAACGAAATGTCAGACGTCATTGATCGCCTGGAAAGCAAGGAAGATGTCGAGCTTGCCAAGGCTGCACAGCGTTGCATCGTTAGCGCGCTGGATCACTCTCGGGCCGTCAGCATCGCCATCTTTGACGATGGCATTGAATGCACTGAAAATTCGCCCGTATTGAAGTTGCCACCCACGGTACTGCGTCTTTTCGCCGATTTGCTGGGTGCGCTGGCCCAGGGGAAAGCGGTCGCGGTGATGCCGAAGGAGCTGGATATCACCACCCAGGAGGCGGCGATGTATTTGAATGTTTCCCGTCCCTATCTGGTCCGGCTCCTGGATGAAGGGAAAATCCCCCATCACAAGGTAGGCACGCACCGGCGAATCCGGTTTGAAGATATCATTGTCTATAAAGACGAGCGAAGAAAGTCTTCGCAAGACGCACTCCAAGAATTGGCGACTCAGGCTCAGGAGCTTGATCTGGGGTACTAATGGCCGGCTACTATCGATACACGGCAGTTCTTGATGCCTGCGTGCTGTATCCGGCGCCTTTACGAGATCTCCTGCTAAGCTTGGCTTTAGAAGGTGTGTTTGGTGCGCGCTGGACTTCCAGAATTCAGGCAGAGTGGGTAAGAAGCCTGATCGCGAAGCGGCCCGATCTTGATCCACAGAAGTTGCAACATACGATCGCACTAATGAACTCAGCGGTCGAGAATTGCCTGATCGAGAGCTACGAGTTTTTGATTGATTCGCTCGTTTTGCCGGATCAAAACGACCGGCATGTGCTGGCGGCAGCGATTGTGGGGCACGCTGACGCGATAGTGACCTTCAATTTGAAAGACTTCCCTCAGGCGATGGTTGGCGAGCGAGGAATTGAAGTTCTACACCCCGATGATTTCCTTGTAGCCCAATATGATCTCGACCCCATTCGATTTTTGGGTATCGCCAAGTCCGTTCGGAAACGACTGAAGCATCCTCCCAAATCCGCCAAAGAGCTGATTGCCACGTACGAAGCTCAAGGACTTCCGCAAATCAGCAAGTTGTTAACTGCGGCAACTGATCTGATTTAGCGGTTGCCGAGAACGGACGCAGCGACGGGTGAGTGTTGGCCGGCGTCGCTGCGGTAGCCTCGTGCTTTAGTCCTTCAGCATCAACTCCCGTATCACCCGCACCGGGGCGCTGCCGTAGCTGAGGAACTGTTCGTGGAAATCCTTCAGCACGAACTTGCTGCCCAGCGCCTGCTTGCGCTGCTCGCGCAATTCCATGATTTCGCTGTAGCCGCTGAAGTAACTGGTCAGTTGAACCGAAGTCAGCTGTACGCGGCGCCATTTTTCCTTCGCTTCCGTCGTGGTCTGGAAGGCCTGGCGGGTCAGCAGGTCCAGCGCTTCCTTCTCGTTCATGCCCAGCACGTGCACGCTGTAGTCGAGGATGGTGTTGGTGACGCTGCGCAGATTCCACTTCGAATACATCAGCCACATTTCCGGCGTGTTGTCGCCATAGCCCGATTCGAGCATCATGCGCTCGCCATACACGGCCCAGCCTTCGACCATGGCGCCATTGCCGAAGATCGATTTGACGATGGACGGCGATTTGTTGGCATACACCAGCTGGGTGTAGTGGCCTGGAATCGCTTCGTGGATATTCAGGATCTGCAAAATCCAGTGGTTGTATTCGCGCAGGCTGCTTTCGGCCTGTTCAGGCGTGGCACCGTCCAGCGGGGTCACGTTGTAGTAGGTACGGTCTTGCGGACGGTAGGGACCCGGCGCTTCGATACTGGCGCCCGCTACGCCAGACTGGTAGGCCGGCGTGGCGCGCACTTCCAGCTGCTTTTTAGGGTCCATGGTCAGCAGGTTGTGGCTGATGACCCAGTCCTGCAGCAGCGGAATCTGGCGCCGGATTTCAGGGAAGAAGTCCTCGCGCGCCACGTGCTGGCTGGACAGTTTGTCGATCACCTTGCCGATCTTGGCGGTGCGGTCGGCGGGCTTGCTCTCGTTGCCCATGGTCTTGGTCCACAGCTCGTCGGACAGCTTGTCCATATTCGCCAGCAAGTCTTCGCGGGCCGCCAGCGCCTTCTGGTAAGTCTGTTCGGCCGTGTTGCCGGCCTGGATGTCGAAGGCGAACTTCTGATCATACAATTCCTTGCCGATGCGGAAGGAGCGGCCGCCGGTCTTGGCCATGGTCTTGTCCAGCTCGCCGAGCCAGGCCACATAGCCATCGACCGCCGTCAGCGCGGCGTTGACGCGCAAGGTGAACAGCTGCTTCTCGATCGAACTGAGGATAGATTCCTGGGCCGCCTTGTCCAGCTCGGTCAGCATGGTCAGCACGCCGGCCGCTTGCGAAATGGCCAGCTGGGTATGTTCACGGGTCGGATTGACGATGCTGGCGCGCGCCGCTTCGTAGAAGGCCGGGATGCCGGCGATGCGCTTGAGCAGGGTGCGCAGGCGCTGCGGCTTGGCCGCGTATTCGGTGTTGAGGATGAAGTCGATCGGGCCGGCGACGTTGTAGCTGGCCGGATTCCACTCGAATTCTTTCAGGGTGGTCAGATAGAAGCGGTCGGCTTGCAGTTTATTCGTCAGCAAGGCCAGGTCGGTGCGCTGGCGCGCGGACAGCTGGCGCGCGTCGATCTTGCCGAAACGGCTCAGCCAGTCTTCGGTAAAGGCCAGTTGGCGGGTGCGGGCGGCCTGATCGGGAATGGTCAGATTGGCGGCGGTTTCGTACTTGCCGACCGAGATCGCCATTTCCGGATCGATGCGCCACAGCGCGCCAAGGAACTGATTGCTCTGGTTATCGAAGTTGCGGTCCTGGCGGCGTTCCGACACGGCGGCCGGTGCGGCGACGGCGGCGGTGCTTGCGGCTGCGACGGCGCCTGCCGCGGCGGCGGTCTTGCCCTTGCCGGCTTTGCTGGATTTGTCGGATTTGCTGGTCTTGCCTTTGGTTCCGGTCTTGGCAGCGCCGCTGGCTTTACTGCCGCTCTTGCCGGCCGCCTTGCCGCCGCTCTTGGCCTTGCTGCTGGTGCTGCTGGCCTTGCCGTGGTGGGTAGTCGCACCGGCGGGGGCGAACGCTACGCTCGCCAGCAATACAGCCAGTGCAATTTTATTTTTGATCATCTTGGACAACCTTGTCTTGAGTTGGGCAGGGCGCGCAAAGCCGTGCAATCAGGCATGCGCGCCGGGCCAAAGCGTGGGAGAGTATCATTATTTCCCACGCTGGAGAGCGCTGTTACAACGTGCAACAATCGGTGGAAAAATCAGGCTAATACGTTGCTGCGTATCAGCTCCTGATGGTGGGTATTCAGCGCGCCGACGACGTCCTTGCCATTGGCCATCTGGCTCAGCAGGATTTCGCTGGACTTGGTGAAGCGGTGGCCGATGCGGATGGTGTAGGAGCGCGACAGCCAGCTCCAGAACGAGGGTATGAAGGTCGCTTCATCCATATCGCGCCATTTGACGCCGGCCACGCCTTTGGACCAGGGCAGGATGCCGTGGTAGAGCCACACGCCCACATCGTCGTAGTACAGCTGGTAGCTGCGGATGTCCAGCACGCGGTAGCCCACGATCAGCACCGATACCAGCATCACGCCGGCGGCGGCCAGTTCGTTCCAGCGGAAGGCCAGCGGCAGCAGGGCGCCGAATAGCAGCAGGGCCAGCAGCACTGTGCCCAGATAGGCGGTCCAGGCTTTTCCGCACAGGGGCGTGCCGTGGCTGCCGGGGTGGGATGCGTTATCTTCTTCCATAGTCGTTCTCCAGTGGTGCGGGGATGCGGCATCTTACATGGATAGGCGCCGCAGCCCCGGTTTTCTAGGGCTTCAAGCCTTCCTGCAGCATGTTGAGCATATCGCCGGCCGACATGCGCGCGGCCGTGTCGCTGCCTTCGAGCAGGCTGTCGGCCAGGTCGCGCTTGTGCTGGTGCAGGTCGACGATGCCTTCCTCGATGGTGTGGCGCGCCACCAGGCGGTAAATGGTCACGGGCCGCAACTGGCCCATGCGGTGGGCGCGGTCCGAGGCCTGGTCTTCCACCGCCGGATTCCACCACGGGTCCATATGGATCACATAGTCGGCCGCTGTCAGGTTGATGCCCATGCCGCCCGCTTTCAGGCTGATCAGGAATACGTCGCCACTGCCGCCCTGGAAGGCGTCCACTCTTTTTTTGCGCTCCAGCATGGGGGTGGAACCGTCCAGGTACTGGTAAGCGATTTCGCGCTCGTCCAGATGGGCGCGGATCAGGGTCAGGTGGTCGACGAACTGGCTGAACACCAGCACCTTGTGGCGGTTCTCCAGCAGGCCGGTGAGCAGGTGCGCGAAGGCGGCCAGCTTGCTGCTGGCCAGATTCAGTTCCGGCGCCACCAGTTGCGGATTGCAGCAGGCGCGGCGCAGCTTCATGATCTCGGCCAGGATCTGGATCGATTTCTTCTCGGCCGGGCCTTCGACGGCGGCCAGCTTTTCCAGCGCGGTGCGGCGCAGCGACTCGTACAGCGCCATCTCTTCCTTGGACAGGTCGACTTCCAGCGTGATCTCGGTGCGCGATGGCAGTTCGGTCAGCACCTGGGCCTTGGTCCGGCGCAGCATGAAGGGCTGGATCAAACGGCGCAGGCGGTTGCGCGCGCCCACTTCGGCGCGGTGGTCCTGCTGGCGCTCGATCGGGCCGGCGAAGCGCAGATTGAACTGGTCCAGATTGCCCAGCAGGCCGGGATTGATAAAGCGGAACAGGTTCCACAGCTCGCCCAGATGGTTTTCCAGCGGCGTGCCGGTGGCCACCATGCGGAAGCCGCCCTTGAGCGCCATCACCGCCTGCGAGCGCTTGGTAGCGCCGTTCTTGATGGCCTGCGCCTCGTCGAGCACGATGGTGTGCCAGTCCACGTTCGCGAACAGCGCCGACTCCAGTTGCAGCAGGCCGTAGCTGGCCACCACCAGATCGAAGGGCTGCAGGCTGGTCAGCATTTCGCCGCGGTCGCCCGCGCCGAACAGTTTTACTTTGAGTGTCGGCGCGAAGCGTGCCGCCTCGCTGATCCAGTTCATGCACACCGAGGTCGGCGCGATCACCAGGGTCGGTCCCTGCGGCGCGCGCGACAGGATCAGCGCCAGCGCCTGCAAGGTCTTGCCGAGGCCCATATCGTCGGCCAGACAGGCGCCCACGCCCCAGTGGGCCAGCCGCGCCAGCCAGTTGAAGCCTTCCAGCTGGTAGTCGCGCAGTTCGGCCTGCAAGGTGGACGGCAGTTGCGGCACGAAGTCGGCCTGCGCGGCCAGATGGGCCACATGGTCGCGCCAGGCCTTGTCGGCTTTCAGACTACCCGCTTCGTCGGCCAGTTCTTCCAGCGTGAAGGCGGCCAGCGGGTGCAGGCGCACGCCGTCGGCATCGGCCATGCCATAGGCCGACAGCTCGGCCAGGCGGCGGTGCAGTTCCTCGGTCAGGGCCAGATAGCGGTTTTCGCCCAGCGCCACAAAGCGGCCCTGGCTGTTCTGCATCATCTCCAGCAGCGAGCGCAGGTCCAGTACCTTGTCTTCGTCGATCTGCAATTCGCCGCTGGCCGCGAACCAGTCCTTCTTGCTCTTGATGGCCAGGCGCAGCTGCTTGGTCTCGATCTTTTTCGTGACGCGGAAGCTTTCGCCTTCGGGCCAGGCGACGACCATGCCGGCCGGGTCCATCTCCTGCAGCTCCACCAGCAGTTGCAGGCAGAGCGCGGGCTGGCCCAGCAGCCACTCGCCATGTTCCTGCTCGGCCGCTTCCAGTACCGGGCAGCGGGCGATCAGCTGGCGCTCCGCTTCGCGTTCGGCGTTGAGCATGCGGCGGGTCTGCACGCGCTTGCCGCCGGCGTCGGCGATGACCACCTCGGCGCCGTCACCGGGCACGTAGTAGGCGCCGTCGCTGAGTGGACGTACTTGCAGCTGCATCTTCAGGCCATGCTGGTAAGGCAGCAGGTGCACATGCAGGCGGGTGTCGGCATCGACTTCAGCGATGTTGGCGGCCGCGCCGCCGATGTCCGACTGCACGGTGACGAGGGCCGAGATGGCGCCGATCGCCTGCAGCACCTGCTGTTCCGCGTGGGCCGGCACCACCAGTCCGTCGCCGACGATGGCGCCGATGCGGCGGTGTTCGTCGGTGACGTTGATGACGCGCAGGCGGGTCGGCGTTTCGCGCGAGACCAACACGTTGGGGCTGGTGTTGAGGATGGGCGGCAGCAGGCTCAGTTTCAGGCTGCCGCCCAGCTTGCGGATCAGCAGTTCCGGCTCGCCCGCCAGCAGTTCGACGCGGATGTCGGGCGCGTCGGCCCAGAACACCAGCGGGTGGCCCACCAGCGCGGCGGCGCCGCGCAGCGGATCGATCTCGTAGGCGAGGCCGGAGGAATGGTAGTTGCGGTGCGCGACGGTGACCGCTTCGGCGGCGCGCAAGTCCTGCGGCGTGAGGAAATCGATGCCCTCGTTTTCGTAGCGCAGACGCTTCAGGCCCATGGGGCGGCCCTTGCTCCAGTTGCCGCGCGCGTCGCGCTTCTGCTCGCGCGGTTCGAACTCGCCCAGGCCCAGATGCACATCGTAGCTGACCAGCCACACCAGCCGCGAGGCGGTGGAGGTTTCCTGTACCTGGGGTTGCTGCAGGTTGATCAGGGCGGCGAGCTGGCGCTGCCAGGGCTCCTGGCGTTCAAACCATGCCGTCAGATCGGCGAAGCCGTGGCGCTCGCGCAGCGCGGCCGCGTGGCGCCCCTGTTCGACGTCACCCAGATGGCCCAGCAGGCTGGCGGCCTGTGCGGCGATGAAGTGGTAGCCGGCGCTGCCGGCAAACTGCGCCAGCTCCTGTAGCGCCAGACGGCGCTTGGCCAGTTCCGGCAGCGACAGCCAGAAGTACAGCAGGCTCTGGAACATCAAGGGCAGCAGTTCGGTTTCCCAGCGCAGCGAGAGGATGGTGTCGGCCGTGCGCACGCCGGCTTGCACTTGCCTGAGCAGTTCGAGCTGCAGATAGACATCGGAATCCAGATGCTGCGGCGCGCGCAGCGCCGTCTCCAGGTAGGCGGTGGCCAGTTTGTGCTCTTTGGCGTCACCGCGCAGCAGGGCCAGCACATAGAGCTGGCTGCCCAATCCCTGGAACAGCTGCTTGCGCTTGCCGGACTCGCGCCGCAGCGTTTTGAGCGCGGCTTCAAAGCCGGGCAGGGCTGCTTCGTGGTCGCCGCGCAGCAGCACCAGCGCGCTGGTGAAGAACAGCGTCAGCGCGCCCTCGGTCTGTTCCAGGTAGCGCGCGGCGTCGTCGAGGCGGCCGCACAGCAGCGCGTCTTCCGCCAGCGCCAGGCGCAGCACAGTGTCCACCGCGTCGCCGCTGTCGACGTGGCGCTGGAAGTGGGCGTTGGCGAATTCACGCAACTGCGGCGCGGTTGCCGGTTCGCGCTGGGTATGTTGCAGCAGCACGGTCAGCATTTCGTCCTGCAGCAGCGGATGGACGCGCGCCAGCATGCCCGCTTCGAACGGGCGGCCGAGGATTTCCACCAGTGGATGCAACTGGGCCGCTTCGTAGCAGCCCAGGCAGAAGTTCAGCAGCGGCTGCACCTGCTGGGGCGCCTGCCCGCGCAGCAGCGCCATGCGCAGGCGCGCGATGCCGGCGCGGTAGCTGCGCGGCTCGACGCTGTTCCAGTTCTGGCGCATCGGCACCACCACATCGTGGGCCTGGCACAGGTCGTCGAGCATGTGCGCGCCGATGGCGGCGCGCATGGCGGGCCAGCGCAGGCGCGGATTGCAGGCGAAGCCGCGGCCTGTGATGACGCTGATGAAGGCCAGCCGTTCCAGCTTGCGGATCGGGTCGTCCAGCGTGGTGGCACTGTAGGTGCGTTCCTGCGGATCTTTCAGGTTGGCGGCGCGCAGGTGGTCGAGGACGGAGCTGCGCGCGGTCGGCTCGCCCAGCAGGGCAAGCAGGGCCAGAATCATCTTTTCGTTGAATTCCAGTGCATCGAATTCCTGCAGCAGCTGATCGTTCATGCGTATTCCGGTGGTGGCGCGCTCAGGGCGCCAGATTGTGAATCTGCACCGGCGCGGCCGATGTTGCCACCCCGTCGGCAGCGTGCAGGCCGAACATGCGCTGATAGAAGTACAGCTCCGCTTCCAGCGTGCGCACGATGTTCTCGGCCTTGCGGAAGCCGTGGCCTTCGCCTTCCAGCGGCAGATAGGCCACCGGCACGCCGCGCGCCTTGAGCGCATCGACCATCGCCTCCGACTGCGGCGGCGGCACCACCTTGTCGTCCAGGCCCTGGAAGAAAATCATCGGACGCGCCAGCTTGTCGGTGTGGTGGATGGGCGAGCGCGCCCGATACAGCGCTTCCGCTTGCGGCTGCGGCGCGATCAGGTAGGCGTTGTAGTGCGACTCGAATTTGTGCGAGTCCAGATCGAGACCCTTCAGGTCGGACACGCCGTAGTAGCTGGCGCCGAGCTTGAACACATCGTGAAAGGTCAGGGCGCACAAGGTGGTCAGGCCGCCGGCGCTGCCGCCGCGGATGATCAGGCGTTCGCCATCGGCCAGTCCCCGTTCGACCAGGGCGCGCGCGCCGGCGATGCAGTCTTCCACATCGACGATGCCCCACTGGCCTTTGAGGGCGTCGCGGTAGGCGCGGCCAAAGCCGCTGCTGCCGCCGTAGTTCACATCGAGCACGCCGAAGCCGCGGCTGGTCCAGAACTGGGTGGCCAGCTTGAGGGTGTTGACGGTCATGCCGGTCGGGCCGCCATGGCTGATGACGATCACCGGCGGCTTGCTGCCGGCCGGCGCCTGCACCGCAGGGTTGCGCGGCGGGTAGAAGAAGGCATAGGCTTCGCGCCCGTTGGCGCTGGGGTAGCGGATGCTGTCCGGCACCGACAGCAGGTCCGCGGCCGGCAGTTCGGCGATCGACTGGGCCAGCACTTCGACTTCTTCACAGTTAAATTCGATGCGCGCCAGTTCCAGCGCGATGGTCGGGCCACCGCCCAGCAGGGCGATGAAGCCCGGGCCGACGCGCAGTTCGCGGATTTCCTCATACGGATTGGCGATCGCTTCGAGCTTGCCGCTGGCCGGCAGCAGGCGCGCCAGCCGGCTCACGCCCTGTTCAATATAGGTACAGACGATTTCCTGGGCCGAGCGGAAGCCGTACATGGAAGCGCCAAAGGCCCAGTGCGGGGTGGCGAATTCGGCCTCCATCGGGCAGATGCCTTCCACCCGCTGGCGGTCGGCGCACAGGCGGTACAGATTCCACCAGCCGCTGCGGTCGGACACGAAGTAGAGCAGGCCGTCGGGCGACCATTCGGGCTGGCACACCGATTCTTCCGGGCCGCCGGCGATGCGGCGTGCGGTGCCCAGGCTGCCGTCGGCCTGCACCTCGGCCAGCCACAGCTCGGTGCCCTGCCAGGGCATGCGCGGATGGTCCCAGCTCAGCCAGGCCAGGCTGCGGCCGTCCGGCGACAGGCGCGGAGCGGCGTAGAAGTCGCTGCCCTCGGCCAGCACGGTCTCGCTGCCGTCGGCATTGATGGCGCAGACGGTATTGGCAGGCTGCGCGTGGCTGGCCGGGTCGGCGTCGTGCAGTTCGCGCACGCCGATCAGGCGCTGGCGCTGCCGATCCAGCCGGAAGTCGACGTGGCGCTGGCTGCCCGGCAGTGTCAGGGCGACAGCAGCGGCCTCGCCATCCTGGCAATCCTTACGATACACACGGTTGTCGGCGAAATGGGAGAAATAGATGGTATCGCCGTCCACCACGTAGGCAGCGCCGCCATATTCGTGTACGCGGCTGCGCACATTCAAGGGGGCGGGAGTCTGCTCGGTGACGCCGCCGCCGCGCCGGCGCAGCAAGGTATTGCGGCCCGCTTCGCTGGCGCGTCCGGCCAGCCAGAAGATGTCGCCGCCGTCCGCTCCGCCCAGCATCAGCTGGGACAAGGGCGTGGCGCCCGCCGCTACTTGCGCCGCGCCGATGGTGGACGGCCAGGCGCCAAAGGCGGTGATGGCGGGGCTGTCAAACGTGCTGGCGGACGTGCTCATGGCGGCTCCGGGAAGTGGGCTGAAAAATGCGGTGCTACGCATCATAGTGAAAGGGCGGGCATTCATCCAGCGAAATTGTGCGTTGTGCCGCCGCCAACGCGCGCGCTGGCGCCTAAGCTTATGAGAAAAAAAGCCGCGCGGGGTGCGATAATAGCCGCTTTCTTTCCGCTTTCGATTGCCGCCCATGCCACAATTTGCTCCGCTCCAGAACGACACCTTCTTGCGCGCGCTGTTGCGCCAGCCGACCGAGTACACGCCTGTGTGGCTGATGCGCCAGGCCGGGCGCTATCTGCCGGAATACCGCGCCACGCGCGCCAAGGCCGGTTCCTTCATGGGCCTGGCCACCAATTCCGACTACGCCACCGAAGTCACGCTGCAGCCGCTGGACCGCTTCCCGCTGGACGCGGCGATCCTGTTCTCGGACATCCTGACCGTGCCCGACGCGATGGGCCTGGGCCTGTACTTCGTCGAAGGCGAAGGTCCCAAGTTCGAGCGTCCGCTGCAAACCGAGCAGGATGTGCTGGCCCTGCGCGCGCCGGAACCGGGTACGCTGGACTATGTGTTCAAGGCCGTAACCCAGATCCGCACCGAATTGAATGGCCGGGTGCCGCTGATCGGTTTCTCGGGCAGCCCGTGGACGCTGGCCTGCTATATGGTCGAAGGCCAGGGCTCGCGCGAGTTCCACACGATTAAAAAGATGCTGTACAGCCGTCCCGACCTGATGCACCACATCCTGGCGATCAACGCCAAGTCGGTGGCCGACTACCTGAACGCCCAGATCGATGCTGGCGCCCAGGCGGTGATGATCTTCGACTCCTGGGGCGGCGCACTGGCCGATGGCGCTTACCAGGCCTTCTCGCTTCAATATATGCAGCAAGTTGTTTCCCTGTTGAAACGTGACAAGGATGGCGTGCGCATCCCCGCCATCGTCTTCACCAAGGGCGGCGGCCAGTGGATCGAGCAGATCGCCGACATCGGCGCCGATGCCGTGGGCCTGGACTGGACCGTCAACCTGAGCGAAGCACGCGCCAAGGTCGGCCATAAAGTCGGTCTGCAGGGCAATCTGGACCCGGCCATCCTGTTCGCCGAACCGGAGCAGATCCGTGCCCAGGTGCATCAGGTGCTGGACGCCTTCGGCAAGCCTGCTGCGGACAGCGGCCATGTGTTCAACCTGGGCCACGGCATCTCGCAATTCACCCCGCCGGAGAATGTCGCGGCGATGGTCGACGCAGTGCATACTTACAGCCGGGCCCAGCGCGCAGGCTGATGTAACTCGCTAACAAAGGGCACGTTTCGCCTGAAACGTGCCCTTTTTTCATTCTGAACGCCCGTGCGTGAAAGCGACTTATGCACAATTTTTTTTGCTGCGGAAATAACAGGCAGACATATCCGGCTCGCCCGGAGACATCTTGTAAGTGCATGATTATTAAGTATTAATTTTATGGTGTTTCAGTCAATACTAGGCAAGTTGTAAACCTTATCCCAAGGGCTGGAGAGGTCGATTCTTCCATTGTCCACAAAGTTATCCACACAATCTGTGGATAAAAATGAAAAGTACTTAGTAAACCGGCACTTAGACATTTTTGCCTGTTGGCGGCGGGGTTTTATGCTGCGTTGCACTATTTTTGGGCAAGAATACCCCCTTGATAAGGCCCTTGTCATCGCGCAAACCTTGCCAAATGTAGCTGGGTAGAATGCGGGGCGTCGCGATGTTGCAGAGCCTGCTAACATGCTGTGCCGCAACAGTGGATAAAGCCCGTTCAGGCACCAAAAAAAGCTTGATTTCGAAGAAAAAAACAGCCTAAATACTTCAGTTATGCACAGCGGCCGAGGAAAAAACTTAATTTTCCCTCTCCTAGGAAGCAATTTCTAAGTCATTGATTTTAAAGGGAGTAAATTTCGCTTTTTGTCGGTCTGGCTGTCTTGGACAAGCGGAAAGGTGACCGTTTCCCGGAATTAATTTTCCTTTGTCCACAAAGTTATCCACAAAATCTGTGGATACTTCAAAGCGCCCCAGCAATGGCAGGTATTCAGGGCTTTTACCCATGATTTTTCAGGACAGGCAGGACTAATGCAGGGCATTTCTACACATTGCATTCTGCAGATCGCGCTCGATACGCCGCTCAATGCCGTCTTCGATTACCGCTGGCAAGGCTTGCAGGAAGAATTACCCCAGGTGGGGCAGCTGGCGCTGGTGCCCTTCGCCCGGCGCGAGGTGATGGGCCTGATCGTGGCCATCGCCGAATCGAGCGAGGTGCCCGAGGAAAAGCTCAAGGATGTGCTGGCCGTGCGCAGCCAGCTGTCGCCGCTGTCGGACAAATGGCTGGCGCTGGCCAGCTTTGCCGCCGACTACTATCAGCGTCCGCTGGGCGAGGTGGCCCTGCCCGGCCTGCCCAAGAATCTGCGCGTGCTGACCACGGTGGCGCTGGACCGCGCGCTGAAGAAGCTGGCCAAACTCAAGGATGAGCACGACGGCACCCCGCTCGACATGCCCCAACTCAATCCGGCTCAGCAAGAGGCGGCCGACGCCATCGGCGGCGCCGTCGGCTTCACCCCCACCCTGCTGTACGGCGTGACCGGCAGCGGCAAGACCGAGGTGTATCTGCAAGCCTGCGCCCAGGTGCTGGCGCGCGAACCGCAGGGCCAGATCCTGATCCTGGTTCCCGAAATCAATCTGACGCCCCAGCTGGAAGGCAATATCCGCGCACGCTTCCCCGGCGTGATGCTGGCCACCCTGCACAGCAGCCTGTCCGAAGGCGAGCGCATGCTGCACTGGCTGGCCGCGCACCAGGGCCAGGCACGGATTATTTTGGGGACGCGGCTGGCGATCCTGGCCTCGCTGCCGCATTTGAAACTGATCGTCATCGACGAGGAGCACGATCCTTCCTACAAGCAGCAGGAAGGCTTGCGCTATTCGGCGCGCGACCTGGCCGTGTGGCGCGCCTGGCAGTTGCGCATCCCGATCGTGCTCGGTTCTGCCACACCCTCGCTGGAAACCTGGCACCACGCCCACAATGGCCGCTACCGCAAGCTGGAACTGCGCGAGCGCGCCGTGCGCAACGCCGTGCTGCCGCGGGTGGCGCTGCTGGACATGGAGCGCGACAAGCCCAAGGATGGCCTGACCTCGCAATTGATCGCGGCGCTGAAGCTGCGCATGGAGCGCGGCGAGCAGTCCTTGCTGTTCCTGAACCGGCGCGGCTATGCGCCGGTGATCTGCTGCGAGTCCTGCGGCTGGATCAGCGATTGCACCCGCTGCACCTCCTTCATGGTGCTGCACAAGCCGGAGCACCGGCTGCGCTGCCACCATTGCAGCCTGGAGATGCGCATACCGCGTCATTGCCCGACTTGCGGCAATGTGGACCTGCAACCGCTGGGGCGTGGCACCCAGCGCGTGGAGGAGGGTTTGCAGGCGCTGTTCCCGGAAGCGCGGGTGCTGCGCATCGACGCCGATTCAACCCGGCGCAAGGGCAGCGCACAGGCCGCGTTCGATACGGTGCACCGGGGCGAAGTGGATATCCTGATCGGCACCCAGATGGTCGCCAAGGGCCATGACTTCAAGAAGCTGACCCTGGTGGGGATTTTGAATCCGGATACGGCGCTGTTCTCGCAGGATTACCGCGCCAGTGAGCGCCTGTTCGCGCAACTGATGCAGGTGGCGGGCCGGGCCGGGCGCTCGGCCCAGATCGAGGGCGGCAGCGCCAGCGAGGTGCTGATCCAGACCCGCTATCCCCAGCATCCGCTGTATGGGGCGGTGGTCAATCACGATTACGACCACTTCGCCACCGCCTTGCTGGAGGAGCGCGAGCAGGCGGATTTGCCGCCGTATCTGTTCCAGGCCCTGTTGCGGGCCGAGGCGCCGGAGCTGGCCACGGCCATCGAATTCTTGACGATGGCGCGCGATTGCATGGAGCATCCTGGTATCACGGTCAATGATCCGATTCCGATGAGCATGACGCGGGTACACAATGTGGACCGTGCCCAGCTGCTGGTCGAGTCGCCGTCCAGGCCCGCGCTGCAACACTTTCTGCGAGAGTGGTTGCTCACTCTGCGGCAGATGAAGAGCCGCGTGAAGTGGTCGCTGGAAGTTGATCCGCTGGATATTTGATGCCGGCTTGAATGGGGTAACTTGAAAGGGGCCGCCGGCCTCTTTAAAACCCACGGCAAAGAGCCGGGGTCTGACCCGCCGGGTCAGACCCCAGATTTAAGCCGTGGGTTCCAAACGCGTCGCCGGCACCTGAGAAGCTATTTCAAGCGTCTATCGGCAGCAGCATCCGCTGCGCCGTCGCCACCACCTGTTCGGACAGCGCGCGGGTAAACGGCGTATCCAGATTCCAGGCATGCCAGTTCAGCGCCACGTCCACATGGCGGCCCGGCGCCAGGTCGATCAAACGTTCGCTTTCCAGCGCCGGCGCCACCTGGGACAGCGGCAACAGCCCGTAAGCCAATCCACCGTTGATACATTCCTGCAAGGCCGGCGACACCGGCATGCGGTGGCGCGGAATCTGCGTGCGCACGCCCAGCACCTCGGCCATGAAGCGCGCCATCAGTTCCGGCTCGCTGACCACCGCCGGCGCCAGTTGCGCCGCTTCGACGGAAAAACCATCGCCAAACCAGTGCCCGGCAAACGCCGGCGTCGCCACGCAGACATAGCGCATCAGCCCCAGCGGCGTGACCGTCGGCCCGTTCGCCGCCGCTGGCGGCGTGCCCGAGGCCGCCGCCACGCAGGCAAACACGCTGCCCTCATTGACCAGATGCAAAGCCAGCGCCTGATCGGCCAACTGCACATCGAGCTGGCAGCGCGGCGGCGACAGCAGCGGCAGCAAGCAGGGCGGGAACCAGGTGGCCAGACTGGCCGCATCGATGGCCAGGGCGATTTCCGGCATGCTGACGCGCTTGCCCAGGTCGATATCGAGCGCCGCCTCCATCAGCTTGACGTTACGATGGTGCGAGACCAGACGCTGCCCCAGGCCAGTCGGGACGGCGGGGGCGCCGCGCACGATCAGCAGGCGGCCACTGGCATCTTCCAATGCCTTGATGCGTTGCGATACCGCCGACTGGCTGATGCCCAAGGCCAGCGCCGCCTTCTCAAAACTGCCCTGGCTGGCCACCGCATCCAATACGGCCAGCGCACGATAATCCAGGTTTTTCATAAGCTGTACTTATAATAAGTAATTCGGATAAGTAATACTAATACGCTTTTCTTCAAAGGAAAACCGGAATTCGCAAGCGGGGTATAGTATTCCCCAAGAAATCTTCCGCTTTGTGCACAGGATGCCTTTATGAAAACACTCAGTACCGAAGTGGCTGTCATTGGAGCCGGCACCGCCGGTTTGTCCGCTTACCGGGCCGCCCGGCTGGCGGGAAAACGCGCCGTGCTGATCGAAAGCGGGCACTACGGCACCACTTGCGCGCGGGTCGGTTGCATGCCCAGCAAGCTCTTGATCGCGGCCGCCGAAGCGGCCCACGCGCTGAGCGCGGCGCCCGCCTTTGGCGTGCATCCGCAAGGTGTGCGCATTGATGGCGAGGCCGTAATGGCCAGGGTGCGCAGCGAGCGCGACCGCTTTGTCGGCTTTGTGCTCGAAGGCATGGAACATATCCCCGAGGAAGACCGCTTGCTGGGCCACGCGCGCTTCCTGGATGCGAATCGCCTGCAGGTGGGCGAGCATACGGTGGTGCAGGCCGACAGCGTGGTCATCGCCACCGGCTCGCGCGCCAAAGTGCCGGATGACTGGAAAAAAGCGGGGCCGCGCGTGATCATCAGCGATGCGGTATTCGACTGGACCACGCTGCCCGATTCGGTGGCCGTGGTTGGCTCCGGCGTGATCGGGCTGGAACTGGGGCAGGCCTTGCACCGTCTGGGCGTGCGCGTGAGCATTTTTGCACGCGGCAGCAGCGTGGCGCAGCTGAGCGACCCGGCCGTGCGCGACAGCGCCGCCCGCGCGCTGGGGCTGGAACTGGATCTGCGCTTCGGCGTGACGATCGCCAGCGTGGAAAAGGAGGGAGAACAACTGCTGCTGCGCAGCTCGGATGCCAAGGGCGAGCACAGCGAGCGCTTCAGCTACGTGCTCAGCGCCATCGGCCGTGCGCCCAATGTGGATAACTTGGGACTTGAACACACGGGGCTGGCGCTGGACAAAGATGGCGTGCCCATCTACGACAAGCACACCATGCAATGCGGCGGCAGCGCCATCTTCATCGCCGGCGATGCCGACGATGAGCGGCCCTTGCTGCCGGAGGCGGCCGACCAGGGCAAGATCGCCGGCGACAATGCGGCGCGCTATCCGCAGGTCACACCCGGCCTGCGCCGCACACCATTGACGGTGGCGTTTTGCGAGCCGCAGATCGCCACCCTGGGCGCCAGCTACAAGGAATTGTGCGCCAGTCATGCGGGCCGTTTTGTGTTCGGCCAGGTGTCGTTCGAAAATCAGGGGCGCAGCCGGGTCATGCTGCAAAACCACGGCATGCTGCGGGTGTATGGGGAATTGGGGAGCGGGCGTTTCCTGGGCGCCGAGCTGGCCGGGCCGCGCGCCGAACATCTGGCCCATCTGCTGGCCTGGGCCTGCCAGGCGCGGCTGACGGTGGATCAGATGCTGGACATGCCGTTTTACCATCCCGTTGTCGAGGAGGGCGTGCGCACGGCCTTGCGCGATCTGGCGCACCAATTGGTGCACCAGGAAAACCGGCCGGAGTGTCCGGATTGCACGCCGGGCGTGTAAGCCCGGCGGCGTAAACTGGGCGCGTAAGCCCGGCGCTGTACCACTGGGCGTATCAGCCCGGCGGAGCGCAATTAGTTCAGCAGCGCGTCCAGGCGGCCTTCGATGGCCATTTCGCGCAGGATGCGCACGGTATCGATATCCGATTCCTGATAGGCGGAACGGCGGAATTCGTCGTACATGGCATTGGCTTCGTCGGTGGCGGCATCGTGGCCGTCCTCGTACAGGAAACGCACGAAGGGCGTGTCCGGGTGCGGCAATTCGATCGTCATCGTCAGGCTGGAAGCGCTGATGTCTTGCTGGGCCGCAACCTGGTAGCGCACCTGATGCAGCGGGTCGAGGAAGACCTTGTCCTCAATCACCAGCTCGCCATAGCGCAGGCGGCGCTTGAAACCCAGTTCGGTGCGCTCGCTGATGATGCATTCGTCCAGATGCGGCACGAACAGCTTGGGCGACTCCGCACGCAGCACCAGACCGCGCCACAGTTGCTCCAAGGACAGTGCCTCGATCAGTGGATTGAGCGGATCGTTAATTTCTATTAAATGTTCAAAGTTCATGTGACACCATCTTGAAAGCAGGCGCGCAACGCGCCCTATCCCTGCATGGTACTGCAACTTGCGACCAATGATGGCTGCGTTGCATCATGGCCGGGCCAGGGCGCCGCCTTGGCGGCTTCAGCCCGGCACATCCCAGAACGGTTCGGGACCGAAGCGTGCGCTGAAAAAATCGATGAAGGCCTTGCTCTTCGGCGGCAAAAACTGGCGGTGCAAATACTGCGCGGAGATGACCGAATCCTCCGCCGCGAACTCCGTCATGATCTTCACCAGCGCACCGCTGCGCAGTTGTTCCGCCACCAGCCAGGTGGCCAGCATCGAGATGCCGAGCCCGTCGACGGCGGCGTCGCGCAGCGCCTCGCCATTGTCGCTGCGGAAGCGGCCGTTGACGCGCTGCTTGTGTTCGCCGCCATCCGGATCGCTCAGGCGCCACAGGCTGCGCCCTTCCAGTGACAGGCATTGGTGTTGCGGCAGTTCGTCGGGATGGACCGGTGTGCCATGCTGGCGCAGGTAGTCCGGCGAGGCGACCATGACGATGCGGCTGGGCGCCAGCACCCGCGCCACCAGCGCCGAATCACGCAGCGGACCGATCCGTACCGCCACGTCGATGCCGTTTGAAGCCAGATCGATCATCGTGTCGGACAGGCGCAAGTCGAGCTGCACGCCGGGATATTCGCGCAGGAATTGCGCCACCGCCGGCATCAGATAGGAGCGGCCGAACGTGACCGAGGCGGCCACCCGCAGCAAGCCCTGCGGTTCGCTGGCGGACAGGCCGACCGAGGCGCTGGCCTGCTCGGCCGCTTCCAGCAGCAGCAGGGCTTTTTCCAGGAACAGATCGCCGTCCTGGGTCACGGCGATGTGGCGCGTGGTCCGGTGCAGCAGGCGCGCGCCCAGGCGCTTTTCCAGCTGGGCCATGCGCGCGCTCGAGGCGGCGGGTGACAGACCGAATTCGCGCCCGGCGGCGGACAGGTTGCGCGTGGCGCAGACCCGCACGAACAGGGCGACGTCGGTCAGATCCAGCGTCATTTGCTTGTTTTGCTGAAGAGTCATTTCATCATTATGCCAATTATCAATTCAATGCGGGCGCTTTAGACTGCGTCATCAATCACTTTTCCAGGAAATACCATGAAAGCCATCGGCCTCACCGCCTACCTCCCGATCAACAACCCTGCCTCGCTGCAGGACGTGGAGCTGAACCAGCCCGTCGCCACCGGCCACGACCTGCTGGTGCGCATCGAAGCCATCTCGGTCAATCCGGTCGACACCAAGGTGCGCAGCCAGCCGAGCCCGGACGAAGCGGCCCCGCGCGTGCTGGGCTGGGACGCGGCCGGCACGGTGACGGCGGTCGGTCCGGACGTGACCCTGTTCAAGGTCGGCGACCCGGTCTACTACGCCGGCAGCATCACCCGCCCCGGCTCCAACAGCGAATACCATCTGGTCGATGAGCGCATCGTGGGCCGCAAGCCAGCCAGCCTGGACTTTAACAATGCCGCCGCCCTGCCGCTGACCGCGATCACCGCCTGGGAAATGCTGTTCGACCGCCTGGCGATCCGCCGCGGCGGCGCCGACGCCGGCAAGCGCGTGCTGATCATCGGCGGCGCCGGTGGCGTCGGCTCGATCGCGATCCAGCTGGCCAAGCAGCAGGCCGGCCTGACCGTGATCGCCACCGCCTCGCGGGCCGAGTCGGCCAAATGGTGCCGCGACCTGGGCGCCGACCACATCATCGACCACAACGGCGATATGCCGGCCCAGCTGAAGGCCTTGGGCCTGGATCAGGTCGACTACGTGCTGTGCCTGAACGATACCGATCAGCATTTCGACGCGATCGCCGAACTGATCGCTCCGCAAGGCGGCGTGTGCAGCATCGTCAGCAACACCAAGCCGCTGCCGATGGAAAAACTGTTCGGCAAGAGCGTGACCTTTGTGTGGGAAATGATGTTCACCCGCGCCATGTTCGGCACCCCGGACATGATCGAACAGCACAAGCTGCTCAATGAAGTGGCCGATCTGATCGACGCCGGCAAGCTGAAAACCACCTTGGGCGAGGTCTACGGCAAGATCAACGCCGCCAATCTGCGCCGCGCCCATGCCGCGCTGGAAAGCCACCGTACCATCGGCAAGATCGTGCTGAGCGGCTTTTAAGAACCCGTTTCAAGAGACCGCGGCGGCGCCGTAGCGCCACGCCGCAGTGCAGGAAACCAGTTCCCCGGCGACGTGCCGCTGACATTGCTCAGCGGCACGTGCTGGCGCTGGTCAGCGGCCCGCGCCGCTGTCCCGCAGCGCTGATACAATGGCTGGCTAAGCCCCAGCCTGATCGCCCTCGATGTCCAAAGCACCACAATTCGGCCTGAATATTCCGCAAAGCGAAGCGGTGACCTACCTGGACGGCCCCTGTCTGGTGCTGGCCGGCGCCGGCTCGGGCAAGACCCGGGTGATCACGCAAAAGATCGCCCACCTGATCGAAGACCGCGGCTACGATCCGCGCACCATCGCCGCCTTGACCTTCACCAACAAGGCCGCGCTGGAAATGCAGGAGCGTATCGCCAAGCTGCTCAAGCAGCCGCGCCAGGCCAAGCAGCTGACCGTGTCCACCTTCCACTCGCTGGGCGTAAAAATCCTGCGCCAGGAAGCCAATGGCGTGGGGCTCAAAGACCGTTTTTCCATCATGGACGCCGACGATTGCGGTTCGCTGATCCAGGATCTGGCGATCACCACCGACAAGCAGTTGATCCGCCGCATCCAGACCGATATTTCGCTGTGGAAAAACGGCCTGATCGACCCGGAGCTGGCGCTGTCGCAAGCCAAGGACGAGGACGAGGCCCAGTCCGCCCGCATCTACCGCAGCTATGTGGCCACGCTGTCGGCCTATCAGGCGGTGGACTTCGACGATCTGATCCGCCTGCCGGTGGAATTGTTCCGTCATAACGAACCGGTGCGCGACAAGTGGCAGCGCCGTCTGCGCTATCTGTTGATGGATGAGTACCAGGACACCAATACCTGCCAGTACGAGCTGGTGAAACTGATGGTGACGGGCATCGGCAAGAAACCGATGTTCACCGCCGTGGGCGATGACGACCAGGCCATCTACGCCTGGCGCGGCGCTTCGGTGGAAAACCTGAAAACCCTGCAGGTGGACTTTCCCGATCTGCAGGTGATCAAGCTGGAGCAGAACTACCGCTCCACCACCCGCATCCTGCAGGCCGCCAATGCCGTGATCGGCAACAATCCCAAGCTGTTCGAAAAATCGCTGTGGTCCGAGCACGGCCTGGGCGAACCGATCAAGGTGCTGGGCATGGGCAATGACGATCAGGAAGCCGAGCAGGTGGGCATCATGATTTCCGCCGACCATTTCGACCGCAAGAACAAGTGGTCGGATTATGCGATTTTGTATCGCGGCAACCACCAGGCCCGCGTCATCGAGCAGGCGCTGCGCAAGGAACGGATTCCCTACACGATTTCCGGCGGCCAGAGTTTCTTCGACAAGGCCGAGATCAAGGACATCATCAGCTACCTGCGCCTGCTGGCCAATACCGATGATGATCCCGCCTTTATCCGCGCCGTGACCACACCGCGCCGTGGCGTGGGCCAGTCCACGCTGGAAGCGCTGGGCACCTTCTCGGGCCAATGGCAGTGTTCGCTGTTCGAAGCCGTGTTCAAGGGCGGCATCGAGGGCAAGCTGAACGATCGCCAGCTGCTGCCGCTGCGTGAGTTCTGCAACTTCATCAACAACCTTGAAGCGCGCGCCAGCCGGCCCGGTCCGAGCGGCAGCGGCGACAACGCCGCCCAGGTGCTGGACGACTTGCTCGAAGCGATCAACTACGAATCCTATCTCTACGATATGTTCGAAGAGCGCGCGGCCCAGGGAAAGTGGCAGAACGTGCTGGAATTTACCAACTGGCTGAAGGATCGCGGCCGGGGCGGCAAGGACCGCGACGGCGACGAAAAGAACGTGCTGGAACTGACCCAGATGGTGGCCTTGATGTCGATGCTGGAAGGCCAGGACGAAGAGCCGGACGCGGTGCGCATGTCCACCCTGCATGCATCGAAAGGACTGGAATATCCGCACGTGTTCCTGGTCGGCGTGGAAGAGGGCATTTTGCCGCACAAGGGCGACCCCGATGCGCCGGCCGAGAGCATCGCCGCGCGGGTGCAGGAAGAGCGCCGTCTGATGTATGTGGGCATTACCCGCGCCCAGCGCACGCTGCACATTACCTGGTGCAAGAAGCGCAAGCGCGCCGGCGAACAAGTCCATTGCGATCCCTCGCGCTTCATCAAGGAAATGGAACTCGATGTGGGCACCGCCGTGCCGCTGGAGTCGGAGATTCTGTCGCCGAAAGAGCGTCTTGCACGCATGAAGGAACTGTTGGCCACACCTAAGCCACCGATAGCAAACTGAGCCGGAATTCTGGTCAGAAAATTGGCCTTAACAAAAGATTGGCGTGCTAGCATTGATCCAAGTCAGACCGGCTTGTTTTTTCGGAGGTGAAATTGCGATCCGCTACCCGCAGCATCCTGAAATTTCTAGTTCCGGCGGCCGTCTTCATGTGCGGCATGCTGTCTCCTGTGCACGCTGACGATTTCGCCACCAAGGCCGAAGCCGAAGCGATGGTCAAGAAAGGCCTGGTCTATCTGAAGGCCAACGGCAAGGACAAAGCCTATGCCGAAGTCAGCAAGAAGGATGGCCAGTTCATCGACCGCGACCTGTATCTGGTGATCTACGGCCTGGACGGCATAGTGCGCGCCCACGGCGCCAACGCCAAGATGATCGGCAAGAATCTCATCGATATCAAGGATGTCGACGGCAAGGCCTTCGTGCGTGAGCGCGTGGAAATGGCCAAGAAGAAGACGCCGTTCTGGCAGGAATACAAGTTCACCAATCCCGTCAGCGGCAAGATCGAGCCCAAGGCCATGTATTGCCAGCCCGAGGACGACCTGATCCTGTGCGGCGGCATCTATCTGAAATAAACGGCGGCCCGGTGATGGGCGGTAGAATGCATGCTTTCTAGCAGGGAGTATGCCGTGAGTACCGAAGACCGCTTCATCGATATCGAAATCAAGCTGGCCCACCAGGAGGACATGGTGGAGTCGCTCAACCAGCGCATCTACGAGCAGCAAAAGCAGATCGACAAGCTCGAGCAGATGTGTGCGGCGCTGGCCCAGCACGCGCGCGACCAGCAGCAAAGCGGTGGCGGTGGCGGCGGTAGTGCTGCGAATGAGCGGCCGCCGCACTATTGATCCTTTGATTTTTTACATCGTCGGACTTGGGTTCCGCTCAAAATAAGGTTGGAATCGCGTGCTATGCTTGAATGACTACCTGGATAGTCATGAGGAAATCATGCAAACGTTTACCTTGGCGGAGGCCAAAGCCCAACTGAGCAAGCTGATTGCAATGGTTGAGGCCGGTGAGGACGTCACTATTACGAAACGAGGTCAGGCAGTTGTGCGGCTTGTGCGCAGTGTGCCGCAGCGTCAACAGCTCCCTAGTCTGGCCGAATTACGTGCAAGATTACCGCGGCAAACTGAACCTGCGGGTGAGTTTATGCGGAAGCTTCGAGACAGTGATCGCTATTGATGCGTTACGTCGATACCAGTGTTTTGATCGCTTACCTGACGCCCGAGTCTGGCAGTGTGGTAGCCGAGAAATTCATGTTGAGCGCCGGTGAGCCGCTCGCGATCAGCAGTTGGTCTCGCCATCGCTACCGCACATAACGCAACAGTTTACACATTAGATCGCGGCATGGCGGCAGCAGGAAAGGTCTTAGGTATCCCGGTCAATTTACTGCGGATGTAGATTGATAAGGCAGTATGGCGTTTAACCGTCTTTATCGATGCGGGACTGAATATGCTGTGCGCGATCCGGCGAGGATGGATGCGAGCTGAACATGCTGTGCTCGGAGCCTTCCTGCTTGGCCAACTTCTGGAACAGCGTCACCAAGCCCGTCCGCGACAGTTTTTCCTTGTACAGAATTCCATAGGACTGGTCGTCCGCAGCCGTTTCCTGTGATTGGGAAAACTGTGCCTGGATGAATTTTTGACCGAGGTTCCCCAGATCCGACTGGCTCAATGCCGCAACGGCGCCGCTAGCGGCCCCGGCCGCGCCGCGCGCCGCCTGCAAGGTGTAGGCCGTTTGCATGGACTTCTTGGAATGACCCAGCAACACGTGCCCGATTTCATGTCCGACGACGCCACGGATCTCATCGTCATTGGCCATATCCATCAAGCCGGCGTACACACGGATACAGCCATTGTCCATCGCGAAGGCATTGACGTCGCTGACCAGATACACCTTGGCATCGAGTGCTTTGCCATTGAACTGGCTCATATTCATCGGTTTTAATACCGTCGCCAGGCGTTTTGCATATTTGCTGCCAGGTGCTGCGACCTGATTGGTGCGATCGAGTTCGGCACAGGACTTTTCCGCCAGCTCAATGACTTCGGTATCGCTCAAGGTCGCTGCCTTGACCGCCAGGCTGGCTGAATTGACCAGTCCGCCAAAATCGATGGCGCTGGCCAGGGGAGTTGCGAATGCCGAGCAAAGCAGCATGCCGCCGGCGAGCAGGGCTGGAACAGACTTGCGCTGTTTGTCGCGCAAGGTTAAATGCATCGATACCATAATTACTTTCTTAAAAATTGACTGCGTATTCCGTACAGTGTGAGCGCTGAGACTGGTCCGTCGTGATGACTGCGCATCCGATATGACTTGCTGAAATTGTGTGGAGATAATAATTCACAGTAAAAATTATTATAATGATATTGTACTATGTGCAATGATATTAAACAAACCAGCCCAGTCCTTGCGCGTCGTCGATGTCCTGCCGCAGACCTCGCGTTTGCATAGCGCGACCTGCGGCGGTTCAGGCCATGACAAGCCGTCGGCTTAACCATCCTTATCAATGCGCGACTGAATATGCTGCGCGCGATCCGGCGAGGATGGATGCGAACTGAACATGCTGTGGCCGGAGCCATCCAGCTTAGCCAGCTTCTGGAACATCGTCACCAGTCCTGTTCGTGACAATTTCTCCTTGTATAAAATCCCATAGGATTGATCGTCCGCATCCGTTTCCTGCGATTGAGAAAACTGCGCCTGGATGAATTTCTGACCCAGGTCCCCGAGATCCGACTGGCTCAAGGTCGCCGCAGTGGTGCTGACAGCGCCGGCCGCACCGCGCGCCGCCTGCAAGGTGTAGGCCGTTTGCATGGACTTCTTGGAATGTCCCAGCAACACATGGCCGATTTCATGTCCCACGACGCCGCGTATCTCGTCGTCATTCGCCATATCCATCAAGCCGGCGAACACGCGGATGCAGCCATTGTCCATCGCGAAGGCATTGACGTCGCTGACCAGGTACACCTTGGCATTGAGCGGTTTGCCGTTGAACTTGTCCATCTTCAGCGGTTTCAACGCTGTCGCTAGGCGTTTCGCGTACTTGCTGCCGGGCGCGGCGATCTTGTTCCGGCGATCGAGATCGGCGCAGGATTTGTCCGCCAGATCGGCCACTTCCGCATCGCTCAGGGTCGCGGCTTTCGCCGCCAAACCAGCCGAATTGACCAGCCCGCCAAAATCCACGGCATTGGTCGAGGTACAGGCCAGCATCGACAATAGCATCGCGCCGCCCGTGAACAGCGCCGGTACAGGCTTGAGCCGTTTGGCCAGCATGGATAAACGAATCGATTTCATGAATGAGCTCCCCAATAATTGATCATCGCCTCCGCAACCTTGCAGAGGTCTGCGGCACATTGCCGTAGGGAAATCATAGCGATGTTATTTCACGGCAACTTTAAGGCAGATCAAGCAGCGTTGGACCTACAATTTTCATCGCCAAAAGAAAACTGCTCGTGTCGATTGGATGATTTGGTGCAGTAACATACCGCTACTAGCGTTTTACTAACTGATAGGCGAAAAATGGGCAAAGGCAGGTTGGAAGCATTCAGCGATGGCGTTATCGCGATCATCATCACCATCATGGTGCTGGAACTAAAGGTGCCGCATGGGGCGGACTGGGCGGCGTTGCAGCCGCTGATTCCGGTGTTGCTCAGCTATGTGCTGAGCTTTGTCTACGTGGGGATTTATTGGAATAATCACCACCATCTTTTGCACGCTTCCTCGCAAGTCGATGGTGTGGTGCTGTGGGCCAATCTGCACCTGCTGTTCTGGCTGTCGCTGATTCCGTTTGCCACCGGCTGGATGGGCGAGAACCATTTCGAGCCGCTGCCCGTCGCGCTGTATGGCTTCATGCTGCTGATGGCGGCGATTGCCTATCTGATTCTGCAGAAGGTGCTGATCGCGCGTAACCCTGGCAACTCGCCGCTGGCCAAGGCGGTTGGCAAGGATGGCAAGGTGTGGCTGTCGCCCGCGTTGTATCTGACGGCGATTGGATTGGCATATCTGCACGTTGGGATTGCATTGGCAATCTACGTGTCGGTTGCCGTGATCTGGTTCCTGCCGGAACGTCGAATTGAGGCGCAACTGAAGCACTAAGCAAACCATCCGTAACAAGCGCAGGTCTTCTCAGACCTTGCGCTTGTGCGTCGCGGCCCGCGCCGGCTTACGCCGTCAGCAAGCCCAGTTCCTTCTGCATCGCCTTGGTCAAGCCACTGGCCGCCTTGCGGTAGGACCACTCCAGCAATTCCTGCAGATAGTCGGCGGGGAACTTGCTCACATCGACAATCGCCACCCAATGGAAGCGCCCCATATAGCGTGAGGGTTTCACGCCGGGCATGTCGGTCAGCTCGATGAAGCGGTCGGGCGAGACGCGGATATTAAATCGCCACTGCTCCGGCTCGCTGGTCTTGAAGTAGGCGAAATTCTTTCCACCCACGGAATACGACAGCACATTGCTCGGCGGCCCGTTCAAGTTCTCGGTGGCGCCGTTCAGGCGCAGGCAGGCTTTCTTTAACTGCGAAACATTCATGGTGGTGGCGCTCTTCAGGATTGGTGAACATCTTTGCACAGCAACATGTCGCTGATGCGTTCGGACTTGTCGGGATCGAAGCCCAGCCTGGCGCAACGTTCCGCCGGATTGTGCCAGGTGCCGAACAGCAGGTCCCAGACTGGCAGGCCGTAATTTTGCGCGTGGTGCTCGTAGCGATGGTGCACGGTGTGCATTTCCGGCCGCTGAACCAGATAGCCCAGCCAGCGCGGGGTGCGGATGTCCGAATGCAGAAACAGATCGAAGGCGCCCGTCAGCAGCAGCGCCCAGCCCGCGGCAATCGGCGAAGCGCCAAACACGATATAACTGGAGAACACGCTGATCAGCACGGCCATCGCGGTATCGAGCGGATGGGCGAAGAAGGCGGTCAGCGCTTCGATGCGGTGCGCGCTGTGGTGTAGCTGGTGAAAGATGCGCCACAGCAGATCGGCGTGGTGGGTGGCGCGATGCCACCAGTAAAACAGGAAACTGGCCATCAGAAAACTCAAGCTACCCACCAGTAAATCTGGCCAGGCTTGCGCGGCCGGAATCAGCGCGATCCCGTGGATGAAGCTGCTGCACAGGTAGCCCAGGCCTATCGTGGTGATCACGGTGGCGGCGCCCAGCGACAGGGACAGGATCAGCCAGCGCCGGTCGCAATGGTTGCGCGAGGCCGGGGCGATCACTTCGCGGGTGAACACGGCCACGAACAACAGCGCGATGACGGGGTAGGCGAACATTTCCATGGGCTTATTTCTGTTGGGCTTTGCGCTCTGCCAGAATCGCCTTGCGGTCTTCCATGCGGTAGACCATGGCGGCGCAGCGCCGGTTGTGGGTGAGCATGCCGTCATTGTAGGCGCTGCTCAGGGCATTCTGGGTTTCGGCCTCGGCATTGGTTTCTTCCACGAACTGATTGTGCTGGTCAATGACCAGATTCAGGGCATTGACGGCAACTTCGTCGCTATGGTCGAGCACGCTTTGCTGTTGGACGATGACCGCCGCTTCAGCCTGTATGCGTGCCAGGGCCGCGCGATTTTTCGCCACGTAGTCGCTATTGTTCTTCTTGCGCTGGGACAGCTGCGCTTCCGATTCCATGCAGTAGCGCAGCTCTTCGCGCGAGGAGAATTTGCCGGCCCGGGCGGATGACTCGGCCGCAAGGGCTTGCTGGGCCAGCATGGCGAGTGCGCAGGGAAGCAGGCGTTTCAGCATAGGGACGTTCATGGACTTCCAAGGACAGTGTGGGTGGTAAAGTTATCACTTTAACAGTAAATCTCACCAAGCATAGTTTCCTTCAGGTAAGCAGTGGAAAGGATGGGGTGATTGCCTGAATAAGATTCGGTTTTCCCTGCAATACAGCAGTTTTTTTGCTGGTGACTCCCGTATAACTGCCTGCTATCATTTCGCGCTAGCATGCTGCGCTACCCCGTCAGCATTTTTTGGTGCTTTTTGAAAGATGAAAACATGTCCCGTCCTCAAATGCTCGTAATCGCGGCCAGTCTTGGCCTGGCAATGACCCAGACCGTTCTGGCGGCGCCGGTGGCACCCGCCGCCGCGCTGGCGTCCAATCCCCTCGCCAAGGCCAGCACCTTGCCCTTCCACTATCCGGCATTCGACAAGATCAAGGACGAGCATTTCGCACCGGCATTTGCCGAGGGCATGCGCCAGCAATTGAAGGAGATCGAGACGATCGCCAACAACCCAAAGGCGGCCACTTTCGACAACACCGTGGTGGCGATGGAGCGTTCGGGCCAGTTGCTGACCCGCGTACAGACCACCTTCCAGAACCTGCAAGGCGCCAACACCAATGACACGCTGGACGCGGTCGACCGCGACATGTCGCCCAAACTGGCGGCCCACGGCGATGCGATCTTCCTCAACGCCAAGCTGTTCCAGCGCGTGGAAGCGCTGTACGCCAAGCGCGACAAGCTGGGCCTGGACGCCGAATCCAAGCATTTGCTGGAACGCTACCATACCGATTTCGTCCGCGCCGGCGCCAAGCTGTCGGCGGCCGACAAGCAAAAACTGTCCGTCATCAATGGCGAAATCGCCACGCTGCAAACGACCTTCTCGCAGAACGTACTGAAGGGCACCAATGCCGCCGCGCTGGTGGTCGACACGCGTGAAGAGCTGGCCGGCATGAGCGCCGCCGCCATCGATGGCGCCGCCGCAGCGGCCAAGGCCAAGGGCCTGGACGGCAAATTCCTGGTCGCCCTGGTCAACACCTCGGGCCAGCCGCCTTTGGCCGAACTGAGCCGTCACGATGTGCGCGAGCGCCTGCTGGCCGCGTCGCTGAACCGTGGCCAAAGCGGCGAATTCGACAACCGTGACGTGGTACTGAAAATCGCCAAGGCGCGCGCGGAAAAAGCCGCACTGCTGGGCTACGCCAACTACGCGGCCTATTCGCTGGAAGACCAGACCGCGCACGACACCGCCGCCGTCAACAAGCTGCTGAGCGAGCTGTCCAAGCCCGCCGTCAACAATGCACGCAAGGAAGCGGCCGATTTGCAAGTGGCCGCCAGCGCGGAGCAGGGCGGCGCCGTGACGGCGGCCGACTGGGCGCTCTACACCGACAAGGTGCGCGCCCAGCGCTTCGCCTTCGACGAGAACCAGCTCAAGCCCTACTTCGAGCTGGACAATGTGCTGGTCAAGGGCGTGTTCTTCGCGGCGGGCAAGTTGTACGGCCTGAGCTTCAAGGAGCGCAAGGATCTGCCGGTGTACAACCCGGACGTGCGCGTGTTCGACGTGTTCGATGCGAACGGCAAGCAGTTGGCGATCTTCCTGGCCGATATGTACGCGCGCGGCAACAAGCAGGGCGGCGCCTGGATGAATGAATACATCTCGCAGTCCGGCCTGATGGGCACGCACTCGGTGGTGGGCAATCACCTGAACATTCCCAAGCCGCCTGCCGGCGAGCCGACGCTGCTGACCTATGATGAAGTGAAAACCGCCTTCCATGAATTCGGCCACGCGCTGCACGGCATGTTCTCGAACGTGAAATACCCGCGTTTCTCGGGCACCAATGTCCCGCGCGACTTCGTCGAGTATCCATCGCAGGTCAATGAAATGTGGGCGCTGTGGCCGGAAGTGCTGGCCAATTACGCCAAGCATTACAAGACCGGCGCGCCGATGCCGAAGGAGTTGCTCGACAAGGTGGTCGCGACCAAGAAGTTCAACCAGGGCTTCACGACCACCGAATACATCGCCGCCTCGCTGCTGGACCAGCGCTGGCACCAGCTGACCCCGGCGCAGGTGCCGACGGATGTGCTGGGCTTTGAAGCGGCGTCGCTGAAGGAACTGGGCGTGGACTTCGCGCTGGTGCCGCCGCGCTACCGCACCACTTACTTCTCGCATAGTTTCGCGGGCGGTTACTCGGCTGGCTACTACGCCTATCTGTGGAGCGAAAAGCTGGACGCCGATACCGTGGAATGGTTCAAGGAAAGCGGCGGCCTGCAGCGCAAGAACGGCGACTGGTTCCGCAAGACCTTGCTGTCGCGCGGCGGTACCGACGATGCGCTGCAGCTGTTCCGCAACTTCCGCGGCCGCGATGCGAAGATCGAGCCCTTGCTGGATCGCCGTGGCCTGACCGCGCCGTAAATGTTGGCGCGCCGGTACCTTCTTTCTAAACCCACGGCAAAGAGCCGGGGGCCGGTCCCAACGGGACCGGCGGGGCCTGGCCCCTCCCCCGACCCTGGGGGCAGACCCCAGGGGTACGCCGTGGGTTCAAGCTTGCCCCGCCGGCTCGCAGGCCGCACACCCATCCCACATCGCCTGATCCTGAACCGTTCAAACCTGTCTGCACGCGACACGGTAGAATGGTTCCAGGCAATCGGCTGCACCCGCGGTCCGCAACAAGTATCAAAATGCCACACCCTCGCCACCTTTGCTCAGCGGACGTGGCGCTAACACCCACCGGTTTGCGACAGGCCGTGTGCTTTATTGACGAATTTGAGTAAGATATAAACATGAGCGAGCAAGACCTGCACGGTGTGACCCTGGAAGCGATCGTCACCCGCTTGCATGCCTATTACGGCTGGGAACAGCTGGCACAGCGGATCGACATCAATTGCTTCATCAGCGATCCGAGCATCAAGTCCAGCCTGAAATTTTTACGCAAGACCCCGTGGGCCAGGAAACGAGTGGAAGAACTCTATCTTGCGACCACGTTTATCGACTAGGCAAGACTGAATACACTGGGGACGCATATGGACAGCAATCTGAAGGCATCATTAAAGACTCTGCACGGCAAGCTGGCCAATACCGGTCCCATCGACGAAGAACTGCAGGAATTGCTCAGGCAGCTCGATGGCGATATCAAGCAGCTGCTCGACCGCGGTGCGGAAGACAGTGGCGAAACCACCACCTATGGCCTGGCCGAACGCACGCAGGAAATTTCAGCCCGTTTCGCCGCGCGCCACCCGCAACTGGAACCGGCCCTGCGCGAGCTGGGCACCATTCTGGCCAATATGGGAATTTAGCAAAGCAGAAAGCAAGGAAGAACCCGGGGCCGGTAGCCCCGGGCAGCCAGCGTTACGGAAACGCCAGCATCGGCGGTTCAATACCGCCAAAGCTGATTTCGGGATGACGTTTGGCGATCATCTCCTCGATTTCCTGGACCCGCCCCAGCGGCACGTCCAGTATCAACAACACCTGTCCCTGCTCGATCCGGTCGGCGAACTGCCGCAGCTTGGTATTCGGTACGGCCGCCGCATTCATGCCGGAAGCCCAGCCGCCGAACACCGCGCCGCCGAGCGCCACCAGCAGGATCGCGGCGGTGCGCAGGGTAAAACCATCGGGCGGGAACATGGTCAGGAAAATACCCGCGCCCAGACCGACGATGGCGCCGATGACGACGCCCAGCTGGGCCCCATGGACCAGATCGGTTTTCTGCAGATAGTTCAGGGTAGGCATGTCGTCCGGCAAGGTGCCGTCGCGTCCGTGGAAGCGCATATGGCTGATCTCGATCCGGGCCAGCAACAGCTCGTCGAGCATGGCTCGGGCACTCGCAGGATTGGGCAGCATGAAGTAAAGTCGGCGGCGCATGGTGGTCTCCCTGAACAATGACTGTCTATTCGTTATAGCAAACTTGTATGACAAAGCAATGGGAGTCTGGCATCTTCTATCAAAGAGTAATCTTGTCCGCCACGACACAAGTTATTGAAAGATATAAGGATTTCCAAAATTAATTGCTTAAAAAAACGGCAGCTGGCGAGCGGGAACGAGGCATTTCCGGTACAATGCTGTCCGATATGAGCTCCCCTACCCACTTATTTGCGACCGTCCCCAAGCGGTCCGCGCGCGCTGCCGTTGCGCCCTTCCTTCCCATGTCCCGCGCCGAAATGGATGTGCTGGGCTGGGACGCCTGCGACGTCATCCTCGTCACCGGCGACGCCTACATCGACCACCCCAGCTTCGGCATGGCCCTGGTCGGCCGCCTGCTGGAAGCGCAAGGTTTCCGCGTCGGCATCATCAGCCAGCCGGACTGGCTGTCGGCCGAGGCCTTCCGCGTGCTGGGCAAGCCCAAGCTGTACTTCGGCATCACCGCCGGCAATATGGACTCGATGGTCAACCGCTACACGGCCGACCGCAAGATCCGCTCGGATGACGCCTACACCGCCAATGGCGAGCCGAACAAGCGCCCCGACCGCGCCGTCACCGTCTACGCCCAGCGCGCCCGCGAAGCCTTCCCCGATACCGCCGTCGTGATCGGTTCTATCGAAGCCTCGCTGCGCCGCATCGCCCACTTCGACTACTGGTCGGACAAGGTGCGCCGCTCGGTGCTGCCCGATTCCAAGGCCGACATGCTGATCTTCGGGAATGCCGAACGCGCGCTGGTTGACCTGACCCACCGCATGGCGGCTGGCGAAGACATCAAGAATATCCGCGACCTGCGCGGCACCTCCTTCATGGTGCCGCCGGGTTGGCTGCCGGGACCAGACTGGGGTGTGAACAATTCCACCCGGGTCGACGTGCCCGGCAAGGTCGATGCCCATCCCGACCCGTATGCGATGGCCCAGGAAGACAAGAGCGCCTGCGCCACCGACAACGCGGCCAGCGCGCCGGAAGTGATCAAGCCGATCCGCATCATGAGCCGCGAAGAGCGCCAGGCCATGGCGCGCGAAAAGCACGACAAGACCGTGGTGCGCCTGCCGTCCTACGAGACGGTCAAGGAAGACCCGGTGATGTATGCCCACACTTCGCGCGTGTTCCACCTGGAATCGAATCCCGGCAACGCCCGCGCCATGGTGCAAGCCCACGGCGAGCGCGACGTCTGGCTCAATCCGCCGCCGCTGCCGCTGCAGATGGACGAGATGGATGGCGTCTATGACATGAACTACGCCCGCGCACCGCACCCGAGCTACGGCAAGGCCCGTATTCCGGCCTGGGAAATGATCCGCTTCTCGGTCAACATCATGCGCGGCTGCTTCGGCGGCTGCACCTTCTGCTCGATCACCGAGCACGAGGGCCGCATCATCCAGAGCCGTTCCGAGCCGTCCATCCTGCGCGAAATCGAGCACATCCGCGACAAGACCAAGGGCTTCACCGGCACCATTTCCGACCTGGGCGGACCGACCGCGAATATGTACCGGCTGGCCTGCAAGAGCAAGGAAATCGAAACCTCCTGCCGCCGCCTGTCCTGCGTCTACCCGTCGATCTGCGTCAACCTGGGCACCGACCACAGCAAGCTGATCTCGCTGTACCGCAAGGCGCGCGCGATTCCCGGCGTGAAGAAGATCCTGATCAGCTCCGGCCTGCGCTACGACCTGGCCGTGCGTTCGCCCGAGTACGTCAAGGAGCTGGTGACCCACCACGTGGGCGGCCTGCTGAAGATCGCGCCCGAGCATACCGAAGAGAACACCCTGTCGAAGATGATGAAGCCGGGTATCGGCGCCTACGACGAGTTCAAGGAAATGTTCGACCGCTTCTCGCTGGAAGCGGGCAAGAAGCAGTACCTGATTCCCTACTTCATCGCGGCCCATCCCGGCACCACCGACCTGGACATGCTGAACCTGGCGCTGTGGCTGAAGAAGAACAACTTCAAGCTGGACCAGGTGCAGACCTTCATGCCGACGCCGATGGCGATGGCCACCACCATGTACCACACGCGCAAGAATCCTTTGCGCAAGGTGACGGCCGACTCGGAAGTGGTGGAAACGGCCCGCAGCGGCAAGATCCGCCGCACCCACAAGGCTTTCCTGCGTTATCAGGACCCGGAAAACTGGCCTATCCTGCGCGAAGCGCTGGTGGCCATGGGCCGAGGCGACCTGATCGGCAATGGCGACAAGCATTTGATCCCGTCCTGGAGTGCGTCGGAAGGCAATGGCACGCCGGCGCCGGAAGGCCGGCGTGCGCCGCCGCCACCGGCGGCCAAGCTGCGCCAGGCGCCGACGGCCGGCGGTGTGCGCGCCAACGCGCTGACCGGTTCGCTGACGGCCCGCGCCAGCATCGACACCAAGCCACGCGCTTCCATCCTGGACACGATCAAGGTCAAGGCCAAGCCGGCCGCCGCGCCGGCCAAGGGCGCGAAGCCGGCCAAGGGCGGGGCCCCGGCGCGGGGCGGGCGCAAGTAAGCCAACACTGCGGCAGTCCGGCTATAGAGCAGGCGCATCGCAAGATGCCCTGCTTTTTTTCAAGGTGCCGTTGCCTTTTTTCAAGGTGTCGCTGCCTTTTTCCAAGGTGCCGCTGCCCTTTTTTGAACCCACGGCAAAGAGCCGGGGTCTGACCCGCCGGGTCAGACCCCAGGGTTACGCCGTGGGTTTAAACAGCGCCGGCAACCCGCCACCTTCCGCCACACCTCAGCACATCCCGCTTGAGTTTTCCCCCAATTCCCACTACGCTTCATTTTCCCATCAGGAAATGTTGTTAAATGCCGTCATTAGGGCAATTGGCTAGCGAAATCGGTTCTGCTCGGGCGATGCGCGCAGTCCGCTTGGGGCTACACTGGCAAGATGCTGGCACCGTTACGCGCAATCGCCCCTCCGTCCCGGCCCCATTTGATGCGACGAACTGGAAGACTATGAAAACCTCGTTTAAATTCACCTCCCTGCTGCTGGTGCCCATGCTGGCCCTGTTCGCCGCTTGCGGCGGTGGCGGCAGCGATAGCGCCACCACCACGCCGACCACGCCCGGCACCAGCGTCACCCTCAAGTCGCTCAATGTGACGCCGGTCAACCCGACCATCGCCATCGGCACCAGCGTCCAGCTGGTGGCCACCGGAACCTACTCGGACGGCAGCACCAAGGCGCTCACCACCGGCGTCAGCTGGACCGCCAAGTCGTCCGTGGTGGGCGTGGTGTTTACCAGCGGCCTGGTCACCGGCAAGGCCGTCGGTACCGACACTGTGACGGCCACCGTCGATTCGGTCAGCGCCACCACCGCACTGACGGTGATCGCGCCGTGGACCTCGATCGCGGCCGGCGGCGACCATAGCTTCGCGCGCAAGGCCGATGCCACCCTGTACTCCTGGGGCAGCAACCATAACGGCGAGCTGGGCGATGGCACCACCACCGACCATGACGTGCCGGCACTGGTCACCGGCGGCGTCAGTACCTGGAAAATGGTCGCCACCGGGCGTTACCACACCATGGCGATCCGCAACGACGGCACCTTGTGGGCCTGGGGCTACAACCACAATGGCCAGCTGGGCGATGGCACCGCCACCGACCGTCCGGCCCCGGTCAAGATCGCCGGTACCGACTACAGCTATGTGGCCGTGGGCGAAGCGCATACCCTGGCCATCAGCAAGGGCATACTGTATGCATGGGGCCGCAATTTCAACGGCCAGCTGGGCGATAACACCAAGGCCGACAAGCTGATTCCGACCAAGATCGGCACCGCCCTGTATACCAAGGTGGCGGCCGGTACCATCCATAGCATGGCCCTGCTCAAGGATGGCTCGCTGTTCGTCTGGGGCGGCAACAATAACGGCCAGCTCGGCAATGGCGCGCGCAATGTCGATGTGCTGATCCCGACCCAGGTGGGTAATTCGTTCTGGACCGCGATCGCGGCCGGCAAGACCCATTCGATGGCGCTGCGCAACGACGGCTCGCTCTACGGCTGGGGCGGCAATGCGTCCGGCCAGGTGGGCAATAACGGTTTCTCCGACGTGCTGGCGCCGGTGCTGATCGCGTCCACCGTCAACTGGCAGTCGATCTCGGCGGGCGACCTGCATTCGCTGGCGGTGCGTACCGATGGCTCGCTGTGGGCCTGGGGTGCGAATACCGACGGCCAGTTGGGCGATGGCGCCGGGCTGGACCAGGCCGTGCCGGTCCAGATCGGCAACCTGAACAGCTGGTCGGTGGTCGCGGCCGGCGCCTCGCACAGCTTCGGCTTGCAGACCGATAACAGCATCTGGGGCTGGGGCCGTGGCACCGAAGGCCAGTTGGGCAATGGCAAATTGCTCAACCAGCAGATCCCGACCAACCTGCCATAAAGTCGCAAGGCGGCGGCCCTGGCCCACGGGCGGCGCGGCGCAAGCCCGCCGCCCGTTGCTTTTGCTGCGTTCCGGAGGGGATAAATGCCGCATGGGCGGCCGAAGCGGCTACAATTTGTGTGTGGCAACTACGCCACTCTGCAGACCGCAACCCCCTCAACCCGCTTTCGGATCGCTCAGTGCCCGTTCACCCCGCCGCTGCCATCTCCCGTCTTGTCCGCGCATTGCGCCGGCCGCCGCGCCCTCTGGCCGCGCTGGCGCTGGCCTGCGCCGCGCTGCTGCCGCTGCCGGCCCAGGCGCTCGACAAGATCACCCTGCAACTCAAGCACAGCCATCAGTTCCAGTTCGCCGGCTATTACGCGGCCGTGCAGCAGGGCTATTACCGCGAGGCGGGGCTGGAGGTCAGCCTGACCGAGGGAGCCGACGGCAATGAGCCGGAACGCGCGGTGCTGGCCGGCAAGGCGCAATACGGCGTGGGCAGCAGCAGCCTGCTGCTGGCGCGCCAGGCCGGCAAGCCGCTGGTGGTGCTGGGCGTGATCTTCCAGCATTCGCCGTATGCGCTGGCGATGCGCCAGAGCGGTGCCGAGCCCGATATCCGCCGCATCATCGGCAAGCGCGTGATGATAGGTTCGCTCACCGACGAGCTGACCCATGCCGATGAGCTGCTGGCCTACCTGAAGAAGGAAGGCATCCCCAGTTACCGGCTGCAGCGCGTCGAGCACACCTATAATCCGGACGACCTGGTCAGCGGCAAGGTCGATGCGCTGTCGATCTATGTGACCAACGAGCCGGACCTGCTGGACCGGATCGGCTTTGCCTACGATGTCTACACCCCCCGTTCGGCCGGGATCGATTTCTACGGCGACAATCTGTTTACCAGCGAGCAGGAACTCAATACCCATCCGGACCGGGTGCGCGCCTTCCGCGCCGCCTCGATGCGTGGTTGGCAGTATGCGATGAGCCACCAGGAAGAGGTGGCCGAGCTGATCCTGAACAAATACAGCCGCCGCTTCGACCGCCAGCACCTGCTGTACGAGGCGCGCCAGATGGTGCCGCTGGTGCAGCCGGTGCTGGTGGAGATCGGCTATATGAACCCGGCGCGCTGGCGCCATATCGCCGAGGTGTACGCCGACCTGGGCCTGCTGCCGCGCAATGTCTCCTTCGACGGCTTCCTGTACCAGGCCGATCAGGGCAGCGACAGCCTGACCTGGGTGTACCGCGTGCTCGGCGGCGCCGGCGCCTTGCTGTTGCTGGCCGGTGCCATCCACTTCAGCCTGCTGGCGCGCGAGCGCAAGCGCGCCGAGGACACCATCCGCAAGGGCGAGCAGCGCTTCCGCACCATGTTCGAGGCGGCGCCGATGGGCATCGCCCTGATCGACACCGTCAGCGGCCAGTTCCACGACATCAATCAGCGCTATCTGGACATCGCCGGGCGCTCGCTGGAACAGATGAAGGCGAGCAAATGGAGCGATATCAGCCACCCCGACGATGTGCTGGCCGAATTGATCCATATGGAAGAACTGAATGCCCGCCGCAGCGCCGGCTACAAGCTGTCCAAGCGCCTGCTGCGCCCGGACGGCTCGGTGGTCTGGGTCGATGCCTCGGTGGCCGCCATCGGCGCGGCCGCCGCCGCCCATCCCTATCACCTGAGCATGATCGAAGATGTGACGGAGAAAAAGCAGTCGGAGGAGCTGATCTGGCAGCAAGCCAATTTCGACGCCCTGACCCAGTTGCCGAACCGGCGCATGTTCCATGACCGGCTGGCGCACGACATCATCAAGTGCCGCCGCGACGGCAGCCACCTGGCCATCCTGTTCATCGACCTGGACCACTTCAAGGAAGTCAACGATACCCTGGGCCACCATCAGGGCGACATCCTGCTGATCGACGCGGCGCGCCGCATCTCGGCCTGTGTGCGCGCCTCGGACACGGTGGCGCGCCTGGGCGGCGATGAATTCACCGTGATCCTGACCGAGCTGCACGAGGCCGACCTGGTCGAACGGGTGGCCCAGTCCATCATCGACAGCCTGCTGGCGCCCTTCGACCTGGGCCAGGAGCAGGCTTTCGTGTCGGCCAGCATCGGCATCACCCTGTTCCCCGACGACGCCCACGACATCGAAGACTTGCTCAAGCATGCAGACCAGGCCATGTACGCGGCCAAGGGCGCGGGCCGCAACCGTTTCAGCTACTTCACGCCGGTGCTGCAGGTGGCGGCGCTGAACCGCATGCGCCTGACCAACGATCTGCGCGGCGCGCTCAAGGGCGAGCAGTTCGAACTGTTCTTCCAGCCCATCGTGCATCTGGCCAGCGGACGCATCCACAAGGCCGAGGCGCTGATACGCTGGAACCATCCGCAGCGCGGCGTGGTCAGCCCGCTGGAATTCATTCCGCTGGCCGAGGCGAGCGGCCTGATCATCGACATCGGCGAGTGGGTATTCCGCGAATCGCTGCAATGGGTGCAGCGCTGGCGGCTGGAACACCATCCGCAATTCCAGGTCAGCGTCAACCAGTCGCCGCTGGAATTCCAGCGCGAGGATGGCTGCTATTCGGGCTGGCTGCAGCAGCTCGAGGCGCGTGATCTGCCGGGCCAGTCGGTGGTGGTGGAGATCACCGAAGGCTTGCTGCTCGACGCCAGCGAGGCCGTCACCGCCAAGCTGCTGCAATTGCGCGACGCCGGCATCCAGGTGGCGCTGGACGACTTCGGCACCGGCTATTCCTCGCTGTCCTACCTGAAGAAATTCGACATCGATTATCTGAAGATCGACCGCTCCTTCACCCGCAACCTGGCGCCCGAATCGAGCGATATGGCGCTGTCGGACGCGATCATCGTGATGGCCCACAAGCTGGGCCTGCGCGTCATCGCCGAAGGGGTGGAGACGCCGGAGCAGCGCGATCTGCTGGCCGGGGCCGGCTGCGACTATGGCCAGGGCTATCTGTTCGCGCGGCCGATGCCGGGCGCACAGTTCGACGAGCTGCTCAGGGAACAGCGCGAGCGCCTGCAGGCCTGAGCGAACGGGACTTTCCCTCGGCGGCAAAGGGACTACAATCGTAGCCAGTGTATCGTCTGCCCGGCCGTTTGGATCACCGTGAAAGGGATCGCCGCATGCTGCAACTATTCTATGCCTGGGCCCGCGCCACCATCGCCACCTTGCCCGAGGATATGGCGTCCCAGCTAGTGCTGGGCCAGGCTTCGCTCAACTCCACCGTGCGCCTCGACCTGGAAACGGGCAACGCCACCGGCCGCGTCACCTGCTGGGAAAACGGCAACTTCAGCGCCGAAATCGTCGACGCGGGATCGAAGCGCCAGCGCTACGCCTTGCAAGGCAAGTTCGACCCGTCCCAGGCCATCGGCCCCCAGCTGGAAATCTTCCTCGCCCGCCTGGGCGTGGCCGGACCACCGCTCGAAGAATAGATATCAACAGATTAAGCCAGCGCGCGCCTTAACGGCGTGGAACGGGGATAATAGCAATGCCATTTGCTGTCTCGATAGTTAAAACGTATTGAAACTATTGCGACAATCAATTTTGCATATGGGTTAAAAAACCGTACACTTGAGTCTCAATGATTCACAACCCCTCACGAGGAAACCACAATGTCTCTGATCAATACCCAAGTAAAACCATTCAAGGCAACCGCTTTCCACAATGGCAAATTCGTTGACGTGACCGAAGCTTCCCTGAAAGGCAAATGGTCGGTATTCGTGTTCTACCCAGCCGACTTCACCTTCGTTTGCCCAACCGAACTGGAAGACCTGGCCAATAGCTACGCCGAGTTCTCGAAACTGGGCGTGGAAGTCTACGGTATCTCGACCGATACCCACTTCGCGCACAAAGCATGGCACGACACCTCGGACGCGATCAAGAAAGTGCAATACCCACTGATCGGTGATCCTACCGGCCTGCTGTCGCGTAACTTCGAAGTCATGATCGAAGAAGAAGGCCTGGCCCTGCGCGGTACCTTCGTCATCAATCCAGAAGGCCAGATCAAGGTGCTGGAAGTGCATGACAACGGCATCGGCCGCGATGCCTCGGAACTGCTGCGCAAAGTCAAGGCAGCCCAGTACGTCGCTTCCCACCCAGGCGAAGTGTGCCCAGCCAAGTGGACCGAAGGCGCAGCAACCCTGAAGCCATCGCTGGACCTGGTCGGCAAGATCTAAGTCTTGAACGCTAGCGCAGCAAACTTGTAGTACCGCGATGCCGGACCGGGCGTCCGGCCCGGCATTCGCCCAAAGAAATGTAAGGAAGAAAAAATCATGTTAGATGCAGACCTGAAATCCCAGTTGAAATCCTATTTGGAAAAAGTAGTGCAGCCAATTGAGATCGTCGCCTCTCTCGATGACAGCGCCAAGGCCCGCGAGATGCAGGAACTGCTCCAGGAAATCGTCCTGTTGAGCGACAAGATCACGCTGGTCGAACGCAGCGACGACAATGAGCGCAAGCCTTCCTTCAGCATCAACCGCCCGGGCACCGATATCGGCGTGCGTTTCGCCGGCATCCCGATGGGCCATGAATTCACCTCCCTGGTGCTGGCCTTGCTGCAAGTGGGCGGCCACACCATCCGCTTCGACGATGCCGTGATCGAACAGATCCGCAATCTCGATGGCGATTACGAATTTGAAACCTTCATCTCGCTGAGCTGCCACAACTGCCCGGAAGTGGTGCAGGCGCTCAACGCGATGTCGGTGATTAACCCGCGCATCAAGGTCACCACCATCGATGGCGGCGTGTTCCCGCAAGAAGTCGAAGCGCGCCAGATCATGGCCGTGCCGATGATGTTCCTGAACGGCGAACACTTCGGCCAGGGCCGGACCAATGTGGAAGAGATCCTGTCCAAGCTGGACAAGAACGCCGGCGCCCGCCAGGCCGAAGAACTGAGCAAGAAAGACGTGTTCGACGTGCTGATCGTCGGCGGCGGTCCGGCCGGCGCGGCCGCGGCGATCTACGCCGCCCGCAAAGGCATCAAGACCGGCGTGCTGGCCGAGCGTTTCGGCGGCCAGGTGCTCGACACCCTGTCGATCGAGAACTTCGTGTCCGTCAAGGAAACCGATGGTCCGCAATTCGCCGTGGCGCTGGAACAGCACGTCAAGACCTATGACGTGGACATCATGAACACCCAGCGCGCCGCCGAGCTGGTGCCGGGCAAGCTGATCGAAATCAAGACCGCCAGCGGTGCTGTGTTGAAAAGCAAATCGGTGATTCTGGCCACCGGCGCGCGCTGGAGGGAAATCAATGTGCCGGGCGAGAAGGAATACCGCAACCATGGTGTCGCCTACTGCCCGCACTGCGACGGTCCCTTGTTCAAGGGCAAGCGCGTGGCCGTGATCGGCGGCGGCAACTCCGGTGTGGAAGCGGCGATCGACCTGGCCGGCCTGGTCAAGCATGTGACGCTGATCGAATTCGGCGCCGAACTGCGCGCCGACGCGGTGCTGCAGCGCAAGCTGCACAGCCTGGCCAATGTCACCGTGATCACCTCGGCGCAGACCACCGAGATCCACGGCGACGGCAAGATCGTCAATGCGCTCAGTTATACCGACCGGGTGTCGGGTGCGGCGCAGAAGGTCGAGCTGGAAGGGGTGTTCGTACAGATCGGCCTGGTGCCGAATACCGAATGGCTCAAGGGCACCATCGCCCTGTCGCGCCATGGCGAGATTGAAGTCGACGCACGCGGCCAGACTTCGGTACCGGGCGTGTTCGCCGCCGGCGACGTGACCACGGTGCCGTTCAAGCAGATCGTCATCGCGGTCGGCGAGGGTGCCAAGGCGGCACTGGCGGCCTTCGATCACCTGATCCGTTCGGATGATCAAGGCGAGGCGGCCGATGTCGCCAAGGTGGCGGTGGCGGCCTAATCAGCTGAGCCGGCGGGTTGCCGGCTTTCATTTGAACCCA